>NC_014259.1:0-692090 GCF_000196795.1 Acinetobacter oleivorans DR1
TTCTTATTAGGAGTGGTTTTTTCTGTGGATTTCGCACTTTTAAATTTAAAAAACATATGTTTGGGTTGTTGATAACTCTGTTTTTATTATATTTATGGATTGTGGATAAGTTTGTGTGATAATTTATCCACAGGTTGTGCAAAAAGTTATACACAAGTGGTTTTGAATTTAAATTTATTCACAAGAGTTTTCTTTTTAGACAAAATCACTCGAATTCGTCATGACAGATGTGGATAACTTGGTTAGAATGGCGACCCCTTCTCATATGGAAGGGTGAATCTTTAGATTGTTTGAATTTAAAAACGCAAAAATAGGGGATACACATGCTTTGGACAGACTGCTTAACTCGCTTGCGACAAGAGCTCTCTGATAACGTCTTTGCGATGTGGATTCGCCCATTAGTTGCTGAAGAAGTAGAAGGGATACTACGTCTCTATGCTCCTAACCCTTATTGGACGCGTTACATTCAAGAGAATCATTTAGAATTAATTTCTATATTGGCTGAGCAGTTGTCAGAAGGGCGTGTCCGTCAGGTTGAGATTTTAGTTGATTCTCGTCCTGGGAGTATTTTGTCATCGAGCGAACAACCAGCAACCACTACAGCTGCTTTGCAAACTGCGCCACCACAAAGTATTAAAGTAAAAAAAGAGCCTGAGTCTGTTTCTAGCCCACATGCGAATAGTGTCGTCAATCCGAAAACATCGAAAAAGAAACTACTGAATCCTCAGTTTACTTTTTCTTTATTTGTTGAAGGGCGTTCGAACCAGATGGCTGCTGAAACATGTAGAAAAGTATTAACTCAATTAGGTGCTTCACAGCATAACCCTTTGTTTTTATACGGTCCTACAGGATTAGGTAAGACGCACTTAATGCAAGCAGTGGGTAATGCTTTATTACAAGCCAAACCAAATGCTCGTGTGATGTATATGACTTCCGAGAGTTTTGTTCAGGATTTTGTGAGTTCTTTACAAAAAGGCAAAGTAGAAGAATTTAAGAAGAACTGCCGTTCTTTGGATTTATTGTTGGTCGATGATATTCATCTCTTAGCGGGTAAAGAGGCGAGTCTAGTTGAGTTCTTCTATACATTTAATGCTTTACTTGATGAATCTAAACAAATTATTTTAACTTCAGACCGTTATCCAAAAGAATTAACAGAGTTAGATCCGCGTTTAGTTTCCCGTTTTTCTTGGGGACTTTCAGTAGGTGTTGAACCACCAGATATTGAAACTCGTATCGAAATTTTATTAAAGAAAGCCGAAAATAGCGGCGTTGATTTACCTCGAAATTGTGCACTATTTATTGCACAACAAGTCGTTGCTAACGTACGTGAACTTGAAGGGGCACTTAATAAAGTCGTTGCAATTTCTCGTTTTAAAGGTGCGCCAATCGATCTTGATGTTGTGCGTGAGTCTTTAAAAGATGTGTTGGCTATCCGTGCACGAACGATTAGTGTAGAAAATATTCAGCGCGTGGTAAGTGAATATTTCCGTATTCCATTAAAAGAATTAGTAGGGCCCAAACGTACGCGAATTTATGCTCGACCACGTCAGTTAGCAATGGGACTTGCTCGTGAATTGACCGGTGATAGTTTTCCAGAAATTGGAATGGCTTTTGGTGGACGCGACCACAGTACTGTGATGCATGCTTGTGAAAAAGTAACCAGTCTGCGCGGAGAAGATCCAATTTTTGACGAAGATTATAAAAATCTACTGCGTCTACTTCAGAGTTAATGAAATAATAAGACATTGTTGCAAAGTCTACGTAAGTGCAGCATAGTACACAGCTAAAAAATGAAATATTTGCTCCAAGTTGCTAGAGGAATGAATCGTGCGTTTGAAAATCGCTAAAGAAAGTTTACTCAATGTTTTATCGCATGTTGTCGGTGCGGTAGAACGTCGTCATACATTGAATATTCTTTCAAACGTCAAAATTCAGACTAATGCTCAGGCGCTCACCATTACTGGTTCCGATTTAGAGGTCGAACTGGTTGCGAGCACTGTTTTAACAGAAGGGGCATGCCTTGAAGCAGGGGAAACCACAGTCCCTGCGCGTAAATTAATGGAAATTTGTAAATCATTGCCTACAGCTGCATTAATTGATTTACAAATTACTGAAGATCAAAGATGTATCTTAAAATCTGGTAATAGCCGTTTCGTATTAGGAACTTTACCAGCAGAAGATTATCCATTATTGACGACTGAAAATAGTCAAGGTACTCAAGTACAGGTAACTCAACGTGAGTTAAAGCGTTTATTTGAAAAAACTGCTTTTGCGATGGCTGTACAAGATGTACGTTTCTATTTAACAGGTACTTTATTGGAAATTGATGAAAATCAATTACGTGCAGTAACAACAGATGGACACCGTTTAGCACTTTGTGAAATTACGGCTTCTTCTACATCATCTCAATTGGTTCAGGCTATTGTACCTCGTAAAGCTGTTGGTGAATTACAGCGCTTATTGAGTATTGAAGATGAACAATTAACATTGTTGATTGGTCGTGAGTTGTTAAATGTAACCATCAATACGCCAAGTCGTGACAAAGAGCAGGGTGATATTACTGTTCGTTTTACAACAAAATTGATCGATGGAAAATTCCCTGATTATCGTCGTGTAATTCCACGTGGTGGCGATAAACATGTATTAATTAGCCATGATGTATTTAAGCAATCATTACAACGTGTTGCAATTTTGAGTAATGAAAAATTGCGTGGCGTTTTCTTGAATTTTAATCAAGATTCTTTACAGCTTCGTGCGAATAATCCTGAGCAAGATGAGGCTATTGAAGATTTAGCTATCCAATATCAAAACGTACCGCTTGAAATGTCATTTAATGCGCAATATTTACTTGAAGTATTGGGTGTACTTGATGGCGATGACGTAAACATGAGTATGAGTGAAGCGAATCAGTCTGTTTTGGTCCAAGACCCAGCACATACTGATCAAACTTATGTAGTTATGCCGATGCGTGTATAATCTGGCTATCTAATATGCATCTTACGCGCTTAAACATTGAACGTGTGCGTAATTTAAAAACGGTTGCACTCCAAGGGTTGCAACCGTTTAATATATTTTATGGCGCTAATGGTTCAGGGAAAACCTCAATTCTGGAAGCAATTCATTTGCTTGCAACTGGACGATCGTTCCGCACTCATATTCCTAAAAACTATATTCAGTATGCTGCCGAAGATGCGATTGTCTTTGCACAGTCTAGTACTGAAAAAATTGGCATGCAAAAGTTAGCCTCTGGTGAGCAGTTGATGAAGGTCAATGGCGATACCGTAGCTACCCAAGGCCAACTTGCTAAATTGCTTCCTTTGCAGCATCTTGATCCACAAAGTACCGACATTATCGACCATGGTGCAAAACCACGACGCCAACTTTTAGATTGGCTGATGTTCCACGTGGAACCTGAATTTTATTTTGCATGGCAATACTATTCGCGGGCTTTAAAACAGCGAAATACGCTACTTAAAACCCGAAGAAATTTGTCGTTGGCTGATTTAGAGCCTTGGAACAAAATGCTGAGTGATTATGGTGAAATTTTGCACTCTCAGCGCTTGGGTATTGTGGAACAATGGAATGTGTTTTTTCAAAATGATTTGAGCCAATTACTCCCTGATCTTGAAATTGAACTGGAATACAGTCCAGGTTTTCATACAGAGCAGGGCCTCATGCAAGACCTACTAAATCAACACCAAAAAGATATCGAAAGACGGTATACCGAATATGGTCCTCATCGTGCAGATTTACGCTTAAAAACCCCGTTTGGACATGCTGATGTGGTTTTATCAAGAGGTCAGAAAAAACTGCTGATTATTGCTTTAAAACTGTCACAAATTGCAATGTTACATGCGAGTAATAAGGAAACTGTGGTATTATTAGATGATCTGACAGCAGAATTAGACTTAACCGCACAACAACGTTTAATTGAACGATTAAGCCAACTTGGTAGCCAGGTTTTTATGACAACTTTAGATCATGCATCGGTAAAAAAACACTTACATGATCTGTCTATTTCATATCAATTATTCAATGTTGAATCCGGTCAAGTTAGTCTTGCTTCACCATAATTTTTTGATGTTAACCATCTTTGAATAAACCTATATTTGCTAGGGAGAAACCATGAGTTCAGAGTCTCAATCAGCCTCTCAAACAGAACAAACCAATGAAAAGGCTTATGATTCCTCTAGTATTAAAGTATTACGTGGATTAGATGCAGTTCGTAAACGTCCGGGTATGTATATTGGGGATACAGACGACGGTACCGGTTTACACCATATGGTATTCGAGGTAGTCGATAACGCAATCGATGAAGCTTTAGCTGGGCATTGTGATGAAATTATTGTCACTATTCATGAAGATGAGTCAGTAAGCGTTTCTGATAATGGCCGTGGTATTCCAACCGATATTCACCCTGAAGAAGGTGTTTCTGCAGCTGAAGTAATTCTTACCATTCTGCACGCAGGTGGTAAGTTTGATGACAACAGCTATAAAGTTTCAGGTGGTTTGCACGGCGTAGGTGTTTCTGTAGTAAACGCACTTTCGCGTAAATTACATTTAATGATTTCTCGCGCTGGTCAAGTGCATGAGCAAGAATATCAACACGGCGATCCACAATATCCATTACGTGTGATTGGTGAAACAGATAAAAGCGGTACAACAGTACGTTTTTGGCCAAGTGCAGAAACTTTTAGCCAAACTATCTTTAACGTAGAAATTCTAGCGCGTCGTTTACGTGAGCTTTCATTCTTGAATGCGGGCGTGCGTATTGTTTTACGTGATGAACGAATTAACCTTGAACATGTGTATGACTACGAAGGTGGCTTATCTGAGTTTGTAAAATATATTAACGAAGGTAAAACTCATCTGAATGAGATTTTCCATTTTACTGCGGATACAGATAACGGCATTGTTGTAGAAGTAGCCTTGCAGTGGAACGAAAGTTATCAAGAAAACGTTCGTTGTTTTACCAATAACATTCCTCAAAAAGATGGTGGTACACATTTAGCAGGTTTCCGTGCAGCGTTGACTCGTGGTCTTAACCAATATCTTGAAAATGAAAATATTATCAAGAAAGAAAAAGTTAATGTAACCGGTGATGACGCGCGTGAAGGTTTAACTGCTATTATTTCGGTAAAAGTACCTGATCCGAAGTTCTCATCTCAAACCAAAGAAAAACTGGTATCGAGTGAAGTAAAACCAGCAGTTGAGCAAGCAATGAACAAAGAGTTCTCTGCTTACTTACTTGAAAACCCGCAAGCTGCAAAATCGATTGCAGGCAAAATTATTGATGCTGCACGTGCACGTGATGCTGCACGTAAAGCACGTGAAATGACGCGTCGTAAAAGCGCGCTTGATATCGCTGGTTTACCAGGTAAATTGGCAGATTGTCAGGAAAAAGATCCAGCACTTTCTGAACTATATCTTGTCGAGGGTGATTCTGCAGGTGGTAGTGCCAAGCAAGGCCGTAACCGTAAAATGCAGGCTATTTTACCTTTGAAAGGTAAAATTCTAAACGTTGAACGTGCTCGCTTTGACAAAATGATTTCTAGTCAGGAAGTAGGTACTTTAATTACTGCGCTTGGTTGTGGTATTGGCCGTGAAGAATATAATCCCGATAAGCTACGCTATCATAAAATCATTATCATGACCGATGCCGACGTTGATGGTTCGCACATTCGTACCTTGTTATTAACGTTCTTCTTCCGTCAAATGCCAGAATTGGTTGAGCGTGGGCATATCTATATTGCGCAGCCACCTTTGTATAAATTGAAAAAAGGTAAGCAGGAACAATACATCAAAGATAATGATGCATTGGAAACTTATTTAATTTCAAATGCGATTGATGAGCTATCTTTGCATACCAATGCTGAAGCGCCTGCTATTACGGGTGAAGCTCTTGCAAAAGTAATTCAAGACTATCAAGTTTCACAAAAGAGCTTACAGCGCTTAACTTTACGTTATCCAGCTAGCTTATTGGATGCTTTACTTGAAGTAGAAGCATTCAAGAGCGATCAAAATCATGATCAGGCTTATGTACAACAATGGGCTGATCAAGTAAAAGCTATCATTACAAGGTTACAGCCAAGTTTACGTCCAGAAATTACACTAGAGTCATTTGAACGTGAAAATGCTCAAGGTGAAAAATCTGCGCATTATTGGCCGCGTATTACAGTATATGTTCATAACTTGCCACATGCATATTTGCTTGATGCAGCTTTATTGAATTCAGCTGAGTATGCACGTTTGCTGAAAAACTCGAAGAGTTGGTTCAGTTTGCTTGAAGATGGTGCTTATTTACAAAAAGGTGATCGCCGTATTCAGGTAGCTAACTTCCATCAAGTTTGGCAGCATATTTTGCAAGATTCGCGTCGCGGTATGATGATTCAGCGCTATAAAGGTCTTGGCGAGATGAACGCTGAACAGCTTTGGGAAACGACAATGGATCCTGAAAACCGTAATATGTTGCAGGTAACTATTGATGATGCGATTGAAGCAGATCGTATGTTCTCTTGCTTGATGGGTGATGATGTGGAACCACGTCGTGCATTCATTGAAGAAAATGCTTTAAATGCGGATATTGATGCTTAATTGATAACACGATTCTAAATCAGTCTAGGGAGAGAAGATGATGGGTCAGAAAGTATTAGCTAGTCTGTTAATCTCATGTGCGTTTTTAGGAAGCTCTGCTGTTTGGGCAGCTGATTTAGAAACAAATATGAAAACTTTAGCTAAGAGCACTAAAGCATTTGCTGAAGCGAAAGATGCTGCTAATGCGAAACAACAACTTGTTGTAATGCGTGAAGCAGCAGTTTCTTCTAAGCAATATTTGCCGCATAAACTCGAAGGTTTACCTTCAGGAAATGTACAGGTAAAAGAGTACCAAGCTGGTTTAGATCAGCTTGTTACTGAGATTGATAAAGTAACTGCATTAGTTGAGCAAGGACAATTAGACCAAGCAAAAACTGAAGCAATCAATTTAGTCAAAATTCGAAATGAAAATCATAAAAAATTTAGATAATTGATTTTTTATGGGAAAGGGCTAATCATCATTAGCCCTTTTTTTGTATCCAGAAAAGCATTTTGTTTAATACCTAAACTATTGGAAGTTATATTCTCTAGGCGGTACTTACTAATAACAATAGGCAATATAATTATGAAAAAGATTTATAAACTCATATTGGGTAGCATTGTTTTTGTCACTAGTGTATTTCAATTGCATGCTGCTACAGTCCCGACCTTTTATGGAAAATTAGTTTTTCATCGTTATAGTGATTATGACGCATGGGACAGTAAGCTTTATCTTTATAACTTCACAACGCAGCAGACTACATTACTGGGCACAAATTGGAAAATCGACCATATGATGAATGGCCATTTTTCCCCAGATGGTAAATGGTTAACTTTTATGGGGGTTAACTCTGGGCAGCATTATGGCGATGCATGGGATGTGTATGCTTGGAAAGTGGGTAGTAGTGAGTTACCCATTAACTTAACTCAGGGAAATAACAAACGCGACGAAGATCCAAAATTCATAGATAACCAACGTATTATTTTTAAACAAAATGGCGATTTAAAAATCGTTAAAATGACGGATCGGACGATTACTTCTGTTACTCAAAATGGTTGGGACATAGAAGAATCGATGCCTTATCCGATGGTGAATACCACCCAAATCTTGTATGCGAAAGGTGCTGGAAATAATTCTAGAGTTTTCAGTATTGATCAGTCGGGTGCCTATGATACACAACTGACCAATATTGCCTCATATTATCCAGTATGGTGGCAAGGCAGTCAGTTTTTATATGTGCGTTGGTATAGCTCAACAAATGCCCATGATCAGATCTATCTCTATGATATAGCTAATAAACAAACCACACGTTTGCCATTTAACAGCATTAATTATGATACTTCAGATCCAGCACCTTTAGATCAGCGTTACATGGTGGTGTCTCTTGCCGGACAAACAGGCAGTCGAGGCGGTTATGATCTATATATCGCAGATAGCCAATCAAGCAATGTTTGGCCTTTACCTGTAAATAGCAATTTAAATGAATTAGGGGCTTTTTATACCCCTTATTAATTAATAAAAAAGCCGATTAAGAAATCGGCTTTTTTATTTTAGAAAACAGATTAATCAAAAGAAGCTTCCATTTCTTCTAACTCCATCATGAGTTCTAAAAGCTGCTCTTCGTGTTGCTCAAGTTTAGCCTTCAGCTCAGTCTGTTCATTCATAAGTTTGAGTAAATCGTCTTTACGTGCAGCCTCATATAGAGATGTGTCTGCTAGAGATTCTTCAATTTTGGCAAGCTGCGGTTGAAGCTTCTCAATTTGAGACTCAACTTTTTCAATGTTTTTACGAATAGGTCGAGTTTGTTCACGACGGCGAGCTGCTTCTTTACGCTGTGCTTCTTTATCAACTTTAGCTGGGGCGGCAGCAGTGGTTGAGGACGAATTATTTTGAGCCACAGCAGTTTGAGCATTGATAAGTTGCTGACGTGCTTCACGTAGCCATTTTGCATAATCCTGTAAATCACCTTCGAATTCGGTACATTTACCGCCGTGTACTAAAAGAAGCTCGTCACAAACACTTGCAATGAGTTGACGTTCGTGGGAAACCAGTACAACAGCACCCTCAAAGTCTTGTAATGCCATGCTCAGTGAATGACGCATATCTAGATCTAAATGGTTCGTCGGTTCATCGAGAATTAAAACGTTTGGACGCTGCCATACAATGAGTGCGAGGGCTAAACGGGCGCGCTCTCCACCAGAAAAGGTTTCACATGGCGTATCCATGCGTTCACCACTAAAGCCAAAACTACCTAAGAAAGAACGTAGGGTGGCTTCACTAATTTTTTTATCTGCTATACGAGCAAGCTGTAACATTGGAGTAGCATGCCCATCTAAAGCATCCATTTGGTGCTGCGCAAAATAACCAATGTTAAGCAGTTCGGAAGCTTTACGTTCACCCGCTAAGAGTGGTAAATCACCAACTAAGCTCTTAATCAATGTTGATTTACCTGCGCCGTTCATACCAAGTAAACCAATACGTGAGGTTGGTGTAATTTGTAATCTGATTTTTTCGGCTATTTGTTTATCACCATAACCAATGCTGGCATTGTCTAAAGTCAGCAAAGGAGAACTCATTTTGGTGGGTTCACGGAAACTAAACGTAAACGGCGTATCTACATGAGCAGGTGCAAGTTGCTGCATGCGCTCAAGTTGTTTAATGCGACTCTGCGCCTGACGAGCTTTAGTCGCTTTTGCTTTAAAACGGTCAATAAACTTTTGTAGGTGAGCGCGCGTTTCTTCTTGTTTCTCAAAAGCTTGTTGTTGTTGGGCAAGACGTTCACTACGCGTAGTTTCAAATGTAGAGTAGTTTCCGGTGTAAAGCGTGAGTTCCTGATTTTCGATGTGAAGAATATGATCAGTAATCGCATCTAAAAAGTCGCGGTCATGTGAAATGAGGATGAGTGTACCTTCATAGGCTTTAAGCCAATCTTCTAACCACAGAATTGCATCCAAGTCTAAATGGTTGGTTGGTTCATCTAGTAATAATAAATCTGAACGACTCATAAGGGTACGCGCCAAATTTAAGCGCATACGCCATCCACCTGAGAAACTCTCAACGTTTAAACGTAATTGATTTTCTAGAAAACCAAGACCAGCCATGAGTTGGGCTGCTTTTGATGGCGCTGAATAACCATGAATTTCATCAAAGCGGCCATGCAATTTAGCCAATTCAAAATCAGTCAGTTGATCTGGTTGAGCAAGCTTATTTTGAATATCCCAAAATTCTTCATCACCCGAAAGAACAAAATCAATTGCAGGCATATCTAAGGCTTTTATTTCTTGAGCCATATGCGCTACAGTCCAGCCTGTAGGACGAGTAAGTGAACCTTCATCGGCACCTAAACTTCCAAGTAATGCAGCAAATAATGTTGACTTACCTGCACCATTTACACCAGTTAGACCAATCTTCCAACCTGGGTGTAATTGCATAGACGCTTTTTGAAATAGAACACGTCCACCGCGGCGTAAAGAAACTTGGTCAAATTGAATCATCTTATTGTATCGAGGTGAGTTAGGGATGCTGTATTTTAAAGAGAACTGCCGATGAAAACAAAACTTTCCGGATTTTAGTGAGTAGCTGTTAATAATTACATATATCAAGACATTCTAAATTTCGCTATTCATCCGAAATTCTCAAAATATTGAACAAGATAGAACACATTTAAAAAAATATGGCTAAAATAAAAACAGTTTAAATTTTGGTTGATTAATGAGCTACTAATAAAACTAGACTAAGGAAAGTCAAATGAAAAAAAGATTGGGGATAATTGGCGCAGCATTTTGCTGTGCTATAGGGACAGCACATGCGGGACAAAATGTGTGTGTGTTTGATTTATTAGGAAAGTCAGGTGAATCCTATAAACTGATGGAAGAATGGGCGCTTGCAGCGAAAGAGTGGCAAGCTGATATCACTTTAATTCCATTTCAAGATGAAGCTTTGGTTGACCGTAGGTTGCGTGAAGGCAAGTGTGATGCCGCTTATATGACTTCCATGCGGGCGAGAAATTACAATAAATTTGCAGGTTCGATTGATGCGATTGGTGGAGTAACCAGTAATGCCATTGCCCAAAAAGCAATTAGCTACGTTTTAGATAAGCGTAATAAACATCGTATGGTAACTGCACAAAATGGAGCCAATTACGAAGTCGTCGGGATTGTTCAGATTGGATTGGCTTATTTATTTGTAAGAGATAAAAACCTGAATTCAATTGAAAAAGTACGCGGTACTAAATTTGCTATTTTGCAATATGACGCAGCACAGAAAATTATGGTGGAAAGTGTTGGAGCGCAGCCCATTCCATCAGAAATTACCGATTTTGTGAAAAAGTTTAATAGTGGACAAGTCGATGCAATTGCTGCACCAGCTTATGCTTATAAACCTTTAGAGATTGGTAAAGGGGTGGGAGAGAAAGGGGCAATGTTTACTTTCCCTGTGGTTAACGTTACGGGAGATTTAGTTGCTCGAAGTGATAAGTTCCCCGCAGATTTCGGTATAAAGTCACGTGCTTGGTTTCTACAGCAATTACCTCAGAACTTTGCCATGATAAAACGGCTAGAAATGGGCGTACCATCAAAAATTAAAATGAATTTTTCAGTCGAAGACAAAATTAAATATCAAAAAATTTTACGTGATGGTCGCCTCAGCTTAACAAAACAAGGGGTATACGATGCAACAATGATGAGTGTGCTGAAGCGTGCTCGCTGTACGGTTGAAAGAACTAATTTTGAATGTACCCTTAATGGAGAATAGTTTATTTTTTAAACACAAAAACGCTACATATATTTCAAAGCTGAATATGGGTATGAAAATTGTGAATATAAAAAGTAACTTACGGAAACTTAGTGATTTTTACCACTAATAAATAATTTAAATTGAACAAACAATGGTTCAATGAGATAAAAATATTTGAGTAAAAGCTCTATTTTTTTCTAAAAAACATGATTAATATCTGTCTTTGAAAGGAAACTTCAAACAAAAAATCTGTTCCGTGGAAGGATGAAGAAAATGAAAAAAATCGTACTTGCTATGGCTGCCGCTTCTGTTGTTGGTTTTTCTGCTTCAGCGCAAGCAGCGAGTACCGTATGTGTATTCGACCTCTTAGGAAAAGCAGGCGACTCATATAAAATGATGGAAGAATGGGCTCTAGCTGCAAAAGGCTGGGGTACTGAAATTAACTTGGTTCCTCGTCAGGACGAGGCTGTTGCTGATAATGATTTTAAAGCAGGCAAATGTGATGCTGTAGCAATGACAGCAATGCGTGCACGCCAATATAACAAATTCGCAGGATCTATCGACTCACTCGGTGGTGTTCCAAATAACCAAATCGCTCAACGTGCAATTACTTATGTATTAGATGCGCGTAATGCAGCTAAAATGACCACTAATATGGGTGGTAAAAAATATGAAGTTGCTGGTATTTCTCCGCTAGGTTCAGCATTCATTTTCGTACGTGACAAAAACATCAACTCTGTTGAAAAAGCTGCGGGTAAAAAATTCGCCGTGTTAGGTTATGACGATGCACAAAAAATTATGGTGCAACGCGTAGGCGCTCAAGCGGTTCTTTCTGATATTTCAAACTTTGCCGCGAAATTTAACAATGGTCAGGTAGATATGGTAGGTGCACCTGCTTATGCTTACAAACCATTAGAGTTAAATAAAGGTTTAGGTGCAAACGGTGTAATGTGGAACTTCCCTGTATTACACGTTACAGCAGATCTAGTATTACGTTCTGATAAATTCCCAGCTGGTTTTGGTCAAAAATCTCGTGACTGGTTCGTTAAACAGTTACCTAAGAACTTTGCAATGATCAACCGTTTAGAAGCGCAAATTCCTGGCAAATACAAAATGAACTTAAGTGCAGAAGACAAACTTAAGTATCAAAAAATGTTGCGTGATGGTCGTATGGACTTAACTAAACGTGGTGTTTACGATGCAGGAATGATGTCTGTATTGAAAAAAGCACGTTGTTCTGTAGACAAGGCTAACTTTGAATGTTCAATGCCTGGTGAATAATCTTAATTTCTTTCAGAAAGCCTAGACTTAGTTCTAGGCTTTTTGTTTTATATGTGCTGTCAATTCTGCCATTGTGGTTAGTTAGAAAGACGTTAAGCTAAATTTAGATAAAAACTTCATAAGGAAACATGAAGGTATAAAAATGGATCAAGGACTTGAGTGATTAAAATAATTGCTAATAGATAGGTCAATCGCTATCTATTTTTCATGGAAATAAAATCATAAAAGCAAATAGGGTCTATGCCAATATTCCATCATGATTTTTATATGAGGCCTATCCGCTTCATACCTGATTGGTGTGAAATTTCTTGGTATCGAAAAACAAAAACTCCACAAGGAAAGGAAAAAGAATATGCAATTTTCCAAAATGTTATTACTTGCGATGGGACTTACAACAGTTTCTTTTGCAGCTCAGGCTAAACAAACAGTATGTGTTTTTGACTTCGTTGGTAAAAATGGCGATGTCTATGCATTAATGAAGGATTATCAACTTGCCGCTAAAAACTGGGGAGCTGATATCGAACTTAAAGTAAACCAAAACGAAGCCGTGATTGCTGAAGATTTTAAAGCAGGCAAATGTGATGGTATTAGTGTGTCAGGGATGCGTGGCCGTCAATTTAACTCATTTACTGGATCATTAGACGCGATAGGGGCCATTCCTGACCTCAAGCTTGCTGTAAAAATAATGCAAGGTTTAGCGAGTCCAACTTTTAGTAAATATATGGTTAATGGTCGCTATGAGGTTGTCGGTGTTATTCCAGTTGGTGATGCTTACCTTCTAGTAAACGATCGCAGCATCAATACAGTAGCGAAAGCCGCAGGTAAGAAAATTGCTGTTCTTGACTATGATGAAGCACAAAAAATTATGGTTCAGCAGGTAGGAGCACAGGCTGTTAGTGCTGACGTCACAAATTTTGGCGCGAAATTTAATAACCATCAAGTTGATATTATTGGTGCACCAGCAGCAGCATTTAAACCATTAGAGCTACAAAAAGGTTTAGGAACAAAAGGTGCGATCGTGAACTATCCGATCTTACAGGTCACAGGAAATATTATTATCCGTCCTGATAAGTTCCCAGCTGGTTTTGGTCAGAAATCTAGAGAATGGGTTTCAGGTCAGCTACCACGTGCTTTTACTATCTTGGGTAAAATGAAAGCTGATATTCCGCAAAAATACTGGATGGATGTTCCAGCAGCTGATAAACCAGGCTACCAAAAGCTTATGCGGGAGTCTCGAATTAACCTTACACAACGTGGTGTATACGATAAACGTATGATGAAACTACTGTGGCAATTCCGTTGTAAGCAAGATGCTAAAAACTTCGAATGTGGCTTACAGGACGAGAATTACAAATAATCTTGATAAAAATACTCAAGATTCGCTTTAAACTTCGAAGACAGACCCTATATTGATTATGCTATACTCAATATAGGGTCTTTTTTATTTTGAAAGGCACAGCAAAATCCGAGGAACAATCATCATGAATGCCCAAGCTCTAGTTTTGACAGATAATGCTGCCAATAAGGTACGCCAACTCCGTGATAGTGAAGGGAATGACGATCTCATGTTACGTGTATATGTAACAGGAGGCGGGTGTTCAGGGTTTTCGTATGGCTTCAATTTTGCTGAAAGCGTAAATGAAGATGATGCAGAATTCGTAAATGGCGATGTAAAAATGCTTGTTGATTCACTTAGCTATCAATATTTAATTGGCTCAGTGGTTGACTATGTAGAAGGTCTTGAAGGCTCACGTTTTATTATCCAAAACCCAAATGCAACAACAACATGTGGTTGTGGTTCTTCTTTCTCGATTTAAAAAAATTTTAAAATTAAAAAAACCTCTCTATTTTGAGAGGTTTTTTATTGGTCAGATCATTATTTTTTACGGACAGATTCTAAAAAATATTGTACCAGTTCAGGAGCATTCTGATATGGAATCCAATGAGATGCATCCATAAAAACTGCCTCATAACTATTTTTAAAATAATGTGAGTTTAGCTCGGCACTTTTTTCTGTAACGGCAATATCATGTTTGCCCCAAATAAAGAGAGTAGGGACATCTATGGCTTTAAACGGATTTTGAGGCTTGTCCCAAAAAAAGCCACGATACCAATTCAACGCCGTAGTTAATCTATTTTCTTCTATAAATTCAGCCTCAAATATCTCAATTTGCTGTTCAGTCATGCCTGTTGACTTAAGAAATTTCCGGCCCAATTTAGGTATCTTTTTAAATAAAAGTTCGGGCAGAATTGGTAGCTGAAAAATTGCAAAATAATAAGATTTAAAAAGTTGTCTGCTGCTTAAACAAGCTTTTAAAAAAGCAGCTTGGTGAGGCACAGAAACTAAAGTCAGATGCTGAATATATTGTGGATACTTCATCGCAACGCCCGAAGCGATTGCCGAGCCCCAGTCGTGCCCAATTAAATAAACTGGCTGACCAAGCTGCTCAATTAAACTTGTCACATCCTCTATAAGTTCACTCAGTGAATATTGAAATCGGCTTTGAGGCCTAGCATTTAAACTATAACCACGTTGATGAATCGCAAGCGTTCTAAATTGATGCTGATGCAATAATTCAGAGGTTTGCTCCCAACTATGAGCAGTTTCTGGAAAACCATGCAATAAAACAACGAGTGGACTATCTATAGGGCCTGAATCAATTACATCGAATGTCCAAGCCCCACGTGTGTATTGAGAAATACGTTTGGTCAGATCCATACAAATATGCCTTAAATTATTTTTGTCGGCATTTATCATGAGTTTTTATGCTCATTTAAATAACAGCATTTCGGGTCAGTAAATGTGTTATGAGGTCGAATCTGACCAATCAATCAATAAGTAGTTTTTATACTACTGTGATTGTACCTAGAATTCTGAAATCCGAAGCACCTGTTACCGCGGGCAAATTACCACTTAAACCATTTACAAAGCGCATTGCTAACCATGCAAATGCTGTAGCCTCAACCCAAGTAGGGGAGAGCCCTAAAACATCTGTAGGTTGAACAGACCAATTGTGCTTACGAAGACGCCAGCGTAATTGTTCTAATAAATAAGAGTTATAAGCACCACCACCACATACATATACTTCACCTGTTTCCATCTCAGAACGATAAATCGCTTTTTGAATGGCACGCACAGTAAGCTTTAATAAGGTGGCTTGGATGTTTTCAGGGGTATCTTCTAACTCATCGTAAGTTAAATCATTTCTCCAATCGATTAACTGATCATCTAACCAGTCAATATTAAAGTCTTCACGTCCTGTGCTCTTAGGCGGCTCTTTAGAAAAATATTCATGCGCATGAAGACGGTCGAGTAAAGAGCGAATAGGATGACCATAGGCAGCCCAATCGCCATTTTCATCATATGGATGACCTGTATGGCGATGACACCAAGCATCCATCAAAATATTTGCAGGGCCTGTATCAAAACCAAAGACGCCATCAGCATTATTGGCAGGCAACATACTCACATTGGCAATACCACCCAAATTCAAAATCACACGATGAATACTTGGATGTTGAAATAATGCTTGATGGAAAGCCGGAACCAATGGTGCGCCTTGACCACCTGCTGCCATATCTCTACGACGGAAATCTGAAACAACCTGAATCTGAGTAATTTCAGTAATGATGTTGGGATCACCAATTTGTAAAGTAAATCCATGTTCTGGGCGATGACGAATGGTTTGCCCATGTGAGCCAATTGCTTTAATTTGACTACGATCTAACTGATTTTTTTCAATGAGAGTATTAATGCCATGACCAATCATTTTGGCTAGAGCAACATCAGCTTTACCCATGCGGTCAATTTCATTGTCATCAGGCAAAGTTAACGCCATAAGCTCATCACGTAACTCGGGTTCAAATGGAACTGTAAGAGTGGCATGAAGTTGTAGTGGCTCAAATGAAGCCGCAACAATATCCACACCATCCATACTAGTGCCAGTCATTACGCCGATATAGATTGCGCTCATATGCAACTTCCCCTGCAAGACGCTGAAAAAATGTTAGTATATCGCACAAATTGAATAACTGATGTGTTTAGGTTTTGTGATGTCAAATTTCTTGCCCGCCGAAGAACAGCTTGCCCTCATCCAACGAGGCACGCACGAAATTATTTCAGAAGAAGATTTACTGAAAAAGCTCAAAGAGAATCGTCCTCTTAAAATTAAAGCTGGTTTCGACCCTACAGCGCCAGATTTACATTTAGGACATACGGTTCTTATTAATAAATTAAAAACCTTCCAAGATTTGGGCCATGAAGTTACCTTCTTAATTGGTGACTATACAGCGATGATCGGTGACCCAACTGGTAAAAGTGCAACTCGTCCGCCGTTGTCACGTGAACAAGTGGAAGCCAACGCTAAAACTTATCAAGAACAAGTTTTCAAAATATTAGACCCGAATAAAACAAAAGTACGTTTTAACTCAGAATGGTTTAATCAAAAATCTGCTGCTGACCTTATTCAGCTAGCAAGTCAGCAAACTGTATCTCGTATGTTAGAGCGTGATGACTTTACTAAGCGCTATAGCAATCATCAGCCAATTGCAATTCATGAGTTTTTATATCCTTTAGTTCAAGGTTATGACTCCATTGCGCTTGAAGCTGACGTTGAGTTAGGTGGTACAGACCAGACCTTTAACTTACTTATGGGTCGTACTTTACAAAGTCGTTATGGCCAAGAATCGCAAGTGTGTATCACTGTACCGATTCTAGAAGGTTTAGATGGCGTAAATAAAATGTCTAAATCTTTAGGTAACTATATTGGTGTATTTGATACACCAGGGGCAATGTACCAAAAAGTTTTATCAATGCCAGACTCTTTAATTGAACGCTATTTCGATTTATTAAGTTTTAAATCTCTAGATGAGATCAAAGCTTTATTAGAAGAAATTGCTGCTGGTCGTAATCCACAAGAAGTAAAGCGTATTCTTGCACTTGAGCTAGTTGAGCGCTTCCATGATGCAGAAGCTGCCGCTAATGCACATAAAAGTGCTGGCAACCTTATTACAGAAGGTGAAGTACCAGAAGACACCCCAGAGGTGACTATTTCGCGTGGTGAGTTTGGTGGAGAAATCTTTATTGCCACAATTCTACGTGTAGCTGGATTAAATCCGAATGCTGCAGCTGCAAAAGATGCAGTAGCTCGCGGTGCAGTAAAAGTTGACTGGAATGCTGTTGATGCTGGTTTCTCTGTAAAAGAAAACGGTACTTTCATTATTCAGTCAGGTAAAAAAGCAATTGCACGTGTAACGTTCACTGACTAAGAATGTTCTGTAGTGATAAAAAGCAGGAGTAATCCTGCTTTTTTTATTTAAGGATTAAAAAAACAATTCAACGTTCCACGTGGAACAATTTATAGATCAGTAATAATGAAAAGTAATCAAAGCAAATAACAAGATAGAGCGAAATATAGCTTGAGAGTAGAGTATTTGCTCTAATATTCCTTTGGAATCTTTGGAATCTTTGGAATCTTTGGAATCTTTGGAATCTTTGGAATCTTTGGAATCTTTGGAATCTTTGGAATCTTTGGAATCTTTGGAATCTTTGGAATCTTTGGAATCTTTGGAATCTTTGGAATAGAGAATGCTATATATACCTCTAACGACTATATAAGAATAAGAAGACATCAAAAATCTAAGATGAACTGTATTTTCCTAAAAATAAAATTAATAAAAGTGGCGAAAATGCCTAAAAAAAAGCCATATATATCACTTTTTTTGCAAAATAGTAGAAAAAAACGGCACTCAATAGAAAAAGGCTGAAATACCCCTTGCAAAGGGATGTTAATCCTCTATAATGCACATCCATCGGCGGTGATGCAGATAATAACTTGTTGAAAAACAGTTACTTGGAATTAAGTTGGTTGCTTTAAGTGATAAATTTGATGAGAAGTTGGTTTTGAGAATAAGTTTTAAAAATATCGAAATTACCTGTTGACTTTTAAGAGATTAAGAGTAATATAGCCGACCTAGCTTGCTGGTGACGAACCAGGAAGAAGATCATTAAGAGAATTGAAGAACAACTTGTGTGGATTTTTACTGATTGATTAATCGAAATATTATCATTGATTGATTGGTTTAAATTACTCGAAGTTTATTTGAGCGAAATTTAAGTCAGAAAATTGATGAGCCAGAATTGGCACCTTGTCTTTAATAAGGTGCAAAATGATTTTTAACTGAAGAGTTTGATCATGGCTCAGATTGAACGCTGGCGGCAGGCTTAACACATGCAAGTCGAGCGGAGAGAGGTAGCTTGCTACTGATCTTAGCGGCGGACGGGTGAGTAATGCTTAGGAATCTGCCTATTAGTGGGGGACAACATTTCGAAAGGAATGCTAATACCGCATACGTCCTACGGGAGAAAGCAGGGGATCTTCGGACCTTGCGCTAATAGATGAGCCTAAGTCGGATTAGCTAGTTGGTGGGGTAAAGGCCTACCAAGGCGACGATCTGTAGCGGGTCTGAGAGGATGATCCGCCACACTGGGACTGAGACACGGCCCAGACTCCTACGGGAGGCAGCAGTGGGGAATATTGGACAATGGGCGGAAGCCTGATCCAGCCATGCCGCGTGTGTGAAGAAGGCCTTATGGTTGTAAAGCACTTTAAGCGAGGAGGAGGCTACTTTAGTTAATACCTAGAGATAGTGGACGTTACTCGCAGAATAAGCACCGGCTAACTCTGTGCCAGCAGCCGCGGTAATACAGAGGGTGCAAGCGTTAATCGGATTTACTGGGCGTAAAGCGCGCGTAGGCGGCTAATTAAGTCAAATGTGAAATCCCCGAGCTTAACTTGGGAATTGCATTCGATACTGGTTAGCTAGAGTGTGGGAGAGGATGGTAGAATTCCAGGTGTAGCGGTGAAATGCGTAGAGATCTGGAGGAATACCGATGGCGAAGGCAGCCATCTGGCCTAACACTGACGCTGAGGTGCGAAAGCATGGGGAGCAAACAGGATTAGATACCCTGGTAGTCCATGCCGTAAACGATGTCTACTAGCCGTTGGGGCCTTTGAGGCTTTAGTGGCGCAGCTAACGCGATAAGTAGACCGCCTGGGGAGTACGGTCGCAAGACTAAAACTCAAATGAATTGACGGGGGCCCGCACAAGCGGTGGAGCATGTGGTTTAATTCGATGCAACGCGAAGAACCTTACCTGGCCTTGACATAGTAAGAACTTTCCAGAGATGGATTGGTGCCTTCGGGAACTTACATACAGGTGCTGCATGGCTGTCGTCAGCTCGTGTCGTGAGATGTTGGGTTAAGTCCCGCAACGAGCGCAACCCTTTTCCTTATTTGCCAGCGAGTAATGTCGGGAACTTTAAGGATACTGCCAGTGACAAACTGGAGGAAGGCGGGGACGACGTCAAGTCATCATGGCCCTTACGGCCAGGGCTACACACGTGCTACAATGGTCGGTACAAAGGGTTGCTACCTAGCGATAGGATGCTAATCTCAAAAAGCCGATCGTAGTCCGGATTGGAGTCTGCAACTCGACTCCATGAAGTCGGAATCGCTAGTAATCGCGGATCAGAATGCCGCGGTGAATACGTTCCCGGGCCTTGTACACACCGCCCGTCACACCATGGGAGTTTGTTGCACCAGAAGTAGCTAGCCTAACTGCAAAGAGGGCGGTTACCACGGTGTGGCCGATGACTGGGGTGAAGTCGTAACAAGGTAGCCGTAGGGGAACCTGCGGCTGGATCACCTCCTTAACGAAAGATTGACGATTGGTAAGAATCCACAACAAGTTGTTCTTCATAGATGTATCTGAGGGTCTGTAGCTCAGTTGGTTAGAGCACACGCTTGATAAGCGTGGGGTCACAAGTTCAAGTCTTGTCAGACCCACCATGACTTTGACTGGTTGAAGTTATAGATAAAAGATACATGACTGATGATGTAAGCTGGGGACTTAGCTTAGTTGGTAGAGCGCCTGCTTTGCACGCAGGAGGTCAGGAGTTCGACTCTCCTAGTCTCCACCAGAACTTAAGAGAAGTTCGGATTACAGAAATTAGTAAATAGAGATTTAGATCTTAGTTTATTAACTTCTGTGATTTAAGTATCACGGTATTAAGCATGACCTGACGAAGGCGTGTTTATTCATTAACAGATTGGCAAAATTGAGTCTGAAATAAATTGTTCACTCAAGAGTTTAGATTAAGCAATTAATCTAGATGAATTGAGAACTAGCAAATTAACTGAATCAAGCGTTTTGGTATATGAATTTAGATTGAAGCTGTACAGTGTTTAAATACACAGGCAACAGATAGTAGCGATGAAGAATCGCACGGACAACACTCACTTGTAAGTGTTGACGACTGTTTGGGGTTGTATAGTCAAGTAATTAAGTGCATGTGGTGGATGCCTTGGCAGTCAGAGGCGATGAAAGACGTAATAGCCTGCGATAAGCTCCGGGGAGGCGGCAAATATCCTTTGATCCGGAGATTTCTGAATGGGGGAACCCACCTACTTTAAGGTAGGTATTGCAACATGAATACATAGTGTTGCAAGGCGAACGAGGGGAAGTGAAACATCTCAGTACCCTTAGGAAAAGAAATCAATTGAGATTCCCTTAGTAGCGGCGAGCGAACGGGGATCAGCCCATTAAGTTATGTGTGTTTTAGTGGAACGCTCTGGGAAGTGCGAACGTAGAGGGTGATATTCCCGTACACGAAAGGGCACACATAATGATGACGAGTAGGGCGAGGCACGTGAAACCTTGTCTGAATATGGGGGGACCATCCTCCAAGGCTAAATACTCCTGACTGACCGATAGTGAACCAGTACCGTGAGGGAAAGGCGAAAAGAACCCCTGTGAGGGGAGTGAAATAGATCCTGAAACCGCATGCATACAAGCAGTGGGAGCCGACTTGTTCGGTGACTGCGTACCTTTTGTATAATGGGTCAGCGACTTATATTCAGTAGCGAGGTTAACCGTATAGGGGAGCCGTAGAGAAATCGAGTCTTAATAGGGCGTTTAGTTGCTGGGTATAGACCCGAAACCAGGCGATCTATCCATGAGCAGGTTGAAGGTTGGGTAACACTAACTGGAGGACCGAACCCACTGTCGTTGAAAAGCCAGGGGATGACTTGTGGATAGGGGTGAAAGGCTAATCAAGCCTGGTGATAGCTGGTTCTCCCCGAAAGCTATTTAGGTAGCGCCTCGGACGAATACCATAGGGGGTAGAGCACTGTTTCGGCTAGGGGGTCATCCCGACTTACCAAACCGATGCAAACTCCGAATACCTATGAGTACTATCCGGGAGACAGACTGCGGGTGCTAACGTCCGTAGTCAAGAGGAAAACAATCCAGACCGCCAGCTAAGGCCCCAAAATCATAGTTAAGTGGGAAACGATGTGGGAAGGCATAGACAGCTAGGAGGTTGGCTTAGAAGCAGCCACCCTTTAAAGAAAGCGTAATAGCTCACTAGTCGAGTCGGCCTGCGCGGAAGATGTAACGGGGCTAAAACTATGTGCCGAAGCTGCGGATTTGACTTTTAGTCAAGTGGTAGGGGAGCGTTCTGTAAGCCGATGAAGGTGTATTGAGAAGTATGCTGGAGGTATCAGAAGTGCGAATGCTGACGTGAGTAACGACAAAACGGGTGAAAAACCCGTTCGCCGAAAGACCAAGGGTTCCAGTCCAACGTTAATCGGGGCTGGGTGAGTCGACCCCTAAGGCGAGGCCGAAAGGCGTAGTCGATGGGAAATTGGTTAATATTCCAATACTTCTGTGTAATGCGATGAGAGGACGGAGAAGGTTAAGTCAGCCTGGCGTTGGTTGTCCAGGTGGAAGGAAGTAGGCATGCATCTTAGGCAAATCCGGGGTGCTCTATGCTGAGATCTGATAGCAAGCTGTACTTGTACAGCGAAGTGGCTGATACCATGCTTCCAGGAAAAGTCTCTAAGCTTCAGTTACACAGGAATCGTACCCGAAACCGACACAGGTGGTCAGGTCGAGTAGACCAAGGCGCTTGAGAGAACTCTGCTGAAGGAACTAGGCAAAATGGTACCGTAACTTCGGGAGAAGGTACGCTGCTGACGGTGATGACCCTTGCGGTCTGAGCTATTGGCAGCCACAGAAACCAGGCCGCTGCAACTGTTTATTAAAAACATAGCACTCTGCAAACACGAAAGTGGACGTATAGGGTGTGATGCCTGCCCGGTGCTGGAAGGTTAATTGATGGGGTTAGCGTAAGCGAAGCTCTTGATCGAAGCCCCAGTAAACGGCGGCCGTAACTATAACGGTCCTAAGGTAGCGAAATTCCTTGTCGGGTAAGTTCCGACCTGCACGAATGGCATAATGATGGCGGCGCTGTCTCCAGCAGAGGCTCAGTGAAATCGAAATCGCTGTGAAGATGCAGTGTACCCGCGGCTAGACGGAAAGACCCCGTGAACCTTTACTGCAGCTTGACATTGAACTTTGACCTTACTTGTGTAGGATAGGTGGGAGGCTTTGAAGTTGGAACGCTAGTTCCAATGGAGCCGTCCTTGAAATACCACCCTGGTAATGTTGAGGTTCTAACTCTGCCCCGTAATCCGGGGCGAGGACCATGTCTGGTGGGTAGTTTGACTGGGGCGGTCTCCTCCTAAAGAGTAACGGAGGAGTACGAAGGTGCGCTCAGCGTGGTCGGAAATCACGCGTAGAGTATAAAGGCAAAAGCGCGCTTAACTGCGAGACCCACAAGTCGAGCAGGTACGAAAGTAGGTCTTAGTGATCCGGTGGTTCTGTATGGAAGGGCCATCGCTCAACGGATAAAAGGTACTCTGGGGATAACAGGCTGATACCGCCCAAGAGTTCATATCGACGGCGGTGTTTGGCACCTCGATGTCGGCTCATCTCATCCTGGGGCTGAAGCAGGTCCCAAGGGTATGGCTGTTCGCCATTTAAAGAGGTACGCGAGCTGGGTTTAGAACGTCGTGAGACAGTTCGGTCCCTATCTACCGTGGGCGCTGGAAATTTGAGAGGATCTGCTCCTAGTACGAGAGGACCAGAGTGGACGAACCTCTGGTGTACCGGTTGTGACGCCAGTCGCATCGCCGGGTAGCTATGTTCGGAAGGGATAACCGCTGAAAGCATCTAAGCGGGAAGCCTACCTCAAGATAAGATTTCCCTAGGACTTTATGTCCTCTAAAGAGCCGTTCGAGACTAGGACGTTGATAGGTTGGATGTGGAAGCATAGTGATATGTGAAGCTGACCAATACTAATTGCTCGTGAGGCTTGACTATACAACACCCAAGCAGTTGTATATAAAGCATCAATCGATTCATTAATATGCAAAGCAACTTGATTTAGTTATACGCTTAGCTAAAATGAACAAATAAAGTAAGATTCAATCAGCCCATCTGTAAAGATTTGGAAAACGCATCGGCACATTAAGACCAATGCAAGTATCCATACCAGTTGTGCTGGCGACCATAGCAAGAGTGAACCACCTGATCCCTTCCCGAACTCAGAAGTGAAACCTCTTAGCGCTGATGGTAGTGTGGGGTTTCCCATGTGAGAGTAAGTCATCGCCAGCTCATTATTCTAACACCCCGGTCTCGAAAGAAACCGGGGTGTTCTTTTGCATGCGCGAGAATTGAATTGATTGAGAAAAAATAAAACTGAAAATATTATGAAAGATTCATGCTATAAATAATAAGAAAATTACATACTTAAATATGAATAATAAGGGAAAAGCATCTATGATAATTTATGGTGATGTAGGTTCGGGTAATTGTTATAAGATTAAACTATTACTTTCCTTATTAAATATTAAACATAGATGGGTCCACATTGATATTTTAAAAAAAGACACTCAAACAGCAGATTTTTTATTCTTAAATCCTAATGGAAAAATACCTGTACTGGTTCTAGATGATGGCCGTGTTTTAAGTGAATCTAACGCTATTTTAGGCTATCTGGCGGAGGGGACAGAGTTTATTGCTACAGATTCCTATACGAAAGCAAAAATGTATCAGTGGATGTTCTTTGAACAGTATAGTCATGAACCATTTATTGCAGTTGCTCGGTTTATTAATAAATATTTAGGGTTACCACCAGAAAGAATAGAGGAATATCATAATTTACAACCGAAAGGTCATAAAGCACTATCTATTATGGATAAAGTTTTAGTAGAGCATGACTATCTTATTGGAAATCAATTAACTATTGCTGATATTGCCCTATATGCATACACGCATGTCGCGGAGGAAGGTGGTTTTGATTTGGAGCTATATCCAAATATTCAAGCGTGGTGCCAAAGAATTCGAAAATATTCAGGTTATGTAGGTATGGGCTAATTAAAAAAGGACTCTATTAAGAGTCCTTTTTTATATAGGAAGGAAATTTCGAACCCGTGCCAAGTTAGAAATGGGCTTCTAAACCGACATAAGGACCCTTAAATTCAAATTTAAGATCATTATTATCGTAGTCATCTAAATCAATATTGAGTACGCGATATCCTGCTGTTAAACCAAGATCAATGAGTAGATTATCTGCAAATTTATATTTTACTTCTGCTAATGCATCTGTGATTCGTGCATCATCAAAGTTTGTATAAGTTGCTTCACCTTTAGCACTTAAGCCTGTAAATGGAAGTTTGACTTCACCAGATAAATAAGCAATAGGATATGTTTTATCAATATCCACGCGTTTACCAGTATAAGCAGTAATATCACCATTTAGTACAGTTGCACCAAGCCCAGCATCTACACTCACAATATTGTCTAGTAACTCATAATAGAGAATAAAATCGCTATGATCTAAATCAACTTTATAGTTAGCTTGACCTAGAGTTTCTGATTTAGTTTGAGTATCTAAATTTACATAACGTATTTTTGCATTTGGAATAAATGGGATTGGGTGTTCTATTGCCAATGAGAGTTGAGCACTACCTTTTTGATCTAGATCTTGATCATCAGGAAATTGAGAAGACATATTCGCTTTACCATCGTAAAACCAGTAGCCGACATCTCCCTTTACTCCAACAAAATCTGCTTGAGCAAGGCCACTTAAGCCCATCCCGAGCGTTAATAAAGATATTTTTAATATTTTCACTTTGAACATCCGCATAAAAGAAATCTTTGAACGCATCATATAGACATCTTGCTACAGATGCATTGATAAAAAATATGAGGGTGAAGCACATATTATTAATAATTTTTCTAAGCTAGATAAAATATTAATTATTTCAAATAATTAATATTTAACGTTTTCATTTGAATGACATTAGCCCTCTACAGATTTTAGTATAAATTTTGTCATCTAAAAAATGGGTATTATCAAATTTTAATTGGAAATTGAGCAAGAAATTAATGGATAAGTCGAGTAATTAAATAGATCTTTTTAGTGTTTGGAAGAAAATGTCATTGAACAATATTGTCTGACTATTTGATTTAAACTTAAAGATTAGCTGAAAAATAACCAATTGTGAAAAAAACTTAAAAAATTCGTAAAATTTCTGATGGAAATTACAGTAAAAAGAAATAAAAACAGGTATTGTTCAGCTATATAGGGGCAAAAAATGGACAAAAATCTTTAAGGAAGAATTTTCTATTTTTGCTTGTTTGAAATGAAAATAAAAATACTCACAAGGTGCCTTTTATTCTCAATCAAACACAAAAGTATTCTTTGGTTCTTTTTTTGCATGCGGAATAACAATCAACAATAGCAGTAAAAATAAGCAATCTTTTAACATTAGGTGTTTTATGACAGATTCTCGTGAAAACTGGACGTCACGATCTGGTTTTATTATTGCAGCCGTTGGTTCGGCTGTAGGCTTAGGTAATATTTGGCGCTTTCCATACGTTGCTTATGAAAATGGTGGTGGTGCGTTTCTTATTCCTTATCTATTGGCACTCATTACTGCTGGTTTACCGTTACTATTTTTAGATTATGCGGTCGGTCATCGTAGTACTGGTTCACCTCCAAAAGCATATCGGGCCTTATTTAAAGGTGGAGAAACATTAGGATGGTGGCAGGTTTGTGTCTGTATCATTATTGGTTTGTATTATGCGAGCGTTTTGACATGGGCAGGTAGTTACGTTTACTTCTCTATTGGTCAAATGTGGGGAAGTGATCCGGAAGGTTTCTTCTTTAATACCTACCTACAAACCTCAAAAGCGACTGGTTTTGATTTACAGTTTGTAAGTCATTTATTCTGGCCGATTGTTGGAATTTGGGCACTTACTTTAATCATTCTTTATGGTGGGGTGAAAAAGGGTGTGGAATTATCCAATAAAATTTTCATGCCATTATTATTCATTCTCTTCACTATTTTGGTGATTCAGTCATTGCGTTTACCTGGTGCAGTTCAAGGTTTAAATGCATTCTTTACGCCAAACTGGTCAGCAATGATGGACTATAAAGTATGGTTAGCCGCTTATGGTCATACTTTCTTTTCATTATCTGTTGGTTTCGGGATCATGGTTACCTATGCATCTTATTTAAAACCAAAAACGAATTTAACTGGTTCTGGCTTAATCGTTGGTTTTGCAAATGCATCAACTGAGATTTTGGCAGGGATTGGTATTTTTGCTGCTCTTGGTTTTATGGCACATGCAGCGGGTACTGATGTTAAAGATGTCGTGAGTGGCGGAATTGGATTAGCATTTATCGCATTCCCTAAAATTATTTCAAGCTTAGGTGCAGGGGCTGATTTATTTGGTCTTTTATTCTTCTCTTCACTTTTCGTCGCAGGTATTTCTTCGATGGTTAGTATTTTGGAAGTGCCTATTGCAG
The DNA here is from genome assembly GCF_000196795.1 of Acinetobacter oleivorans DR1. Lineage (NCBI taxonomy): Bacteria > Pseudomonadati > Pseudomonadota > Gammaproteobacteria > Moraxellales > Moraxellaceae > Acinetobacter > Acinetobacter oleivorans. The sequence continues at coordinate 27,312 of NC_014259.1, forward strand.
CAATGCAAGATAAGTTGAAATGGGGCCGTAAAAAAGCTGTAACGATTATTGGTGGTGGTAGTGCACTTGTATCAATTATTTTATTCTCAAGTGTAAATGCAATTAAGCTGGTTGATATTGTTGATCACTTTATTAATAACATCGGTATTATCGGTGGTGCATTAATATCAATTATTAGCGTAGCTTGGTTTAAACGTTCAGCGCTTAAAGAACTTAGTGACCATATAAATCGTATCTCAACCATTCAAGTTGGTAAGGGATGGGATTTCACTTTAACGGTTATTACATCTTTAATCTTGTTAACTACACTCTGTATGACTGTTTTTAATTTGATCAAAAATGGCTATGATACTTATAGTATGAGCTTACAAGGTGTATTCGGCTGGGGCAGTGTGATTTTCTGTGCGGTCGTTGCAATCGTGCTAAGCAAAATGAAAGATCGCTAGGAGGATAAAATAATGAATACTTCGGCAATCGTGATGATGGTGATTTCGATGGTGTTTTTATGGGGTGGGTTGGCTTTATCCATTCTACATTTATCGAAACATCCTGAAGAGTTAGATGACGTTTTAGAAGATGTAAAAGATCAGCATACGCTTTGATGCTGATCTAATAAAAAGCAGGCTTTAAGCCTGCTTTTTTTATGCAATTTTTTGAATTTTACAATAATAAAATCCATCGCCAGACTGTGCTTGCGGTAATAATTGTCGGCCATGAATTTGTTCAAGTCCCCAATTCGCTTCAATCTTAATTTCTTTTGCATCACTATGTTCTGCAAAGAAATTTATCATCTGCTGTTCATTTTCAGCTTTTAAAACTGAACAGGTAATATAGAGCAATGTGCCTCCAACGTTGAGTTGTTGCCACATGTGTTCCAAAATTTGCTTTTGCAGTTCAATCGTTTGAGCTATGTCGCTAGATTGGCGCAATAGGCGTATGTCAGGATGACGACGAATAACGCCTGTAGCGGAGCAAGGTGCATCGAGCACAATACAATCTACTGGTTCTGCGGGAACCCATTGGGTTGCATCGGCTGCCAAAATTTCTGTTTGACTTTGATCAAGTGCTAAGCGGTTTAAATTTTCAGTTACACGGATTAAACGATTAGAATCTTGGTCAATAGCAATGAGCTGAGCCGGTTTAAACTTTTCGAGTAAATGAGCTGTTTTTCCACCGGGAGCTGCACAGGCATCAATTACTGTTTTATTATTTAGATCTGGCAATAATATTACACATAGTTGAGCATGTTCATCTTGTACAGAAAACCATCCCTCTTCAAAGCCGGGTAGCTGGGTAATTTGTACAGATTGTTCAAGAACAATACCTGCTTCAGACAGAGTACAAGCACGGGCCTGAATATCTAGACTTTGTAATTTTGCTAAATAAGCATCACGACCAATATGACGTTGGTTAACTCGTAAGGTTAAAGGTGCGACTTGTTTTAATGATTGGCAAAGAGATTCAGTTTGTTCTCCCCAATCCTTTTTTAACCTTTTGAAAAGCCAACTTGGTAAGCCATGCGCTTGCTGTAAACCTTGCTGAAAGTCATCAGTTTCACGAGTAGCTCGGCGCAAAATAGCATTCACAATACCGCCGAGTGCAGGAAATCCAAGTTGTTTGGTGGCATCTACTGTTTCTGATATGGCAGCGTGCGCTGCAATACGCGTGCATAAAACTTGATAAAGCCCAACATACAGACAGGTTTCAACAGTTTCATTATTTAACGGTTTGCTGAGCAAAGGTAGGCTAATTGATTTAAGTGCAAACCATTGGCGGAGCGTACCTAGAACAAGTTCATGAAATAGTGCGCGATCACGTTCTGCAACTTGATTCAGCTGTGTATTTAAAATACTAGCAAGTGATTGCCCTTGCTGGACTTTTAATAACGTCTGAACGACTTGAGCACGTAAGTTAAATCGTGACGAATTTGATGAAACCTGACTCATGGTAGAATTTGTCCTACGTGAAGTTTTTGAGTTTGTGCAATTTGTTGTGCATTCATTGCTTTACCACCCGGCCATTGCACGCTGGTCAGACAAATAAAAGAGTTTTGGCCACAAGCAACATGTACGCCCTGTTTATCAATCGCGATAATTTCACCAGCTTGGGCATTTGCTTGGTTCTGAGTAGATGTGGTTGAGTTCCAAACACGCAAAGCATTATTTTCATCTAACTGAATGAATGCAACTGGCCAAGGGTTGAACGCACGAATATTTCGGTCAAGTTGAACAGCATCATTTGACCAGTCAATACGAGCTTCTGATTTCACTAACTTATGTGCATAGACAGTTAGGCTTTCATCTTGAACTTCACGTTCTGCCAAATATTTTTTTAGCGTTTCTTCTGACTCGAGTACGTCACAAATTGCTGTTGCGCCTTGAGCTGCGAGTTTGTCATGTAAAGTCGCTGATGTATCTTCGGCTGTGATGGGACAGTAGGTTTTATACATCATATCGCCTGTATCTAAACCAGCAGCCATTTGCATGATTGTGATTCCGGTTTCTTCATCACCTGTTGCAATCGCACGCTGAATTGGTGCTGCACCGCGCCAACGTGGTAATAATGAGCCGTGGATATTTAAACAGCCATATTTAGGCATATCTAGCACAGCTTGTGGAAGAATTAAGCCATAGGCTGCAACGACCATCACATCGGCACCTAAAGCTGCAAGTTCTTGTTGGGCTGCGAGCCCTTCTTCTGTAGATGCTTTAAAGTGAAGTGGTTGATAAACAGGGATACCATGTTCAAGCGCAAGCTGTTTTACAGGAGATGGCGTTAGTTTTTGTCCACGGCCTGCTTTACGATCTGGCTGGGTGTAAACGGCGATAATTTCATGGGAAGTTTTTAATAATGCCGCCAATGCTGTTGCAGCAAATTCGGGGGTGCCAGCAAAAATAATTTTCACAAATGCAATCCAAAAAGAGTTTATGGGTAGTATACGTGAAAAACGTTTGAAGCCCTAAACTCATGGCTATTGAGAGATTTGATTTTTAAATAGTGAACAAAAAATTATTCAAAATTTTTTATTGATAAAAAAAGGTTATGAAAAAATAAAAAATTATTCATGTAAGTTTTGCTAAATATTGACTGACTATTACTGTTCTTGGCTTTCCGAATATTATTTGCTTCTATAGAATGGAGAATGATCAAATTATGATGATGAGTCAATATTCCGACTGATCTAACGCTATATCAGTATCATTCAGCCAGAGTGGGAGAAATTCCGCTCAAGCACAACTTGTTGGAAACACTAATGCCTGACTATCGTTCAAAAACATCGACACACGGAAGAAATATGGCTGGCGCACGTGGCTTATGGCGTGCAACAGGAATGAAAGATGAGGATTTCGGCAAACCGATTATTGCGGTGGTCAACTCATTTACTCAATTTGTTCCGGGCCATGTACATCTTAAAGATTTAGGGCAACTAGTCGCAGCAGAAATTCAGGCGGCAGGTGGTGTTGCTAAAGAGTTTAATACGATTGCTGTAGATGACGGGATCGCAATGGGGCATGACGGCATGCTTTATTCATTACCATCACGTGATTTGATTGCTGACTCAGTCGAGTACATGGTGAATGCACATTGCGCTGATGCCATGGTATGTATTTCTAACTGTGACAAAATTACTCCGGGAATGCTCATGGCTGCGATGCGCCTGAATATTCCAGTTGTTTTTGTGTCTGGCGGACCAATGGAAGCGGGCAAGGTCAAGTTCCGTGGTAATGAAAAAGCGATTGACCTTGTTGATGCAATGGTTGTTGCGGCTGATGAAAGTTATACAGACGAAGAAGTTGAAGAGTTTGAACGTTCGGCTTGTCCAACATGTGGTTCATGTTCAGGTATGTTCACTGCAAACTCAATGAACTGTTTAACTGAAGCTTTAGGTTTATCTTTACCGGGTAATGGTTCGATTGTTGCGACACATGCAAACCGCAAGAAACTATTCTTAAAAGCAGGCCAACTTATTGTTGAATTGGCTAAGCGCTATTACGAACAAGAAGATGCAAGTATTCTACCTCGTTCAATTGCAACCAAGGCTGCGTTTAAAAATGCGATGACCCTTGATATTGCAATGGGTGGTTCAACTAATACGGTTCTACATTTATTGGCTGCAGCAAGTGAAGCAGAAGTTGATTTTACCATGGACGACATTGACGAATTGTCACGTCGAGTTCCTGTATTGTCTAAAGTAGCGCCTGCAAAACAAGACGTTCACATGGAAGATGTTCACCGTGCGGGTGGCATTATGGCCATTTTGGGTGAGCTTGACCGTGCGAAATTACTTGATGTATCTGTACCGACTGTACACGAGAAAACTTTAAAAGATGCGTTGGATAAGTGGGATATTATTCGTACTGAAGATGCAGATGTATATGAGTTCTATCGCTCATCTCCAGGTGGTGTTCCAACTCAAGTTGCCTTCTCGCAAAATCGCTATTATTCAACATTAGATGGCGACCGTGAAAAAGGCGTTATTCGCAATGCAGAACATGCTTTCTCTAAAGATGGTGGTTTAGCAGTTCTATACGGCAACATCGCGCTTGATGGTTGTATCGTGAAAACTGCGGGTGTTGATGAATCGATCTTGAAATTTACGGGCACAGCGCGTGTATTTGAGAGCCAAGATGCTGCTGTAGATGCAATCTTGGGTCATGATATTAAAGCTGGTGATGTTGTTGTTATTCGTTATGAAGGTCCACGTGGTGGTCCGGGCATGCAAGAAATGCTTTACCCAACCAGCTACCTTAAATCGAAAGGTTTAGGAAAAGACTGTGCATTGGTGACAGATGGTCGTTTCTCTGGTGGTTCATCAGGTCTTTCGATTGGTCACGTTTCACCAGAAGCGGCTGAAGGTGGTGCAATTGGTTTGGTTGAAGATGGCGATACTATTGAAATCGATATTCCAAACCGTACGATTCACTTAAACGTTGATGATGCGACTATGGCGCACCGTCGTACAGTTCAAGAAGCGAAAGGCTGGCATCCGAAAGAAGAACGTAAACGTAAGGTATCAAAAGCGTTAAAAGTTTATGCAATGCATACAACAAGTGCAGCGAAAGGAGCTGTACGCGTTCTATAAAATATTCAATTTTATTAATTGAATAGAAACTATGCATCCATTTGCACGATGAATTATTATCATGCTGATGGGTGCATTTTTTACATCTGTTCGAAAAAATAGGCTTGTAGATGAGGGTGTTGCAAGTCATTCTATGGGTTTGCTATAAAATGATGATAAAATCTTCACCGATGCAGGAATACGTGCAATAACATGAACTTTGTTCTGTGTAAGCAGAGCTCTTCAGCATTTTGTATATGAAGTTTCTGCGGTACTTTGTACTGCGATCAAAGCAGTTTTTTGGTCTTGCTTAGGATTTATTTTTTAGAGGCTCTACTCTCATGTCACTGCTACGCCGTTGGTTTGACCCTATCCGATCGAGTTGGTTTTACCAAAAACCTTCACGTCAAGCGGTGTTACCCACGGAAAATGGTTTAAGTATTTATTTACGACTTGATGATGTGTATAGCTATTTAGCTGTTCAGCAACTATCTCAGCTCGATGAGATTTTAAGTGATGAACTTAAGCCCTTAAAAATTATTATTTCCCATACGGCTTCTGAACCTCCAAATGCTATGTCGCATGAAGAATGGCAAAATTATTGTTTGAATGATGCCAAAATATTAGCCAAACAACACCGTTTTGCTTTTGATGAGTTTCCAGAAATACCAAGCCAAGAATCTTTAAAACAAGCCGCCGTCATATTAAAAAGAACCCCATTACAAGGCCAGAATTTCTTACATTTACTCGAAGATATTTTTCACATGCTTTGGCAGCAGCAATACGGAAAGCTACGTACTTTGCATGCCATGGCAGTTAAACATCAGCTTCCTCAACATTTTTCAGAACGTATTTTTACGGATGAGCCTGTACCGGCAGCTTACTTTGAGTTTGGTGGACGTAAATATCATGCGGTAGATGATTTATTACGTTTAACCCGTCGTCTAAAACAGCAAAAGTTACTGACTGGCAATCCGATCTTTTTAATTAATCATATTGAATGGCGTGAACATTTAATTAATGATGCTGAGGCACTTACCGAAATTCAGACACTTCATCCTGAACTTGATTTATATATTGCCTTAGAAGATCCAATGAGTTGGCTGTTGCTTGCTTATATTAAGGAAGAACTGGCTGATTATTATGATATTCAATTAAAAGTTTACCCTTTAAGCTACCAAGGCCGAGACTGGTTTGATTGGAGTTTGGCAACACGTGTTTCTAAACGAACAGATGTCGCTTTTACTCCTTTTTGCCGCCCTACCGAAGAAAGTGCGCTTGAAATGGCAAAGCTTTTCTATAGTGTGCAGGAAAATCAGCAAATCGATACGATTTTTACGATCTTGCAGGCCGTTTGGACAAAAGGCAAAGATTTATCTTTCCAAAAGCATTTCCAAGAATTACAGCATCAGCTGGGAATTGAGCAGTTAACCGAGCAGGATGTACCAGCTGTTTTGGCACAAAATGATGCTTTTTGCAAAGATAAGCATCAGCCTGATTTACCAGTTCTAGAGTTGCGTATTGATGGGCAAAGTTATGTATTTAATAGCTTGTACCGCGTTTGGATGATTGAAAGTATTTTTAGTAATGTTTTAGAAGAAAAATACAAAACGGCCTCAACTTCTAATTGAGGCCTACTCCTAAAAACAAGAATAGGGCAAAACCTGTTTTTTCCGTAGCATAACTATGTAGGGAATCGGAGATAAACAGTGACTTTTTTAGTAATTATTATGATGGTGTTTGCCTTTGCTGGCATGATTAAAGGCATGATTGGCCTAGGGTTGCCCGCAGTATCGATGGGCTTACTCACCATCGCAATGAGTCCTTTTCAAGCAGCCTCTTTACTCATTGTTCCTTCAATGGTCACCAATGTTTGGCAGCTTTTTGCTGAAGGACATGTCTGGGCTTTTATTCGCCGTTTCTGGACCTTACTCATAGGTATTGTGGTCGGTTCAATATGGAGTTTTCTACCGACTTTAAGTCAAAGCCATGGGCACAGTAGTGAGATTTTATTGGGCTGTATGTTGGCCTTATATGGCCTTTATGGACTGTGTGTCAAAAAGCTTCCACATTTAGGGAAACATGAGCGCTGGTTATCGCCGATTATTGGATATATTGGTGGGGCAGTGACCGTAGCAACAGGCGTTATTATTATTCCGATTGTTCCTTATTTGCAGTCTTTGCATTTAAAACGTGACGAGTTGGTTCAGGCTTTGGGATTAACCTTTACGGTGTCTACCATTTGTCTTGCGGTGTTTTTACACCACAACCCAATTTCAGGAATAACACTGGATTATCGGTTATCTTTTGCGGCTTTATTTGCTGCACTCGTTGGAATGTGGTTAGGTAAAAAAATTCGCTATCGACTCAACGAGCAGTTATTTCGTCGTATCTTTTTTATAGGTTTGGTGTCATTAGGGCTTTATATGATTTTGCATTAAGCCGTTTTTTCAGGACGATGCTGCAATAAAAAATCTGCAAACTGTTGGTAACTCCTAGGCAGCTGGTTGAAGTTTTGTGTGGCTAAAAGGAGTTTACGATTTGCCCATGCACCTAGCAGTTGAATGGAATGAAAATCATAATCTGATTGCAAACGCTGTGCCGCACGAGCTGGCATAATCGCAATTCCCACACCTTTGGCGACAACCTCAGCAATTGCACTAAAGTTAGGTAAGCGCAAACGGTACTGTATGTTAAAGCCTAGTAATTTAGCTTGGGTTTCGATGGACTGTTGCAAAGAGTGATGGGGTTTAAGGCCAATAAAACCATAGCTTAGAGCCTCTACCAAATTCAGCTCTTGGTATTGAGCTAACTCATGTGTAGCGGGGCAAATCAGAACTAAAGGATCACTCGCAAATTCCTTAGTTTGCAAATGTCTGGTATCAAAAAAACTTGAGACTAGACCGAGACTCGCAATTCCTTGGGTTAATGCATCTACAATTTCTGAGCTTTCTGCCTCATGTAAATCAATATTCATTTCGGGATGAAGCACCAGATATTGCGGTAATAACGTAGGCAAATATTCACTTTGAGCAGAAGAGTTACACCAAAGCGTTAATGCCTCTGTGGTAGGGTGCCTAAACCGCTGCATTTCTTGTTCGAGTTGATCTTTTTGTGCTAAAAGCTGACGAGCATGTTCTACAAAAGCATGTCCAGCTGTGGTGAGTTCTACCCCAGTGGTTTGGCGAATAAATAAGGGTGTCTCAAAATACTGTTCGAGTTTTTTTATACGCTCGCTCGCTGCTTGAAGTGAAATCGCAGAGCGATCAGCACCTTTAGTTAGGCTACCAGTCGAGACAATATGAAGAACCAACTGTAAATCAAAAAAATCAAAACGCATGATAGGAACGTATTGAAACGCAAAAATTCATCATACTAAATCGTAATCAAAAAAGGCAGCTTATGCTGCCTTTTTTGATTTAGGTTTTATCTTTTAAACTAAACAACCAATTTAGAATAATGGCTGCAAATGTTGCTGTACCAATGCCACCTAAATTGAAATTGCCAAACATTAATTCAAAATTTCCTGCACCTAAGATAATTGTTACAGAAGCAACAATCAGGTTTTTATTGTTAGAAAAATCAACTTTGTTTTCAATCCAGATTTTTGCGCCGGCAATGGTAATTAAACCAAACACGACAATAGATGCGCCTGTTAAAACAGCACTTGGAATCGTACTAATTACCGCGCCAAATTTTGGAGATAGGCCTAAGAAAATGGCGAAGACACCAGCAATCACAAAAACAATGGTTGAGTACACACGAGTGACTGCCATGACTCCAATGTTTTCGCCGTAAGTAGTCATCCCCGGTGCACCAACACTACCAGAAAGAGTGGTTGCTAAACCATCTGCAACAAATGCTTTGCCTAATTGCGGCGTCAGGTTTTCACCAGTCATTGCACCTACTGCTTTAATATGACCTAGGTTTTCTGCTACTAAAATAAGCGCAACTGGCGCAATAATTAACATAGCCTTAGTATCAAAAGTAGGATGTGAAAAGCTTGGAATTCCGAACCATGCAGCCTGTGAGATTTGGCTAAAATCGATTGGTTTACCAAAACCTAGACCATTAGTGGTGATAGCATAAATTGCATATGCCAAAATTAAACCGACCAATAGAAGCAAACGTTGCAATAAGCCGCGAGTAAAGACTGCAATACTACCCATACAAAGTACGGTAATTAAGGCCATCCACATTTCAAATGGTTGGCCTGCAACACCTCTAATGGTAACGGGTGCGAGGTTTAGACCAATAATCATCACAATGGCGCCAGTCACCACAGGCGGCATGAGTTTTTCAATCCAGCGTGTACCCGTAAGCATCACAATAAAACCGATAATGGCATAAAACACACCACATGCTACGATTCCGCCTAAAGCCATCGAAAGGTTTGGATTGGCCCCTGAACCTGTAATATGTCCAGTTGCTGCTGCAACCACACCAATAAATGCAAAACTTGAGCCTAAGTAACTCGGAACACGACCACCCGTAATTAAAAAGAATAGGATGGTACAGATACCAGACATTAAAATGGCAAGGTTAGGATTAAAGCCCATGAGTAATGGTGCTAAAACAGTTGCTCCAAACATGGCAAACGCATGTTGAATACCTAAAATAGCACTTTGAACTGGAGGGAGATATTCGTTGGTAGAGACCGGTCGGTGGTCAATATCACCTTGGTAAGGCTGCCATTTTGGAAACCAATTGGACATAAAATAAGCTCGTTATTCTTTAATTGGTGCCATGATACTCTTTCTTGAGAGTGCATTTAATCTCTAGAGAGAAGTATGTTAGTGAAAAGTAATTATTTTTTAATGATTGGTATAATTTTATGAATTCTAAATATAAGTAATTAGTTATTTTTTTCTCATAAAGACTAATTTTTTGATTTTAAAAAAATATTCAAAAAAATAGAAAATCAGAGAAAATTTAAGAAAAATAAAGAATTTTGCAAGTAAAAAGCAGTACATCAAGATGCACTGCCTTGTTAAACAATCGGTAAAATTAGCTTAGCCTGTATTGCGTAAACCAGCAGCAATACCCGCAATACTCACCATAAGTGCATGGTCAACAGGTGTGTTCTCTGCCTGACGCTCAGCAAGATAATCACGGCGGCGTTTCATGAGTTCAGCCTGTAAAAGATGCAAAGGAAGTAAGTATGGTTTACGAACCTGCATTGATTGATCAAGAACTTCGTTGTTACTAAGAAGCTTTGATTCATCTTTCAATTTAAGTAGTGTTTCAACAGCATCTTTTAAGCGCTGACGTAATTGATTACCGAGCACTTTTAAATCTTCATCGTCAGTCAAATGGGACTCGTAATAGAGTGCAATGTTGGCATCGGATTTAGACAATACCATTTCCAACATATCAATAAGCGTCTGGAAATAAGGCCATTGCTGGAGCATTTCATCAAGCGTTGCTTTTTGCTGATCGGCAATCACTTCATTAATTGCTGCACCAGTACCTAGCCATGCAGGTAACATCAAACGGATTTGGGTCCATGCAAATACCCATGGAATCGCACGTAAAGACTCAATACCCCCACTCACTTTACGTTTTGCTGGACGTGAGCCTAATGGCAACATTTGTAATTCGAGTTCAGGCGTAACCGTCCGTAAGTACTTCACAAAATGTGGATTTTCACGCACTGTCTGGCGATAAACCTTAACGGAGTGATCTGTCATACGGTTCATGATTTCACGCCACTCGGCTTTAGGCTCTGGTGGCGGTAATAAGGTCGCTTCGAGTGTTGCTGCGGTATAGATTTCAAGGTTTTGCATGGCAATTCCTTCTAAACCGAACTTGAAGCGAATCATTTCACCTTGTTCTGTGACACGGATTGCACCAGAGATCGAACCCGGCGGCTGTGAAAATAGTGCCTGTTGTGTTGGAGCTCCACCGCGACTAATTGAGCCACCACGGCCGTGGAACAGCGTCAACTGTACGCCGTGTTTTTGAGCAATTGCAGTTAGCTCTTCTTGAGCACGATATTGCGCCCAGTTAGCTGACATGAAACCAGCATCTTTTGCAGAGTCGGAGTAACCGATCATCACTTCGTGTTTACCCTGAATGTGCTGTTTATACCAATGCATATTGAACAGCGTATTCATGGTTGTTGCAGCGCCATCTAAATCTTTTAAAGTTTCAAATAGAGGAACTACACGTAAAGGGTGCTGAATACCTGCTTCTTTTTGCAATAACAACACCGCTAAAACATCACTTGGATATTCAGCCATCGAAATAATATAAGCGCCTAAAGACTCAGGCGGTTGGTCTGCCAAAGTACGCATGGTTGCAAATACTTCTTGGACATCTGGGTGTCCAATCAAACTGCCTTCAGGTTCATTAATATATTTCGGTAAAAGCGGGCGCTTGCTCTGTAATTCCTGAATCAGGAAGTTTTGGCGCGCTTGTTCAGTCCACGATTCAAAATTACCTAAACCTAAATATTCGGTAATTGCTGAAATCGCTTGGCGATGACGACCTGATTCTTGGCGAATGTCGAGTTTAAGTAGTTCAATACCAAAACAGTTCACACGATAAATAAAGTCGAGGAGTTGACCATTCGCAATTTCAGGTAAGTTACTGTCGATTAAAGAGCGATAACAAAGCAATAGGGGTTGTAAAAGCTCATCTTTGCTTTTAATGACATTGCTGTCGTCTGCTTCTAAGCCTTGTAAGCGCTGTGCTAACCAGTGGCGAGTCGCTTTTAAGCGTTCGCGTGTAGCACGTAAATATTCACGATAAGGCTCTGCATGTTGGTTACCAATAGCCTGAATCATTTCTTCAGAACAGGTTTGGATTGAAAGTTCCCAACGTAAGTTTTCGATATCTCTTAGGTAAAGGTCGGCAGCTTGCCAGCGTGATAACCACAGTACTTCTTGAGTGATTTGGTGAGTAACATTTGGGTTGCCATCACGGTCTCCACCCATCCAAGAAGCAAAGCGCACTGGCGCAATGTTAAGGGGTAAGTTTTGTTGGCAATTATCTTGAACCAACTCATTTAATTCACGAATAAATTTAGGTACAGCATTCCAAAGTGTTTGTTCAATGGTTGCAAAGCCCCATTTTGCTTCATCAACAGGGGTCGGGCGGTGCTGGCGAATTTCATCTGTTTGCCATGCCGAACTGATTTGTTGCTTTAAGTTGGCAAGTGCATTTTGTCGTTCACGCGGAGTAAGTTTTTGCTGATCAAGTTGAGAAAGACAAGCATTGATATCATCATATTTTTGAATCAGGGTACGACGACTCACTTCAGTTGGGTGCGCCGTAAGTACTAACTCAATATTGAGATCACAAATTTGCTGGAACAGTTTTTCTGTCGAAATACTTTTATCTTTAAATTTTTGAAATAGGTGAACAAGTGGATTTGGAGAATTAGCCTCCGAATCAAATTCTGCCTGTCTGCGACTACGAACCACATGGTATTGCTCGGCAATATTGGCAAAATTTAAAAAATGAGAAAAAGCGCGGGTAAGAGGCAATAGCTCTTCATCGGGCAATTCTAAAAATAATTGTTCTAATTGCTTTTCGGCTTCAGCTTGACCATCACGTGCACCTTTTGCAAGAGCACGGATTTGCTCGATCTGATTAAACAGTTCTTGTCCTGCATGTTGTTTTAGGGTTTCACCTAACAAATTGCCAAGTAAACGGACATCCTCACGCAGTGGCGCATCGATTTGCTGAACCATGCTATTTTCTCCTGTTCTTATTCTTATCGAATATAGCGCGATTAACAAACATTCCAAGCTTTGAGCGTAAGAAAATGTGAATTTTTGCTTAAAAAATAACATTTAATTCGCTTATGGCGTCTTAAAAGTAGACATGCACTCAGTGCGACTTTTGGCAATCGGACTTTGGTTTAATTCCGATATTTGAGCAAAAATAAATGAATTGCATCTCTAATAATGTGTTCTAGCTCTTCTGCGTTTGGTACGGCAATAATTCTAAGTAGAACCTTATGGTGACGTACACCAAGCAATAAAGTTAAAAGAAGCTCTGTTTGATAAATTGGATCATCGGCTTGGATAAACCCTAATTCAGCTGCTTTTTGGAAGAATGCGGCTAACTGATTTTGAAGTCGTGTATGTGATGCATCAAAAAACTGTTCAGCTAAAGGGCTTTGTTCTGCTGCGAGTTCAAATAATACATGTTCTAGCTTTAGTGCTTCAGGTGAATAAATAATCTGTAAAGCGCGTGAACAGACAATAAAGAGTGCTTGATAAAAGTCTACCGATGCATCTAATTCAAATTGTTTAGGATTCAGTGTCTCTTCACAAGTTTGTGTAATTGCACAGATAAACAGGTTCGCTTTGTCTTGAAAGTGATTATAAACCGTGAGTTTAGTGACACCTGCTTCCTGTGCAATCTGGTTCATGCTGGTACCGTGATAGCCAGATTTTAAAAAAATAGCTTTCGCGGCTTGTAAGATACGAGCACGTTTTTCCAGATCTTTGGGGCGACCACTTTGATTAACTGTTTGCACAAAATCCTCTGATAAAAATTTAAAAAGAAAGCAATTTATAAGTTTTTCTTTAATTAATGTACCCATGGGTATATTAATTAAAAAATAAACAATTTATGATGCAAGCATATTGTGCCTTAAAAAATCAGTTTGAATAAGAGCGATAAGATATGAATCTGTTAAAACCTCTCATCATGAGTATGGTGATTGTTTGTACGGTCACATTAATGGGGTGTAGTAAAGAAGCTCCCAAAACAGAAGAAATACCCTATGTGATGGTGGCCCAACCCTTAACTACTCTCAATGAACAAAAAAGCTATGCAGGGGATGTGCAGGCCAGACAGCAAACAGCTTTAGCATTCAGGGTCGGTGGACAGGTTACGGCACGTTACGTGGATGTAGGTGATCGAGTTAAAGTCGGACAAGTTTTAGCAAAGCTTGACGTGGCAGATGCTCAGCTACAATTAAATGCCGCTAAAGCCCAACTGGACAATGCACAGGCTTCAGCAAAAACAGCAGCTGACGAACTTAAACGTTTTCAGCAATTATTGCCGATTAATGCGGTGAGTCGTTCGCAATTCGATACGGTAAAAAATCAATATGACGCTGCGCAAGCGGCTCTACAGCAAGCTCGTTCTAATTATGAAGTTTCTGCAAACCAAACTGGTTATAACCAACTCGTTTCTAATAAAAACGGGGTGATTACTGCACGAAACATTGAGATTGGACAAGTGGTTGCTGCGGGCCAAGCAGCTTATCAACTGGCCATTGATGGAGAGCGTGAAGTTGTCATTGGTGTGCCAGAACAAGCGGTTTCCGAGATCAAGGTTGGCCAAGCAGCTTGGGTGACGTTATGGTCTAAACCGAATGACCGATTTGCTGGTTATGTGCGTGAAGTTTCCCCAGCAGCGGATCAGTCTCGTACATTTACAGTGAAAGTTGCACTCAAAGAAGGTCAATCTGCTATTCAGCTTGGACAAAGTGCACGCGTATTTTTTAGCTCGACTCAAACCAATGTGATGAGTGTGCCACTTTCGAGTGTTTCAGCAACAGATAATCAACCTTATGTGTGGGTGGTTAATGCGAACCAGACTTTGCGTAAAGTACCTGTAACGATTGGTGCATATGGCAAAGATAGTGTACCTGTGTTATCTGGATTGGCTCCAAACGATTGGGTTGTGATCGGCGGCGTACATTTGCTACGTGATAAACAGAAGATTCATCCGATTGATCGTGAAAACCGTGGGGTGAAAATTCAGGGAGCAACCCAGCCATGAAATTCAATCTCTCGGAATGGGCATTAAATAATAAAGGCATAGTCCTTTATTTTATGCTGTTGCTTGGCATTATCGGTGCAATCTCTTATTCAAAATTATCACAAAGTGAAGATCCACCCTTTACCTTTAAAGTCATGGTGGTGCAGACTTATTGGCCTGGGGCGACTGCCAAAGAAGTTTCTACTTTAGTTACTGACCGTATCGAAAAGGAACTCATGACAACAGGGCAGTATGACAAGATTATGGCTTACTCCCGTCCAGGCGAGTCGTTAGTCACTTTTGTAGCGAAGGATTCACTTACTTCTGACAAGATTCCTGATGTTTGGTACAACGTTCGTAAGAAGGTAAATGATATACGCCATGAGTTGCCAAATGGTGTACAAGGTCCATTTTTCAATGACGAATTTGGAGACACTTACGGCAATATTTATGTACTGACAGGCAAAGACTTTGACTATGCACTTCTTAAGGAATATGCAGATCGTTTGCAATTACAGCTTCAACGTGTCAAAGATGTCAGTAAGGTTGAATTAATTGGTCTGCAAGATCAAAAAATCTGGATTGAGATTTCTAACACCAAAGCGGTACAGCTTGGTATTCCAGTTACAGCGATTCAAGATGCCTTACAAAAGCAAAATAGTATGGCAAGTGCAGGTTTTTTTGAAACAGGCACAGACCGCATCCAGATTCGGGTAAGTGGTCATTTACAAAACATTGATGAAATTAAGAAAATGCCTTTATTGGTAGGTGATAAAACCATTCAGCTTGGAGATGTCGCTGATGTCTACCGTGGTTTTAGTCAACCTGCTCAGCCACGCATGCGCTTCATGGGTGAAAATGGTATCGGTATTGCTTTATCAATGCGTAAGGGCGGTGACATTATTGCCTTAGGTAAAAATCTCGACACAGAATTTGCCCAACTGCAAAAAACTTTGCCTTTAGGCATGAAGCTTCAAAAAGTTTCTGACCAACCTGTAGCAGTACAACGCAGTATTCATGAGTTTATAAAGGTACTTGCTGAAGCAGTTATTATTGTCTTGTTAGTGAGTTTTTTCTCTTTAGGTTTCCGTACAGGATTGGTTGTCGCTTTTTCTATTCCTTTAGTTTTAGCAATGACTTTTGCGGGGATGAATCTATTCGATGTAGGCCTGCATAAGATTTCACTGGGTGCCTTGATTCTGGCGCTGGGTCTGTTAGTCGATGACGCCATTATTGCCGTCGAGATGATGGCAATTAAGATGGAGCAGGGTTATAGCCGGATTAAAGCCGCCGGATTTGCATGGAAAACAACTGCATTTCCAATGCTTACCGGAACACTGATTACTGCGGCTGGTTTCTTACCGATCGCTACGGCTCAGTCTGGTACAGGTGAATACACTCGCTCTATCTTTCAGGTGGTGACGATTGCCTTATTAGTCTCTTGGGTTGCAGCAGTTTTATTCGTACCTTATTTAGGCGAAAAGCTATTACCCGATTTTACTAAAACAGGTCATCAGGCACCTTGGTATGTCCGTTTATGGGCGAGATTAACCAAAAAACCGCAACCGCAAACTGTGGCCATTTCACAGGACCATCACTACGATCCTTATCAATCTAATTTCTATTTACGTTTTAGAAAGATGGTTGAGTTTTGTGTGACTTACCGTAAAACAGTAATTGCGACGACGGTGGGTGTTTTTGTGCTATCTGTGCTGATGTTTAAGATCGTTCCTCAGCAGTTTTTCCCACCTTCGAACCGTGCCGAGATTTTAGTCGATTTAAAACTTGAAGAAGGTGCTTCTTTAACAGCGACAGAACAAGCTGTGAAAAAGGTTGAAAAATTTCTGTCTAAACAAAAAGGTATTGATAACTATGTGGCTTATGTCGGTACAGGGTCACCACGTTTTTATTTACCGTTAGACCAGCAATTACCGCAAGCCAGCTTTGCACAGTTTGTTGTACTCGCATCATCTCTGGATGATCGTGATGAAATTCGACGCTCGTTAGACAAACAAATTAGGCAATTACTGCCGCAAGTTCGTACTCGCGTGTCATTACTAGAAAATGGCCCTCCTGTTGGATATCCATTGCAATATCGTGTGTCGGGTGAAGATCAAAATCTGGTCCGTCAAGAAGCACAGAAAGTCGCTAAACTGATTAGCGAAAACCCGAATACCACCAATGTGCATTTAGATTGGGGTGAGCCGAGTAAGATTATTTCAATTCAAATTGACCAAGATCGTGCTCGACAAATGGGGGTCTCTAGTGTCGATTTAGCGAACTTCATTAATGCATCAATTACAGGTAGTGCGATTGAGCAATATCGTGAAAAGCGTGAACTCATCGAAATCCGTTTACGCGGCGATCAGAGCGAACGAGTTGAAGTGGCTTCCCTGGCAAGTTTAGCTGTACCAACGAACAACGGAACGACTGTGCCTTTAGCTCAAATCGCTAAAATTGAGTATAAGTTTGAAGATGGTTTAATTTGGCATCGTAACCGCTTACCGACCATTACTGTTCGCGCAGATATCCGCACTCAATTACAACCAGCGACTGTTGTTGGCGAGTTAGCTGAATCAATGGATAAGTTACGTGCTGAACTACCAAGTGGTTATCTGGTTGAAGTTGGTGGAACTGTAGAAGAGTCTGCACGTGGGCAAAATTCCGTTAATGCGGGTATGCCACTGTTCTTGGCTGTGGTCATGACATTACTGATGATTCAGCTCAAAAGCTTATCACGCGCGACTATTGTGTTGTTAACAGCTCCGCTGGGTTTAATTGGTGTGGTTTTATTCTTGCTCCTATTTAACAAACCATTTGGCTTTGTGGCCATGTTGGGCACAATTGCACTCTCTGGCATGATCATGCGTAACTCGCTTATTTTGATTGATCAAATTGAACAAGACAGGCAAGCAGGGCATCCAACATGGGAGGCGATTATTGAGGCGACAGTGCGTCGATTCCGCCCGATTATTTTGACTGCATTAGCCGCAGTTTTGGCCATGATTCCACTTTCACGAAGTATTTTCTTTGGTCCAATGGCAGTTGCGATCATGGGCGGCTTGATTGTTGCCACCTTACTGACATTATTTTTCTTACCTGCGCTCTACGCAGCGTGGTTTAAGGTGAAAAAAACCGCATAAAATACATAAATTTTTTGTGAATAAAGGTGCGAAATATTGAAAACTCCAATATAGTAGCACCTGTCTTTACACAAAAAATACAGGATTATTTCACTGCATAAAAAATAGGCTAAGTGCAGTGAATTGAGGTGAAATACAGATGGGGCAAGACCATATCGAACAGCATCGCCGTTATATAGTAATTTCTTATGCGTTCATGTTTCTTGCATTGTTTACGGTTATTTTTGCGGCCTTTGCTTATTTGGTCGCTCGTAAAGTGGCGGTTGTAGATAATGCAGAAGTTTGGATTCATGCGCATGCACTATGGATTATGCGAAACGGGATTCTATTTCTTTGTATGGCAATTTTTGCTGTGGTCTGGTTTATTCCGCTCTTCTTTTTTGCATGGGACAGTAACCTCTGGGTAACCGCCTCTACGGTTGCTGGTGTGGTATTTAGCGCTATTGCGTGGTTATTTCTATTAAATGCATGGTTAAAAGGCTTGTCTAAATATTTAAAAAATAAGGCAGTTTTTTAATATATCTATTTTTTAAACATTTTACCCTTGTAAATTCGGCTAAAGCCCCCCATTTAGTCGGCAATAGAGTATTGATAAAATTCCGTGAGGAGCACCGCCAAAAATGGCTAAACGTGATTATTATGAGGTTTTAGGCGTTTCAAAAACCGCAAGTGATGATGAGATCAAAAAAGCCTACCGTAAATTGGCGATGAAATATCATCCTGATAGAAACCCTGACAATGCCGAAGCTGAAGAGAAATTTAAAGAAGCTGCTGAAGCTTATGAAGTTTTATCGGACAGCGAAAAGCGTAGCATGTACGATCGCATGGGTCATAATGCGTTCGAAGGCGGCTTTGGCGGCGGTGGTGGTGGCTTTGGTGGATTTAGTGCCGAAGACATTTTCAGCCAGTTCGGTGATATCTTCGGTGGTGCATTCGGTGGTGGTGGACGTCAACAGCGTCAACGTCGCGGATCAGATCTACGCTATGTAATGGAACTTACCCTTGAAGAAGCTGTAAAAGGGGTGAAAAAAACCATTACCTTTACTGCTCCAGCACCTTGTGATGTGTGTGATGGTAAAGGTTCAAAAAATCCAAAAGATGTTGAAACTTGTAAAACTTGTCATGGTTCAGGACAAGTACGTATGCAGCAAGGTTTCTTCTCTGTACAACAAACATGTGGTACTTGTCGTGGCCAAGGTAAAATTATTAAAAACCCTTGTCAGGCATGTCATGGTTCAGGTGTCGCTGATCGCCAGCAAACGTTGGAAGTTACAATTCCAGCGGGTGTAGATAATGGTGACCGCGTTCGTTTGAGTGGTAAAGGCGAAGCAATTCGTGATGGCCAATCAGGTGACTTGTACGTTGAAGTTGTAGTTCGTGAACACGAAATTTTCCAACGTGATGGTGCCGATCTTTATATGGACGTACCAGTGAGCATTGCTGATGCTGCACTTGGTAAAGAAATTGAAATTCCAACTTTGGAAGGTCGCGTTAGTTTGAAGATTCCTGAGGGAACTCAAACAGGTAAATTATTCCGTTTACGTGGCAAAGGTGTTCGTCCAGTACGTAGCAGCATGGTAGGTGATTTACTCTGCCGTATTGTGGTAGAAACACCAGTCAACTTAAATTCTCGTCAACGTGAATTACTTAAAGAGTTGCAAGCTTCTTTTGATGGCGAAGACAGTGCTTCTTCACCGAAGAAAAAATCATTCTTTGATCGTTTGTTCGATTAATAGTTGATTAGATAAGAAATTAAAAAGAAGGCGGATATTGATAAAATATCCGCCTTTTTATTGCGCTGATTCATCTTATTATTTTTATTCTGCTTAAAAGAAAATTACGTCTGCTTACTCTGTAGGGTGAGCAACATCAATATCATTAACACTTACAGTCGGCTCGCTAGCAGCAAGAGTAGGAGCATTTTCGATTACTGGTGCAGCTACTGCTTCTGCCTGTACAGCCACTTTTGGTGCCTCTGCTGCTGTTTCGCCAATAATCGGGTCAATATCTTCAACTTTAACGTCAGTGTTGGCATCAGTTGCTACAGTCTGAGCTGTAGGTGTTGCTGTTTGAGTACTTACGTTAGTTGTAATACGTGCTTTAGATAAGCTTTCTAAGGTGTCTCCTGGCTGGATTGCAGGCTCTGCAAATGCCATTGAACTCATAATCCCCATCATCAAGGTAAAGCCAATAATTCTCGAATGCATGTTGAACTCCTTATAGTCATCTTTTTTTCATTCGTGGCCCGTAGTGTGCAGATCAATTCTTTAACTTTTGTGAAAACAGATTAAATTTCAGTTCATCTCAAAAAATAATTTTTACTTTTTATCGTGAGCAAAGAGTTTTGATATAGTAGACAAATTACGTAAAACAGAAGATTGGGAAGGATTATGTCAGCAGCTCCACGCATTGGTATTTTAGGTGCAGGCGGTCGTATGGGCCGTACGCTTATTCAAGCAGTTCAACAAGCAGGCTATCAATTAGCTGCTGCGGTAGAGCGTCCGGAAAGTAGTTTGGTGGGCACTGACGCTGGTGAGCTTGCTGGTATTGGTTCAGTGGGTGTGAAGGTTTCAGGAAGCTTGGCCGATGTTCTGAAAGATTGCGATGTAATCATTGATTTTACTGCACCAGTTGCAACTGCTCAGCATTTGAAGCTTTGCCGTGAAGCTGGGGTTGCCATGGTTATTGGTACAACAGGTATGTCAGATGAGCAAAAAGCTGAATTAGACGAAGTTGCCACTCATACACCTGTAGTTTACGCAGCGAACTATTCAGTAGGTGTAAATGTATCAATCAAGTTACTTGAGCTTGCAGCAAAAGTATTTGGCGATACAGTAGATATTGAAGTAATTGAAGCTCACCACCGTCATAAAGTAGATGCGCCGTCAGGTACAGCATTAATGATGGGTGAAGCGATTGCAGATACTTTAGGCCGTAACCTAAAAGAAGTTGCTGTTTATGGCCGTGAAGGGCACACAGGTCCGCGAGAACGTCAAACGATTGGTTTTGAAACCATTCGTGGTGGGGATATCGTTGGTGAACACACTGTGATGTTCATTGGTGAAGGTGAGCGCGTTGAAGTGACTCATAAAGCAACGAATCGTATGAACTTTGCTGCTGGGGCAGTGCGAGCTGCTGCATGGGTTGTGGGCCGTGAAGCGCGTAAATATGACATGAAAGATGTTTTAGGATTGAACGACGTACAGGTTTAAAACCCTGTCCGTATTCCATGTGTAGCGAGAAAAACAAGATAGAGCAGAACATGAATAAAAAACAAATTGCCTTGACCACTCTTCTTTGCTTAAGCAGCCTCTGGACGGGGGCTGCTTCTACGGAAAAAGCTAAACTCAGCTTAGACCGTAATAATATTAAAGTCTGGACCTATCAAAAGACTGATAATCCAGTCTTTCAATATAAGGCTGAAACGACTTTTGATGTGCCACTTGAACGCGCTGTCGCTGTGATTTTAGATGTAAATCGTGCTGATCAGTGGGTGCCTTATATGGGCAAGGTTCAGATGTTGTCTCAAGATGAGAAAAAGGGTGAATTCACACTCTATATGTTGTTAGATTTTCCTTTTCCTTTAAAAGATCGCGATGTGGTTGTAAAAGGGAAAATGAGTAAAGCGGCCAATGGTCTCATTACCATTAAGAACACGGCGATTAATAGTAATTATCCGATACAACCTGATGTAGTGCGCTTAACGCGTTATGAGGGGGACTGGACCTTCCAGAAACTTGCAAACAATAAAGTTAAAGTAACCACAAGTGGCTATGCTGACCCAGCTGGTGCGATTCCGCTGAGCTTCGTAAATATGTTTGTTCAACAACAGCCTTACCAGATGTTGCTGAAAATGAAGCGGGAAGTGACTAACCCGATTTACGAGCAACCCAAGTTACCAGAAATTTTAAAATAAATAGCTTAAAAAAAAGCGCCTGAGATCAGGCGCTTTTTTTATTAATCTGAACACTGCTGTAATGCTTGGGCGGGACTATTCTCGCGTTTGATTTGGAATAAAACCAATAACAAACCTAACCCTGCTAGCAATGCACCAGCAAATGATACTGCGCTATAACCCCAACCTAAATCGAGTACTAAAGCACCTGCTGCTGCTCCAACTGCGTTACCTAAGTTAAAGGCACCGATATTTACTGAAGAGGCAAGGCCTGGTGCTTCGTGAGCGACAGACATTACACGCATTTGTAATGGTGGAACTAAAGCAAAAGTTGCAGCACCCCAGATCACTAATGCAATGGCTGCTCCAATCTGGCTTTGTGCAAGGATTGGGAAAGTCACCATCATTACAATTAACAGAACCAAGAAACCAATCAGAGTTTTGTTAATAGACAAATCTGCAAAGCGACCGCCTAAATGGTTACCAACCGAGAAACCGACACCAATCAACATAAGCATAAACGTAATGAAAGTCGGAGAAGCATGTGTAAACTCAGTCAAACTTGGCGCAATATAGGTATAGAGCGTAAACATTGCACCCGCACCAAGCACGGTGGTGAGTAGAGCAAGTATTACTGGAGTGCGCGTTAACACTTTCAACTCAGCTTTCACATTCGGTTTTTGGGCAACCATACCTTGTGGTAATGCTTTCCATAAAGCGAGCATGGTAATCACACCAAGCAATGAAATCGCAAGGAAGGACATACGCCAGCCAATGTTTTGCCCAACCCATGTTGCCAACGGGACACCACCAATATTGGCGATGGTTAAGCCCATAAACATGGTTGCTACAGCACTGGCCTGTTTATGTGCGGGCACAATGCTTGCTGCTACAACTGAACCGATCCCGAAGAAAGCACCATGGTTAAGGCTTGTGATGAGACGCGCACCTAATAAGCTCATATAGCTTGGTGAAAACGCTGCTATCAGGTTACCTACCGTAAAGATCGCCATCAGGAAGATAAGCGCATTACGTCGTGCAAAACCACCAAACCAAAGTGTCATGAACGGGGCACCTAGCATGACGCCAAGTGCATAGCCCGTAATTAACATTCCGGCTGTTGGAATTGAAATCCCTAAATCATTAGCGATATTCGGCAACAGCCCCATTGGTGAGAATTCCGTGGTGCCAATGGCAAAGGCGCCAATTGCCAATGCCAATAACGAGAACGCCGTATTTGATTGAGTGTTCATGAGTTTAGTCCCAAACTGGTGCCCATGGCTCTGGGCTAACTTCACGACTGTTACGATCAAGTTTGGCAATCATTTGCATTTCAGCTGAAGTTAACTCGATATCCTGTGCTTTTAAGTTGCTCATCAGGTTTTCACGTTTAGTCGAAGATGGAATAACTGCAAAACCACGTTGCAGTGCCCACGCAAGTGCAATTTGCGCTGTTGTTGCTTTATGAGCTGCTGCAATTTCAGTTAAAACAGGGTCTTGAAGCACTTTACCGTACGCAAGCGTCATATATGAAGTGACATCAATATTCTTCTCTTGTAAGAAATTTACAAGTTTATGGTTTTGAAGATAAGGGCTTAACTCAATCTGGTTGGTTGCAATATTTTCAGCACCAATTGTATCAATCGCTTGTTGAGTAAGCTCAATATTGAAGTTTGAAATACCAATTTGTTTAGTAAGACCTTGTTCTTTCGCTTCAAGTAAAAGCTTCATGATTTCAGGAATCGAAACGCCTAAATCTGGTGCTGGCCAATGAATCAAAGTTAAATCGACATGGTCAGTACGAAGCTTTTCTAAGCTTTCTTTTAAGCTTGGAATAAACTTATCTTGAGCAAAATTATCTACCCAGATTTTTGTGGTTAGAAATAAGTCCTGACGCGATACACCGCTTTCGGCAATGGCTTGACCAATCGCTGCTTCATTGTCATAAATTTGAGCAGTATCAATTACACGGTAACCTACGTCTAAAGCAGTTTTTACAGAATCAATGACTGCTTGTTCTTTAAGACGGAAAGTACCTAGACCAAAACGTGGAATATTCATGTGTTTACCTAAATTTGAATAATCATTTAACTTGATGTGCATTTTGCTTTTTTTATTGTTGCGAAAAAATAGATGAATAAGCAAAATATCTTTGATCATTAGTCAATAATGGAATAAGACATGAAATCAACAATTGAAGAACTCGTCGCGTTTATCGCAATCGTTGATACGGGTTCTTTTGTTGCAGCGGCAGAGCATTTAAAACAAACACCTTCGGGGGTTAGTCGATCTTTAACACGCTTGGAAGCGAAGTTAGATGTGACTTTGTTAGAGCGAACGACGCGTAAGTTGAAACTCACTCAAGAAGGGCAACAGTTTCTAGTAAAGGCTCGTAAAATCTTAAATGAGCTAAATGCTGCTGAAGAAGAACTACAAAAATCTGATCAGGGCACCGCGGGACTCATCCGCATTGATTCAGCAACGCCGTTTGTTTTACACGTGATCGCACCATTAATGCATAAGTTTCGTGAGTGCTATCCAAATATTGAAATTGAATTAAATAGTAATGATCAGGTGATTGATCTATTACAGCATAAAACCGATGTGGCATTTCGATTTGGGGAGCTTAATGATTCGAGTCTGCATGCCAAACTAGTGTGTAAAAGTCGTTTATTTATTGTTGCGAGTCCAGAATATCTAGCGATTAAAGGCACACCAACACAACCTGAACAACTCGAACAGCATAATCTGATTGGCTTTACCAGACCTGCCTATATTAATAGCTGGCCGATTAAAGTCGGCGATGAATATTTTTTCGCACAAGCAAATATTAAAGCTTCTAGCGGTGAGACGGTACGCCAACTCACGATTAGAGGTCATGGTATCGCACGACTATCTGAATTTGAAGTTTGGAAAGATATTCAAGAAGGACGCTTGATTGCATTATTCGAAGACCAAATTGAACATCAATATCAAAGCATCCATGCTGTGTATTATCAACAAGAGCATCTACCAAAACGAATCCGTTTATTCATTGAGTTTTTGGTAGAACAGTTAAAAGATGGTTTTAAAAGCGCTCTCTAAAAGTAGCATACCCATCAGTTGGAAAATGAACTTCTAAAATTGGAGTGATTTGTCCCTCTGATGAATGCTGTGCCAGAAAATAGCTTTTTTGCTGTTGTCGACAACTAAAATATAATTTGGAATAAGTCGAATTCACCATGACAACTTCATTAGAGCTATTACGCTTATATTGATAATGAGAAATCGTACTGGCCTCATCATCAGTGCGTTGCTCCATTTTATAGTCTTGTTGATTGGTCATTTTTAAATAACCTTCAATCAGGCTTTGGCAAACAGTATGTCTGTACTGCTCGTTTTGTGGCTCAGTTTGGCAACCAGCTAAAGCAATAGTAAATAACAATATAGCTTTTAATTTCATGGCCTTGCTACTCTTTGAGTTGATTTCTATAGCGTAAAGGTGTTCTATAAACCAGTACAGATACAGAAATTTTTAAAAAAGCAGCACAGAATGACTTTCCAATATCAGGTTCTTGCCAATCAATTAGCACATCGAATTTATCAAGATGAGCTTAAGCCTCATCAAAAGCTGATTTCATTACGAGATTTCGCTCGTCAGCACAGTATTAGCTTAAGCACAGCAAAAAGTTGCTATGAATTGCTTGAGGCGAGGGGACTGATTTATGTAAAGCCGAAATCAGGTTATTTTGTGGTTGCTCGTACTCAATCTAGCCCTATTCCGGATAGCCCAGATTTTTTGTCTTTACCTCGGCAAGTCTCAAATTTAGAGTTGCATAACCAAATTCAAGAAGCAGCCTTACAAAGCCATCTCGTACCGTTGGGCTCGATTCAGTTGACGCCACATTTTATTCCGGTAGAGGGTTTACGTCGTTCTATTCAACGGGCTTTAAAAAATTGCCAGCCACAAGATTTTCTCTATTGTAATAAACAAGGACATGAGCAATTAAGAAAAGCCCTTTCTGATCATTGGCGCGAAGACGGAATCTTCATTGCAACGGAAGATATTTTTATTACCAATGGTTGTATCCCCGCTTTATCGTTAGTCATTCAGCATCTAACAGAAGTAGGCGATAGTATTTTGATTCCGACACCTACTTTTAATGGGCAACTACAGCTTATAGCAAGTTTAAAACGGCAGATTATTGAAATTCCAGCGCATCATCGAGGCATTGATCTTGAACGTTTAGAATCATTGATGCAGCAGGGTTTGGCGAAGGTTTGCCTGATGACAGCCAACTATCAAAATCCTTTAGGATATTGTTTAAGTAATGCGGAAAAACAAAAGATTGCTGAATTAGCTGCAAAGTATCAGTGCTTTATTATTGAAGACGATATTTTTGGTGAATGCGGTTACAGCAACGAACGCCCGCTACCGATTCGCTATTGGGACCGCGCAGGCTATGTCATTTGGTGTGGATCAGTTTCTAAGTCATTATCGAGCGCGTATCGGGTGGGGTGGTTCTGTTTAAGTTCAAAGCTACAGCATTTAAGGCTTGAGCTACTAGCAAGTAATATTGGCGTAAATACACCGCTACAATTAGGCTTAGCTGATTTTATTTATAGCCGTGGTTATCGAGAGCATTTAGAGCAGCTACGACCAAATCTAATGCGACAGGTCGAACAATATCGCAGTTGCATTTTAAGAGCCTTTGATGGCCTTCCCATTGCGTTAAGTCAGCCAGAAGGGGGCTACGCACTCTGGATACAGTTACCAAAGGAAGTAGATACCTTAGCGCTTTATTACACTGCGAAAGCTGAAGGAATTACTGTGGTACCGGGCCATGTCTTTGGTGAGGATGAACGATATCGACATTTCATTCGTTTAAATGCGGGTCATGAATTAACAGCAGATGTCCGCCAAGCAATTAGTGACTTGGCGGAATGGTCACGACAACAGATGAAAACCTTAAGTTAGTTTTATTCTGCGAAGTCTGCTTTCAACACAATGCGGTAGCGTGCCTGACCTGAGTGTAAACGTTCAATTGCTTCATTGAGCTGTGACATTGGAAATAGCTCAATTTGAGGCGCAATTTTTTTGCGTGCAGCAAACTTCAAAAGTTGACGTAGTGCAGCTGGTGAACCCGTCGGTGAGCCTGTCACTGACTTAGCACCACTAATAAGTGAACCTACAGAAACAGGAACAGGCTCAAGCGTAAGGCCTAAGAAATGTAAGGTTCCGTTTGGTGCCAGTGTTGCAATAAAAGCAGGCCAATTTAGAGTCACATTCACGGTACTTAGCAATAAATCGAATTTCCCTTTTTGAGCTTTTACCACGTCTGTATCGCGGCTATTCACGACATGATCTGCTCCCATTGCTTTAAGTTCCTCTGTTTTATCAGGGTTGGAACTAAATGCAGTGATCTCACAGCCCCAAGCTTTGAGTAGCTTAATGGCTATATGACCTAAGCCACCAATGCCAATCACACCGACATGATGTGTTGCTTGAATTTTATGTTTAAGCAACGGGTCAAAAACGGTAATTCCGCCACAAAGTAAAGGACCAGCACTTTCAGCGTCTAAATCGTCAGGGAGGGGAATAGCCCACTGCCAACCTGCACGGACTTTATCGGCAAAACCACCAGCATGCCCTACGATTGTTGCAACACTTCCGCCTGTACAAAGTACTTGCTGACCACCAATACATTCATCACAGGCTTGGCAACTTTCAGCAGTCCAGCCAATGCCGACACGTTGCCCGATTTGTAGACCTTTGACTTCTGAACCCAAAGCAACAATTCGTCCAATAATTTCATGACCCGCAACCACAGGGTACACAGTTGAGCGCCATTCATTGTTCAAAACAGAAACATCAGAATGACATAAACCACAGTATTCAACTTTTACCTCAACCTGATGCGGTTGTAATTCACCTGCATCAAATTGATAGGGAACCAGTTTTTCACCTGCTTGCATTGCGGCATAAGCCTGAATCATATTATTGCTCATCGGAAACTCCTTAAGCGGATTTGGACCGTTCGAGTGGGTTATGAAGCTTTAAATTGACAATCATTTTCATGATCATCGACCATGCCTACTGCTTGCATAAAAGCATAGCAAGTGGTTGGGCCGACAAATTTGAAGCCATTCTTTTTAAGAGTCTTGGAAAGTTTTACGCTGAGTTCAGTTTGTGCAGGAGCCTTACGATAATCTACAACATCATTGTGTTGTGGAGCTGCATCTACAAACTGCCAAAGCCATTTAGGAACGTCACCGACTTGTGCTTTGAGCGCTTGCCACGCAATTGCATTATCACGAATAGCTTTGAGTTTGCCTAAGTGGCGAATTAAGCCTGCATCGGATAATTTTAGTTCTAAAAAATCATCTGTGAATGAAGCAATTTCTGCAATCGGATGATTAAAAAAATGCTGACGATAGCTTTCTCTTTTTTTCAGTACGGTAATCCAAGATAAACCAGCTTGCTGGCCTTCAAGGCAAAGCATTTCAAATAAACGTGCTTCGTCATGTTCCGGTTTGCCCCATTCTTCATCATGGTAGGCAATATAGAGTGGATCGTCGGAACACCATCCGCAACGTTGAGTTTTCATGATAATGCTCCTTATATTTATCTTAGAATTTTAAAGTTTAAACAGCACCCATTCATTTGGGCGAGTATCCCAATAATACAGTTCAGCTTGAGTTAAGTCTTCAAACTTTAGCCAAAAGTCTTTACCAACTTTATCTGAAAAACCGGTACTGATTAGCAGGGCATCATCACTGATTTCCATGATCCAGCCTTGATAGCTATTGCCATTTAAAATGATCTTTTGCTGGTTGCCAGACTCGGCAAACTCTACTAAGCGATTGATCAGCGCTTCCGACATAAAATGTTCCTAGCGTAAATATGAATAAGGATTAACAGCACCACGACCTTTACCATCTAGGTAAAGACCATAATGAAGATGAGGTGAAGTATAACGTGCATTGCCGGTATTGCCGACATAGCCAATTAGATCGCCTTTTTTGACATAGTCACCAACATTTAAGCCACGTTTGTGGTCATCAAGGTGGGCATAATAATGCCATGTTCCAGCTGGACCTAAAATCCAGATGACTTTGCCACCTAAGTTGTTATTGCGAAGATCGGCAACGAGCCCTTCAGTTGCACTGTACACTTTGGTTCCACGTGGAGCCAAAATATCAATTCCTTCGTGACTACGACCCTGACTGCGAGCAGCTCCCCATGTGTCTTTTAACTCATCTCGATCGACACCTTTCACGGGTACAGGCAGTCGATTTGGAAGCTGCATACTTTTAAGTTTATTAACTTGAGCAGGTGGAAGTGGGGCAGGTTTTTTAGGTGCACTGGCACAGGCAGCCAATAGAATAATCAGAAAACCAAGTGAGAAATGAGAAACAAAACGTCGCACAAAATACTCCCTGTCACAGTCATATCAAAATTATTTTGCTCACTATGTCACGAAC
Organism: Acinetobacter oleivorans DR1; assembly: GCF_000196795.1. Classification (NCBI taxonomy): domain Bacteria; kingdom Pseudomonadati; phylum Pseudomonadota; class Gammaproteobacteria; order Moraxellales; family Moraxellaceae; genus Acinetobacter; species Acinetobacter oleivorans. The sequence continues at coordinate 56,602 of NC_014259.1, forward strand.
GGCTTGTCGAGATCAATTTTTTCATAGCTGTTGGTACACCTTTGGCAATAGCCTGTTCCGGACTTAACCATTGGCCTTCAAGTTCAATTGATAGATGTTCTTTTTGATCAGGTTCCACGTGGAACACATGAGCATTAAGTAACCATGTAAAGTGAGTGAAGCTATGACTGATTTGAAAAGTTTGTGGTTGAGCCTGTAATTTAAATTGCTGGCTTAAGCTCAGTCGTTCATGTTCATTTTCTAAAATAGGTAAACAGAATAAACCACCCCATAGGCCATGAGCTTGGCGTTGTTGCCAGAACCATTCATCTTCGCACTGAATAATAAGAACATCTGCTATTCTAACAGGTGGTGTTTTTTTCGGTTTCTTAAAAGGTAATTCTTGTTCTAAACCTTGCTGATAAGCCTGACAATGAGCTTGCATTGGACAATATAAACAAAGAGGCTTTTTAGGCGTACAAATAGTTGCACCCAAGTCCATAATCGCTTGCGTGTAGTCATGGTTACGATGTGTCGGGCAAAGCTCTTCAGCCAGTTTCCACATTTCACGTTCGTGCTGTGGTTTGCTTAAATCATCTTCAATGGCAAAGAAACGAGCTAAAACGCGTTTCACGTTGCCATCCATAATCACGCCGTACTGACGTAAACCCAAAGACATGAGTGCGCCTGCGGTAGAGGGACCAATGCCGGGTAGTGCAATCCATTCTTCAAGTGTTTTAGGAAACTTACCCTGCTGAGTAACAAGACCAGCAGCTTTATGCAAATTGCGTGCACGAGCGTAATAGCCTAGACCCGCCCAATAAGGCGCTACTTCATCCCAAGTTGCATGACCTAACATCTCTACAGTTGGGAAGCGCTCCATGAAGCGGTCAAAATATTGCAGAACCGTTTTCACCTGAGTCTGCTGCAACATAATTTCAGAAACCCAAACTTTGTACGGATCATCTGCAACTTGCCAAGGCAAATCGTGACGACCATGTTCATCGAACCAGTTTAAAAGAGCATCAGAAAAAGAAAATTCAGGCATGAACAGCTATAGAAGAGAAGTAAGGGCTAAATTATAGCTGAAATTTAGATGAAATTTTGTTTAAAGCAGGCGAACAGCGAGAGTATGTTAAAACAGAGATTACCTGATAATGAGCAATCTCTGCTTCATGTATAAAAGGATTAATCCTTTCGTACACCCCAACGTTGGTCAAGTTTCAACGGTTGGTTTTTGTAGTACGGAATGACATGAATGTGGAAATGATCAGAATTTTGTCCGAATACTTCACCATCATTGAAGCCAATATGGAAACCGTCTGGTTGATGGCGAAGTTGTGTTTCGTGGCGAGCAATTTCAAGGAGTGTAAGCAAGCCTTGATGTTCTTTAGAAGTGATATCAAAAAAAGAACGAACATGGCGTAGCGGTGTTACTACACAGTGGCCTTTAGATAGCGGATTAGAATCAGGCAAAATTACAGCAAATTCATTCTTATCAATGATGTCATATTCATCAAATTCGCAATACGGACATTTCTTGTCAGTCATTGTTGTATCCTCTCATGTTATTCCATTAAACCCCGAGTGCGGGAAATAAGACTAGGCTTTGCTCTAGCTCAACGGGAGTATAGTTATTGAAGTATGGTTTAAAAAATACAGTAAAAATATTGCAAAGTCATAAACATTTAAGGGAGCAAATGCGAAAAAACATTTGCTCCAAATTGGCTTCTTTTATTTTAAAGTACGATCTAACAACGCGTACATTTTAGCAAGACCTTGTTTTTCCGCTTCGCTATTGTAGCCAAGGTCTACACCGTTCGCTTTAGCTTTTTCATCTGCAAGCGGGTTACTAAAGCCATGTTTAGCACCTTCTAAAACCACTACTTCGTGTTTAACCTCAGCAGCTTGCATCTCTTTTTCAAAATTAGCAACATCTTCTAAGGTGACCATGCTGTCTAGTTCACCATGTAGTACTAAAACTTCACCCTGAATGCTGCCTTTTTGAGCAGGTGCTTTCGGAGCTAATGTAGCATGGAAAGTTATAATTGATTTAAGTGGTGCACCTGAGCGAGCAAGGTCTAATACAACTTTGCCACCATAGCAGAAGCCAATTGCAGCAAGTTTTTCACTATTTACTTCTGGTTGGGCCGCTAGAGTTTGAAGCGCTGCATTGGTACGATCGGTAACCGTATCTAAATTTTCAAATGTCTGCATCATCCATTCATAGGCTTGAGCGGCAGTCGAAGTTACTTTTTTATCGCCATACATATCAATTGCAAGCGCAGCATAGCCATGTTCAGCAAGCTCACGTGCACGTTGTTCCGTATATTCGTTACGACCCCACCACTCAGGACCAACAATTACACCCGCAACAGGTGTTTCACTATCTGGAGCCGCAAAGTAACCAATTAAATGGCTGCCATCTGGTGCAGTATATTGAATTTCACGGGTTTTAATTGCTGTACTCATAACCTTAATCCTGAAATTTAAAGAGATTTAAACACGCTTGATTAAAGCATAAAAAGATAAAAGTAATATAAATAACTGTGTAAGAATCTACATCAAGACAAAAGAGAGAAATATTCACGCAATAAAAAAAGAAGGAAACCAGTTCCTTCTTTTTAAGTGATCATAATTAAGTTACGTTCTGCCTCGGGAAATGAACCCAATTACAGCGAGAATTACAGCCACAACTAATAAAATCACGGCAAAGTCTTTAGATAGTCCTGCAACACCACCAAACCCTAATAGACTGGCAATGAGTGCAATCACTGCAAAAATTATAGCCCAACGGAACATATGCTGTTCTCCTTATTTTTTCATTGTTGTTTAACTATATAGCTTGTTTTTTGCACCGAATGTGTCGTTTATGTGGTTGAAATGTATATTAAACAATCATTTTGTGATGCTAGGAATACAGCTTCTTTTTTCGTACAGACGACTTCAATGTTATACTTAGTCACTGTTTCATCTCATCAGCTGCTAAAACATTATGTCTACCGAGACCTCACTTCGACCACTCTTCTGGAAAAACTATCCATTAGAGCAACTCACTCAAATTGAGTGGGAAGCTTTATGCGATGGATGTGGTTTGTGCTGTTTGGTCAAGCTTGAAGATGAAGATACCCATGAGGTGGCTTATACCAAAGTGGCCTGTAAGTTACTCGATTGTGATACAGGACGTTGTACCGATTATCCAAATCGTCAGCAGCAAGTGCCAGACTGTTTGCAATTAACTCCAGAGTCTTTAAAAACAATTCATTGGTTACCATCGAGCTGTGCTTATAGACGTTTGAATGAAGGTAAAAATCTACCTTCTTGGCATTATTTAAATACAGGTTCGAGACAAAGCGTTGTTAAGGCGAAAAAGTCAGTTGCTGGACGTTGTCTTTCTGAAGTTAATGTCCATGAAGATGATCTTGAAGATTATGTCGTACGATGGGTGCGTTAATATGCTCGTGATGGGCATTTTTAATTACAACGTATTATAAAGTAACATTTTATCGTAAATTTTTTGCTCATCTCCGTTATATAACAATAAAAACAAAAGGAGATAAAAGTGATGAGACGATTAGCAACCCCCTTATTATGTAGTAGCTTTTTTTTGTTGATGGCTTGTGGGTCTAATAATACAAATTCAAAAAATCTTGAACAAAATACGTCTGCAAAAACAGAGCAGACCGCCTTAACCAAACAACCTTATCAAACTGAAATATTTGCTCAATTCAATGAACCTTGGGCTTTGACCAGCTTGCCTGATCAGCGTTTATTAGTCACTGAACGGCAAGGTAAATTAAAAATTTTTAACCCTAAAAATAAACAAATCTTGGATGTTCAAGGCGTTCCAGCAGTGAACTATGGGGGACAGGGTGGTTTAGGAGATGTTATTTTGCATCCTGACTTTGCTAAGAATCATTGGGTTTATCTCAGCTACGCTACAAAAGGACAAGGCGGATCTGGAGCAGTGATTTCACGTGCGAAATTAGATTTATCTAACCCCAATCAGCCAAAACTTACCGATATAAAGCAGATTTGGCAGCAAGTACCTAAAGTTTCAGGACAAGGCCATTATGGACATCGTATGCTTTTTGGCGCAGACGGTAAGCTGTGGGTCAGTTCAGGTGAGAGACAAAAGTTTGACCCTGCTCAAAACATGAAAAGTAACTTGGGTAAAATCTTGCGTTTAAATGAGGATGGTTCAGCGGTTGTAGATAACCCTTTTTATAAGCAAGGCGGGGTTACTGCTGAAATATGGTCATTGGGACACCGTAATCCGTTAGGTATGGCTTTTGACCGTCAAGGACAGCTTTGGGTGGTTGAAATGGGACCTAAAGGTGGTGATGAGCTTAATATCATCGTAAAAGGTGAAAATTATGGTTATCCAATCGTTTCAAATGGAGACCATTATTCGGGCCAACCTATTCCAGACCATCACACTCGCCCAGAATTTAAAGCACCAGAAATTGACTGGACTCCCGTAATCTCTCCGTCGAGCTTAATCATTTATCGGGGACAACAATTTCCTGCATGGAAAAATAAGGCGTTAATTGGCGGGCTATCTTCAGAAGCAATTATTGTGGTGGATTTAGAGCATAAACCCGTGAAAGAAGTGCAAAGATTAGATATGAAAAAACGTATTCGTGGATTACATGAAGCACAAGATGGCTCGATTTGGGTCATTGAAGATGGCTCAAATGCGCGTTTACTGAAGCTAAGTAAGAAACCCTCTTAATGCGAACCAGCCTATAAATAACGGACGTGTCTCATAGATTCAAATTGTAGATTTCTGTGAGACACAATAGACTATAGTGAAAAGACGATAAAGCAATTTGAGATGTCAGACACCCATATTCCACTTCCTGAACGCCTGCGCCCGAGAGACTTGTCTGAAATTATTGGGCAAGATCATTTATTAGGTGAACATGCGCCACTGCGTCAAATGATTGATCAGGGGCATTTGCCTTCTATTATTTTTTGGGGGCCACCAGGCGTTGGTAAAACAACAATTGCTTTGCTTTTGGCTCAAGCGATAGATCGCCCATTTGTGAGCTTATCCGCGCTAAATACGGGCGTAAAAGAATTACGTGAAGTGATTGCAGAAAGTGGTGATTTACTGACACCTGTAGTTTTCATTGACGAAATTCACCGCTTTAATAAATCACAGCAAGATGCATTATTGGGTGCAGTTGAAAAAGGCAAAATTACCTTAATTGGCGCGACGACTGAAAACCCATCTTTTGAGGTGAATAGCGCGCTTTTATCTCGCTGTCAGGTCTATACCTTAAATAGTTTAGATAGTGAGGCAATTCAGACACTCCTCAATAATGCACTTCAAGCCGATAAATTCTTAAAAGAGCGTTACATTCATGTTGAAGAATATGATGCTCTCATTCAGTTTGCAGCAGGTGATGCGCGTAAAGCACTGAATTTACTTGATCTGATCGCAAGTACCTTTGAACCAGAAATTGAAAACACGATTACCAATGCGGTGGTGGTGAAAGTTGCTCAGCAAAATATTGCGCGTTATGACAAATCTGGTGAACAGCATTACGACCTCGTTTCTGCCTTTATTAAATCAATTCGTGGTAGTGATCCAGATGCAACCCTGTATTGGATGGCACGTATGCTCAAAGGCGGAGAAGATCCGGTTTTTATTGCAAGACGTATGCTGATTGCAGCCTCAGAAGACATCGGAAACTCTAACCCTAATGCGCTATTACTTGCAGGTGAGTGTTTCCGCTCTGTACAAGCGGTGGGGATGCCTGAGGCTCGAATTATTTTGGGCCAAACCGCGGTTTATTTAGCAACGAGTGCAAAGAGTAATAGTACTTATTTAGCGATTAATAAGGCCTTAGAACTTGCTGAAAAAACAGCAAATTTACCTGTGCCTTTGCATTTGAGAAACGCACCAACCAAGCTGATGAAACAGCAAGGCTATGGGATTAATTATCTCTATCCTCACGATTACCCTGAGCACTTTGTGTTGCAAGACTATTTGCCACCTGAGTTAAAGGGAACCAAACTCTATGAGTCTGCAAGAAACAAGCGTGAGGTTGAAGGTGAGCGCTTACAGCAACGCAGATGGCAGCAGGAACAATAGTTTATTGATGTTTCTGCTCTAGTTCTTCAGTCACTTGACCATAAATCAGTAGTGTAAATACACCTGTGCCGCCAATAATATTGCCAATAGTGGTGGGGACGAGGAAAGTAAACAGATAGTCATTAATGGAAGCCTCTCCTTGCCAGACGAGATAGGACATTTCTGTAGAACCCACCACTACATGGGTAAAATCACCCAGTCCTATCAGGTAAGTCATGAAAAAGATGAGCAGGAACTTATTACTAACTGAGGGTAACATCCAGACCAAGGCAGCAATTAACAGCCCTGACATAATACCTTTGAGCATATTCTGGGTTGCAGAAAAGGAACCGACATGATGAGCGAGTTCATCCAGTGCTTTGTCAATATCTGGAGTAAACAGGTGAGTAGTTAAGAAAAATAAACTCGCCAAAGCTGTCCCAATGATATTGCAGAGAATCACAATGCCCCATAAACGGCCCACTGCTCGTAATTTATCGAAGTTAAAGGGTTTGAATAAAGGCACAACAGTGGTGATGGTATTCTCGGTAAAGAGTTGCATGTGACCCAAAATAGCGATCAGGAACCCAATGGTATAACCGATATTGGTGATTAAATCGGTCCAAACAGCATCAGCGGGGAGATAAGAAGCAATAATGGCTTTAAATACAAATGAAAAACTGATGACTAGACCCGCAGCAATTCCTGAAAAGATGAGTGCAGCCGTTGGACGATCCAGCTCTTCGGCACCATCACGGCGGATAATTTCATAGACCAAACGGGGTGACAGTTTCTCATGTTCTTCAACTGCCATTTTTTCACGCCAGCTTAAGGTTTTCTCGACCTTTTTTTCCTCTATTTCATGATCCATCAGGTTTACTCCTCACTGAATAAATAATTTATATTTCTTATTTTTATTTATTGATAAGGCAGTGCTTGGGATAAATCCAGTCGATTCCTAACAGCTTTATGTGTCTTTTTATAAATTGAATGTGAAGTTGCAGCAGATCATCAGCAATAAGATTAAAGAAATGTATAAGCCCTTAACGTACGGATCAGTGCCATATAGTCACCTTGGGAGGCTTTAGAAATAACAGATTCGACTTCTGCCTGACTCCAGCCTTGTTTTAAGGCGGAATTGCTAAAGTTAGTTAATAAGACCAAAGGATTTTCACCAAAAAGGATTGGATGATTCGTTAATCTCTTTTCAAGCTTAGATATTTCCATAGCTTTACCCTAGTTTTGAAATTTAATTATTGTGAAGTGCTTAATGTTTTTTTAGATTTTAGTGTTTTAAATTGAGTTTGTGCAAGTGCTAATTTACTTTAATAGACAAATCTGTCTACTTTTTGCTATCTCAAGTAATTAAATATAAAAAAACCGGGCTAAAGCCCGGTTTTTCATGAAGTTTGAACGATTAGAGAGCAGATAAATCTACGCCTAAACGAGCAGCAACTTCTTCATAAGCTTCAACAACACCGCCTAAACCTTGACGGAAACGGTCTTTGTCGAGTTTTTTCTTAGAGTCTTTATCCCATAGACGGCAGCCGTCTGGAGAGAATTCATCACCAAGCACGATACGGTCATGGAAAACACCGAATTCAAGCTTGAAGTCCACCAAGATCATGTTGCCTTCAGCAAATAATGCTTTTAATACATCGTTTACTTGGTAAGTTAACACTTTCATTTGTTCTAATTGTTCAGCAGTCGCCCAACCTAAAGCAATCGCTTGAGATTCGTTAACCATTGGGTCGCCTAGACCGTCATCTTTATAGAACAATTCAAATGTAGGAGGAGTTAACTCTTTACCTTCTTCTACACCTAAGCGACGGCATAGAGAACCAGCTGCGTAGTTACGAATTACACATTCAACAGGAATCATTTGAAGTTTTTTAACAAGCACTTCAGTTGGAGAAAGCAATTTTTCAAAATGCGTTTCAATACCCGCAGCAGCAAGTTTTTCCATGATGAAGGCGTTAAAAAGGTTGTTCACCTTGCCTTTACGATCTAGTTGTTCGATTTTTTCGCCGTTGAACGCAGAGGCATCATCACGAAAGACTAAAATCAGATGGTCGGCATTGTCTGTTTCATATACAGATTTTGCTTTACCAGTATAGAGCAAGGTTTGTTTTAACATGAGGGAACCTTTTAAAAAAAATGCCTAGTAAACGACTAGGCTGGCCAATTTTGGTAAATCTGGTTTAACACTTCAGCAGCCACATCTGGGCTTGCAAAAGTGTTGTCTACATTAAATAGAGCAAGGGTATGACTTGAACCTACACCAGTAAGTTTAAGCACATAAGTATTGTCATTTACTTTAATCGTCGCCTGATTACTGCCTTGAGCGATGATGTTGTAATTTAAAGTACTTAATGTCGCTTTGGTGTATTGCCAGATCTCAGTCGTATTCCCATCAACTTTTAATAATGGGTTTTTATTACCGTCGGTCACAAGCTGAGGACGTCCAAGCGCAGTTGTCGTTTGAGCAGATGCATCTGCTGTTGCATTGTTACCTTGAGTTTGTTCAGGGCGTGGCAATGCAAAACGGTTACCGCGCTGGTTTTCAAACTTCGGCGCGTGCTCGATAGCGAGCTGGTCAACAGTTGGTGCAGGATACAAAGGTGTCGCTGGTCGTACAGTTGCATCGGCAGGATACTCAAGCGGGGCAAGTTGCTTGGCATTTTTATAATCTAAAGAGTGATTATTAATTGCGAAGCGACCACAACCAGCTAAACTTAAGGCTGAAACTGCAAGGACTAAACCAAGACGTAATTGCATCATAAATTGCTCTTATTAAATAATTCCCGCATCTTTTAAGGCATTGCGGAGAGGTTCGCGATATTGCTCAGCGAGAGGAGTGAGTGGTAAACGAATACCAGTATCAATCAGTCCCATCTCATGTAGTGCCCATTTCACAGGAATTGGGTTTGATTCGCAAAATAGAATATTGTGTAAATTTGCAATCTTATTGTTAATCGTCTTCGCTTGTTGTTCATCTTTAGCAATCGCAACAGCGCATACTTCACTCATTGCTTTAGGTGCAACATTTGCAGTAACTGAAATATTACCGTCAGCGCCAAGAAGCATGAGTTCCCAAGCAGTTTCGTCGTCACCTGAGTAGACAGCCATCTTGCCATTTAAAGCTTCGATTAATGCTTTACCACGAGGTACATCACCTGTTGCATCTTTAATACCAACAATATTAGGGATCTCTGCTAAACGTACAGCTGTGTCGTTTGCAAGATCTACACCAGTACGACCCGGTACATTATAAAGAATAAGAGGGAGTTCTACGGCTTCAGCAATCGCTTTATAGTGTTGGAATAGGCCTTCTTGAGTTGGCTTGTTATAGTACGGCGTCACAAGTAAAGCTGCATCCGCGCCAAGATCTTTCGCAGCTTTAGTTAATTCGATTGCTTCACGGGTTGAGTTTGCACCAGTACCGGCAATAATTGGAATACGTTTATTGGCTACACGAATAATTTCTTTAATAACCTGTGTGTGCTCTTCCATGCTCAATGTTGAGGCTTCGCCGGTTGTACCGACGGCTACAATACTGTTTGTACCTTGTTCTATGTGCCACTCAACCAGCTTCTCAAGACCCTTCCAATCTACACCGCCGTCTTTCAACATTGGTGTGACGATTGCGACGATTGAGCCTTGAATGGTCTGTGCTTGCTGAGTCATTTTTAAAAATATCCTATTTATCCATCCGAATCTGAGGTAAGAAAAACAAAATGTGGGATGGTTGCAGTATTTTGATTGTCCAGTTCTAACAATAACAGATTGTTGAATGACAATTATGCAAATTATGACTGATCAGACGCATAAGAACAATACGCCTAACGGATAATCGCGAGGTAAACTTGAGGAAAAGATAGGATGTTTTCATTATTGTCAGCTGAGAGAGGCCAGTAAATATAACAATAGAGCCTGATTCGACTGGACTTTACTTAATATGTACTTTTTTTATGGCAAGATAGAATGCAATTTTCCCGGTTGGGATTGAAGATTACATGAATATGAATAAACAACCACAAAATGCGGTTTTAATCGTAGTTGATGTGCAAAATGGTTTTACACCGGGTGGAAATTTAGCAGTTGCCGATGCCGATACAATTATTCCAACGATTAACCAACTTGCTGATTGTTTTGAAAATGTTGTTTTGACACAAGATTGGCATCCCGATAATCATATATCTTTTGCACAAAACCATTCGGGTAAGCAGCCATTTGAAACCATTGAACTCGACTATGGGCCACAAGTGCTTTGGCCTAAGCATTGTGTACAGGGTACTCACGATGCCGAATTTCATCCGAGTTTAAATATTCCGACCGCTCAACTGATTATTCGAAAAGGTTTTCATGCTCATATTGATAGCTACTCGGCTTTTATGGAAGCAGACCATGCCACAATGACGGGTTTAACGGGTTACTTAAAAGAACGCGGTATTGATACGGTTTATGTGGTCGGAATTGCCACGGACTTTTGTGTGGCATGGACTGCCTTAGATGCAGTGAAACAAGGTTTTAAAACTTTAGTGATTGAAGATGCTTGTAAAGCTATTGATCTGGATGGCTCGTTAGAACACGCTTGGCAAACCATGCAGCAACAAGAAGTAGTCCGTATTCAATCGACTGATCTGTTGAGTGGGCGCTAAGTCTATTGGTCTAGTATTTTAATTTTTAGGGATAGAAAGTATGTCTGCATTACTGCGCTTTACCCAATTTATTCAGAAAACTTTTGCCCTATGGGTTATTGTTTTTGCAGCACTAGCGCTATGGCAGCCTGAATTTTTTGTTTGGCTTAAAGCTTACATTCCATGGATTTTGGGCATTATTATGCTCGGCATGGGAATGACCATGACGGTAGACGACTTCAAAGGTGTATTGCAAAGTCCTAAAGCTGTGTTGATTGGGGTAGTTGCCCAGTTTGTGGTGATGCCCGGTTTAGCATATGTTCTATGTAAATTATTTAACTTACCGCCTGAAATCGCTGTAGGTGTGATTTTAGTGGGGTGCTGTCCCGGTGGAACGGCTTCCAACGTGATTACCTACATGGCCAAAGGCAATGTGGCTTTATCGGTGGCTTGTACATCAGTATCAACGCTTTTAGCACCAGTATTAACGCCAGCGATTTTTTATTTACTTGCTAGCCAATGGTTAAAGATCGATGCAGCTTCGATGTTTATTTCGATTTTGCAGGTAGTGTTGCTTCCTATTGTTGTTGGTCTGATTTTAAGAACATGGCTTAAACGTCAAGTCGAATCCTATATTCAGGTCATGCCATTAGTTTCAGTGATTGCAATTGTAGCGATTGTGGCAGCCATTATTGGCGGTAGTAAAGCGGCTATTTTACAGTCGGGTTTGCTTATTTTGGCGGTAGTGATATTACATAATGGATTTGGATATTTATTAGGTTTTACCGCAGCGCGATTCTTTAAATTGCCTTATGCAGACAGTAAAGCAATTGCGGTAGAAGTAGGGATGCAAAACTCAGGTTTAGGTGTTGCGCTCGCAGCAGTACATTTTGCGGCATCTCCAATTACAGCTGTACCAAGCGCGATTTTCAGTCTTTGGCACAATATTTCTGGTCCTGCACTTGCGACTTATTGGGCAAGTAAACACAAACAAGAATAACTTTATAAACAACATACATTACAAAAGAAGGCCAAACGAATAGTTTGGCCTTTTTATTTAAAGCATATTTTGCGGGAGCTGAATTTAGAACTGGTATGTCTTTTGCTTTGGATTGATGCACTAAAAATAACGTGAATATGAGTATAAATCGCAAAGAAAAATAAGGTATTTCCTAGATGAACCAGATTTTTAAATTATTTATTCCCATGCTCTCAAGCAATTTAATTCTAGTTTTAAGTGGATTGATTGATATTGCTTATGTAGGGCATTTTAGTAATGACCATGTCGCCGCATTATCGGTGACCTTATCTTTATATACAGTGATTTATGTCATTGGGATGGGTATTCTGCAAGGTGTGATCCTCAAGCTCTCGGAAGCTTATGGTTGCCATGACATACCCCATATTCGTCAAATTTTTATTCAAGGCATTTGGCTGATGTTATGTTCAGCATTGGTGAGTATTGGCTTGCTTTACTTGTTCCGCGATTTACCAAAATTGTTCGGCGCATCTGAACATGTCGTTTCAATTACTAAAAACTGTATGTGGGCTTTGGTATTTATTTTACCTGCGCATTTACTAATGCGTTTATTTACAGCTTTGTCCCAAGTCACTGAAAATGCGCATAAGGTTTTACTATCAGATAGCATTTTCTTCATTCTTAAAATTATTTTGTCCTATCTTTTGATTTATGGTGTCGCTTCATTTTCAATTCCGCCACTCGGTGCGATAGGGGCTTTGTTAGCCACTCTCATTGTACGCTGGTTTATGTTGGCTGTTTATTACCTGTTTTTCTTGGAGAAAGGATACATCTTCATTGAACATCCAGAACGTTCGGTTGAGGATAGCCGACAAAGTCTGCGGATGATTTTAAAAATAGGTATCCCGACAGCAATCATGGCGTTGATGGACGTCGTTGCATTTTGTTCGGTTGCTATTCTGATTTTACCTTTTGGGAGTGTGGTGTCAGCAGCCCATCAAATTGTCGCGAGTACTGGCGGCTTCATGTTTATTTTTCCTTCATCAATTGCCTCGGCTTATAGCATTTTGGTGTCACGATCTATGGGCAGCGGCAACATGGAAGAAGCAGATAAAATTGCCAGACAAAGTATATGGGTAATTATGGCAGTGAGTGGCAGTCTGTCTCTGTGTTTATGGTTGGAACGGGATTTAATTGTCACGTTCTATTCAGACGATTTGGCCGTACAAATTTTGGCTGCATCACTGTTGTTGATTGTTTGTCTGTCTCACTTTCTAGATGGTTTAATGACGTTATTGACCTCTTTGTTACGCTGTTGGGATGTGTCGATTTTACCTATGCTAATTTTCTTGGTCGTTGTGCTGGGTTGCGGATTGGGTGGTGGTTGGTGGGTGGCCTATAAAGGGTTGCATTGGCAGGATATCTCGATTTCTGCGATGGGAATTTATGGTTTTTGGTGGATGGCCGCTCTGAGTTATTTAGTAGCTTGTGTATTGAGTGCCTTTTGTTTTCATTTTAGAAAGCAATTAAGAGGGTTTTGATTGAGCAGACAACCATTAAAGAGAATTGATAGCTAACCAATCTTCAATCTCATTTTCAGAAATTACCTTAAAACCATGGCGCTGCAATAGTGCTGTGGTAATCCCAGTTCCCACAATTTTTTCTCCTTGAAAAGTCCCATTATAAATTTTTTGACTACCACAAGAAGGGCTATTTTCTTTTAAGACTACACAGCTTGCTTTTATTTGCTGTGCAATTTCTAAAGTCCGGTGTGCACCTTTTAAATATAACGCTGTTACATCTAAACCAGATGAATCGGTAATTTTTGCTTTGCCATCAAGTACATCTTGACCTATTCCGCCCACAATTTCTGCGGGTAAGCGAGGAGTAGTAAAACCGCCTAATAACTCTGGGCATAATGATTGGGCTTTTTTATTAAGTAATAGTTGCTTCAGTAAAGTATTTGGACAAGATTTACCATCATATCGAACAGGTTCACCAGTTAAACAGGCGCTGACTAAGATCATAAGTTTTCCTAAATCAAATGGATGGTAGGGCTTATTGTAGAAATCATAAACAAAATTTGAAAACTGACCATTAATTTTAAAATTACTTCATTTAATATTACTAAAATTATGCAATTCATAATTAAGTTATGTATTGCATAATTTAATTGTTTTTAGTAGCATCTAATTCAAGGTAAATGGCCAATGGAGATCCAACAAGGATGTTGGTCTCCATAAATCTATAAATGATTTTTAGGAAAAGACGATTTTTAAGGGTTTATTGAAAAATCTCAATCGTACTTTTAGATAACAAAGGACAGTGTGTATGGAAAACAAACACCACATGGAACGGAAATTAATCATCAAAGGCTCCACGCTCATCATATCTTCGTTTTAATGATTCGTTTTTTTCTCATAGGATGCGTTGGGTTAAGGCATTTTGACGGTTCAAATACTCACCCAATGATTACGTATTCTATAGAGAAAGGAGCTGAGTTCATCAGCAATAGAGATAAACGGAACAGGTAATCACCAGAGGGAAACTAGATGGATATTTTAGAGAACCCATTAGAATTATGCGGTTTTGCATTTATTGAGTTTGTTTCAAAAGAAAATGAATTAGATCCAATTTTTGAAACAATCGGCTTTTCAAAAGTAGCCAAGCATAAATCGAAAGAAGCGTACTTATGGCGTCAAGGAAATATCAATATTATCCTGAATTATCAGCCAGAATCTTATGCTTCATTCTTCTTTAATGAACATGGTCCATCTGCTTGTGCGATGGGTTTCAAAACACGTGATGCAGCAAAAGCTTTCCAAAAAGCAGTAGAGCTTGGCGCTGAACCAATGTATTCAAAAGTTGGGCCAATGGAGCTTAACATTCCGGCAATTAAAGGAATTGGTGGCATGCCGATCTTTTTAGTTGACCGCGATATTTATGAAAACGACTTTACTTTCTTTGATGATGCTCAAAGACACCCAGTAGGTGCAGGCTTAAATGAAATTGACCATTTAACTCATAATGTCTACAAAGGCCGTATGGAGTATTGGGCAAACTTCTATGAAAAAATCTTTAACTTCCAAGAAATTCGCTACTTTGATATTAAGGGCGAATATACGGGCTTAACGTCTAAAGCATTAACAGCACCAGACGGCAAGATCCGTATTCCATTAAACGAAGACTCAGACAAAGGAAACGGCCAAATTGCAGAGTTCCTGTCTGACTTTAATGGCGAAGGTATTCAACATATCGCGTTTATTTGTGATGACTTAATTTCGACTTGGGATAAGTTAAAAGGCCTTGGTCTGAAATTTATGACACCGCCGCCAAATACCTATTATGAAATGCTACCAGAACGTTTACCTGAGCATGGTGAGCCGACTGAAGAGTTAAAACAGCGTGGTATTTTGTTAGATGGCAACACTAAAGATGGTCAGAAGAAACTGTTATTGCAAATTTTCTCTGAAAACATGATTGGTCCAGTCTTCTTTGAATTTATTCAACGTAAAGATGATGACGGTTTTGGTGAAGGTAACTTCAAGGCGTTATTTGAGTCGATTGAACGTGACCAAATTCGCCGTGGTGTTCTAGAAGCTAAATAAGCTGAGCTTTATTCCTGATATGAAAAAACCAAGAGTTTGATCTCTTGGTTTTTTTATTGCTGTTGATTAGCGGCTTTTAATATATTGATTGATGAGCTTCACTTCATTTTTCAAGATTTCAATCGTTTTACTGTGAGGGTCGACTGGTAAAAACATTTCGCTATCCAGTGCAACAATACAAAATTCAATGCTCTGATTTGAGTTAAACACAGGTAAACCCACCGCATTAATTCCTGTCAGTAAGTCACCTTTTGCTGCCGACATTTCTTGCTGGCGAATGGTTTCTTTAAGCTCTGTAAACGCTTCCCAGTTTTGTGGTGCGATGTGCAGACCAAGCTCTTGATGTTTTTGCCATTCTGTTTCCATTAAGGGGCGAACAAAATGCTCTGGAAGATAAGAAGCAAATAAACGTCCCGCAGCAGAATTGACTAAAGGCATAATTGAGCCGACTTTAGTGACAATCGAAATAGGGTGGTTTGATTCAATTGATTGAACAACTACAGGACCTTTCGGTGACCATTTACTAATTTGTATACCGCAACCAATTTTGTTTTGTAGGTCGTAAATTAAATGCTGTACCAGCTGTAGTGTGTCGCTATGCTGAACACAGTTGAGACCTAAGCGCCATGCCTGATCACCTAGGGCATATTGCCCATCATCAAGTTGTTTTGCATATTCCATGCGAATAAGGCTGACCAGATAGCGGTGCACCTTGGCAGGATGCATTTCTAGCTTGCTCGATAGATCTTTGAGAATAATAGGTTGATTGTGCTCTAAAAGGGCGTTTAGTACAGATAAACCGACTTCAAGTGATTGAACCCCCCCAGATACTTTTTCTTCAATCATTTAAATACCCTTAATAAAGTTACTTCAGCTGTTAAACAGTGACGATCAAAATATAAATTGAAATTGCTGCGATTTACATCATGCCTGAGCCTAGTGCGAAATAGAAATCACCTTTTTCTATTAGCGAAATTGGCATGTTTAATAATCAACAATTTTCTAAAATCCTGACACTCTTATTTATAGCGCGATTTTCTAGAAATTTAGCAGTTTTAAATAATATAAATCGGCATTGATACAGAACCGTTCATTCAAACAATTCTAATCAATGCCGACTTTTTAGTTTGCTCTTTTTAAATTAGGTTCCTAATTCTGCTTCATGTAAGAAATGAGTGTGGTGCGGAGCACGTTTGGTTTTGCTCCATTCCTCTAGCATTTCAGCTTTCATTTCTTCTGTAATTTTTGCAATTTTTTCTTCAGCATGCGCATCGTTATAAGTCAGTTCTAAACGATGGCCATTTGGATCGAAGAAATAAATTGAGTGGAAAATGCCATGGTTGGTTACGCCCAAAACTTTCACGCCATTTTCTTCTAAATGTTGCTTCGCAGCCATTAGAGCATTTAAGTCTTCAACTTCAAAAGCAATGTGTTGTACCCATTGTGGGGTATTTTCGTCTCGGCCCATGTCTGGTTGAGTTGGTAATTCAAAGAAAGCCAAAACGTTGCCTTGACCTGCATCTAAGAATAAATGCATGTAAGGGTCAAAGGCTTTAGTTGAAGGCACATGGTCCTCAGCAAAAGCTAAAATGAAGTCCATGTTGAGCATTTTTTTATACCACTCAACAGTTTCTTTCGCATCCTTACAACGATATGCAACGTGATGTATTTTTTTAATGGCAAATGTCATATTAAAACTCCTTTTTACTATTCCCAATCTGGTTGTTGTTCTGGCGCCGCGTTATAGAAGGCTGGGATAGACAAACAATGGTGATAAATCGATTCAATTTTTGGAAACGCAGATAAATCAATCTTGAAGCGTTTCGCGTTGTAAACCTGTGGAATCAGACAGCAATCTGCAATTGTTGCTTCGTGTCCAAAGCAAAATTGTCCATTTGAATCTTGAAGTAACTGTTCGAGATTTTGAAAGCCTTCAATAATCCAGTGCTGATACCAATAATTTTTTTGTTCGTCCGAAACATTTAAGTCATTTTTTAAATATTTCAGTACGCGTAAGTTGTTTAACGGGTGAATATCGCAAGCGATTGCTTGGGAAAAAGCACGAATTTTGGCTCTCTCTTGCACATCGCTTGGAAGTAGTTTGGTTTCTGGATATTGCTCATCCAGATATTCCAAAATACTTAACGATTGAGACAAGGTTAAATCGCCGTCAATTAATGTCGGAACCAGAGCACTACGGTTTAACTTTAAATAATCTTCGCTTTGCTGTTCATTTTTTACCAGATGAACTGGAACAGTCTCATAAGCTAAACCTTTAATGTTTAGACCAATTCGTACTCTGTAGGCTGCAGAGCTACGAAAGTAACTATACAGCTTCATAGTCTGGCTCCGAAGTTTCTGCAAAGTCGAACGTTAATGCAGGAAGAACCGTATTTCGAACTTCACCAAAGCCAATGCGAATACCATTTTTCTCACAGTGGCCTTTCATGATGAGCGTATCGCCATCTTGCAAGAAACCACGAGTTTCGCCGTTAGAAAGTGTCAGAGGTTTAGTGGTGTTCCATGTAAGCTCAAGCAAGCTGCCATAAGAGTCAGGTGTAGAACCTGAAATCGTACCTGAACCCATTAAATCACCAACCTGAACGTTACAGCCGCCAATGGTGTGGTGAGTAAGCTGTTGAGACATAGACCAATACATATATTTAAAATTGGTTTTGCAGATTACGTCGCTTTGCGCCGATTTCGGACTTTGAATTTCAACACTCAAATTAATGTCGTAACTGTTGGCGATATTTTCTTGTAAATAAGCTAAAGGTTTAGGCTCTTGTTTTGGACCTTCAACTTTAAATGGCTCAAGTGCTTCAAGTGTTACCACCCAAGGTGAGATGGCACTAGCAAATGATTTTGAATTGAATGGACCTAGAGGCACATATTCCCATTGCTGGATATCACGTGCTGACCAGTCATTGAGTAATACCATTCCAAAAATATGGTCCCACGCATTTTCAATCGAGATCGGTTGACCAAGCGCCGTTGGTTTGCCAATAACAAATGCTGTTTCAAGTTCAAAATCGAGTTTACGCGATGCAGAAAAAACTGGGCGCTCTTCATTTGGAAGTTTAATTTGTCCAGATGGACGCACGACTTGAGTGCCACTGACTACAACAGAGCTAGCACGACCGTTATAACCAACAGGCAATTCAGTCCAGTTTGGCAGTAAAGCATTTTTTGGATCGCGGAACATACAACCTACATTGGTCGCATGTTCTTTAGAAGAATAGAAATCGGTATAACCAGGCACCTGAAGAGGTAAATGCAAAGTAACGCTGTCTTGCTTAACTAAAACTTCTTGGCGTAATGCTTCATTTTCTTGAAGTGTTAAATTTTCAACTGAAAGAAGAGACTGTAGTGTCTTACGAACTTTTGACCAGTTGGCTTTGCCAGACTCGATAAATTTATTCAGTGTCGGTTGATTAAAGTATGTGTCTTGTTCTGAGAGTTTTAAAAGACCGTGCTTTTCAAGAGCAGCGAGATCAATCACCCAATCACCAATAGCTACACCGACCTGACGCTCGCCATCAGCTGTTTTGCTAAAAATACCATAAGGCAAATTATGAATAGTGAAATCTGATTGGGGTGAAACTTCAATAAAAGAGTTTAGTTTTTGTTCCATTTTCGCGTCCTTTCCTTTTCTCGGGTCTTATACAAATAAAAGTTCGGTCTAGGACTGAGCTACTCAATAAGTTTTTAACCTTTGCTTAGATCATTTGTCTTATGAGTTTGATATAGACCGAGCACAACCAATTGCTTCATGTCTCTATAATACTGAATTCATCAAATTACGCAATACATAATTTAATTACACATTTCATAATAATTGTCATTTCTTGTATTTTCTGTTTTCATTCGCGGTCATGAGAAAAGTCACGCAATTATTTTTTCATGAATATCTATGAAAGTTTGATCAATTTATGATATACGTAATTTATTGGAAAAAAATTACGTGACACGGATGAGAATAATCATATGTCAGCACAAGAGCAAGGAAACCTGAAACATGGTTTGAGTAATCGGCACATCCAGCTTATTGCATTGGGTGGGGCGATTGGCACAGGGCTTTTTCTTGGTATATCACAATCGATTAAATTAGCAGGTCCATCGGTCATCCTCGGTTATGCCATTGCAGGATTTATTGCTTTTTTAATGATGCGTCAGCTTGGCGAAATGGTGGTTGAAGAGCCAGTCAGTGGGTCTTTTAGTCATTTTGCCTACAAATATTGGGGACCATTTGCAGGGTTCATGTCAGGATGGAACTATTGGGTACTCAATGTGCTCGTCTGTATGGCAGAACTAAGCGCAATTGGTCTTTATATTCAATATTGGTGGCCGCAAATCCCAACGTGGGCATCTGCTTTAACCTTCTTTGTCTTAATTAATGGCATTAATTTGCTACATGTTAAGTTTTTTGGCGAAATGGAATTTTGGTTTTCTATTGTCAAAATCTTGGCGATTCTTGCAATGATTGGTTTTGGTTCATATTTACTTGCAACAGGCACGGCAGGTCCACAAGCAAGCATTTCGAACCTTTGGGCACTTGGTGGTTTCTTCCCATTTGGTGTTGAAGGTTTAGTCATGGCAATGGCTGTCATTATTTTTGCTTTCGGTGGTATCGAACTTTTCGGTATTACTGCGGCTGAAGCACGTGACCCTGATAAAACTTTACCTAAAGCTGTGAATCAAATTATTTACCGTATTTTGATTTTCTATATTGCGACACTTTTTGTTTTATTCTCGCTATTCCCATGGAATCAAATGGCACAAGGCGGAAGCCCATTTGTGATGGTATTTGCTTCTTTAGATAGCCAAGGGATTGCAACGTTATTAAACTTTGTGATTTTGACTGCTGCTGTTTCAGTTTATAACGGTACAAGTTATTGCAGTAGCCGTATGCTATTGGGCCTTGCGCAACAAGGAAATGCACCAAAAGTATTTGCACACATTAATAAACGCGGCATTCCAACCAATGCAGTGATCCTTTCTGCTGCTGTGACTATTTTATGTGTACTGTTAAATTATATTTTCCCTGAAAAAGCATTTGGTTTACTCATGATGCTTGTGGTTGCAGCCATTGTGATTAACTGGGTTGTAATTTCATGGACGCATTTAAAATTCCGCAAATATATGCAACGCCAAGGGCAAACAACGAAGTTCCCAAGCTTCATGTACCCATTTAGCAACTATTTATGCATCGTATTTATGTTGGGCATTTTAATCGTGATGTCTTTAACACCAGATATGCGTGTTGCGGTCATGATGATTCCTGGCTGGATCTTATGTTTGATGGTGGCTTATCAATTTAAACGCCGAAAACTAAAAGCTGAGCAGTCTTTAACTGCTGTAGAAGCCGATATTTAATAACAGCGTAAGTTGTATTTACCAAAAGGACGTATCTCATACGTCCTTTTTTATTTTTAAAATTTAACAACAGAAATTAAAGGACTTTATTATTGTTATAATATAACATTTGTTCAATTTAATGATGAGCAATCTTCCCATTTTTGGCGAAGATAGAGCATATTTATGAAACGTTATTTAGGTTTAATTTTATTATCTCTTACAGCGTGTAGTACTCAAACACCCAAGCCAACAACTCCTCTACACACCCACACTTTGCCGCAGCCTAAAAAAACAGTGGTGAGAATAAAGCAGCAACCCGAAGATTATGTGGCTTGGATTGCAACCGCAGATCACGGACAGTCTGTACAAGCTTATAAGCAATTTCTTAAGCAAAAAGGGCTTGCCAATTTAGTTCCAGACCATGAGTTATTACGCTCGGCTCGCGATTGGCAAAAATGTGGAGTTGAACCGTATGCGGTGCCACCAAGAGAGATTTGGTCCAACATCGTTCCGACGCTTAGCATTTTAAAAGCATTAGTTGACGATGGGGTAATTAACGATTTTGAAGTAACATCGGCCTATCGAGCTTTATCTTTAAACCGTTGTGCGGGTGGTGCAGATGCTTCTCGACATGTCTTTAATGCAGCGCTTGATTTTCGAATTGGACCAGAACAGCCTACCGATTTAGACCAGTTTAATATTCAACAAACCAAAATTAAACTTTGTCAGTTCTGGGAAACCAAGGGCCAAGTACTTAACATGGGTCTGGGTGTTTATGCTTCAGGACAAATCCATATTGATAGCCAAGGATTCCGTTCATGGGGACCTGACCATCACTATAAAACCTCGATTTGTCAGTAACTATAAAAGCAATTTTTTCAAAGACTAAATGAATTGGCTTAAATAAAACTGGAATAAAAACTTGATCAATAGTTATGTTATAACATAACATTATTGTGGTTTAGAAATAGATTACGCCTCTGATCTGGCCATATTTAAATGGCCAGCCATGATCAGTTTAAATATTATTCAAAGAGATCAAGCCATGCGCACTGCAATCGCCAACTCATTTGCCAAGCTTCCTGTCACTGTTTTATCTGGCTTTTTGGGTGCAGGAAAGACCACATTACTCAACCATATTTTAAATAATCGCGAAGGCCGCCGTATTGCCGTGATTGTTAATGATATGTCTGAGGTGAATATTGATGCGGCATTAGTACGCGAAGGTGGGGCGGAGCTTTCAAGAACAGATGAAAAGCTGGTTGAAATGAGTAATGGCTGTATCTGTTGCACGCTACGAGAAGATTTACTGGTTGAGGTTAAACGGTTAGCTGATGAAGGACGCTTTGACCAATTGGTGATTGAGTCAACTGGCATTTCTGAACCGCTGCCTGTTGCAGAAACCTTTACCTTTGAAGATGAAGACGGAAACTCACTCAATGAGTTTGCTCGACTCGACACCATGGTTACGGTAGTCGATGCTTTTAACTTTCTTAAAGATTACGGTTCAATCGACTCCCTGCAACAACGTGGTGAGTCGCTAGGCGAACAAGATGAGCGAACTGTGGTTGACCTTCTTATTGATCAGATTGAGTTTTGTGATGTGATTGTGCTCAATAAAATTGACTTGATTGATCAGGCTCAGCAAGACCAACTCATCGCGATTTTAAAAACTCTAAACCCGCGTGCTCGAATTGAAATTGCTCAATTTGGGAAGATCGCTTTAGATAAAATTTTAAATACACAGCTCTTCGATTTTGATGAAGCCGCACAAGCACCGGGATGGTTAAAAGAATTACGTGGAGAGCATACGCCAGAGACTGAAGAGTATGGAATCAGTAGCTTTGTTTACCGTGCCCGTCGACCTTTCCATCCAGAACGATTTTATGATTTGGTACAGGCTGAATGGCCAGGTGTCGTACGTTCTAAAGGCTTTTTCTGGTTGGCTGCTGAACCGACATTGGCTTACTCATGGTCACAAGCAGGTGCGATGGCACGGCACGGATTAGCAGGTTATTGGTGGGCCGCCGTTGCAGAAGAAGACTGGCCAAGTGACTTAGACAGCATCGAACAAATTAAAAAGGTTTGGGATGCTCAAACAGGTGATGCACGTCAGGAGCTGGTTTTAATTGGTATGCAAATGGATGAGCAAGCTTTAATAGAACGCTTAGACCGTTGTTTATTAAGTGATGAGGAAATGGCTTTAGGACCACAAGCTTGGCAGAACTGGTCTAATCCTTTTAAACAAGAAGATGAAACCATGTTGATCGCTTAATTAAAAAAGCCCCTATTTTAAAGGGGCTTTTTTTATGATTTGTCTTTAATGAAAATTTTTCGAATGTAGCTGTTAAGCGGTGTGGAATAATATTTTTCAATCGCTGCGCTAATAATAAAAGTTAGAATCAAATATCCAATTAAAAGCATAATTTTGATGCTAGAGTCGGTTTGAGCCGGGACAAAAGCAACTTTCATAAGACCCAGCACAACCAGATGAAACAAATAAGTTTCATAACTTCTTTGCCCCAACCAAACCATAACTTTGGTAAATAGGTTATGCGCTTGCGTTTCGGAAGGATGTTGAAAACATAAAATCAGTAAGCCTGTGGCAAGAGCAAATAGGCTGATAGCCCAAGTACTGACTTCTTTAATTGGCGCATATAAATATAGAGCGACCATGCTCAAAATAATCAACCACGAAAGAGGTTTTTTATAGGCCCAATTTGGCTGGTATTTATGAGAGAAAATGGCAGTTAAACAGCCAATTGCTATACCATCAAAACTCGAAAAATAATGATATAAATAGGCGCCACTTTCTTCCCCAAAATGTAGAGATCTAAAATAAGGCCCGTATAAAATTACTCCAATCAGTACAGCAATAAAGACCTTATTACTGCGGGTAAGCAGGCACAATAATGGAAAAACAAAGTAAAAAACTTCTTCTACAGAGAGCGACCACAACACGCCCAAAGCATAGTTTACCCAACCGAATTTAATAATCAGGATGTTCATCCAGAAGGTTAAAGCTGCAAATATGGTTAAAGGATAGGAAACCTCAATACCATTCGGAGCTTGGTTCATAAAGGGTTTTAAGTCAAACGAACCGAGTATGCTTACACCTAAAATGAGTAATAACAGACACGGTAAAATACGTGCTGCTCGTCGGATATAAAAATGTTTGAGGTTAATTGCGGAGAATTGTTTGTCTCTTTTTAAAGTGTGATGGGTAATTAAAAAACCCGAAATCACAAAAAACATAGTGACGCCATAATTTCCGTTTCTTGCGATGACTGTGCTAAATGCTTCACCTAAGAAATCAAAACCTAACCATGTATCTTTAAGTTTATAAGGAATATTAAAATGGTGTAAAAGAACCAAAAGGATAGACATTCCTCGAAGAATATCTATTTTATAATTACGCATTCGATGTGCTTCCAGCTTTATTAATATACTGTGTGGCAGAAGAATACTATCGATCAGTTATTTTAAATAAAAATTTTAAGCAGCATTTCGTAAACCAGAAAAGATGATACTTTTCACATCCTTGAATGGAGCACAGGCATAGCAGAAATAATTATTAAATAAATGTTGATAAAGCCTTTATATATTTGAATTTCTCTACATAAAACTTTAAATTAGCTCTTATCGAGCTATGTTTATTTTTTAAACTTTTTAAAATCTATTTAATTCATAAATTAACATGTTGTATGTGGTTGTATATACATAGCATGTCAACTAAAATACCTTTTTGCCTGCCGCCTTTTTGAGTATTTGTTATGCCCAGAACATCAAAACAAGAACATGCTGAGCTTTCGATTGAAGCTGATAGTCCAGTTCCTTTATACCAACGCGTAAAACAGCTGATTTCACAAAAGATTTATGAAGGCTCGTGGGCTGTAAATAAAAAAATTCCTTCGGAAAGTGAACTGGTTAATCAACTCGGTTGTAGCCGTATGACGGTAAACCGTGCGCTTCGTGAGTTAACGACGGAGGGTCTACTTGTTCGAATTCAAGGCGTTGGTTCGTTCGTAGCTGAAGGGCAAGGCCGAACTGCACTTTTTCAAATTAATAATATTGCCGATGAGATTATTGCACGAAACCATAAGCACCACGCTGAAGTTTTAGTCTTAGAACAAATTTATGCAAATGCAGAGCAAAGCGTGTTAATGCAGACTCGCGAAGGGCAAAGATTATTTCACTCGATTATTGTGCATTATGAAAATGATGTACCTGTTCAAGTCGAAGATCGTTTAGTCGATGCAGCACTGATTCCAGATTACCTACAACAAGATTTTAAAACCATTACCCCAAATGCTTACCTCATGGCAAAAGCACCTGTCTCAGAAGGTGAGCACATTGTTGAGGCAGTTTTAGCATCTCCGCAAGAGTGTAAATGGTTAAAGATCACTAAAGCTGAGCCATGCTTACTGATCCGTCGTCGTACATGGTCAAACAAACAGTTGATTTCAAGCGCACGTCTGATTTATCCGGGCAGCCGCTATTATCTCGAAGGGAAATTTAACCCATGATTGAATTGATCAGGGCCGATCAATATACAAAAATGCTTTGGAAAAATGGTGCTGGCTTTACTTTAGAAATTGCTCGGAGCCAAGGTGAAGCTGATTTCGATTGGCGCATTTCGATGGCTGATGTGACCACTTCTGGGCCATTTTCGTTATTTCCTAATAAGCAACGCATTATTAGCGTTCTTGATGGGAAGGGTATGGTGCTGCATGTCGATGATCTTCCTGCCAAAACGCTGAACCAAGGCGATATTTTTGCTTTTCATGGTGAGAGTCAGGTTCAAAGTGAACTGGTCGATGGGGCAATTCGGGATTTAAATTTAATTTATGATCCTGCAAAGTTTCATGCCCGTTTTCAGTGGTTGGATGGTGCGGTGGAGCAGGCATTTATTAGCTCGGCAGATCTGATTTTCATTTTTAATAGTGGTTCTGAAACGGAAGTAAATGTTGATGAACATTTCGTTCGGATTGCTGCTCACGAGACGCTAAAAATTGAGAAAAATGCTGGCGTGACGTCGATCAGTTTTCCCAAAAAACAAATCAAAAGCTGCTATGTCATTGAGTTAATTCAACGATAAAAAGACATTATTTATTACTTAAAAAGCACATGTCGATTTAAAAGATATGTGCTTTTTTTATGTCTAATATAAAAATAAATTAATTTAATTCATATGCTTATTTAATTTTTTTAAAAAAATATGAGGAACCCTCTTCACGCCGTAAAATATTTGTGTAGTATATGGATGTGTATACAAGTTAATACATTACTATACAAATGCAGAAACAAGTGATGTTCTGCTGATGTAAGCTCAAAGGAAGGAGTCCGCCTGTGACAACAACGACAACAAAATTTCGTGATGTAGAAATTCGTGCACCACGTGGCACTGAATTAACGGCTAAGAGTTGGTTAACTGAAGCCCCATTACGTATGTTGATGAATAACCTTGATCCGGACGTTGCAGAAAACCCGAAAGAGTTGGTTGTATACGGTGGTATTGGCCGTGCAGCACGAAACTGGGAATGTTTCGACAAAATTGTAGATACTTTAAAAAATCTTGAAACTGACGAAACTTTATTAGTTCAATCAGGCAAGCCAGTTGGTGTATTTAAAACTCATAAAGATGCACCACGCGTTTTAATTGCAAACTCAAACCTTGTACCGCACTGGGCAAACTGGGAACACTTTAACGAATTAGATGCAAAAGCACTCGCAATGTACGGTCAAATGACAGCGGGTTCTTGGATCTACATCGGTAGCCAAGGCATTGTGCAAGGTACTTATGAAACTTTCGTTGAAGCTGGCCGCCAACATTACAATGGTGATTTAAACGGTCGTTGGGTTCTTACTGCTGGTTTAGGTGGTATGGGTGGCGCTCAGCCTTTAGCTGCAACACTTGCAGGGGCTTGTTCTTTAAACATCGAATGTCAGCAAGCAAGTATCGATTTCCGTTTACGTACGCGTTATGTAGATGAACAAGCAACTGATTTAGACGATGCTTTAGCGCGTATTGATCGTTACACCAAAGAAGGCAAGGTTATTTCAATTGCACTTCATGGCAATGCTGCAGAAATTTTACCTGAGCTTGTTCGCCGTGGTGTACGTCCTGACATGGTAACCGACCAAACAAGTGCACACGATCCACTCAATGGCTACCTACCAGTAGGCTGGACTTGGGATGAATACCGTGAACGTGCCAAAACTGAACCAGAAGCTGTTGTAAAAGCTGCAAAACAGTCGATGGCGAAACACGTACAAGCGATGCTCGATTTCCAAAAAATGGGTGTTCCAACATTTGACTACGGTAATAACATCCGTCAAATGGCGAAAGAAGAAGGCGTAGAAAATGCTTTTGATTTCCCTGGCTTCGTACCTGCATATATCCGTCCATTGTTCTGCCGTGGCATTGGTCCATTCCGTTGGGCAGCGCTTTCTGGTGACCCAGAAGACATTTATAAAACAGATGCCAAAGTTAAAGAGTTAATTCCTGATGATGAACATTTACATCACTGGTTAGACATGGCTCGTGAACGCATTAGCTTCCAAGGCTTACCAGCGCGTATTTGCTGGGTTGGTCTAGGCTTACGTGCAAAACTTGGTTTGGCATTTAACGAAATGGTTCGTAGCGGTGAATTATCAGCTCCAGTTGTGATTGGTCGTGACCACTTAGACTCAGGTTCAGTTGCGAGTCCAAACCGTGAAACTGAAGCAATGCAAGATGGATCAGATGCAGTATCAGACTGGCCTTTATTAAATGCATTGTTAAATACAGCAGGCGGCGCAACTTGGGTTTCTCTACACCATGGTGGCGGTGTAGGTATGGGCTTCTCTCAACACTCAGGCGTTGTGATTGTGTGTGACGGTACAGATGAAGCTGCTGCACGTATTGCTCGTGTACTGACCAACGACCCTGCAACAGGTGTTATGCGTCATGCCGATGCTGGTTATGAAATTGCGATTAACTGTGCGAAAGAGCAAGGCTTAAACTTGCCAATGATCACGCAATAAAAATACATGGAAGAACTGGCGGTGCTTTTTGCAATTGTGAAAAGCACTGTCTCAGCAGAATATAGTGCAAAAAATTAGGAAGCCAACATGGAATTACTGATCCAACCGGGAAAATTAACCTTAGCTGATTTACGTCAAGCTTACCTCAACCCGATTAAAGTTAAGTTAGATGAAAGTGCATCAGCTGCAATCAACGCAAGCGTGGCTTGTGTAGAACAGATTGTAAATGAAGGGCGTACAGCTTACGGCATTAACACAGGTTTTGGTTTACTTGCTTCAACCAAGATTGCTCCTGAAGATTTAGAAAAATTACAGCGTTCGTTAGTTCTTTCGCATGCAGCAGGTGTAGGTGAAGCACTTGATGATGCAATGGTTCGTTTAATTGTTCTATTGAAAGCAAATAGCTTGGCACGTGGCTTCTCAGGTATTCGCCGTAAAGTCATTGATGCTTTGTTGGCTTTAATTAATGCTGAAGTTTATCCGCACATTCCTCTTAAAGGTTCAGTCGGCGCTTCAGGTGACTTGGCACCACTTGCACATATGTCTTTGATTTTACTTGGTGAAAGTAAAGCACGTTATAAAGGTGAATGGTTGCCAGCAGTTGAAGCTTTAAAAATTGCAGGTTTAGAGCCAATTTCTTTAGCAGCAAAAGAAGGCTTGGCACTTTTAAATGGTACCCAAGTTTCGACTGCTTATGCTTTACGTGGTTTGTTTGAAGCTGAAGATTTATTTGCTGCTGCGACAGTTTGTGGTGGCTTAAGTGTTGAAGCAATGCTGGGTTCACGCTCACCGTTCGATGCACGTATTCATGAAGTACGTGGTCAACGTGGTCAAATTGATGTTGCGGCGGCTTATCGTGACTTATTGACGGATTCGAGTGAAATTGCACATTCACACGAAGACTGTAGCAAAGTTCAAGATCCGTATTCTTTACGTTGCCAACCACAGGTGATGGGTGCATGTCTAACTCAAATCCGTCAGGCTGCTGAAGTTTTAGAAATTGAAGCAAATGCTGTATCTGATAACCCACTTGTTTTTGCAGAACAAGGTGATGTGATTTCTGGTGGTAACTTCCATGCAGAACCTGTAGCAATGGCGGCAGATAATTTAGCATTGGCAATCGCAGAAATTGGTTCACTTTCAGAACGTCGTATTTCGATGATGATGGACCGCCACATGTCACAGCTTCCACCGTTCTTGGTTGCAAATGGCGGTGTGAACTCAGGTTTCATGATTGCTCAAGTAACCGCTGCTGCTCTTGCGAGTGATAACAAAGCACTTGCACATCCGGCAAGTGTTGATAGTTTGCCAACTTCAGCGAATCAGGAAGACCATGTATCAATGGCTCCGAATGCAGGTAAACGTCTTTGGTATATGGCTGACAACGTCCGTGGCATTTTAGCTGTCGAATGGTTAGGCGCTTGTCAGGGTCTAGACTTCCGTGAAGGCTTAAAAAGCTCGCCTAAACTTGAACAAGCTCGTAAAATCTTGCGCGATCAAGTTCCTTACTACAGTGAAGACCGTTTCTTTGCTCCTGATATTGAACAAGCAAGTGAATTACTTTCGAGTGGCTGTTTAAACGAGTTACTTATTCCAAAACTACTCCCTAGTTTATCTGAAGTGTGATTGATAAAACGGTCACATGGAGTGGCCGAATCTAACTAAATTTCCTCAAGGATTGGAGATTATAATGTCACAAAACTCCACACTACAGCGGGGATTGAACACCCGCCATATTCGTTTCTTGGCATTGGGCTCAGCAATTGGAACTGGGCTTTTCTATGGTTCGGCTACCGCCATTAAAATGGCGGGGCCTTCAGTATTATTAGCGTATATCGTTGCAGGGATTGCAATTTATATCGTTATGCGCGCACTGGGTGAAATGGCTGTCCATAATCCAGTATCCGGTTCATTTAGCCACTATGCATCACAATACATTAGTCCTCTGGCAGGTTTTACTACAGGCTGGACTTATGTATTTGAAATGGTGATTGTCGCGATTGCCGATGTCACCGCTTTTGGTATTTATATGGGGTTCTGGTATCCCGATGTGCCACGGTGGATCTGGATTTTATCTCTGATTATGTTCTTGGGTGCCATTAACCTGATTCACGTTAAAGTCTTTGGTGAACTCGAATTCTGGCTTTCCATCATTAAAGTTAGTGCCATTGTTGCCATGATTTTAGGTGGCATAGGCTTAATGTTCTATGGCTTCCACGCTGACCATAGCAGTGTGGTACCGGGTATTCAAAACTTATGGATTTATGATGGCTTTATGCCGCATGGCATTGCAGGCTTAGTTGCATGTTTATCTGTGGTTGTATTTGCTTTCGGTGGTATCGAAATTATCGGTTTAACTGCTGGCGAATCACAAGACCCTAAAACCACTTTGCCAAAAGCCATTAATGCTGTTCCAGTACGTATTTTACTTTTCTATGTACTGACCATTTTTGTTTTGATGTCGATTTTCCCATGGAATCAAATTGGTAGCCAAGGTAGTCCATTTGTACAAATTTTTGAAAATTTAGGCATTAAATCTGCTGCGAATATTCTAAATATTGTAGTGGTGACTGCTGCGATTTCGGCAATTAATAGTGATGTATTTGGCGCTGGCCGTATGCTTTATGGTATGGCAAACCGTGGTCAAGCACCTCGCATTTTCCAAAAATTATCGCGTAATGGTGTGCCTTGGATGACTGTTGTGGTTATGGCTGGCGTGCTGTTAATTGGCGTGGTGTTGAACTACCTGATTCCTGAAAATGTATTCATGATCATTGCATCAATTGCGACTTTTGCAACGGTTTGGGTATGGCTCATGATTTTGCTTTCGCAAGTTGCGATGCGCCGTAAATTATCTACTGCTGAAATTAAAGCACTTGATTTCCCTGTGTGGGGTTGGCCAGTTGCACCTGCGTTCGCGATTGGTTTTATGGTGTTTATTTTAGTGATGATGGGTTATTTCCCTGATTCACGTCCTGCAATTTATGTCGGAATAACATGGCTTGCACTCTTAACTATTGCTTATCGCATATGGGTAAAACCACAGCAAAACTTGGGAAAGGAAAGTAATCCTATCCAGCAAAATGTTGAGATAGAAAGCTAACAAATGAACTGCCCAATGGTTTAACTATTGGGCAGTTTTGAGGAAAGGCTCATGAAAAAACTTTGGCAAAATTGCCACATTGCCACCATGCAAAATGGGCAATACTCCTACATTGAAGATGCTGCAATTGTCACAGAAGGGCATCTCATTCAGTGGATTGGAAAACAACAACAACTTCCTACCGACACATATTCCGAAACAGTTGACTTAAAAGGCGCTTGGGTTACCCCAGGGTTCATCGACTGTCATACGCATAGTGTATTTGGTGGTAACCGTAGTGTTGAGTTTGAAAAACGCTTGCAAGGTGTAAGTTATGCTGAAATTGCAGCAAGCGGTGGCGGTATTGCCAGTACAGTACGTGCAACGCGTGAAGCAAGCGAAGAACAACTATTAAATTCAGCACTTAAACGTATTCGCTGTATGCAACAAGATGGTGTAACCACTATCGAAATTAAGTCTGGTTACGGACTCAACTACGAAAACGAACGCAAAATGCTGCGTGTGATCCGTCAAATTGGTGAAGCTTTACCAATGACGGTCAAAAGCACCTGTTTAGCTGCTCATGCTTTACCGCCAGAATACAAAGATCAAAGCGATGCTTATATCGAGCATATCTGTACAGAAATGCTGCCTAAACTGCATGCTGAAGGTTTAGTCGATGCAGTTGATGCGTTCTGCGAGCATTTAGCATTTTCACCTGCTCAGGTCGAACGTGTTTTTAAAACAGCACAATCATTGGGTCTACCCGTTAAGCTTCATGCTGAACAGCTTTCATCGCTAGGTGGCTCAAGCTTGGCAGCACGTTATCATGCTTTGTCGGCTGACCATTTAGAGTACATGACCGAAGATGATGTCAAAGCAATGGCAGAGTCGGGTACGGTTGCTGTGTTACTACCGGGCGCCTTTTATCTATTACGTGAAACACAATATCCACCGATTGAAAGTCTTATTAAGCATGGCGTGCGTATTGCGCTGTCGAGTGATTTAAACCCGGGTACATCTCCAGCACTTTCTGTACGTTTAATGCTGAATATGGGCAGCACGCTCTTCCGTTTAACGCCTGAGCAAGCATTAGCTGGTGTCACCATTCATGCTGCACAAGCGCTCGGTTTAGAACAAACGTACGGCAGTCTGGAGCAGGGCAAAGTCGCTGACTTTGTGGCTTGGGATATTGAGCATCCATCTGAAATTGTTTACTGGTTGGGCGGTGATTTGCCGAAGCGAGTCGTTCAGCATGGACAAGAAGTTATTTTTTAAACGGTGTCACATGAATCACACATTTAAATGGCAAGGTCGCCATGATGGCGAGGGTGAAGCACACCAACGTATTCACCATATTATGAATAAAACCCAACATGCCGAATTTGCGCTGATTGGTTTTAGCTCTGATGAAGGCGTGAAACGTAACAAAGGCCGAGTCGGTGCTGCCGATGCGCCAGATGCAATCCGTAATCAGCTTGCCAATTTACCTATTCATCGTCCAGTCAGTATTGTCGATTTAGGTACAGTGACTTGTGAATATGACAATTTAGAGCAAGCCCAAAGTGAGTTAGCAGAACAAGTCGCAACTAGCCTACAAAATGGTTTAAAACCGATTGTATTGGGCGGTGGACATGAGGTTGCATTTGGTAGCTTTAGTGGTCTGTTCCAATATGTACAAGCACATGCGCCAGATAAAAAAATAGGAATTATTAACTTCGATGCCCATTTTGATTTGCGTGAAGCAGAGCATGCAACCTCTGGTACACCTTTCTTACAGGCAGCTCGACTTTCAGAACAACATCAAAAACAATTTCATTATTTATGTATTGGGGTCGCTAACCATGCCAATACTAAAGTTTTGTTTGATACAGCCGATGCGCTGAATTGCTCATATTTACGTGATCATGAGGTTAATATTTTTAACCTAAACAACGTACTTGCGGCGGTTGATGCTTTTATTGAAAAAGTAGACTGTTTGTACGTTACGATTGATTTAGATGTATTTGCTGCTGCGGTAGCACCTGGAGTGAGCGCACCTGCTGTAAAAGGAATTGATTTAGCCACTTTTGAAGCAATTTTTAAGCATATTCAAGAGACTGGAAAAATCAAACTTTTAGATATTGCTGAGTGCAATCCAAAATTTGATTTAGACAATAGAACAGCAAAACTGGCTGCCTATATTGTTTATCAATATTTGTTTTCTTGAGAAACAATTTTTAATGTAGAAATGAAAAAGTGCACTGAGATCGCTCATGTGCACTTTTTTTAAGTGTCTGAACCATTAAAGTCAGATACGGAATATAGATAGCAACTATAAATAATTTAATTAAAAAGAAAATTAATTTATAAAATCATTGAGTTAAAAAAATACTCGATTTTTACACTATTTTATATGCTGCTTGGCACGTAATTTGTTTTGTCTTTATTTTAACCTTTGTTAAATATTTCTGGATAACTAAATGAAAAACAGAACCTTACATTTTGCTTGTATCAGTGTTTTATTTTGGATGTCTCATTCTTCTGATGCTGCAACCCCCGAAATAAATACAAATACCATCGAAAAATCACAATCTAAACCAAATAGTAATGTCTCTGTTCGGGTGAACGCTTTAAACCAGCTTTTACAAGAACAGTGGGAATATACTTTGAAAAATAACCCTGAAACTGCAACGACTTTAGGAGATTTACGCTACAACAATCGATGGACCGAGTCTTCAAAAAATCAGATTGAGAAAGATAAAAAAAGTACTCAAAATTTTTTAAAACGTTTTGAAGCAATTGATAGCACAGGGTTTTCAGCAACTGATCAATTAAATAAAGATTTAATGATTTATCAGTTGAAAGAAACACTTAAAAATTATGATTTGAAATTGTATGAGATGCCTTTTAATCAAATGTGGGGCCTACATTTACAATTTCCGGGATTTATTAGTTCGATTCCATTTGATAATGCTAAGCAATATCAAGACTATATTGCTCGTTTAAAACAAATTCCTCTTATTCTTGATCAAGGTATTCAGTTAGCGAAACAAGGACAAAAAGATGGTTTGATGCCACCCAAATATTTAATTGAAAAGGTGGCAAAGCAGATTAATAGCATTGCAACTCCCGCAGGGAAAGACAGTGTGTTTGCTTCTCCATTAAAGCAATTTCCAAAAAATATTTCGAAAGCAGAACAAGAGCGTTTAAGCCGTGAAATACTACAGGCCATAGATCAAAATGTTCGCCCCGCTTATCAAAAACTCGGGACGTTTATTCAGAAAGATTACTTACCCTATGGACGACAACACGAGGGTATATGGAGCTTGCCAAACGGTGACGAGCTCTATCGCTTTTATGTAGAAAACAATACGACAACCTCTGAAAGCCCTGAAAATATTCATCAGCTCGGGTTAAAAGAAGTTGCTCGCATAGAAGCGGAAATGCTGAAAATTGCCAAAGCACAAGGTTTCAATGACTTAAAGAGTTTCCAACAATCCTTAAAAACAAATCCCGCTGTTTTCCCAAAATCTCGTGAAGAAATTTTAGAGATTTATCGGGGATATATTGCCCAAATGCAACCAGAGTTGCCGAAGCTATTTGGTTTATTACCCAAAAATAAAGTCGAAGTTTTGCCTGTAGAGCAATATCGAGAAAAAGAAGCGGCAGGTGCGGAGTATCACCAAGGCACGCCTGATGGTTCACGCCCGGGACAGGTATATGTGAATACTGGGGACTTCTCTGAACGTTCCAAAATATCAATGGAAGCGACCGCTTACCATGAGGCAATTCCCGGCCACCATATGCAGATTGATATTGCCCAAAACCTGCCAAATTTACCGATGTTTCGTAAGCAGCCCAACCACACCGCCTATATTGAAGGGTGGGCACTTTACGCAGAGCAATTGGGTAAAGATGTTGGTTTCTATAAAGACCCGCTTTCAGACTATGGAAGACTATCGAGCGAGTTGTTCCGCGCTTGTCGTTTAGTGGTGGACACTGGCGTACATTATAAAAAATGGACCCGTCAGCAAATGATTGATTTTATGCGTGAACACTCAGCTTTAGATGAACCAGATATTCAGGCAGAGACTGATCGATATATTGCTATTCCTGCCCAAGCATTGGCATACAAGATGGGACAACTAAAAATTTTAGAGCTACGGGAGCTCGCCAAACAGGAGCTTGGAGACCGTTTTGATATCAAAGCATTCCATGACATGGTTTTAAATGCAGGAACATTGCCTTTAAATATACTTGATGCCCGTATTAAAAATTGGATTAAGGAACAAAAAGCGGCAGCTTAAAATAAAATTTGAAATTTAGGTCAGGTCCTCGTTGGGCCTGATTTAAAAACCAATAGAAAACAGAATATAATTATAAAAAATATATTTTATTTCAGAACTTTAAAATGGAAAAATCTTTAAAAGAATACCAAGCTATTATTTTTGATATGGACGGTACTTTAGTCGACTCCTTTAGCTTCTTTTTAGGTACTTTAAATCAGCTTGCCAAGAAGCATAAATTTAAATCTGTAGAGCTACATGAAGTAGAGCAGTACAAACATCTTTCACCAAAAGAAATTATGAAAGAGATGAATGTTTCTAGGTGGAAACTGCCTTGGATTGCGAAAGACTTTATTCGGTTAATGAAAGATAGAGATGAAGAAATTCATCTGTTTGAGGGTATGCGGGACCACTTAATTGAACTGCATAAGCAGGGGTATACGCTCGCAATTATTACTTCAAACTCTAAAGAAAACTGTCAAAATGTACTGGGTAAAGAACTCTGTGAGCTTTTTAGCCATATTGATGGTGGCTCGTCTATATTTGGTAAAGCGAAGCGAATTAAGCGTGTTCTCAACATTTTGAATTTAAATAAAGAGCAGGCCATTTATGTTGGCGACCAAACCACTGATGGCGAAGCTGCACATAAAGCAGGTATTGATTTTGCTGCCGTCGGTTGGGGTTATACATCGGCTGAAAAATTAAAAACCATTCAGCCCAAAGTCGTGCTCAACGACTTGGCAACCATGAAAGAATTTTTCTAAATATATGAAATGCAGGACAAACCATGAATAACAATAACAACCCAATTGGAATGATTGATTCTGGTTTAGGCGGGTTGTCTCTCTTTAAGCACATTCGGCAGGCCCTTCCGAATGAAGATATTATCTATTTCGCTGACTCGAAATATGTCCCGTATGGAGACAAAGAAAGCGACTGGATTGTTTCAAGAACCACGCATCTAATTTCAAATCTAGTTGCTCAGGGTAAATGCAAAGCGATCGTGATTGCGTGTAATACGATGACGGCTGTAGCGATTGAAACAATCAGAGCGCAAATTAATGTGCCACTCATTGCCATAGAACCAGCGGTAAAACCTGCTGTAGCCATCACTCAAAGTAAGCATATTGCTGTCTTGGCGACTGCCACCACAGTGAAGGGCAAAAACTTAAAAAGTTTAATTGAAACGTATGCGCAAGATATCAAAGTGTCTTTAGTACCTTGTATTGGTTTGGCCGAAAAAATTGAAACGGGCAAAGCGCATACCGAGGAAGTTAAGGATTATTTAGAAAATATTTTGGCGCCGTTAGTCGAGCAAAAAGTTGATACGATTATTTTAGGATGCACCCATTACCCATTTGTCTCAGATACGATTCAGGAAATTGTAGGTCGTGATATCCAAATTATTGAGCCTTCGGAAGCTGTAACAGCGCAATTAATACGGCAGCTCAATCAATATAAGTTAAGTTCTGAAAGTCCAAATGAGGGAAATCATATTATTTGGACCAGTTCAGACCCGTTGGAAGTTGCGGACGTTACTTTTTCATTGTTAGGTAAACATTTACCTGTAAAAGATATCGCAATATAAATTTTATAAGGATGGTAAGAGAGCTTTCTCTTACCATCTTATGTTCTAGCTCAAATTAAGCACTTTTAAGTTCCCAGCGCTGTTTTTGGTCATCAGATCGTTGACTAATACCTACAGATGAACCCCAGAGATGCGTTAGTACAGCATCTGGTTGGCCTTCTACAAAGATATAACCATCTTCAAATGCCCATTTAGTTTGGTACTGGCGACCCGCGCCTTGCAAGAAAACACCGCCACTGTGCCAATTAACTGGTTTTAATTCTTTACCATTGGTACTGTTTAACGCTGTTTGCAGTTGTTCAAAAGACTCATTTGATTTTAAGCTTACCTTTAAAATCTTTTTGACCGTATCCATATTTTTTTCATTCGTATGTAAATCTAGCGTTTTTCTAAGCTCTAGAAGGACTTTTACGGCTTCTTTTTTAAGGTCTTGAGTATTTTCATATTCTTTATATGCTTTTCCATGAAGCTCCGCCATGCTCTCTTTCTTCATATTTTTTAGTAGAGCATCGATATTGTCATGGCGTAAATGCAATCGGAACTCTGATCTTGTAGTCCAATCTTTTTGATCCAAGACATCTAATTGCACCGCGGCAAGAATAATTTTATAGAGTTGTTCATTCTTCTGAGCGAAAGGATTTTCAGACAAACCTTTAAGTTCAGGAATATTTAAAAAGAGCCAAGGAGAGCGTGCATATTCATCGAATTTTTGTTCGATGCGACGAATTGATTCATGAGCGAGTACGGCATTTAAATATTCGTTCAGCTTAGTTTCATCGAGTTTGCCAATGAGTTCCGATTTAATATTTTCTTCGCCGTTACTATGAATAAATGTCTCTAATAAACCAACAATATCAAGAAAATCACTGGTTTTTAAGTGGGCGAGTGTTTCTTCATCTTGCTTTGGTAAAAGGCTAAGAAAATGTTCTAAGTCTTTATCTAATAATTTATATGCAATCGCATTTGTTTCAACAGAAGCACCGAGAGCCCAACTAGAACGGATATCTTTAACTTTGTTATAAAGCATATTCACTCTACGACCCCAGCCGTCTGCGTGACTGTCAAAATACCAAAGCTCTTCGTCTATATTTTTAACCTTGTCATGTACCGTAAATAGGCGGTCATTTGTATGAGAGTAAGCTAACTTACCCGTTTCACCACGCGCAGTTACTGCATCTTGTACACCATGGGTTTGACCACCATACAAACTTGAAATACATGCACCTGTTTCTTTGTTAACGATTCTAAAGTTTCCTTCTGGAAAGCCATTAGCCATGATATGTCGCTCCTTATAATTAGAAAGTTTTTGTAATAGTCGAAATTAATAGTTATCAAGTAAATTTCGAAGCGTGATTTATACCATAATTTTTCACATATAAATCCAAGTGTTTTTGTTGGTTTTTGTATTTAACATTTTGATTTTATTATATTTATTAGAATTTCTTAATAAAAG
Source organism: Acinetobacter oleivorans DR1 (assembly GCF_000196795.1). Taxonomy (NCBI): domain Bacteria; kingdom Pseudomonadati; phylum Pseudomonadota; class Gammaproteobacteria; order Moraxellales; family Moraxellaceae; genus Acinetobacter; species Acinetobacter oleivorans. The sequence continues at coordinate 94,665 of NC_014259.1, forward strand.
CATGAGACTATACTTTAGAGCTATAAGAACACAATAAAAAGTCCAATATGTATTTCAAAGACATATCTAGTTTTTTAATAGATGAGTTATCAAAGTTATGAATGCTTTGATAACGAAATACTTTTAAATTACTTAACGGTTACTGATTTAGCTAAGTTAGGCTGTTGGTTAACGTCTGTACTATGCAATATAGCAAGATGTTGACGGCCTAGGATTAGGACAGCATTCACCTGTAAAAGCTTAAAAATAAGCTCTCAAAAAGATGGTAAGAGGTGGGGCGCAGCATCTTTGGAGTAAGTGCTTTCTATAACTTGTTTCTATGTCTCGCTTTTTCTCATCTTATATATTTATATAAACTGTTAAATTAAAATTAACGTTCAATCTATTTTATTAACCAAATATATAACTCAATTTTATATTTAATTAAAAACCATAAGTATAATAAAGAGGATAATATTATTTAAATATTAATAAAATTATTATATTTAAAATTTTTTATTAAAATAAATTGACGTAATTAAAATCACCGATTATTATCTCGTTGCTGGCCTACATTGCCAGACGGTTTTGACAGACCGTAAGTCCCCATAGCGGATTATAGTTCTACTATAAGTCGTTAGACCCTTGCGTCCCCTTTCTTTGCGGTAGGACGGAAGGGGGACGCCCCGTGCGTGCTGGTCTCTATGGGCACCAGTCTGTCAACCCTCTTTCGTTCTACCACCATAAATTAATTCGCGGTGATTTGGTGGTAGGACTCCATTTTTAAGGAGTTGGCCATGCCATTATTCAAACTTATTTTCTCTCTTATTTAACTATTTTATTTATTTAAAATTTGGGTTTTTGCTACCTGATATTTTAAATTTATAAATTATTTTTATTTTAAAATCTTAATTATTTTATTTTCCTATTTTTATAGGAGGATTAACTGTTATTTGAAAAATTATTTTAATATTTAAGTTAATCATATTTTTATTTTATTTAAAGATATAAATAAGCATGAGAATAATATGAAACTTCATAAATTTATATTGTTTTTAAACCTTGTGGTCGGTGCTTACGGTATTACAAATGATGACGCCAATGCTCAGCAGGAATTTAAAAGAATTTGCTTGTCAGGTGAGCACATGCAAGCCAGTTGCGAATGTATTTGCCAACAGCTTGAACAGGTGTATTCACCTCAAACCGTACAACGTTTAAAACGCACCAGTTTGCAAAGTCCTGTTCTCCCACAGGACTTTGCCCCTAACTTTTTCAGCAGCATTCAACGCTGTGAAAAAAACTCAAATGGGCTAAGTTCGCTTAGCTCCTTTATCTCTGTGTCGCAATGATCTCTCAAACTTTAAATCAGCGCAAAAGTAAAAGTCCGTTGTGTCACAGGGTCCTAGGGGACTTATCTATTATTAAACTCGATTTTCTTTCACGGGAAAGGGGCTGTGTGGCCGTATGAATGCAATAAAAAAACCCGATAGGCAATTAATGCGTATCGGGCTTAATCAATCAGTTATTAAAGCAGGTGATGCCTTAATAATGATCTTTTTGAATTACTCTACAGTTACTGACTTCGCCAAGTTACGTGGCTGGTCAACGTCTGTACCACGTAATACAGCAACGTGATAAGACAACAACTGAACTGGTACGCTATAAACGATTGGAGCTAACCATTCGTTTACTGCTGGAATATGTACAACGTGTTGACGGTCTTTTCCATTGATTCCGCTATTTTCATCAGCGAAAACGAATAATTCACCACCACGTGCCTGAACTTCTTCCATATTTGATTTTAGCTTATCAAGCATTTCATCATTTGGAGCAAGAATCACGATCGGCATTTCATTATCAACAAGTGCCAATGGGCCGTGTTTTAACTCACCAGCTGCATAGCCTTCTGCATGAATATATGAAATTTCTTTAAGTTTTAATGCGCCTTCCAATGCGATTGGATAATTCGTACCACGGCCTAAGAATAAGCAGTGATTTTTTTCAACGAATAATTCAGACAAACGCAAAATTTCTGGATCATGTTTAAGCGTATCAAGAATAACTTTCGGGCTGTGCCATAGCTCACGTGTAATTTCTTCAAGAAGAGCAGGGCTAATACGTTGTTTCACTTGACCAATTTTCAAGATTAACAACATAAGCGCAGCGAGCTGAGTCGTGAACGCTTTAGTTGAAGCAACACCAATCTCAGGACCAGCAAGAGTCAATAAGTGATGATCAGTTTCACGAACCATTGAAGACGTAGCAACGTTACAGATAGTCAAAGTCTGAATATCGATATTGTTTGCTTTCGCACGCTTTTGAGTTTCACGTAGTGCCGCTAAAGTATCAGCAGTTTCACCTGACTGTGAAATACAAATATAAAGTGTATTTTCAACAATTACAGGGGTGCGATAGCGGAATTCACTCGCGATTTCAACTTGGCAAGGCACGCCAATCAGTTGTTCAAACCAATATTTCGCAATCATTCCTGAGTGGTAACTTGTACCACAAGCAATGATTTGTACGCTTTGAATTTTGTTGAAATCTGCATCAGCATTTTTCAAGAAATCATCACGTAAGCTATTGCCATCAAGCGCTTGAGAAATTGTTTGCTTGATTGCTTCTGGTTGCTCATAAATTTCTTTGAGCATGTAGTGCTTGTATTCACCTTTTGATGCACTGCTTACGGTTGCATCAAGCTCTCGTACTGGACGCTCAACGCGCTCGCCATTTGCAAATACTTCAATTGAAGTGCGAGTAAGACGTGCAATATCGCCTTCTTCTAGGTACATAAAGCGGTTAGTCACTGGTAAAAGTGCAAGTTGGTCTGAACTAATAAAGTTTTCACCAATACCTACACCAATGACTAAAGGTGAACCTTCACGTACAGTAATGAGTTCATCTGGATAGTCGCTGTGGATAATACCTAGCGCGTAAGCACCTTTAAGCTGAGGTACAACAGTTTCAACAGCATCTAAAAGGCTATCTGTGCTTTTTAGAGCTTCAGCAACTAAGTGTGCAACGACTTCAGTATCTGTTTGAGAAGTAAAAACATAACCTAAAGCTTGAAGGTCGTCTTTTAATTCTTGGTAGTTTTCAATGATACCGTTATGTACAACAGCAACCTTACCCGACATATGTGGGTGAGCATTGTTTTCAGTTGGTTTACCATGTGTTGCCCAACGGGTATGCGCAATCCCGATAGCCCCTGTAAGCTGGTGTTCAGCAACTGCATCGGCAAGATTAATAACTTTACCTACACGACGCTCACGTAAAATTTGTTGGTTATTCAGTAAAGCAACACCCGCAGAATCATAACCGCGGTATTCAAGACGTTTTAAACCTTCAATTAAAATCTCGGTTACACAACGCTCTGCAACGCCTCCGACGATACCACACATACTTCAATCCTCTTATTTTTTAACCTTTTGGGGACGTTGATAATTTGCTTTTGAAATTTGTTGCGCACGTTCAAAGGAGAGACTTTGTTCGGCTACATCTTTCGTAATCACAGAACCCGCACCAACTGTTGCGCCATTCCCAATGGTCACCGGAGCAACCAGCGAGCTATTAGAACCGATAAAAACGGCATCGCCAATAGTGGTTTTGTGTTTATTTGCACCGTCGTAATTACAAGTAATAGTACCTGCCCCAATATTTGATTCAGCACCGATTTCTGCATCACCTAAGTATGTGAAATGGTTAGCTTTACTACCTAGTCCAATCGATGTGTTTTTAACTTCAACAAAGTTGCCAATATGCACTTCATTTGCCAATTTAGCTCCTGGGCGTAAGCGTGCAAATGGTCCAATTTGAGCATTTTCACCTACAACTGCGCCATCAAAAACGCTATAGGCCTGAACTTTAGTGCCTGCTGCAATTTTGGTGTTCTTTAAAATACAGCCAGCGCCGATTTCTACAAAATCACCAAGCTCACATTCACCTTCAATAATAACATTGATGTCAATACGAACGTCTTGTCCAACTTTTACAGAACCACGTAAATCAAAGCGTGCAGGGTCAAAGAACATTACACCTTGCTGCATGAGCTTTTTGACTTGCTCTTGTTGGAACTGGCGTTCTAAAGCTGCAAGTTGTAAGCGGTCATTAACCCCTTCAACTTCAAAAGCAAGCTCTGGTTCAACAGAGGCAACTTCTAAGCCATCTGCAATTGCCATTGCAACGATGTCAGTTAGGTAATATTCACCCTGTGCATTTTCATTTGAAAGTTTAGGCAACCACTCATGAAGTTTTGCGTTGCTAACACAGTAAATGCCTGTATTGAATTCTTTAATTTGGCGTTGTGCTTCGTTTGCATCTTTATGTTCAACAATGGCTTGAATTTTGCCATCTTGACGCACAATACGACCATAGCCTGTTGCATCATCTACAGTGAGCGTAACTAAGCCAATTCCTGTTTGGGTCGATGCATCTAATAGTTTTTGTAGCGTATTTGCATTAATACATGGCACATCGCCTGATAAAATCAGTGAAACACCTTCTTTAGGAAGTACAGGTAAGGTCATTTGTACTGCATGACCTGTACCAAGTTGTTCAGCTTGCTCAACCCATTGAACATTTTCTTGAGCAAATGTTTGTTGTACGCGGTCACCACCATGACCATAAATCGTAATAATATTTTTAGCTTGTAATTGTTTTGCCGTTTGAATGACATGCCCTAATAGTGGGCGACCCGCTAAAGGTTGTAATACTTTAGGAAGCTGAGAACGCATACGCGTTCCTTTACCAGCAGCAAGAATAATGACGGTAGTTGACATGAATAACTCTAATGATTAAGTCAAATGGATAATAATTAGTGTACAAAGAGCAGCCCATACACCGGCAATAATATCGTCAAGCATAATACCAAAACCACCATGCACTTGACGATCAATAACACGGATAGGCCAAGGTTTCCAAACATCGAAAATTCGAAATAATATGAAGCCGACGATCACCCACATCCAGTTCATTTGTTGTAAGTAAATGAGAGGAAGAAAGGTAATAGATTGCCCTGCAAATTCATCCCACACAATTCGACCATCATCGTGTACATTTATGACTTTTGCTGTTTGACCACAGATATAAATCCCGACCAAAGACATGATAATTATCGCGATTAAGCTTAAGTTAAATCCAAGCGATAACCAGATCGGAACGAAGAGTAGGGCAAAAGCAGAGCCAAAAGTACCAGGGGCCTTAGGTGCGAGACCAGATCCGAAACCAACTCCACAGAAAACGATGCAGCGGTTGAACCAAGACATATCTTTAAAATGAATCGGCGGCTTATGCAAAGTGTTGGTATCCATGAATTTGCAATGGGTAATCCGAACCCAAATGCTCAAAAGTTAGTTGTGTTTGCTCAACGATCTGTCCGATCATTGTAAACTTAATGTCTAGTTGTTTTTGCAAAAGTTTTTCATAATTTTGCGGTGTTATTGTAAAACATAATTCGTAGTCATCACCACCAGCTAGCGCATATTGCCAACGCTGCTGTTCTGGTAGTTTCTCTAGCGTTGAATCAATCGGTAACTTTTCTAAAAATAACCGAGCACCGACTTTTGACGCTTTTAAAATATGACCTAAATCTTGGGCTAATCCATCAGAAATATCAATCATGCTAGAAGCAAGGCCCTTTAACTGTTGTCCAAGCTGACAACGTGGTGTGGGGTAGTCTAGTCTTTTTTGTAATGGATGGCCTAGGTGTTGTAAACCATAAGCTGCATCTCCAACTTGACCGCTCACACAAACATAGTCACCGACTTTTGCGCCTGAACGTAACACAGCTTGTCCAGCTTCAATCCAACCCATCGCCGTCACGGTAATGGTCAGATGTGGACCTTGGGTCGTATCTCCACCAATGAGAGCAACACCAAATTGATTACAGCAGTCATAAATTCCCTGACTGAATCCTTCGAGCCATTCATGGTCAATGGTAGGGAGACTTAACGCAAGTAAAATACTATGGGGTTTAGCACCCATGGCAGCAATATCTGAAAGATTTACAGCCACACTTTTCCAGCCAATTGCATGCGCAGAGGTATTAAGAGGAAAGTGACGACCAGCAACTAGCGTATCTGCACAGATCACCAATTGTTGATTTTGGGGAGGGGTGATTAAGGCTGAGTCATCTCCAATACCTAAGGTGACATCTGTGTAAGATTGTCTGTTAAAGTATTGGTCAATAATAGAAAACTCAGCCATATCAACTTCAAACCTATTAGTTTGCTTGTTGTTTTTCAGCACTACGTAGTGTTGAACTTAAACGATCTAAAACGCCATTAATGTATTTATGGCTATCTGCTCCACCAAAGTGTTTGGCGAGTTCAATGGCTTCATCAAGAACTACACGATAAGGTACTTCTAAATGATCACGTAACTCATAAGCACCTAAACGTAAGGTTGCGAGCTCAACGCCATCAAGTGCACTAAGTTCACGGTCAAGTACCGGAATGAGTAATGCATCAAGATCGTCGCGCAGTGCAATCACTTGCGTTAGTAGTTCGTGATAGTAATTTAAGTCTACCTTGTGCATGGCATTTTCAGCACGAGTACGTGCTTCGATTTCATGTACAGGATTGTGACTCATTTGCCACTCATAAATACCTTGTACAGCAAAACGACGTGCTTTGCGTTTTGCTGCATAAGCGGCTTGCAGTGTTTGAGACATGCTTTAAATTGCCTTTAATAAATTAACCATTTCAATTGCAGTTAAAGCAGCTTCGCTACCTTTGTTTCCTGCTTTTGTACCTGAACGTTCGATGGCTTGCTCGATGCTATCAGTAGTTAAGACACCATTGATGACAGGCAAGCTGCTTTCTAACGCGACTACACCTAAACCTTTTGCACATTCACCAGCAACGAAGTCAAAGTGTGGTGTGCTACCACGAATAACTGCGCCAAGTGCGATGATTGCATCAAATTGATTTGATGTAGCTAATTTTTTAGCAACAATCGGGAGTTCCCATGCGCCAGGAGCATGAATAACAGTAATGTTATCTTCATTTACACCATGACGTTTTAATGTGTCGATTGCACCATCCAATAAGTGTTCAACAACAAAACTGTTGAAACGACCCACTAAAATCGCATAACGACCTTCGCTTGCGAGATGTAATAAACCTTCAATACGGCGAATTGCCATAGCAACCTCGATTATTTCGTTGTGATTTGATCAGCAGTGACATATTCCACTACTTCTAAATTAAAGCCAGATAAAGCATTGAAACGTAATGGTGAGCTAAGAAGCTTCATTTTTTCAACACCTAAGTCACGCAAAATTTGAGCGCCTACACCAATGGTTTGATATTGATGTGAAAGTGCTGCATTGGATTTCACCGGTTTTGGTTTATTTAAATCATCCAACGCTGGTCCCAAGTCTTGCAAATGATCTTGCCCGATCCAGACTAAAACACCGCGATCACTCGCTGCAATTGTCTGTAGTGCACGGTCTAGATTCCACGCAGGTTCACCATCAGCTTTATTTAGCTTAAGTAAATCGCGAATTGGACTGAAACCATGTACACGTACTGTTGTAACACCTTCTTTTGGCTCGCCTTTGACTAAAGCCAAATGGATGTCCGGGTTACCAATCTCACGATAACGATAGAGTTCAAATGAACCATATTCTGTTTGAATCGTTTTTTGATCCAGACGTTCAACCGTTTGCTCATTGGTCATGCGGTAGTGAATCAAGTCCGCAATTGTACCAATTTTTAAGCCATGCTTCTCGGCAAAAATTTCTAAATCTGCACGACGTGCCATTGTGCCATCTTCATTGATGATTTCACAAATAACAGAAGCTGGTTCAAGACCCGCTAATCGTGTTAAATCACAGCCCGCTTCGGTATGACCCGCACGATGTAGAACACCACCTGGCTGTGCCATTAACGGGAAAATATGGCCCGGTTGTACAATATCACTTGGCTTTGCATGCGCTGCGACAGCAGCTTGAATTGTATGTGCACGCTCTGCTGCTGAAATACCAGTTGTAATACCTTCAGCGGCTTCGATTGATAAGGTAAAGTTTGTACTATGCTGAGCACCGTTTTGGTCAACCATCAACGGAAGGTTTAACTGCTTACAGCGCTCACGGCTTAACGTTAAGCAAACTAGACCACGTGCATGGGTAATCATGAAGTTAATATCTTCAGGACGAACATGCGTTGCTGCAATGACAAGATCACCTTCATTTTCGCGATCTTCGTCATCCATCAAGATAACCATTTTGCCTGCACGAATATCGGCGACAAGATCTTCAACACGACTCAGCGGCATTCGCTCTCACCTTTTTTTGTCGTTAGACAATTTCTATTTAATAAATTTTGCATAGTTTACGCTGTTTAGAGAATTTTGCCTATGATTCTGATTTATCCAACTTTGCAACGAGATAGAATAGATCCAGCTTTATTTATACAAATAAATCATAAGAAAATGGAATAACTTAAAATAAAAACAATGAATTTAAATAAAAAAACCTAGCCAAAAGGCTAGGTTCTGATATGCGCAGTTATTTTTTATGAAGCTGCACTGCTTGGACTATCATTTTGTGGGATTGATTTTTTTCCCATCAAAATCTCAGTGCGAATATTTTGAGCAAGTTCAGCGCACTCTGCATTCATGCCATTGATCATAAATGCATGACGAGTCATCACATTGCTTGGGTTTGGCATTGCAACAAGTTGATAGCTGTCTTGAATTGCCTTGAGTTGATCATTCTCAAGATATAAAGCGGATTCTTTCGCATGAAGATGTTGTGCTAAACGTTGAGCAGCTTCTTTCGCATCAATTTGCATTGCTTCCACAGCATTACATGTTGCACTACGAGTTTGCAGCGCAAAGCGTTTATCTTCGCGGTAACGTTTATATAAAACGTCAGAGAGCAACTGGAATACGGTTCCAACCATAAGCAGACACTCTACAGCGTGAGCGTGCGAGGTTGAAATCGCAAGTGTAGCGCCATCTGCATTAAATTCATTTACGACTTCAATGTCCGCTAACTTTAACTGGTAATGCTTCACGCATAACTCAATACTCTTGTTTAAAAAGAGCTGACAGAGTTTAAAGTACGGAACAGATACCGATTGGTTAACACTGCTTAATAACTGTTTAGGATCATAAAACTGAATATTGAGTGCCAACATATGTTGGTCAGCTGAATCTGCTGTTTTCTCTGGTTGAGGTCGAGCCGCTGGTTTACCTTTCGCTTGTTGTTGAGCTTGAGCAACCAACGTTACTGTATTTTGTTTTTCTAGAGCCAATGCCTGAGTTAACTGCTGAATTTCATGTTTCAAGCGGTTTTCTTCGTTAATACGTGCCAAATATTCGCTACGGGTTGGGCGAGCAATCGCGCGATAGGCAAGCCATAATAAAACATGCAAAAACAGAGAAGCTAAAATTGCTAGCCATTGAGTGCGCAAAATTTCACCAATACTTGGTTGAATCAGCGTAATTTCAATAGAGCCCACTTTCTTTTCATTTTGCAGAGCATCGCGAGCAAAAATCTCACCTTGGCGAGTTTTTGAAATTCCACTCGTTGCCAGCACTTGTTTGTTGGCATCAAGAATGCGAATAGACGCAACGCTTGGATTGGTCGCATAGCGATTAGCAATCAGAGCTAAAGATACCGTATTGGCAGGTTCTAGCTCAGATAAGCTGTCTGCAACGAGTTGACTGGTCATGAGCTGACCTTGACTCGCACGGTTTTCATTGAGCTGGTGTGTCGTTGCAATCACCATTAAAAAGGTATGCAATGCAAAACTAACGATCAGTAGGCTAGCAAATAGCCCTTGTCTAGGCGCAATCAAGTTAAACTTCCAAGGCAATTATATTGAAATTCGATTATGATTCTTACAATAGTTGTCACTCAGACTAGAGTCAATTCATGCGAGAAATCATTCTTATATCCTTTTTAGGACCAGACCAACCAAACCAGTTTACCCGATTAATGCAAGTACTATCCGTACATTCATTGCAAATACTGGATGTAGGTCAGGCTGTTATTCATAATCAACTCACATTGGGCATTGTAGTCGCTTCCGATAATGAAACTGCGACCGCATTGGCAATGAAAGAAATTCTGATTTTAGCACATGATATTGGCTTAACAGTGCGCTTTAAACCAATCACAGGCGCAGAATACGATCAATGGGTAACTGAAGGTGGCCGTACTCGTTATATCGTCACGGCTTTAGCACCTGAACTCACTGCTGCACACTTACAAGCCGTTACACAAATTGTGTCTAGCCAAGGCTTTAACATTGAAACTGTTACCCGTTTATCAGGCCGTGTCGACTTTGAAAAGGATAGCGCATTCCCGCGTCGTGCATGTGTACAGTTTGGTTTAAGCAGTGGCCCAACTCTAGATGCTCAAGCTATGCGTGCAGCATGTTTACTTCTTTCAAGTGAATTAAATATTGATGTCGCTGTTCAAGAAGACAATGCTTATCGACGTAACCGTCGTTTAGTTTGTTTTGATATGGACTCAACACTCATTGAACAAGAAGTGATTGATGAGTTAGCGATTGAAGCAGGGGTAGGCGCACAAGTTGCTGAAATCACTGAAAGAGCGATGCAAGGTGAGCTTGATTTCCAGCAAAGCTTCCGTGCTCGTGTTGCATTATTAAAAGGGTTAGATGCTGCTGTTTTACCTAAAATTGCAGAGCGTTTAACTATTACTGAAGGTGCAGAGCGTCTCATCTCGACCTTAAAAGCGCTTGGTTATAAAACGGCAATTTTATCTGGTGGATTCCAGTATTTTGCTGAATACCTACAAGGCAAACTTGGTATTGATGAAGTTCATGCCAACATTTTAGATGTGCAAGACGGTTTCGTAACAGGTGAAGTGAAAGGCGCAATTGTTGATGGCGCTCGTAAAGCTGAGCTATTACGCGAACTTGCAAATAAAATGGGTATTTCTCTAGAGCAAGCGATGGCGGTCGGCGATGGTGCAAACGATTTGCCAATGCTAGCGATTGCAGGGCTTGGTGTAGCTTATCGCGCTAAACCTTTAGTTCGTCAAAATGCAAATCAGGCTATTTCAAGTGTGGGTTTAGATGGGGTTCTATATTTACTTGGTATGCATGACAAAGATTTAAACCGTGCTTAATCCATAAGACTAAGCTTTAAGCGCTACTTCAGAGTAGCGCTTTTTTTATGCAGAATCGTCATAAAAACAAGCATGTTATGCTCAAATCATGCACAGAAAAAAGGCAATAAAAAAATCTGAAAAAAACTTATTTTGGCCCTTAAAAACAGCATATTTTTTTGTAATGACACGCCAGAATTGATGCCATATAGGGAATCGAACTTTTTGAATTTTACAAAAATGTAATGACAAAAGAATGTTGCGACAAAGTATGTCGCATTAAGAAAAAACGGGTCTTTTTTTCTAAAAAAAAACATCCATAATGCATCCTAAGCTTCAACACAAATTATGAATTAAAGTTGTTTTTGGAATGAGGTCGGGTTTTTAAGACCGAATCTTTTTAGACGTTTTCATTAAGACGGAGGTTTCTATGGTAACAGCGAATTTTGCCGCTATCGCCGGATTCAGCTTGATCGCTGTCGCGCTTGTTGCTGTTTTCTTTTCTCCTTACCGTCGTTGGCTTGGTTTTATGCTTGCAGGGATGTTCTTTTGGGGGCTATTGGAAGTGGTCCGTTTTGGAGTTCAAGTCACTTTTGAAATGCCAGTCACATATAGTTATTTAACTGCACTAAGTCTAGCGATGGTAATGGTTACATTTGTTTTGTTACGTGAGGATAAACAGGCACAAAAGGCTTTGGCAAATCGCCAATATATAGAACACACGCCAGTATATGAAGATGATCAGCAGCAATGTTCTAGCCGATAATTAAATTGTTATCTAACGGTAAAAAGGTATGCACAGCATGCCTTTTTTATTTACGAAACGTGATTTTTATTATACAAAGCATTTATTAAAAAATAGCCAGTTATGCTACGATAGACGCGTCTGTTGACGTTTCATCTAGATTGCGTTGCCAGCTAAAAATTATCAGTTGATGCACAAAACACAAGCAATGGTATGTCCTTGCTGAGTTTTGCTCTAAAGTTTTCATAAAAATACAATAGGCGTGAATGTTCATGAAACTTTCTTCTATACCTGTAGTCAAGTTACCTCTCGTTGATGTCAGTACAGACCCGTTAGATTTATTGGTAGCAGGTTTAGTGCTGCGTATGAAGCAATTGGCACGTACTAGCCCTAAGTTTATTGAATTGATTCATGACCGCGCTTTCCGTATTCAGATTGGTACGGACTTAGGTGTTGCACGTCAGATCATTATTAATAATGGACAGATTGATACTGTTGCAGGTGCACCTGAAAAAGCTGACTTTATCTTGCAGTTTGCAGATAGCGAACAGGGTGTAAAAACTTTGATTAAAGGTGACCCAACTGCATTTATGACAGGCATGCAAAACGGCAGTATTAAAATGGAAGGAGACTTTAGCCTACTCGTTTGGTTTAACCAAGTGGCTAGACTCATTCCACCTAAGTTGCCAAAACCAGTTAAAGAGAAAGTACGTCAAGCACGCGCTTTTATTAAAGAGAAAACTGGTCGTTAATCGCCAGATATAAAAAAACTCCCAAATGGGAGTTTTTTTATATCTATGCTTCGACTTCTAGATTGAACGTTACCGGACCATCATTAATGAGATGAACCTTCATATCGGCAGCAAATATCCCAGTTTGTACTTTTTCAAATTGTGAATGGGCATATTCAACCAACTGTTCATATAACGCTTTGGCATCTGCTGGTGGCATGGCTGGGCCAAAATCTGGACGTAACCCTTTTTGCGTTTGAGCCATTAGAGTAAATTGTGAAACAAGCAGGATTCCACCATTTGCTTGAGAGACATTCCAACCCATTTTGCCTTGTTCGTCATCAAAGATGCGATATTTCAAAATCTTATCAATAAGCTTCTGGCCAATTGCTAAAGTGTCATCACGGCCAATGCCTAAAAAAACCAGTAGTCCGTGTTGGATTTCACCAGTAGTCTCACCGTCAACCACCACTTTGGCTTCAAGAACTCGTTGTATTAAAGCGCGCATAGTTAAAGCAAATTTCTGCAATTAATTGAATTGGTTTAGTTTAGCAGAATTTAAATTAAATGATTTTTAAAAGGAAATTTCATGGAATTGCAACAATGGTCTAAAAGCTCGCAATTGATTTATAAAAATATGCTTTAATGCTAAGAAGCAAGCGAATAATCATTGACTATGTCTCCAATTATCCATTCTTTACTAGATACAGACTTGTACAAATTTACGATGTTACAAGTGGTTTTGCATAAATTCCCGCAAACCCATAGTGTCTACCATTTCCGCTGTAGAAATTTAGAAGATACTGTCTATCCACTAGTAGATATTTTGGATGATTTAAACGAACAACTCGACTATTTGTGTAGTCTTAAATATAAAGAAGACGAGCTTCAATATTTACGTAAATTGCGCTTTATAAAAAGTGACTTTGTCGATTATTTAGAACTGTTTCAACTGAAGCGACGCTTTATTCGAGCTAGCATCGATGCGGAAGGTCGTTTGGATATTCATATTGAAGGTCCAATGGTCCAAGCCATGATGTTTGAAATTTTTGTATTGGCAATTGTAAATGAACTTTATTTTAGCCGTATCAAAACCGATGAAGTATGGGCTGAAGGCGAGCGCCGTTTAAAGGCTAAGCTTGAATTGATTCAGGAATATGAAAAAACACAAAAACCGAATGACCCGCCATTCTTGGTTTCTGATTTTGGTACACGTCGCCGTTATAGCTTCGTATGGCAAAAACATGTGGTAGCAGCCTTTCATAAAACAGTACCAAATGTGTTCCGTGGTACAAGTAATGTCCTGCTTGCAAAAGAGTTAAACATTACGCCAATTGGAACCATGGCTCATGAATTCCTACAAGCTTTTCAGGCACTTGATGTACGATTGCGTGACTTTCAAAAAGCTGCTTTAGAGACGTGGGTTCAGGAATATCGCGGAGATTTAGGAATTGCCCTAACTGATGTTGTTGGTATGGATGCGTTCCTCCGAGATTTTGATTTGTATTTTGCGAAACTATTTGATGGCTTACGCCATGACAGTGGTGACCCTTACGAGTGGGGCGATAAGGCTTATGCGCATTATCGTAAGTTAAAAATTGATACCAAAACCAAGATGCTGACTTTTAGCGATGGTCTTAACTTGCCAAAAGCATGGGAATTACATCAATACTTTAAAGATCGTTTTCAGGTGAGTTTTGGTATTGGAACTAATTTGACCAATGATATGGGACAAAAGCCGCTCAATATTGTGTTGAAACTAGTCGAATGTAATGGTCAGTCGGTTGCGAAAATTTCTGATAGTCCCGGTAAAACCATGACTGATAACGATACTTTCTTGGCTTATTTACGTCAGGTTTTTGAAATTGAAGAACTTGAAGAAGTGGTTTAAGTAATAAATAGTCTCGCTATTTTGTATTTTTAAAAGTAAGAATGCTGATATCTGATTTTCTGCTAAAGAGTTGTAGAAAATCAGAGTTTGTTAGATATAAGCTTATGCTAATATGAAATTAAGCTGGTATAAAAAGAAACCATGACGATGACACTCCCGGATTTTAAACTCGATTTATTAATAGAAGCAGAAGAATTAGTGCCTTATTTAGGCAATGAATATATTCGCATTGTAGATTTGAGCCGTGCTTCTGTTTATGAGCAACTTCATATTCCGCATGCTATTCACTTACAACCTAAATGGTTAGTGTCTCAACACGAAGAAGCCACTGGCATTTTGCCAGATGAAGCAGGTCTACAAGCACTGATTGAGAAATTGAATATTTCATCTAATCATCATGTTGTGGTCTATGACGATGAAGGCGGAGCATGGGCTGGACGTTTAATCTGGAATTTACATTGCTTAGGTTTCACACGTACCAGTTTAATTAATGGCGGTATCCATGCATGGTTAGGAGCAGGGTTACCAACGACAGCAGAAGTCGAAGAAGTTTCTCCTGTTACTGACTTAATTCAGATTGATTTATCGCATGCCGCTCAGTTCCGTGTGAACTATGAAGAGCTACGCAAACAAGTAGAACAAGAAAATGTTCAATTGTGGGATTGCCGGACGAGTGATGAATATAGTGGGATCCGTTTAGCAGCGCGACGCGGCGGTCACATTCCAAATGCACTCCATTTTGAATGGAGTACTGCACTTAATCGTCAAAATCATCTAAAATTGCATCCGCTTGAACGCACGCGGCAGCGCCTTGAACAACTTGGGTTCGATTTACAGCAACCTGTAGTTGTGTACTGCCAGTCACATCACCGTTCCGGTTTGGCCTATATTTTGGCTAGGCTCTTGGGCTGGGAAGCAAAAGCCTATGATGGTGCGTGGAGTGAATGGGGCAATCGCCTCGATAGTCCTATTATTACTGGAGAATCACCGTCGTGAGTTTCACATCTCGATTAAAAAAAGAATTATTTATTAAGGCACAAAACCTTGTACCACAGCATCAATTGAGCCGTGTAGTAGGTAAAGTTGCTGCGAGTGAAAATCCAGTTGTGAAAACTGCTGTTATTCATGCATTTAAAACCAAATATGGGATTGATTTATCGATTGCTGAACAAGGCAATGCACTGAAATATAAATCTTTTAATGACTTTTTTACCCGTGCTTTAAAAGATGGCGTGCGTCTCGTTGACGAAAATGCAGATAGCATTGTCTCACCTGCTGATGGTGCTATTTCTCAGATTGGTAAAATTACTGCGGGTGAAGTATTTCAAGCAAAAGGCCAAAGCTTTTCTGTAGAGAAACTCATTGGCGACCCACAACTTGCTCAGCCATTCCAAGAAGGTGAGTTCGCGACAGTCTATCTTTCTCCACGTGATTATCACCGTGTACATATGCCGTTTGCAGGTACATTAACTGAAACCTTGTATGTACCAGGTGAGCTATTTTCGGTAAATCAGGTGACTGCTGAAAATGTACCGGGACTATTTGCCCGTAATGAACGCATGGTGTGTTTGTTTGATACTGAACTTGGTCGTATGGCTGTTGTGTTAGTGGGTGCAATGATTGTTGCTGGTATTGAAACTGTGGCGACAGGTAAAGTGAAACCTTCAGGTCGTATTGAATTACAGCATCATCAGTTAAAGCTAGAGAAAGGTGCTGAGCTTGGACGTTTTTATTTAGGTTCTACCGCAGTTATTTTATTTGAAAAAGATAAGATCGAATGGGAACAACGTTTTAAAGCTGAGTCTGTGGTTGTAATGGGCGAGCGCATGGGACATACAGTTTAGTAAACGATATAACCCCTATAAGATAAATAAACCCTGACTTTAATTATTCAGGGTTTTTTTTGATTTAAATTATATAAACGTAAAATATATAACTATTTTTTTATTTATATTATATAGAAATATAATTGTTATTAAGTGATCTGAAATAGGACATTATAGAAGCTAGTCTATAAATATGTGTCTGAAGAGAGCAAAATATTAATATGATTAAAAAATAATAAATAAAAATAGAAAGAAATATTTAAGTTAGACTTAAGTCGTAATTTTAATTTTATTTGAAGATAAGTTATTAAATCTAAAAAAATATTTAATTTTATAAATATGAAGCGCTTTTTAGATATTGCACAGCCTTTAGCCTTGGCACAATGCTTGCTAACTATTGAGGACCTTACAGTAATTTTCATATTTTTTTAGGTTCTGAAATCATGTTAAAAGTTAAACGTCTGACAGCTTCGGTTTTATCTGTACTTTGTATTTCACTCAGCCATGCCAATGATTTTAAAGTTTTAAATCAAATTTCAAAACAGCCTACTCAACTTCAAAGTGGCGAATATAAAGGTAATTATTACGTTCCATCTACTTTAAATACCATTACATGGGGTTATTTACCGAATCGGGATGCCAAACCAGTTCTTACTGTTCCATCGGGTAGTGTTGTGACATTTGATACGGTTTCTCATGAAGGTTTGCTTGAAGACCAAGGGCGTAATGCTGAAAAGTTCTTTCAATCGAATGGTGTAAAATCTAATGAAATTTTGGAAGATGCAAAAACAATTACACAGTCAAATTTAAAGCATGATTTTCATAAAGATGGGCCACATATTGTGACAGGTCCTGTTGCAATTGAAGGCGCACAGCCCGGTGATATTTTGAAAGTTGAGGTACTTAAAGTTGAGCCGCGTGTACCTTACGGTGTTATTTCAAATCGACATGGTAAAGGTGCTTTAGTCGGAGAATTTCCTAAAAAAGCAAAGCAAGAAAATGCATCGGCTGAGCATCCTGAACGCTATGGAAATGTCTCAATTTTCACACCAATTGAAAAAAATGCTAAAGGTGAGTACGAAGGTGTATTAAAAACAGAATCGGGTAAATCAATACGTTTCCCGCTTTATCCTTTTATGGGAATTATGGGGGTAGCAGCCAATACTTCTGAGCCTGTTCACTCTGTACCCCCTGCAATGTATGGTGGAAATATTGATATTAATGAACTAGGTGCAGGTTCAACAGCCTATTATCCTGTTCAGGTCAAAGGTGCATTATTCTATACGGGTGATAGTCATTTCGCGCAAGGGGATGGTGAAGTAGCATTAACTGCACTCGAAGCTTCAGCACGTGCAACACTAAAATTTACCTTGCTCAAAGCAGGTAAAAATAAAATACCGGGCAAAGAGTTAAAACAACCTTTAGCTGAAAATGCTGAGTTTTGGATTACACCAGGCCTTGATGAAGATTTAGATGAAGCGATTAAAAAGTCTACACGTGAAGCCATTCGTTTCTTAAACCAAGAATACGGTATTGATGAAGCAACAGCTTATGCGTATTTAAGTGCCGCAACTGATTTTGAAGTTTCACAAGTTGTAGATAAAACCAAAGGGATCCATGCAAAAATCAGAAAAGCTGATTTTAAAGAGTTTGAGAGTAAATAAATAAAAAGGGAGCTATGCTCCCTTTTTGTTTATTTAGTCCAACCATATTTTTTGAAAATAGTATTACCTTGCTGAGACGATAAGAACTCTACAAAACGTTTAGCTTCAGCATCTTTTAAACTATGCTTGGTTAAGGCTACACCTGCATCTCGATAGACAACCAGCTCTGGTTCAATAGGTATAATTTGCCCAACATCTGGGTTACTAATTCCCCAAATATTAAAAACTAACCAAGCATCATAGCTGCTATTTTCTTCCCAGTTTTTCTTGGCAATACCTGTATTGGCTGCATAGGTGGCAATATTTTTTCGAACAGATTTGGTTAATTGAATATTGCCAGTTCTACCAGCAATATCCTCCCACATACCGACCTGACCTGCACCATGAGTAACTAAAATTTTAACGCCAGATTTAGCTAGATCTTTAAATCCTTTAATATTTTTAGGATTTCCTTTGCGTACTAAAATGGCTGCAGGGCGTAAATATAAAGGTTCCACCGAGTCTTTTATAATTTGCTCAGAAAAAGCATTTTCAAAATCAGACATCATGGCTTCAGAACCACTATATATAACATCGGCATCTAGTTTCGCTTTGTCATACCATTGAGAAGTAGGCCCAGACGTTAGATGGACTGCTATGCCAGTCTTATTGGTAAATTGTTTGGCTGCTTCTTTCATGGCGGGTGCTGGTCCACCAGGACCATACACTTGTACATCTGCAAAGCTATGGATAGGTAGAGAACCGAGAATAAGACAAATCAGGTATGGTATAAATTTATATTGTTTTGACATTTTAATCGCTATAGTAATTAAGAAAATATCAGCATATATTTTTTATTATTTAAACGGGATTAATTTTTGCAACGATATTTATAATACATTTCTTTAAAATATATTTTAATTAGATTTTAAGTGACTGTATAAATGTAAATTCTTTTGAAGTAAATATAACTATAGAAGATTTTATGGTAATTTATATTTTATAAATTGATTATTTGAATAGATATATTGTAAATAATAGAGGAGTAATCCCTTGATTAAAAAAAGTAATTCTTTTTTAAAAATTTTATTTAGCAGCGCTTGTTTGATGTCTGGTTCTGCTATGGCTGCTCCCATGACAGATGTGGGTAAGCAAATTGTGAGCGACAAACCGGGTTCAATACTGTCTTTAGAACGGCAAGATGTGACGGATTTATTTCCTCATGCTGATCAGCGTTTGTTAGTTAATTATCGTAGTCGAGGGATTCAGGGCGAGCCTATTGTTGCATCGGCTTTTATTTTATTACCAAAAGGAACACCACCAAAAAATGGCTGGCCGATACTGGCTTGGGCGCATGGTACGACTGGAGTTGCTGATACTTGTGCACCTTCGGGTGATTATGTTGGTGGGCCAGTTCACTCATATCAAGAAGTTGCTTCCAAAGCTTTAGATGGTTGGCTTGCACGTGGCTATGCAGTTGTTGCACCTGATTATCAAGGTTTAGGTACACCGGGTGGGCATCCTTACATGAATGCAAAGAGCCAACTGCATACGGTAGTCGATGCAGTGCGTGCATTACATTTGCTTAAGCCCAAGAGTTTTAATAAACAGTGGTTGGTGATGGGGCACAGTCAAGGTGGGGCTGCGGCAATTGCAGTGTCTGCCTATGGTCAAAAAGATGCGCCCGAACTGGATTTAAAAGGGGCGATCGCTCTTGCACCAGGTGGCTATCAATATGAGGGCATTGCAGAATATGTGAAAACTAATCCGAACCCAGAACCTAGTGTGGCAGCATTTTTCCCGATTGTATTATTGGGAGCACAAGCAGCCGAACCAAGCATTGTTCCTGAAAACTTAGTCAGTCCAGAAATGAACACAGTATTGACTCAAGCGCGCAGTCGTTGTTTATCTGAACTTCAATCTGATTTGAAGAAATCTCCTTCTAGCATATTTAAAGCTAATGCTGATTTAAAACCTCTTTTGGCTTATCTAAAACAACAGTCCATTGAAAATATGGTGCCTACAGTGCCATTAATGATTGTTCAAGGTTCTAAAGATCATTTAGTCGACCCTAGAGGCACATCTGCTTATTATCAGCAGCTATGTAAATTAAAAAAACCAACTATATATCAAACGATTGATGGCGGAGATCACCGCGATGCATTACGCCAGAGTAATACGTTTGCCACTAACTTTTTAAACGTAATAGAGAAAAACCAGAGCAAATCGTATTGCTCTAATTTTAAGTAAATTGGTTTAACTAATACAAAAAAGCCGGCTTTTCATAAGTCGGCTTTTTATATGTACAAAGGATAACTTTAGGTCATGTTATATAGTCTTTCTTTTGGAAAAACTGCGGTAAAATTAGCCTTCATATTCACGTCCATTTTTGCGCCATTTTCCATCAGCACCTTTATACCAGTCTGGGGCTACAGCTGAGCCTCGTGCTCCCGAGCCTTCTCGTGATTCATCTATATAATCAATTTTATCAATGTACACAGTATCTTCCTGACCTTCATAAACTCTGCTGCGTAACAGTATTGTACGGTGCTTCCAATCAATACTTTTAAGTTCTCCTTGCTCGCAACGTTGATTTATTGAACCACCAAAATGTCCCCAAACCATTAAATACTTGCCCATAGGTATGCATCTTAATTGATCATCAATAGTTTCTATGTAAGGTTCTTCTTGGATTGGCTCAAGTGACTCAATTTTATCAAAAGAGATTAGTCCAATTGATTCACCTTCTATGAATACACGAATTGATACAAGAATAGTCTGTTGATCTTTATCAGTATGAAGAACTTTTACTTTTAATGATTCTCCACTTTTTAAACCAAGAATAAAGCAATCAGTTATTTCTGCATTATTCGCTATTATTTCTACAGGGTTAATAGTCATTTAAGCCTCGCTTAATTATTATGTTAGCTGTTCTTATGGATTAAGTTTTTTGTAGCGAGTTAATAATACTAATTTTATTTAAAAATGAAAGTGGTTTTTAAAACTGTTAAATAATTAGTTTAAATGGTGTTTTTTATTTTAACTATTTTTTAAATTATCAATGACATTGATTATATATATTGTATAAATTGGGTGGTCTTATTTTTTAAAGTACAGTTAGTATATCTATTTCATAAATTCTAATCTATGAAATAGATATGAGAGAAAAAGGAGATTTATTAAATAACTTATAGAGGCTGACCATAGGTTATATTTGATATTATCAATGACAAAAATTAAAATCATGTCCATAATAAATTATATATATAAAATGGCTAAGTATCTTTCACTGTGTCTATTTAATATTCACCCTTTGCGTGAAATGAATACTTTTTAAGCCATGTTATATAGTCTTTCTTTCGGAAAAACTGCGGTAAATGTTGATCCCTCGTTTTCTTTAGACTGCACATCTAAATACGCGCCGTGTTGCATCAGCACGTGTTTTACAATCGCAAGACCTAAACCTGTACCACCTGTTTGGCGACTACGGTCACTGTCAACACGATAGAAGCGTTCAGTTAGTCGTGGTAAATGTTTAGGGTTAATTCCAATGCCTGTGTCTTGTACACTAAAGAACGCATGTTCACCATCATCATGCCAGCCAATGGTAATTGTTCCACCTTTTGGCGTGTACTTGATGGCATTGGTAATTAAGTTACTAAATGCACTGGCGATTTCCATGTCGGAACCAATCAGGTCACAGTGGCTATCAATATGTAAATTGAGCGTATGTCCATAATCGGCATTGTAGGCCTGAGCATCATCAAAGAGTTGACTCATTAAACTCGGCATTTCAATAATCTGATTCTTTGCAATTTTTTTATTATTTTCTAAATTCGATAACAGCAGTAAATCATTCACCAAAGCATTCATACGCTTGGTTTGTGACTGCATCTGATCAAACGCACGTTTCCAGCGCGGACTAATATCTTCTTGATCGGTAAAGGTCTCGATATAACCACTCAGTACCGTTAATGGTGTACGAAGTTCATGAGAAATATTATCGACGAAGTCTTTACGCATTTGCTCAAGGTTGTGCATACGCGTAACGTCGTAAGCCACCAATAAGCGACTTTCTCCACCAAATCTTGTCAGCTTAACCTGTACATAGCGGTCATCATCAAAATTTGAGTGAAGCTTAATCCCGTCGGGTGCTTGATCAATATTGTTAAAATATTCAATAAAGGTCGGCTGACGTAAAATGGTTAATAAGTTACGACCGCGGTCAAGTGGGCTGATCCCTAACAAACGTTCAGCAGCAGGGTTCCACCATTCGATTTGATGTTGGTCATCAATTAAAACAACGGCTTCAGCAAGTGCAACCAAAGATGACTGAGCTCGATCAATTAAACCGACCATTTCCGCCTGAACAATTCGTTCTTGGCGCTGAGCACGGTAAACATTAAATAATAATGCCCCCCAAATCCCATTAAGATTTGGAGGAACGTCATAAGGTTTATTCGCAATCCAGTCATTGACCAGATATAAAGAACGCAACTGGAGTGTAAAAAACACCACGAAGGCGATAAAAATACAGCTCCAGAAATACCCAAGGCCTAAACCGACTAAACCGGCAATAATTAGAAAAAATAATAAGAGCCGTAAATCTTGTTTGGCAAACGTCCATAAACTACTGTAGCGGGAAAGTTTTTGTTCACGTACCTGTTCGGGGACGGGGTAGGGTTCATACATAAATCTTGGTTAACCTGCGGCTAAATCTGCACGTGTTGAGAAACGGTAGCCAGTTCCACGCACAGTCTGAACAAATCGGTCTACACCAAAAGGTTCTAAAACTTTACGCAAACGGCGAATGTGCACATCGATAGTGCGGTCTTCGATATATACATTACCGCCCCACACCTGATCGAGCAACTGGGCACGTGTATATGCACGCTCTGGATGGGTCATAAAAAATGCAAGTAAGCGATATTCAGTTGGACCCATATCTAAAATGCTGTTGCCAAAGCTAACACGCTGGCTTACAGGATCAAGAATTAAGCCATTGGCATCAATGGTTTTTTCGCCACTTAATGCATTAGCACGACGCAAAACTGCCTTAATACGTGAAACCAGTTCACGTGTAGAGAAAGGCTTAGTCATGTAGTCATCTGCACCTGCGTCAAGACCTTGTACTTTATGGTCTTCTTCTCCGCGAGCAGTCAACATAATGACTGGAATTTCTGCTAGGTTTTCATCTCGTTTTAAGCGGCGACATAAATCGACACCACTTACGCCTCCAGGTAACATCCAATCAAGCAAGATAAGCGCCGGACGTTGGTCGACGATAATTTGATGAGCTTGTTTGGCATCTTCTGCCTGTAAACATTGAAAGCCTGCCATGTCCAAAGAAGTATGGATCATTTCGCGAATAGGAAGCTCATCATCGACAATTAAAATATAGTCATCTTTCACAGCGCAATATCCTATAGATTTAACGGTGAACCGTTTTGTAGTTATGACAGGCTTATTACAAAGATTAATTATGACAATTTCATTGCAGAAAAGTCTATAAAATTAAATTTAGCAATAATTTGTGACAAAACTAAGGCAAAGGTATGACCAAATTGTGACATGAAGACTTTAATTTTCTTAAAATCATTCAATAGCTTATCACTTGAATCGCTTAACTCATTTTGCACATTTATGGCTGTCAAAAAACTTTAATATTATTTTGAAACTTGCGCTAATAAAGATAAGAAAACGATACGGCATGCGGTTAAAACCTGCTCAAGCGACTGTTCAAACCCTCCCATGACCCATCGAATCGCAATTTGAGTGACATATCCATTTAAGCCAGTTGCGATTAAAGAGAGCTCATTTTCATGGTGTTGAATTTGCGGCATGGTCAGCATAACAAAGGCTTGAATCATGCGATCAAATTGCGTAAGAGTTTCTTGAATGGTGGCCTGATTATGTAACTCTTGTACCAAAACTGCATCTACATAGATAATACGAGCTAATCTTGGGTCGTCTTTTAATGTCGTCAGCAGTGCTCTTAAACCAGCATCCACCATTTTTTCTGGATCGGGTGTCGCTTTAATCACGGCTTGCATTAAGTTTTGCTGTAATTCTTCAATCATTTTTAAAAAGATGGTTTGGAATAAATCTTCACTCTTTTTAAATGATTCATAAAAATAACGTTCTGTGAGTTTTGCCTCTTGGCATACATCTTTTACCGTCACGGAAAAAAAACCGAGCGTTCCGTAAGTCGCAATACCTGCTTCAATCAGTTTTTCACGGCGGGCCTCTTTACGTTCTGATAGAGATAACCCTTTGAACTGACGTTCTTTACTCACACTTTTTGTTTTCTTTTTACTGGTTGAGTCGTTAGTCGCCATAAATAAGTCGTTTCCTAAAGATTGGTTTCCTAATTTATAGGTTTTGGCCAAATATACTCACTATGATAAAGCCCTCAGAAGAATTGTGCCATTCTATCTGAATTTACAGTGTACTATATTGACAATGGATATTGTCAAAATTATATTGAAGATGTCTGAACTGCACATGCAATGAACCGGTTGTGCAAATATCGAAAAACAAAGGATGGACAATGAAAAATTTTAAAAACAAAGTCGCTGCAATTACGGGCGCAGGTTCTGGCATTGGGCAACAGTTAGCAATTCTTTTGGCAAAACAGGGCTGCCATCTTTCGTTGAGTGATATTAATGAAAAAGGATTACAACAAACTGTCGAGCTTTTAAAACCGTACAGCAATATTACTGTTACCACCAAAAAGCTTGATGTGTCGGATCGGGACGCGGTAAAGCAGTGGGCACAAGAAACTGTGCAAGATCACGGTTCTGTTAACCTGATTTTTAACAATGCTGGTGTTGCGCTAGGCTCAACTGTTGAAGGTGCGACTTACGAAGATTTAGAGTGGATAGTTGGGATTAACTTCTGGGGTGTCGTGTACGGTACTAAAGAGTTTTTACCGTTCATTAAGCAAACTCAAGATGGCCATATTATTAACATCTCGAGCTTATTTGGTCTAACAGCTCAACCGACTCAATCTGGCTATAACGCGACTAAATTTGCTGTACGTGGTTTTACCGAATCATTACGCCAAGAGTTGGATATTGAAAAAAGTGGCGTAAGCTCGTTATGTGTACATCCGGGTGGAATTCGCACCAATATTGCTAAATCTGCAAAAATGAGTGATAGCTTGAATAGTTTGGGTATGGACCCGACGAAATCAATCCAAAACTTTGACAAGTTACTACGTACTCCTCCTGAAGAAGCAGCTCGTCAAATTTTACAAGCGGTATTAAAAAATAAGCGCCGTTTATTGATTGGTAGTGATGCAAAAATTCTTGATGCATTCCAGCGTTTATTCCCAACGGGATATCAACGTGCTTCAACCATTGTGACCAAATTAATGAAGTAATTTTTTAACGGGAAAAGCCATCAAATGATGGCTTTTTTTATGTGGTTTAGTTAGTTCTAAATAAGAACTTTAATCTTCTTTTTCTTCCAGATAAATTGGTAATACAGGCCTTGAATAATACATAAACTGACGAATGCCAAGGCATAGGCAACCCAGATTCCTTTAAGGCCCCATATTGAGCTGAACCAGTAAGCACATGGAATTTCAATAAATAAAATAGCAGAAATATTAAGTAGCATTGGAACAGTCACGGTTCCGCTGGCACGCATGATTGATGCAAAAATGGCACCTGCACCAAAGAATAAAATTGCCCACAGCACAATAAATAAAAGTTGCTGCCCTAACACCACCACAGTTGGGTCGGTAATAAACAAAGCCATTAAATATTTAGAAAATAGATAGCCGAGTGCAATTAAAGTACCTGTAAATAAAAAGTTCATTCCCAAAGCTGTGCGGGTTACCCGTGCTAACAGATCTGATTTGCCAGCACCAATCGCTTGTGCTGCAAAAATTGAAGCCGCAATTGATATCGACAAGGCAGGGAACTGAATGTAGTTGAGCACCTGATTCACTGCACCATACGCTGCTGTAGCATGCGATCCGTAATGGTTAACCAACCCAACAATAACCAAGCCAGCCATTGAGGTGGTAATCATTTGAATGCCGGTTGGAACGCCTAAGCGCAAAATGATTTTGCTCAGTTCTGGATTGTGACGGATATGTTGCAGAAGCTGACGATTCGGCCGAAGTGGATGATTTTTCTTATTCAGATAAATCGCTAGAAAAATCAAAATAGCAACATAACCCGTGATCGTTGCAATTGCTGGAGCAATAATTCCTAGGGCGGGTAAGCCAAAATAACCTTTAAGCAATATCGGGGTAATCACCAAGCCAATTACACTGGTTAAAGCCAATGCAAGTAAAGGCGTAGTACTGTCGCCTACACCACGTAAAATTGAGGTATAAATAATATAAACAAACAGAAGCGGGCTACCCGCCAGCATCCATTGCACATAAGGCAAAGCAAGATGCATTACCTTTGGATCTGTACCTAATAACTCTAAAATATCGTGGGCAAAAAATACGCCGATAATCGCGGTAATTACCCCACCAATCAGTGTCATAAATAGGGTGGAACCGACCACACTTTGGACTTTCTCTATATTTTGTGCGCCCCACGCTTGCCCTACTAAAACTGTAGTACCCGTTGAAATTCCGATAATAAAAGCAAGGAGCAAGAATAAAATAGGGAAAAAAACCGAGACGGCAGCAATCGCATCAACTCCCATCATTTGGCCAACAAAGATGGTGTTAATCGTCCCCGACAAGTTTTGCAAAATATTGGTTGCAATGAGAGGCAGTAAGAAAACAAAAAATGTTTTCCATAGATTTTGCTGGTGAATTAAAGACTGTCTTGGTGGCATGTGTTCTCCATCGCCCATCTCTTTGATGAGCGGGGCAGACATTCAACTTAGCATATTTAGGTGAAATTTCTTGTAGAGTTTTACTATGCTAAGTTTCTAAATTTATTAACATTCATTCAAGATTTCTCCTGCTTTTTGCAATGTCTCATCATTTTTAGCAAAGCAGAAGCGAATTAGGCGTAAAGATTCTGGCGCTTGCTGGTAGAAAACCGAAACAGGAATAGCCACAATTTTATGTTGCTCGGCAAGAAACTGGCACATTTCTACATCGTTTAAGTCAGGTCTAATCTGACTGTAATCAAGGTTCTGAAAATAGGTACCTTGAGATGGTTTTAGCAAGAAACGACTATTTTGAATAGCGTGATTAAAATGATCTCGCTTAGTTTGGTAAAACTGCGAAAGCTCTTGAATATGTTCTGGATGTTGCTGCATATATTGCGCTAGGGCAATCTGACAAGGTGTCGTGCCACAGAAATTTGCATATTGGTAAATCTGGCGGAATAAACGCATTAGCTCAGGTGAAGCAACGCAATAACCTGTTTTCCAGCCCGTCACATGAAAGGTTTTTCCAAAAGACCCAATCACAAAACTACGCTCTCTGAGCTCTGGAAAATGCAAAGCACTGAAGTGTTGTTGACCATCAAAGACTAAGTGTTCATAGACTTCATCGGATAAAACCACAATGTTTTTATCTTGAATCAGTGCAATAAGCTCTAACCAATCCTGTTTTGCCCAGATGGTACCTGTTGGATTATGGGGAGTATTCACCACAATCATACGGGTTTTGTCATTAATTAAATCTTTAACGTGTTGCCAGTTCACCTTAAAGTCAGGTGCTTCAAGTGCAATATGAACTGCTTTACCACCTGCTAATTGCACAGAAGGGCCGTAGCTGTCATAACTTGGGTCAAAAATAATGACTTCATCACCTGCATTGATGCAGGCTTGTATGGCACAAAAAATTGCAATGGTTGCGCCGGGAGTAATCGTGATTTGCGTTACAGGGTCAAGTTGAAGTTGGTCACGTTGCTGAAATTGTAAAGCGAGTTGCTCGCGTAAACCAAGAATACCATCGCCAGGTGGATATTGATTATGCCCAGCTAAAGTCGCCTGAGATAAAGCTTCCAGTAAGGCTTGTGGTGCAGGAAAATCTGGAAAGCCTTGTGACAGGTTGAGAGCATCTAAACGATGTGCCATTGCCGTCATGGTACTAAAAATAGTCACGCCTTGAGTGGCCAATTTTGACTGTAGTTGAAGCATATTGTTCTCTTATTAAAAATATTTAAAGTTATAAAATTGATTCAATCACTGCTCGAATTACACCGAGGCTTAAACCAATAAATGCACCGACTACAACGCCATTTACTCGGATCATATGTAGGTCGCCACCGACTTCATTTTCAATTTTCCCGATCATTTCGCGTGAATCCCATTCATGAATGCGTTCACTGACATAGCGGATGATTTTATGGCTATATTGATCTGTAAAAGTCAGCGCAAGTCCTGTCATTTCTTTGTTGAGAACTTCACGTACTTTGGCATTTTGAACAAGGTTTTCACCTAGTTGCTGAATAGCTGCTCTTAGGTTCATTGCAATGCCAGAGTCTTCTTTCATTAAATCTTCTTTAATGGCATTACACAAAATCGTAACAGCGCCACTGATGAAATTGAGGACTTGTGGACTATCGAGAAGGGCATCTTTACCGCTGTTGAGACGTTGACTAGCAACGCTGTCTGGTTTTGCCAGCTCAAGCATGAGAGAGTGGGCAATGGTTTCAATTTCTTGTCGCCATGGGTGTTCAGGGTCTGCCAGCATCGATTCTACTTTTTCAACCAGTGAATCGATGGTACGTTGTTGAACATCAATACCAATCCAGCTTGCGCCTTTTGCAAGTGACCAGACACCAAGTGCTTTAAACATTTTTCGGGTTAATTCACGGGTTTTATCTGGGTTTTGTACCACCCATTCATGCGCGATATCGAGTCCACGCTGTAAAACGTCTTGATGGAAATCATTTTCCAATACCGCGCGTAGCATTTCACTTGCGAGTTTATTGACTTCAGTATTACGTACCCATTGCACACTATTGTTTTGCACAAAATTGGCAATTTGATCTTGGCTAACAAACTCAAAAATTTTCGGAACAGTTTGCTGAATGAGCTGCACCACTTGGGTATTGTTTTGTGGGCTTGCTAACCATTGGCCAATTGCGAGGCTTAAGTCAGTTTTTTCTAAGCTTCGTTCGACCACTTGAGGCGAAAGAAAATTTTCTTGTACAAAACGACCCATTGACTCTGCAATACGAGCTTTGTTGCGCGGAATAATTTCGGTGTGGTCGCGTAAAAACTTAGGAATGGGTAACTTACCAAATGGGTTCCGAAACAGAACCGTAATCGCGTACCAGTCGGCTAAACCACCGACTACACCGGCTTCTGCCCCTAACATTAAAATATGAATAAAACCTGTGTACTCTGGCAGAAAACGATCAGCCACCATCAGTGCAATCCACAGCACAACGACAATAATAAGCGCCAGAGTAGCAAAATATTTGCTACGTTTAAGACTGGGCACGTGGTGAACTTCTTCTGCCATGTTCATAAATTTATCCTATTCATTTTTGTTTTACTGGAGGCTCAGGCGGTGGCAACAGCTCTCCTGTCGGACTCAATCCATATTTTTGTCCGATTGATTTCAAGATCAAGGTTGCATCAAAAGCATCCTGTGGAGCCTGCTTTTGATCCCGATAGCATTCAATAGTATACGACACTTGAACAGGGTCGATATTGACCACTTGTGGGTAATCATAGAACGGATCATGCCAGAAACCTGGGTAGCGACGACCATAACCATATGGATAAAAGCTTGGAGCTGATGGATAAACCACAGCCTGACGTGGCGGTTTCTGGCTCTGATTACTTGGATCATTTTGCACTTTAAAAAAGCGGAAACCTTTTTGTATCGTCGTTTGTGCTGATTTCACCAAGGTAATTTCTTCAGCTCTGCCATAACTCATATTTGGGTCGGCTTGAAAACTAATACGGAACGTTTGGGCATTTAGAGGATATGCTGAAAACTGGCCAAGCTGATCAAAGGTTCTTGGTTTACTTGGAGTCGTTGCACACGCAGTTAAAGTTAAGGCAGTGCCTAAGGCTAAACAAAGAGAGAGATATTTCATGATGAACTCCCAGCTGAGCATTGAAAAATAGATGACTCAGCATTAAAAATTAAGAAGTTTTAAAAACTACTGTTCGGTTCTAATAAAAATTCGGTTTCCTCTGGAGTGGAAACACGCCCGAGAATGGTATTTCGATGAGGATAGCGTCCAAAGCGATCAATAATGACTTTATGCTTTTTCTCAAAACTTAAATTAATTTCATTGCCAAGGCGTTGAAAGAGTTTTAAGGCAAATTCATGAATCAATTTTGATTCACTATGCATAAACGGCATATATAAAAAAGAACGTTGCTCTGGATTAAGCTGTGCATCGAGTTGTAAGCTAATCGTTTCTTGTGCCAAAGCTAATGCCAAACTGTCATAGGCAAAAGATTCGGGTTGATCACGATAAATGTTGCGAGAAAACTGGTCTAGTACAATAATCTCTGCCAAACGGCCTTCCGCTGTTTTTCGCCAAGACCACAGTTCTGCTTGAGTTGCCTGTCGATGAACGTCAGAAAAATTTTCACGGATTTTTTTGTCAAAATCATCACTTTTTGCAAACCAAAGTGAACGGTGTTCAGGAGAAAACCAGAAGTTTAAAATGTCTTGTTCGTTCATGATATTGACAACTCTTTAGCAATTATTCTTCAATAAAATCACAATTCTTTCGTGTCTTAAATAACAAGATTGTGATAAAAATTGCCAAACTGGAATGATGTGAGTATATAAATAGCCGTATCATCTCACGATTTTGTATATAGTGATCTTTAATAAGCGAGCAAATGCATGAGTCAACCCACTACACCCTCTCAATCAGTTATTCCTGCTTGGGTGGATTCGTCGCTACTACAAGGCATGTTACGTGGAATAGAGCGTGAAAGCCTACGTATGCAAAGTAATGGGTTCTTATCACAAGAGTTACATCCAAAGGCATTGGGTTCGGCTTTAACACATCCACAAATTACGACTGATTATTCAGAAGCATTAATGGAGTTTATTACCTCACCTAAGCCAACCATTGGTGAGGCTTTGAATGAGCTCACCGATATTCATGCGGTTGTGCATCGTCATTTAGAAAATGGTGAGAAACTCTGGCCGCTGTCTATGCCATGTATGTTAGATGACAATGAAGAACGAATTCGTCTAGCACAATACGGCACCTCTAATATTGGTCGTTTTAAAACACTATACCGCCGTGGGCTGGGAATTCGATATGGTCGCCGTATGCAGACCATTTCAGGCGTGCATTACAATTTATCTTTTCCAGATACACTTTTTGCCGAGCTACAAGCTCATGAAACTGACGAACAATTAAAATCATTAAGTTTGCAGGATTATCGTAGCCATCGTTATTTTGGCCTTATTCGTAATTTTATCCGTTTAACACCGTTAGTTATGTTTTTAGTGGGTGCTAGCCCAACAGTATGCCGTTGTTTCTTAACTGGACATAAACATCAGTTGTTACCTTTAATCAAAGGTTCATACTATTTACCGTATGCTACAGCACTCCGTATGGGACGATTGGGCTATCAAAACTCAGCTCAAAAAAGCTTAGGTATTCATTACAATAATTTGTCTGGCTATCTGGATGGTTTACAAAAAGCCGTTCATTCTCCTTACCCACCATTTAGCCGTTTAGGGTTAAATGATGCCTCTGGTGAGCCGTTGCAAATTAATGATCATGTTTTGCAGATCGAGAATGAATATTACAGTCTCGTACGTCCAAAACAGGTGCCTCAAAAAGGTGAAACGCCGTCTCAAGCTTTGAAAAATCGAGGGGTGGGATATGTTGAGCTACGTGCTGTTGATGTAAACCCATACTCGGCAATTGGCGTTGATGAAACAACGGCAGGCTTCCTTGAAGTGCTAGCACTTTATTGTCTGTTAAGTGATAGCCCAGACTTGTTAGGTCCAGAGCAAGACTTGGTTGAGAAAAATCAGACCGAGGTGGTAAACCGAGGTCGAGCACCGAACGCAACCATTACAGATTTAACAGGGTCATATCACATCGAAGATTGGGCACGTTTATATATTGCAAAAATGCAAGATTGTGCACAGCTACTTGATCAGACTTACGCAACGGACTTGTATGGTTCAGCATTAGCGATCATGCAAGCACGAATTGATGAAGTTGATGAGACTTTATCTGCCCATGTTATTGACGATACGTTAAAGCATGGTGGAACTTGGAGTTTTGGTAGCCACATGGCGCAATTACATGCTGAAAGTTATGAACAGCATGAGCTTAGTGTGGAAACCTTGAAACATTTTGAACAATTGGCTGTACAGTCGTTACAGCAGCAAGAACAACTTGAGCAAGATACTCAGGTCAGTTTTGATCAATATCTTGAACAATATCGATAATAAAACGAGGTTTTACATGCGATTAAGTTACCGTTTGGTGAGTGGGCTACTTGTTTTAGCAAGTATTGTCGGCATGTCTTTTGCGTTGTATCTGGAACATGTAAAAGGTTTAGAGCCATGTCCGCTCTGTATTTTTCAACGTGTTGGCTTAATGGCGATGGGTTTTGTGGCGCTCGTCGCTTTTTTGCATAACCCAGTTTCCAATGCGATTAAACGCTTTTATGCATTTTTGGCTGGCATTGCAATTTTATGGTCAGTCGGTGTGGCAGGGCGTCATGTGTGGATACAGCATTTACCCGCAGATCAAGTACCGAGTTGTGGACCGGGTTTAAATTATTTAATTGATGCTTTACCTATGAAAGCAGTTTTGCAAGAAGTGCTTTCTGGTTCAGGTGAGTGTGCTGCAATTGATTGGACCTTTTTAGGTCAATCTTTACCAGTTTGGTCATTGGTTTATTTCGTTTTGCTCTTACTGGTCTGCTTATGGCAGTTATTCCGTTTTTATCCAGTGTTTAAGACTGCTAAAAAGTAAGTTTAAACAGATTAAAAAAAAGCCCAAAATTATATTGGGCTTTTTTTATTGTTTTATAATTAATCAAACTATAAAAAAACAAATTGAAAAAAAGAATAATGATATAGACAGATAGGTCTGTTTTTTATAAAGTGCAGCCGTTTTATATCCTTATGATTATAAAAAATGTTTTTTAATATCTTTAATGTTTTGGAAAAAATAGGGTTAAGTGCACAGAAACGCGCGATTCACGTGCAATTTTCTAATGAACTACTCAATAACCAAGTTTTTTTACAGCGTATCGAGGGCCAACACCAGCTAAATGGGGAAATTGAAGCTGAGTTGATTTGCCTTTCGACAAGTGCACAAATTGCATTGAAGCAGTTTATAGGAGTGCAAGTTGCTGTTGATCAGGTCACTGATTCAGGAAAATTATTTCGAACTACAGGAATTGTAACGGAAGCCAGTTATGGCCAAAGTGACGGTGCTTTAACGCTTTATAAACTTACCTTAAAAGACGCGACAAATTTATGGCACAAGCGCCGTAATAGTCGTGTTTTTATGAATAAAAGTATTATTGAAGTCGCGGAAGTTTTATTTAAAGAATGGCAAGAAAAAAGTCAGCTTTTTGCGACAAGTTTAAGTCTTGATCTTAGTGGGTTAAGCCAGAGCTATGATATTCGCCCATTTATCATGCAGCACAATGAATCTGATTATGACTTTCTGACACGCTTATGGCGAAGTGAAGGCGTTAGCTGGCTAATTGATGAAGCCGAACTTTTTGTACCTCATTTTACTGTGCCAATACAGGCTCAAAAACTAAGACTCATTGATGACAATAGCCAGTACCAAGCTTTAGAACGTCGCAGCATTCGTTATCACCGCAGTAGTGCAACAGAATATCAAGATAGCATTACAGGTTTTGTAGCAGTGCGGACTTTGCAGCCGACAGCGGTACATGTGCAGCGTTGGCAACCGGATGCTCTGGCACACGAAGAAGGTGTAGGTTCAGTTATTACTACACACATACATTCAGAGCAGTTTGATTCAGCGAGTTTGAGCCTTGAACAAGCATGGCACATGAGCCCAGCTTGGATGCAAGATTTAAAAGGGGAAGATCAGGCTACCGCTTCAAGTGGTAATCAGCTAGAGAAATTAAATCAGCACTTCACGAATATGTATGCGAGTCAGGCCAAATACTTTAAGGCCTATAGTAGTGTCCGTGATAGCCAAGTTGGTTATTGGTTTAATCTACAGGGGCATCCAGAAATTGATCAGCATGAAGGGGCTGACCAAGAGTTCCTCATCATTGCTAAAAATTTCTATAACCAAAATAACCTACCGAAAGATTTGCATCAGCAAGTTAGCCAGTTGTTAACCCAAAGTCGTTGGGATAAACATGGTTATGAAGATATTGAGCGCCAAGGTAATGAGCTGACCTTAATACGCCGTCAAATTAAAACTGCACCTGAATATCATCCAGAACAGCATCGACCAATTGCCTACCCACAAAGAGCGAAAGTCGTGGGGCCAGAGGGAGAGACCATTCATGTCGATGAATGGGGTCGTATAAAAGTACGTTTTCTATTTACCCGTAGTGATGATCATGGACATGACGGTGGTGCAGGGAGCAATGACAACGATACTGACTCGGCTTGGGTTGATGTACTAACTCCTTGGGCTGGCGAAGGCTATGGAGCACGCTTCTTGCCACGTATTGGTGAAGTGGTTGTCATAGACTTCTTTGATGGCAATATTGACCGTCCATTCGTGACGGGGCGTATCCATGAAGCGCAGCGTTCGCCAACCAAGTTCGATGTAAAAGGGCAGCTTCCTGCGACTAAAAAACTAAGCGGGATCCGCAGTCAGGAAATCAGTGGTAGTGGTTTTAACCAATTGCGTTTTGATGACACAACAGGGCAAATCAGTACCCAACTACAAAGTAGTCATGCAGCGACGCAACTGAACTTAGGTAACTTAAGTCATCCGAAAGAACAAGCGACGAGCCAAGGACGTGGAGAAGGCTTTGAGCTTAGAACAGATGCGTGGGGAGCAGTGCGTGCTGGAAACGGTTTATACATTAGTACTCACAAACAAGATCAAGCTCAAGGACTTCACCTTGATGCGAATGAAACCAAACAACAGCTTGAAGGCGGGTTAAACAATAGTAAAGCTCTAAGTGAAGTTGCTAAAAATCAGCAGACAGATCCGTTGGAAGTTCTTGATCATTTAAAAAACTTTTTAGATCAGATTGAACAGAAAGACAAAGATAAAGCTACTGCATTTAAACAAGCGATTATGGTGTTAAGTGCGCCAAATAGTATAGCAGTTGCAAGTAATGAAGATATTCATCTGAGTGCAGATGGACAGATTAGCCAAACTGCTGGTGATAGTATTAACCTGAGTACTCAAAAGAATTTGATTGCTCATGCCCAAAATAAGATAAGTTTTTTTGCAGCTCAAGATGGAGCAAGAATGTATGCGGGTAAGGGCAAAATTGAGTTACAAGCACAAAGTGATGGTACAGATATCATTGCACGAAAAGGGATACAGATTATTTCAACAGAAGATAGAATCGAAATAATTAGCCCAAAAGAAATTATACTCACTGCGGACGGCTCACAACTCAAGATTAATAGTTCTGGTATTTTTCCTGTAACTGGGGGCAAGCTTGAGGTTAAGGCAGGTCAGCATTTATTTATGAGCGGCGCGAATATTGTTGTTCCAAAGATAAGCTTACCTACTATAAAAACACCTTTTAGTAATAAAATTAACTATAACTGGAATATAAATTCGAAAGATAAAAAAGAACTATTTATTATAAATAAAAAGAATAATAGCCTTATAAAAACCTATAAAAATGAGCTTGATAATAAAAATAATTTAAGCTCATTACGGTTTTATACACCAGAAGAAGCAGATTTTACGGCAATGATTTTTAATTCTGATTATATTCAGTTAAAGCAAAATATACCTGATAGTGAAAATATTGATGAGCTTTTAGAGGAAACACTTTTGTATGACGAAGAAAATGATGATGTCTATACAGAAGAGGAGTTTTGATTAATGAGTAAATTAGTCACTATTACTGCTAAGTTTTATGATAAATCTGGAAAGCAGATTATTAACTTAAATGTACAATCTAGATATAAAGATTCATTAAATGCTAATATCCAAAAAACTGATAAGCTCGGTCTGTTTGTATTTCAAGCTTCGCCAAATAGAACTGTTGAGATATTAGCAAAGCCTCCTTATCAAAAAGATTATGCAGTATTTAAAACGATAAACTCTTCTATTCATTCCTCAGAAAAAAATCCTATTAAAGTCCAGTTGCCAAAAACAATTGATGAATATCAACAAGTAAAGAAAACCAGTTCAATCAAAGGAATTGTAAGCACTTTTTTTAAAATTGTTGATATTAATGGAAAAGTTATGAAAAACTTTCCTGTTCAATCACGACCAAAAGGTAAAGGAAATTCACCCGATAAATATACAAATGATGAAGGCATAGTAGAAGTATGCTCATCACCTAATAGAGATATAGAGGTCTTAGTATTAACATCAAAGGATATATTTGTTTTAAAAAGCTCAATAAATTCTGCTAACGGTAGTTCCCAACCAAATTTTATTAAATTAGATGAGCCTTATGAAAAATTTAAAAGTGCATCTACGATTAAAATTTTAGATCGAGATGGAAGTGACTACATTGTAGAAAAAACTAATGTGGAAATGTTAGTTGTAGAGAATGGTAAAAAACAACTTTTTAGTATATCGAATGGAAAATTACCATTACAAAGCATGGTAGGGCAGAAACTAGAATTTACGGTGTATAAGCCTGATGGTAAGCCTTTAAAGACACAAACCTATATGGCAACACGAGTTAAAAACAACCCTGTTGAATTCCATTTGGATGTAGATATAACAAAAGGCAGTACGGCACAGAATGATCCAGAGATTAATAAGAAAGTTAAGGCTAAAGACTGCCCATCTGAATGCGTAGTTCAGACTATTTCATTTGATACTACACCTGGACCCTATATTATTTCGATGGAAATGTGGAAAAAAATATTAGAATTTGAAAGATATGAGCCAAGACCTTATCATCCAGGTGATGATTCAAGTGGGGTTACAATCGCTATAGGATATGATTTAGGTCAACAATCGAAATCACAAATTCAACAAGATTTAGCAAAATTTTATACTAAAGATCAAATAGAGCGTTTAATGATCGCACAAGGTAAAAAGGGTAATAATGCCCATAACCTTATCCAGAAGTTATCAGATATTACGATTACTAAAGATAATGCATTGAAATTAGCAATTGTATTAAAAACACGTTATGCAAATCAGGTATTATCTATTTATCCTGAAACCCTAACCTTACACCCACATTGCCAAGGGGTGTTACTTTCTTTAGTTTTTAATAGAGGACCAGGTTTAGTAGATCCAAAACCCCCTAAAAAAGGTTTAACACGTAAGCATATGAGACAAGTTCAAGACGCATTAAAAAATAAAAAGCCTGAAGAAATCCCTAATATTTTAAGAGATATGTCTAAACTTTGGAATAAAACGGGACCAAAAGGAAATAGTGGTGTGGGCAAACGTCGAAGAGAAGAAGCGAATATTTTTGAAAAAGGATTAAAGTGTGCTTGTTATGAATAAAAAAATTCAAACTTATATTTTAACTATCTTCATTTCTTCATGTGCCTTCGCAGATAAAGTTGGTTCAGTTTGTATTCCAGATAGTACGGTTTTTAATGACATATTGAACTGTTATTTAGCTGATTATAAGAAAAATGATAAAATATTGAATGCATTATATCAAAAAAAGATCTCAAACCTATCTAAAGGAAATAAAGAAAAGTTAAGAGAATCTCAAAGAGACTGGATTAAAGAAAAGGAAGCTGTATGCGTTGCAGATGAAAATGAATATGGTAGAGAGAGCCATTTTGAAGCTATAAAATGTCAAACTGAAATGACAAAAGAAAGAATTTATTTTTTAAAAAAATATTAAATTCCCTCTAGCTAGATAATATTTTTTGACAAGATAATATGATTATTTTAAATGATAAGATACCCCTTATTTTTTCTGTGTTCTTATTATTGGAAACATATAGTTATAATTTATTTGCAAAGGATCAATGTAATATTGACCAACAAGTAAAATTAAATATATTTAAGAAAAATGATTATAAATTTTATAATTATATATGTGAGTCTTCAGAAGGTTCATATCTTAAAGGTTATTTTGGAGATCAAGAGAAGAAAATATTCGTTGGTGATTACTCTGATTTTGCAGCTAAAGAAAGTCCTAAACTTTTAGCTGTCAGTATCTATAAATCAACTAAAAGAAAACCTCCAATATTGATTACTATTAATTCAGCATATTACTCTTGTACTCCACAAATAGAAGGAGAAATGTATCAAGTTAACCTATATCAAATTAGTGAAAATAAGATTTTAAATCTGAAAAATATAACAAATATATTAGGTAGTAATGCAGAGGGTTTTGAAGGGATTTCGGAGGGGAAAGTCTATTATAAATATAAAACCATTTCTGAAATTAAAAAATGGTTAGATAAAAATTATTAATGGATTTATGATCTTGAAAACAATTTAAATTTAAAAAGCCCAACATAAGTTGGGCTTTTTTACGTCTCTACAATTCCTTCTAAATCTTCGAGCGTATAGTTCGGCATATCAATAATATGAGTTTGAATACCTTCTTGCACATAATCATTAACATTAGGGTAGAGCCAGCGAGTAATCTGTTCCGCAACACTCGAGTGATACTGAATTTCAAAGTGATTTAAGCCATAAAACACGGCTTTGTGAGAGTCTGGAACTTTGAGCTGAAAACGTGGATTAGGATGTTCACCCAGCGCGCTTTTCACACTCACCAAGTAATCGCCAATTACGGTCAACGCTTTGTTGCGTACTTTTTCAAATTCGAGTGTGCCTGCCACTAAAAAGGTATTGATATGGGAAGGTAACGGAGCTGGGGCACGGTTATCATCCATCATGCCAATTCGGGCATCCATATATTCCCAGTCGTCATCACGCACGCTACCGTGGCGTAAGTCTAAAATGCCATTACTACGAATATTAACCAGTTGACCGAGTAAACCCACAAAAGGGAAGGCCCCGAGCTTATCTTGTATAGTAAAACCAAAACGCTCCAACACTGCACCATGATGTGGAGAGCCAATGCAGACTAGATTCTCGACCATATGAATCCATTGATACATATTTTGTTTGCCATAAAACAAGGCACTGCGAGAAACTAGTCCGCCCATACTATGACCAATGATATCAATACTGGTAATTCTTGGATTACGTTGTACCAAATCTTCTAATAAATTTGAAAAACTGCGTCCATTGGCTGAAATACGTCGACCTGTATTGTAGTTTAAATACAGCATCGTGTTATGGTCGCGCTGTGCTAACAGGCGCTCCCCAATACCGCCATAATGTGCATTTGACCAACTAAGATGATTCATACACAAACCATGAACCAAAATTACAATACGTCCTGCAAGTTCCCCTTGTTGTATTGCACCGTAGTGATCGTATAGCACCATTGGTAAAGCGAGAGGACTGTGCTGTTTAAGTAGATAATCCCCAAAAATTCCATTCAAAATTCCGACTAAAAAATGTAAGCTCGGGGTGAGTGGTTTTTCGTGAAGTGTGGGATATTTTTCAATAATGTGACGTAAGCTTGGCGCTAAAAAGTGGCTACCATATTTTTGTAAAGCGCCATAAGAAAATTGATATGCCTTTTGCACAAATGGTCGTTTTTGAAAGTTTTTAGCATTTTGTGTGCTCACACCAAAAGCATTTTTTAATACTTCAATATTAATAACTTGTATTAATTCATGTACACCATTTAAGCTGGTACTGAACAGTTGAGCTAAACCTTCTAGTACGTCTGCCTGACTCGGTGGCGTACGATCCCATTTACAATAAGTTTCATGTAGTGGTGTTAAGCTCGGCATATCTTTTCCCCATATACGTTATAACCGACGTTTTAAGCTGTACTTTTTATCAACGGCAGTAAACGTTTCCATCTTAGTAGTTTAAATAACACATGTTTTTAAAATACTGATGAATGGTTAGTTGAGTGGTTTTTCTTGTCTGACAATAGTGTTTTTATATACAAACTGAGAACAAAAATGTGATTTTATTCTCAATTTAGAGGGAAATATATGAAT
Organism: Acinetobacter oleivorans DR1; assembly: GCF_000196795.1. NCBI lineage: Bacteria > Pseudomonadati > Pseudomonadota > Gammaproteobacteria > Moraxellales > Moraxellaceae > Acinetobacter > Acinetobacter oleivorans. The sequence continues at coordinate 134,617 of NC_014259.1, forward strand.
ATTATCTACCTCCATGGCTTTAATAGTAGCTCTTCTTCAATTAAAGGGCTAAGCCTGAAGCAGTATTGTAGCGAATTAGGCATAAATGTGCATTTGCCAGACCTAAACAGATCTCCTAATCTAGTGGTAGAGCAAGTTTCAGCGCTGATTGAATCGTTGCAAGACGTGGCTTTAGTTGGTAGTAGTCTCGGCGGATTTTTTGCGACATATTTTGTCGCGAAATATAATATTCCGGCTGTACTGATTAACCCTGCTATGCAACCATGGAAGTTGTTTGATGAGTTATTCCAAGTTGAAAGCATGCCCTATGTGGTGAATGATCAATGGTCAATTGACCATATTCAGTTGCGACAATTACAACACTTGGAACTGAAACAACCTGAAAATGCTGACAAAATACTCGTCTTGTTGCAACAAGGCGACGAAATTTTGGATTATCGTCAAGCACAACGCTATTATAGTGCTGCAACGCCATCCTCATTGATTTTGACGGATGCTCATGGCAATCATGCTATGGAAGATTTTGAAGAAAAATTACCGTTAGTGATCGAATTCTTTGCGCACACCATCAAATAAGGAAAACGTACAACGTGACACAATATACGGCTCAATCGCTTGAAGTCCTTTCTGGTTTAGACCCTGTTCGTCGTCGTCCAGGGATGTATACCGATACGACTCGACCTAACCATTTAGCCCAAGAAGTTATTGATAATGCTGTTGATGAAGCATTAGCTGGTCATGCCGACAAAATATGTGTCACAGTTTATAAAGATGGTTCATTGTCTGTTGAAGATAATGGCCGTGGTATGCCAGTGGATATTCACCCTGAATATGGCCAAAGTGGTATCGAAATCATTCTGACCAAGCTGCATGCGGGCGGTAAATTCAGCACCGATAACTACCAGTTTTCAGGTGGTTTGCATGGTGTGGGTATTTCGGTTGTAAACGCTTTATCAACACGTGTTGAGGTCGAGGTTCAACGCCAGGGTAACCTATATCAAATGGCCTTTGAGCAAGGTGAACCCGTAGCACCTTTAGCCGTTCTCGAAGGTAAAGCTCCAAAACGCGCGACAGGTACAACGGTACATTTTTGGCCGGAAGCGAAATATTTTGATAGTCCAAAATTTGCGTTAAAAGCACTCAAACATAATTTAAAAGCGAAAGCTGTATTAGCAGCTGGTTTAAAAATTATTTATATCGATCAAATTAATGATGAAAAAATCGAATGGCAGTTTGAAAATGGCCTCGTCGATTATTTGATGGATGAATTACAAGACCGCGAAATTTTGCCAAACCCTGCATTTGTAAGTAGTGGACAAGCAGACCGCGCAGCCTGTGAGTTTGCGATTTGCTGGAATGTAGAAGGCGGTGAGCAGGTTCAAGAAAGTTACGTCAACTTGATTCCAACTGCACAAGGCGGTACGCATGTGAACGGTTTACGTTCAGGCGTGACCGAGGCGTTACGTGAGTTCTGTGAATTGCGTAACTTGTTACCGCGTAATCTTAAACTTTCGGCAGAAGATGTTTGGGATGGCGTGAACTATATCTTGTCGCTCAAGTTCCAAGAACCGCAGTTTTCAGGTCAAACCAAAGAGCGTCTTTCGAGTCGTGAAGCATCAAATATTGTTTTAAATATTGCTAAAGATGCTTTTTCACTCTGGCTAAACCAACATGCTGAAATTGCCATGCAATTGGCAGAAATGGCGATTTCTAAAGCTGGTCGTCGTTTAAAAGCAGCAAAGAAAGTCGAGCGTAAAAAAATTGTTTCCGGCCCTGCATTGCCGGGTAAATTGGCAGATTGTGTTGGTCAAACACGTGAGGACAGTGAGTTATTTATTGTCGAGGGTGACTCTGCTGGCGGTAGTGCCAAGCAAGCGCGCGATAAAAACTTTCAGGCAATCATGCCAATTCGTGGAAAAATCTTAAATACGTGGGAAGTTTCTTCAGATGAAGTACTCGCTTCTCAAGAGGTTCACGACATTGCGATTGCGATTGGTGTAGACCCTGGCAGTGATGATTTATCAGAGCTGCGTTATGGCAAAATCTGTATTTTGGCCGATGCGGACTCGGACGGTTTACACATTGCGACGTTGCTTTGTGCTTTATTCGTTAAACACTTTCCAACATTGGTTGAAGAAGGTCATTTGTATGTGGCGATGCCACCATTGTTCCGTATTGATATTGGTAAAGATGTCCATTACGCGCTTGATGATGATGAACTTGAAACTATTTTGAAAAATATCAAAGGTAATCGTAATCCGCAAATTACCCGATTCAAAGGATTGGGTGAGATGAACGCGATTCAGCTACGTGAAACGACCATGGATCCAAACACGCGTCGTTTAGTTCAGCTCGATCTAGATGATGCTCATTTTACAGCTGGTTTACTTGATAAATTGCTTGCTAAAAAACGTTCAGCAGATCGTAAGCAGTGGCTTGAGCAGAAGGGTAACCTAGCTGATATCACTGTTTAAAATAGAATTAAAAAATCCCCGCTCAATAGGCGGGGATTTTTTTATGTAAAACTAAGTTATTGGAAATCACCACAACGGTTTTTGCCATAAAATTAAAATAGACAGATCTGTATATTCTAATTTAGGTCGTAATTTTTATAGTCTGTGGAAATTGAAAAATATCACAATTCGCTCCACCTCCAATTCGATCTACCACTGCAAAATCACTTGGTGCCTCAAAGGTAAGCAAAGGATGATGCCATGTGCCTGCCCGATAATTGATACTTTGCTTCCCATTTGAAACAAATGCACATAGCTTTGAAATGTCGGGAGTATTCTCGTCTAAAGCGGGCGCGACAATAATTAAAAACTTTTGTTGCTGTAATGGAATAAATGCCTGAGACCCCTTGGGATGGCGCTCTAGCATTGAAATTTCCAGAGGTAGCACACTGGCCTTAATATTACGGAAAATACTAATTCCTGCCTTTGCTTCCCCTTCAATTTCAGTTTCAACGAGCGCATGGTAGCGTTCGGTGTGGGCATCGTTAATATGAAAAAAGTCATGCCCGTCGCAACAGATGACCTCTCCGAAGGGCTGAAAGTTTTCAATTGTTAAGGGCTGAATTTGAACATTCTTCATGATCATGGCTTGGCAATTTTTCCCCATAAACGAACACGACTAATACCACCGTCTGGAATCATGTTAATACGAATATGAGAGATTTTTTCATGCTGTAAAATCTCATTCACATATTCATGAATATGGTCCATTTGCATCGGTTGAGCTTCAAGTAAATAAGACCAGAACATACTTTGTGGAATCAGCTGTGCATCGGTTGCATTTTCAAGGTAAACCGCTTGAATGGATACTTGAGCAGGGAAATTCCCTTTAAAGTGAGCCGTATCAATTTCAAGTTTCTCAATTTTTCCGCTTTTACCCAACGCAAGAATACACCAGTCATAACCCGGAGCTCGGCGGCGTTTAGTTTCCCATCCATCGCCCATATTGACGCCACGACCAGGGTTAATCAAATTACGCGGATGTCCAAAGTGCGCATCGCTAAAGGCAACTACGCGGCCACCATTTTCTAGGGCTAATAAATCAAGAGTTTGTTCGCTATCAGTCACCTGAATATGAACATCTCCATAGACACGTAAACGAGCAATACCACCATCTGGGAAAATATTGAGGCGTATATGAGTGAAAAGTGCATCATTATTGACCATGAAAATATGATGCTGGCTTGGGCCGAGTTCCGTATTTCCTAAAAGGCTCTCCCATTTTGCCCCTGTAAGGTCACCATTTGGTGCATAACAAGCTTCTAATGATGCAGATGCAGGATAATTTCCTGTAAAAAAGCTGGTATCAATATCAAGTGCACTGATTTTTCCACTTACACCTAGTTTTACGATGCACCAGTCATAGCCCGCATGACGTTTACGGCGCGTTTCCCAACCGTCCATCCATTTGCCGTTGTCATCAAATTTATCTTCAACAAAAATAGGTGCTTCAAATTGCAGCATACGCTTTGCTTCTGCAAAGAAATCATCTGAACACTCAATGACTTGTGCACCAATTCGGGCATCGGCCAAATTGGTTTTCGTATTCAAAATTTCAGGAAGTTCAAATGCTGGAGCGTGCAATGTTGCCATAGTGGATTATCCGTATTTCTTGTTAAAAACATGATTTTTCATTTAAAACTGCGCCAACACGGAGCGTGCTGAGACGAGTTTTACACATAAATATATAAGCATGGTGCATGCCAGTTTTGTGGAAAAGCTAAATAAATTTTGAAGGATGGCATGTTTTTAGCATAAGCACTCTATAGGTGAATATCTATAGGAGCGTGTTATGAATGTGGTGATTATTGGTGCGGGAATGGGAGGTCTAACCACAGGCATTGCATTAAAAAAATTTGGTCACCAAGTTCGTATTTTTGAGCAAACTGAAAAGATTCTTCCAGTCGGTGCTGCAATTTCGCTGTGGTCGAATGGTGTCAAATGTCTAAACTATCTGGGATTAACTGACAAAATCGCCAAACTTGGTGGACAAATGGATGATTTGGCCTATGTGGATGGTCTAACTGGAGATGTGATGACACAATTCAGTTTACTGCCATTAATTGAAGAAGTAGGCCAAAGACCTTATCCAGTTGCACGTGCCGATTTACAAAATATGCTGATGGATGAATTTGGCAGAGATCAGATTCATTTAGGCAAGAAAATGGTCAGCCTTGAAGACAAAGCTGATTATGTTGAGGTCCATTTTGCAGATGGCAGCTCAACGCAGGCTGATCTATTAATTGGGGCTGACGGTACTCACTCACTTACACGGACCTATGTATTGGGCCAACAGGTACAGCGCCGTTATGCGGGTTATGTGAACTGGAATGGCTTGGTTGAAATATCTGAAGATTTAGCTCCAGCTCAGCAATGGACGACTTATGTGGGGGAAGGCAAGCGAGCTTCTTTAATGCCAGTTGCAGATGGCAAGTTCTATTTCTTTTTAGATGTGCCTTTGCCAGCAGGTCTAGACAATAATCGAGATGACTATAAAAAACTTTTAAAACAATATTTTGCTGATTGGTGTTTGCCAGTACAGCAACTCATTGAACGTTTAGACCCGCAAAAGACCAATCGGGTAGAAATCCATGACATTGAACCGTTTACTCAGTTTTATAAAGGTCGTGTAGTGATTTTAGGTGATGCTGCACACAGCACGACACCTGATATTGGTCAAGGCGGTTGCCAAGCAATGGAAGATGCGATTTATTTAGCGCGTTCTCTGCAAATTAACACTTTAGGTGTCGAAGATGCTTTACGTCGCTATCAAAACAAGCGTAATGAACGTGCAAATGAGTTGGTACTTCGTGCGCGTAAACGCTGTGATGTGACCCATATGAAAGATGAAAGCGTTACACAAGCATGGTATGCAGAATTACGCCGTGAACAAGGTGGACATATTATGCAGGGGATTATTAGCAATATTGTGGGTAATCCACTCGATTAAAACAAAAACAGCAAGGAATTACCCTTGCTGTTTTATCTTCTAAATCATAATCTTAGAAGTGGTATTTAACCAATGCGCTGACGTTATTTTCGTCTGCACCTTTAATACCGAATTTGTTATTCCACACAGAGTGCTCAATACCGAGGTATAGGCGTGTGTCAGGAGAAATGTGTTTACCTACATTCCATTTCCATTGTGTTGTCCAGTTTAACTCGCTGGCATGGTCGCCTTCAGCAGTTGACCAGTCAAGGAAACCATCTACCAAGAAATCTTCAGATCCTAATTTTAATGGAACGCCGTAAACGAATGTCATTTGATAATCGTCGTCAGTTTTCTCATTATTCGCGCGGTAGAAGTTTAAATTCGCATATTGGAAATATGGGATATCTAAGTCAACTGCAAAACCATAAAGGAAGTTGTCGAAGTTATTACCGCTTTGAGTGTTACTTTCCCACGTGGTACTAATTAACACATCTTTAATTGGACCATACGCCAGTTTTTTACCAGACACTTCACCTAAGCTTAAACGTGGTGATAATTCAAAGTAAGTACTTTTGTAGTCATCTTCACCGCGCATGCGGTCCATGAAGAAAAATACATCAGCGTATTTAACTTTCGCAGCATATTCCAAAGTAATCGTAGTTTCTTTGTCATCTACAACTTCATAGTTTTCACCATAAAGTCCAGTCACACTAAAATCTTGCCAGATTGGTTTTGCCTGAATCATGGCAGTTGCAGATAACAAGGCACAAGTCGCCGCAAGTTGCTTTAATTGCATTTAAATGATCTCCCCCCAAATAAAGCACGCTAAGGATACAGGGTCTTAAGCAAAAATGAAGCCAAATTTGATCAACGGTTAAAAAAAAGCCCACCGAAGTGGGGCGCTAAAAACTAAATCTTTAATGAGTATTTCTTGTGTTTATTGTTTGGCTTAAATGTGGGGTACGCGAGCCGCGAAATGAGGGTAAATGATTAAATAATAAATTCAACAAGATAGCAAAGATACATGTTGAACTAATGCCCGAATGGAACAAAGTTTGTACCCAAACTGGAAAATGAGCATAAAACTCATGGTTAATAATTGGGATCATCCCTGCTGATAAAGCAGTCGCGACAATAATCAAATTTTTCTGATCGTTATAATCTATTTTTGCCAAAGTGCGAATTCCACTCGCTGCAACCGACCCAAACAAGACCAAACCTGCACCACCAAGTACGGGCATTGGAATCGCGGCAATCAAACGACCCATAATGGGGAGTAGGCCCAAAATAATGAGAATGACACCACCTGCTGCGACTACAAATCGGCTTTTGATGCCTGTAATGGCAACTAACCCAACATTTTGGGCAAAAGCGCTTTGCATGAACGAACCAAAAATAGGCGCAAAAGCACTCGAGAACATATCAGCACGTACACCATTGGCGATCCGTTTCGAATCGACTTCAGTTCCTACAATGTCTCCGACAGCAATAATATCGGCTGTGGTTTCCGTCATAATCACTAAGGTAACGATCAACATCGACAAGATTGCACTAAGCTCGAAAGTCGGCAAACCAAATGCAAATAGGTGTGGAAATTGCAGCCATGTGCCTGAGCTCACCTGACTAAAATCACCAAAACCCATAAAGTAGGCGAGGGTGGTACCAGCAACAATAGCCAACAAAATCGATAAACGTCGGATGCTTGCTTGCGGCAGCATATTTAGAACAATCACAATGCCTAAAGTCAGTAAGGCTAAAGAGATATTTTCTACGCTACCCCAGTCAGGTGCTTTGTTGTTGCCACCCATTATCCAGCGAATCGCAACGGGTAACAGAGATAGCCCAATAATCGTGATGACGCATCCAGTCACAACGGGTGGGAAAAAACGAATAATTTTTGAAAAGTAAGGTGCAAGGCATAGTCCAATCAGAGATGCGACAATCACCGCACCATACACAGCAGGTAAGCCGCCACCTGTAGTGATAATGGCAACCATGGTAGCCACGCCAGCAAAAGACACACCCTGAACTAAAGGTAATTTTGCACCTAGATATTTGGTTCCAATGGTCTGAATTAGTGTTGCCAATCCACCTACAAACAGGGCAGCTGCAATGAGCATTCCGACTTGTGCTGAGCTTAAGCCAGCTGCTGTTCCAATAATGAGTGGCGGGGCTACAATGCCACCATACATGGTCAGCACATGCTGTAACCCGTAAGCAAAACTTTTGGAAATTCCTAAATATTCATGCTCTGGAGAAATCGCATTTTTTTGCTGATGATTCATATTTTTCTCCTATTTATATTTGAATTAACTACCGCGATAAGTGGAGTAAGCAAACGGGCTGATCAGTAATGGAATGTGATAATGCTGATTGATGTCTTCTACAAAAAATTGAATACAAACACGTGGGAAAAAAGTTTTAATTTGCTGCGATGAAAAATAAGGCGCAATCTCAAATTCAAGTTGATAAGCACCTGCTGCAAAGTCTGTTATTTCAAAATCACCCACTCGACCGTCTGGATTAGTGGTTGCGGTTGCAATCAACTCATGGGTTTCTGCATGAAACAACTTCACTTCTACTTGTGCAGCTGGTTTGCCTAAATTCGTATCTAAAATATGAGTGCTGATCATGCTTGTATTTCCTGAGATAGACGTAATAGAGCAATCGCTGAGAGTTGCTGATGTACAATTACTTTTTCGATAGCTAAGTCATGTTGTAAACGTTCTTGTAGCTTTTTTAAAATCTCATCGCTACTGAGGCCCGCTGCTTTAATTAAAAAAATAAAGCCAAACTTTTGTTCATAATCGAGGTTGCCTTGTAGCAGCGCTTGTTGCGTTTGTTCATCTAAAGAAATGCCAGCTTGTTCCTGATTTGAAAAATGTTGCTCTTTTGCATTGAGTTGTTTTTTTGCTTGTCGTTCACCAATTTTTGGATGGGTTGCTAAAGCAGTTTCAATGTCTTGCCATGACCACATTTGACTTAAATTTTCTGCATGCTCTAAAAGAGATGCTTTTGATGAATAGGGACGTCCTGAAGTGATTTTCTCGGCCCATGCTGGAATGTGGACACAGTTTTTTAACAAAGTCTTGAGTTGTTCGGGTGGGGCTTGATTAAACTCGGCTAAAAACACTGTTATTCCTAAACTCGTTGTCGTGATACAGAGTTTTAGCAATAACAGTGCCAAGAGGGGTTCATGATTCGCTTATGAATTTGGAAAATTAAAAAATCAATTATTTAGTTATGTGATTTTTATACCAATGTTCAGCAATGTCTTGACGACTACATATCCAGACTCGATCGTGCATTTGAATATAGTCGAGAAACTTTTGTAGTGCTTTAAAACGGCCTGGGCGCCCTAAAATACGGCAATGCATTCCAATCGACATCATTTTTGGTGCATTTTCTCCCTCTGCATACAGCACATCAAAACTATCTTTTAAATATTGAAAAAATTGTTCTGAACTATTAAATCCACCCGGTGAGCAGAATTTCATATCGTTACATTCCAGAGTATACGGAATAATCAGATGAGGACGTGATGCACCCGCAGCATTGGTGAGAGTCGTCCAAAAAGGCAGATCATCGCCATAATAATCAGAGTCGTATTGAATTTGTGGGAATTCTGCAAGTAATTGACGTGTATTAGGGCTATCACGTCCAGTGTACCAACCGATCACTTTATTTCCAAACAAGTTTTCTAAGACAGATAAAGCTTGTTCTATATGCTGTTTTTCTAACTCAATATCAGCATCTTGATAGTGAAGCCAACGGTAACCATGAGAAACCACATCATAATCAGCTTGCTTAATCGCTTCCACAATATAAGGATTGCGGACAAGTGCCATTGCAACTCCAAAAATGGTCATTGGAAGTTTGCGCTTTTGGAACTCATTATGAATGCGCCAAAAACCAGCACGTGAACCATATTCGTACATCGAGTCCATCGACATATGTTTGGCTGGGTAACTTGCAGCGCCAATAATCTCCGATAAAAACTGTTCTGAGCCATCATCGCCGTGCTCAATATGTTTTTCGCCACCTTCTTCATAATTAAGAACAAATTGCACTGCAATCTTGGCATTGTTAGGCCATTTAACTTGTGGAGGCTGTCCGTGATAACCGATCAAATCACGTGAATAAGGAGACTTTTGAATTTGCTCAATGAGCTCGGCTCCAGATAGATAAGATTTGGACACGATTGCTCTCCTTTTGTTCAATTTTTCATAAATATTTAAAAAATCAGCTTGCATATTTTTATAGATGGACTGATATTGAAGATATGAAGATCTTCAAAATAAATTAAAACCAGTACGTTTAAGTCAGGAGATAACAAACCATTACACCATCAAAATGTACAATTGAAGTCAGTTCATGCATGCTTAAAACATGCCAACATAAAAAAGTTTTGCATAGAAAAGATCCACAGTAAGAAAGAGAGGATGGTATTTATGAATATTGAAATCCGCACAGATAAAAACATCCATAACAGCGAACGTTTAATTACTTATGTACGTGCAGAACTTACTCAAGAATTCCAACGTCATAGCGAACGTATTACGCATTTTTCGGTTCATTTTAGTGATGAAAATGGGGACAAAGGTGGTGACAAAGATATCCACTGTATGATTGAAGCGCGTCCTTCAGGTTTAAAACCGGTTGCAGTGCACCATAAAGCAGGAAATATTGACGCTTCAATTCATGGCGCGATTGAAAAATTAAAACGTAGCCTCGAACATACTTTTGAGAAAAAAGAACACCCGAGAGGTGGGCAACCAGAATTCATTGATGATGAAGTTTAATTGAAAATGCTAAAAAGCCCTTCGGGGCTTTTTTTATATTTGATGAAAATAAAACTATTCACAACATTAGGTTTGCAATGCGATGCAATCAACCTCTAAAATCTGGAGAAGAGATTAGGCATAATAGCCCTAATATATTTTTGAGAGATGGTCATGTTAACCACCCAGCAGCAAGCTTTAATTAAAGCCATAGAAGAATTAGAACTCGCGCAAGTGCAGAAATTACTTGCTGACGGACTTGATCCGAACTTTATTGATCCAGAGCAAGGGCCACCTGTATCAATTATCTGTGACGGAATTTTTAAATGGTGGGAAAATGTATCGGAAGCTTATGAAGCTGGTACACCATTATCAAAAGAAGAGAAGCAACAATCGTTACAAGTTTATCTCGATATTCTTGAAGCCCTAATTCAAGCTAAAGCCAATGTACACCTTTGGGATGCAGAAGAGTTTTATGGCCCGTTATGGGATGCAGCAAGCTCGGCATGTGCTCCTGCTGTTCAACGTTTACTCGATGAAAAAGTTGATCCAAACTCACGTGATGAAGAAGGACTCACCGTTTTATCTTCAATCAGTCAGTTGTTCTTTGATTGCGATTTTGATGAAATAGATTGGTCAGAATCACTTGAAGAAGAGCGTGAAACATTAGAGTTATTGCGCCGTCATGGGGCTAAAATGACAAAAGAATTAACTACTTGATTGGACATTAAAATGAAAATAGTACAAATTTTAACTTTTGCCCTTACAACTGTTGCTGCTGGAAGTACTTTCGCAGCAGAGTTTTCCTTTGACCGTCCTGGAGCAGGCTTCGGAACAGGTATTACACCAGTGGGTAAGTTAGCTTGGGAACAAGGTTTACCTAGCGCGACTTATACAGAGTCGACTGTCGACGGCGTTAAAGAAAAGACCGTAACTGTAAGTGAAGATATGCTATTCCGTACAGGTTTGGCTGATGGCTTAGAATTACAATTAGGTTGGCAAGGTCCAGCATGGACTCAAACCAAACGTGCTGGCAAAAAAACTGACAATTCAGGCTTTGGTGATGTAAGCATCGGTTTGAAAAAAGCAATTGATCTAGATGATGAAAACTTATCAATGGCTGTGTTAGCTCAGGCTGTCATTGCAACTGGTAATGATGAATTTACTGCGCATGATGATATTTATAGCCTAAGCTCAGCAGTGGCTTATAAGTATGATGACTTGATTGATACCTCAATTACCATGCGTTACGAAGTGCAAAACAGTAATTGGGCTGTGACTGCAATTCCAGCAATCAACTATAAGATAGCTGGTAAACTTTCTGGATATTCTGAATTCATTTACCGTAAAGCTGAAAGCCAAGACTATGAATACGGTTTAGGTACAGGTTTAGTTTACGCTGTAAATAATCGTACTCAGCTTGACGCAAGTATCGGGGTCGATTTAGAGGGTCAAGACAAGAGCTACAATGGTGGCTTAGGCGTGGCGTTCTTGTTCTAATCGAAGCAATTTAAATTTATGTTAATGAAAAAGCTTATTCATCAGGGAATTCTTTATTTTCTAGCAGTCGCTGTTTGTGTGTTTAGCCAGTTGGTTTCCGCACAAGATAAGCTGCTCTCGCCCGAACAAGCTTTTTCATTTTCGGTTGAATCTTCTGAGCCGCATACTGCGAGTTTATCTTGGCAGATTCAGCCAAATTACTATCTATATCAGCATAAATTTACCGTACAACAAGGTACTCAACCTTTAGCTTTAAATTTACCTAAAGCGATTGCCCAATATGATGAAAATTATGGGCAAAGTCAGGTTTACTACCATCAAGTTAATTTCAAAATTAAAACCAAGCCTTCAGAGCACTATAGTGTCACTTGGCAGGGCTGTGCCAAAGATCGTATTTGTTATCCGCCACAAACCATTGAGTTTCAAACTGATGCAGATGGCTTGGTTGGTGTGCAAAACCAAGCAGGAACAGCACCAAAACGATTGCTAGATTTGGCAAATACTCAATCCGACACTTCTTCAGATTCAAAATTTTTAGAAAAAGAGCAGAGTACAGAGCCTGTAGTAGATCCATCTACGCCACAAATTGCACAAGATCAGATCTGGTCAGCTAAGTTAATTGAGCACTCGCTTTGGTATGGAGTTTTATTATTTCTCGGTTTAGGCATGTTGCTCGCATTTACGCCATGTTCTTTACCGATGTTGCCTATTTTAACTTCGCTGATTATTCGAGAACATAAAGGTCTAAAGGCTTGGACCATTGCACTTACTTTTGTTTGCAGCATGGCATTAGTCTATGCAGGCTTGGGTTTAATTGCTTCTTCGGCAGGTTTAAATTTTCAGCGCTGGTTACAACAGCCTGCAACTTTGATTGCTTTTAGTTTGTTGTTTATTGTATTTGCTCTGAACCTATTTGGCTTGTTTGAGATTCGTTTGCCACAAACATGGTTAAACAGACTTGACCGTATTCAGTCGATGCAACAAGGTGGCACTTTAGTGGGTGCTGGAGTCATGGGTGTGGTTTCTGCACTCTTGGTCGGTCCTTGTATGACAGCACCTCTCGCTGGAACTTTATTATTTATTTCTCAAACACAAAACCAATGGCAAGGTGCTTTGCTTTTATTTTGCCTAGGTTTTGGAATGGGAATTCCGTTGTTACTGGCAAGTATTTTAGGGGCAAAATTCTTACCTAAAGCGGGCGACTGGATGCATCAGATTAAAGTGATTTTTGCTTTTCTGATGTTGGGTTTAAGCCTCTACTTTATTCGTCCGTTATTGCCAGATTGGAGCATGCAAGTACTTAGTTTAGTACTAGGCCTCGCTTTTATAGCATATGCTGTTTATCAGTTTTTCTGGAAAAAAGGACAGCTACAATGGCTCTACGCGATCTTATTATTAATCGTTACCCCTTTTGTAGCCTATAACCAATATCAGCATATTCAAAATCGAACTTTGCAAAGTTCTGACCACATGGCTGAGTGGCATGTTGCGACTAGCGCGGCAGACTTCCAAAAGATTTTAGCAGCAGCACCTACTGATCGGGCTATTGTGGTTGATGTATATGCCGATTGGTGTGTTGCTTGCCAACCAATTGAGCACCGTATTTTAAAAGCACCTGAGGTTCAGTCTGCTCTTACACCTTACTATTTAATTAAGCTTGATTTGAGTCATTATGATCAGTCACATGAAGCGCTACTCAAGCAATGGAATATTTTGGGACCACCGACCTATCTATTTTTAAGCCCAGAGCAAAAAGAGATTCGTGCTCTACGCTTAACGGGTGCTTTTAGTCAGCAAGAACTTTTGCAACAACTCGCGAGTTTGGCAAAATTAAAACAATCATAAGCTATTAACAGCTTCAGTCTGATGAAATGTACGTACCTGATTACGGCCTGAAGCTTTCACCGCGTAGAGAGCTTGGTCAGCCTGTCGAATAACAAGATAAGGGTCCTGTGCAAAAGCTGAACTGCTTATTCCAAAACTTGCACTAATATGAATAGGACTATTTTGAGCACTACAAACAGGTAATTCTTGTAAAGCACAGCGACAACGCTCAGCAATTTTTTCTGCTTGAATAATATCGGTGTGGGGGAGTAATAAAATAAATTCCTCTCCACCAAATCGACCAATAATGTCCTCGCTACGTAAGTTCTCAGAAAGACATTGAGCGATTTCAATTAAGACCTGATCACCTTGGTGATGGCCGTATATATCATTAATTTTTTTAAAATGATCGATATCAAGAAGTACCACAGCATAATCAAATTGCTGTTGATGTAGCGACTCTAAATGCGTATTTAAACTACGTCTATTTAATACATTAGTTAATGGATCAAGTTGGCTTAAACGTTGAATATAAGTTTCGCGCTGACGCCATTGGGTGAGTAATATTTCAAATAAAATAAAACATGCCAATAAAATGGGCATAATAAAAAAAGCCATGCTTCCTAACCAAAATGGATTGGTTTGAGCACGTTGCATCGCAATCAGATTAAATAAGGGTGCATAAGGCAAAACACCTTTCATACTCAAATAAGTACATACAGTTAAAATAATTGTCGCAGGTACAAGAGCGCTATAAACAATTTTTCGATCAAATAATACCAGACCTACCCCAATCGTGCCGACATAACCGACCATAGTGGCGGGGCTAATGCTGCCAATTAAATATCCATCGTGGCATAGCATGAGTGTAAAAAATTGCACGCTCACTAAAGGAATAATTCGTTGAGCCCATTCATCATTTTTGTAGCGATAGCAGGGGATAATCAAAAGAGCCAATAAAAATAAGGTTAATAAATTGAGCCAGATTTGCGACTCAACTAAAGGTAAATGTGTCCATTGCCAGACACTAGGGGTAATTAAAATATAACCTTTCCATAAAATCCAACTGAAATTCATTGCACAGGCAAGTGTAAGCATCAGTGCACTTTTTTGTAGTGGTGTCCAGTTGATGATGTGATTATTGTAGATGAAATCGATTATCACCTGTTTTATTCTATGTATTGGATGAGTGATGAAACGACTTTTCATAATAAGTAAGGCCTCCTAAATATAGATGCCTCTTTGTTGGACCATCCTAAAATTGGATTGTTTAAATAATTTATGTTTTAAACATAACATGATTTTCAATTTATACATGATGACTTTTTATAAAGTAAATGATGTGAAAAGTTTTGAGACCTATTCACATCATGTATAGATAAATTAAGTTTTATCAAGTTCGTGAGCAAATTCGGCAATATCTGCCAATGCTTGTTTGGCTTCATCAAACCATGCATTAAACATCTGGAAATTATGCCACATGCCTGTATAAAGTTTGAATTGAACTTTAACACCAGCATCTTCAGCTTTTTCTCTAAAACGTTTGGCATCGTCTAATAAGATTTCTTTAGACCCCACTTGAACCAAAGTGGGCGGTAGGCCATGTAAGTCATCGAAAATAGGCGAAACACGTGGGTCATCAGCTGCAATATGATTGCCTATATAGTACTGAGTTCCTGTTTGCAGCGCTTCAATAGAGAGTAAGGCATCATGTTTTTTATTAAATCTGAGCGACTCACTCGTGAGTGTTAAATCCAAAAAAGGAGATAGCAAAATCAGACCACTTGGCATGAGCTCGGGTTGTTCTTTTAAACGTAAGCAAAGTGCTAGCGCTAAATTTGCTCCGCATGAATCACCTGACAAAATAATATCTTTAGGCTGAACACCTTGTACTACTAAAGATTGATAGATGTCATATAGAGCTTCAGTTGCCTCAGGATAAGGATGCTCTGGTGCAAGTGGATAGTCCACATGAATAATCTGCATTTGAGTACGAGCAGCTAAATCCGTCATGAAAGCATGGTGTGTTTTGACACTGCCAAGAAAAAAAGCGCCGCCGTGAATGTGAAAAATCAGTTGAGTGGCAGAATCTTGTGGTTTGATTTCTTCACCTTTAATGCCTGCTAGCCGAATTGGGCGCACAGAAACATTTTTTTGCCTTGGGAAAGCACGACACATCTGATCTAGAACGGGACGTAAGGCGGTAGCCGGCAAATTTAGCTGACTTGGCTTGCGAATTGTTGTTTTAAGAAAAGTTTCTGTAAAATAATATTTCCAAACATTTGATATATTCATAGAGCATCCATTTTTATGCTAGTTTCTTGTTTTCTTGTAAATTTTATTTTGCAAGATTACAAGGTTACACGAAACAGTCACATTCAAAAATTGCAATATCTTTGCGACTTCTGAATACTAAAAATCTTGAAAGACCCAAGGATATTACAAAAATGAAAAAGATTGCTTTAGCTTTAGGACTCATTGGTATGGCTGCATTTGCCAATGCGGCTGATTCACTCAATGGAACGGTATGGAAAACGATTGATGATCAGACCAACAAGCCAAAAGCCGTAGTGAAATTTACGGAACAGAAGGACGGAACCTTAACTGCAACCATTCAAAACATTTTGACACCGGGCGAAGAAAACGCTTGTACAAAATGTGAAGGTCCGTATAAAAACAAACCACTTAAAGGTGTCACCATTGTACATAATTTAAAAAATGTAGGTGGTAACAGTTATGAAAACGGTACGATTTTAGACCCTAAATCTGGTAAAACTTACAAACTGAAAGGTGAGTTAACCGATGGCGGTAAAAAGCTTAAACTACGTGGTTATATTGGCGTTTCTGCACTTGGTCGTAACCAAACATGGATTCGCGCTAACTAAAATTTTTAATAAAAAAAACGAGCCATATGGCTCGTTTTTTTATGCTTGGATGTTTTGATAGGTAGATTCATCAAAACCTACAATGAAACCTTGTGAGGTTTGTAAAACAGGTCTTTTAATTAAACTTGGTTGAGCAATGAGTGCTTCAATAAGGTTATCTTCACTGCTTAAAGCACGATTTTGTTCTTCTTCTGAAAGCTTGCGCCAAGTCGTTCCTTTTTTATTGAGAACTGTATCTTGCCCAATTTCTTTTAACCAGATCTTTAAAGTATCTGCATCAATGCCTTGTTTTTTATAATCGTGAAAATCATAGCTAAGCGCTTTGGCTTGCAAAGCATCAAATGCTTTTTTCATTGAATTACAGTTTTTAATTCCATAAATTTTTAACATTTTATCGGACCATGTCAAAAAGAGAGAGCACACAGCCTAACCCAAAAAGCTTTTAAGCACTACTTTATACCGATACTTTTAAAACAAATGAAAATTAATGATTAATCGAAAGAGAAATGTCATGTTATTGTCATAAGACAAAGCGATAATGAGCTTAATAAGAAGAAATTAAAACTAAAAGAACTTAGCGCAAAAAATAAGAGACTTAAAAAGAGAAAACCCGCATTTAATCATCCTGATCATGCGGGTCTCATTTCAACGTCCAATGTCACATCCTTGCAAATAAACTTATCATAAGTTTATTTTATCTTCCTACGGCGTCCTATCCTTTTGCGTCATCCTGACTGCTTCCCTGTGCCGTGCAGCTATAATGCCCTTAAAGATGTTTAAGAAAAATACTCAAAAACGACATATGCTGTAAGCGAAAACGACAATGCAAGTGAACAAGTGTTCACTTACTCTTGAATTTTATAGTCGATGATAACAGGCGCGTGGTCGCTAAACCATTGATCTTTAAAGACCCATGCGTTGGCTACACGTGTTTTCCAGTCTGGTGAACATGCTTGATAGTCAATACGCCACCCTACATTTTTTGCACGAGCTTGCCCTCGATTTGACCACCATGAATAAAGTTCTGCTTCGGCGCGAACTACACGGAAAGTATCGACATAGCCAAGCTCATCGTAAATATGGTCAAGCCATGCACGTTCATGAGGTAAACAACCAGATGATTTCTGGTTACCTGACCAGTTTTTGATATCAATACGTTTATGAACAATATTGTAGTCACCACAAATGATGACTGACTTGTTTTCATCACGCCATTGTTTCAAGATTTTTGCGTATTCACCTAAAAATAAATCTTTACGTGCTTGCGCTTCTTCACCACTTGAGCCTGAAGGTAAGTATAATGATGCAATATGTACCGGATGTGACAAACCTAAATCGAATTCCGCAGAAATAAAGCGGCCTTGACTGTCAGCTAGCTCAAATCCTAAACCATCTTTAACAGAGACGAAGGGTAGGCGGCTATATATCGCAGTCCCCGCGTAACCTGCACGCTCTGCTGGAAAGAGATGGGTATGCCATCCTTCGGGTCTAAATTTTTCAGTCCATTGTTCATGGGTAATGCGGCTTTCCTGCATGCATACGACATCGGCATCTGATTGTTCTAACCATTCAAGTAAGCCTTTCGTTACTGAAGAACGTAAGCCATTTACGTTAATGGAAACGACTCGAAGAATTTTTACATCACTTGGATACTGATCCTTTGGTATCATGCGAAAATTTAACCTCAATTGTGAATTTGGAGCACCTCATGACAACGCCTGTGTCATTTCACCCGCAAGCATTTATCGAACTCGCATTATCACGCGGTGTGCTTAAATTTGGTGAGTTTACTTTAAAATCTGGACGCGTGAGTCCTTATTTTTTTAATGCAGGCCTACTCAACGATGGTGAAGCTTTATCTCTTTTAGCGCAAGGCTATGCTGATAAATTAACACAATGCCAAAATGTTGATGTGATTTTTGGACCAGCTTACAAAGGTATTCCTTTTGTAGCAGCGACTGCTGTTGCTTTGTCGCAAGTGCATAACAAAAGTGTTCCATGGGGCTTTAACCGTAAAGAAGCGAAAGATCATGGTGAAGGCGGTGTTCTAGTTGGTGCTGCGGTTGAAGGTAAAAAAGTCTGGATTATTGATGACGTAATTACCGCAGGGACAGCGATTCGTGAAGTTGTAACGATTTTGAAAAATGCTGGCGCAACTATTGCGGGCGTTTTGGTGGCATTAGATCGTCAAGAACGCGGTCAAGGTGAGCTTTCTGCAATTCAAGAAGTTCAAAAAGAATTAGAAATTCCTGTGCACGCACTCATTACCATGAAAGATTTAATGGATTATTTAGAGGCAAAAGGCGAAAAAGAAGCGCTAGCAAACATGCAAGCTTATCGCGAGAAATACGGTATCTAAAAAGAAAAAGGCATACCTCTAAAATAGGGGTATGCCTTTTTAATACTTACTTAAAACTGATAATTCAAACGTAATAACACATTACGTGGTGTGCCTGGCATGCTGTCTGAGCGCCAGTATTCTTTATTGGTCAGATTATTCACCGCAAGTGTGACATTCCACGGATCTGCACTATAGCCAATCGCCGCATCAACACGGTTAAAACCTTCCATTTTTACTTGATTATTAATATTTGGATAATAAGAGCCCACATAGGTCACGCCCACCTCGGTATACCACTGCTCGGTTGGTAAATAGCGAACAAATAAATTACCGGTGTTCTTAGATGTGTTGGCTAAATAGTTACCTTCTTGTTCAGGCTTTTGTTTATCTTCTTTCACTTTTGCATCTGTGTAGCCATAGCCACCGCGGACAAAGACATTATCAAGTACACGACCAATAAAACTAAATTCCAGACCACGAGATTGATGCTGACCCGCTGTTGCCCATACTTCTGGTTGCTCATTAGGATTTGGTTTATAGCGGATATTATTTTTACGAATATCAAAGACCGAAAATTGAGTATTTAAACGACTATCTAACCATTCGCTTTTTACCCCAACTTCGTATTGCTCGTTATATTGAGGCTCTTTATCCATTTTTGTGACATCGGTGCTTCCAGTGACTTGGTTAACACCCATTTGTCCGCCAAATGGTGCAAAGCTCTTAGAGTAAGACGTATAAAAGCTATGTTCCGGAAGCGGTTGCCATACCAAACCCACATTTGGACTAAAGCTGCCATCTTTTACATTACGGTGTTCATTAGTTAACTTGTTGGTGGTTGAAAAATCGAAGTAATCGTAGCGGACACCCATCATCAGTTTAAGTTGGTCACTTAGACCAATTAAATCTTGAATAAATACACCATAAGTTGTGCCTTCATTATAGTTATGTTGTCTCATCACTAATGGACCATTACCACGACTGTACTCGCGTTCACCTGTGAATGGATTAACGTAGCCGTAAATAGAACCATTTTTAGCTTCATTTGCTAAGCGTGGCTCTCGTTGTTCATAAGTCCAGTCTGTACCCATCATGATTTGATGTTCAAGTTGGCCTGTTTTGAACTTGCCCTTAATATCAAATGTATTGGTGGTGGTCTTATTGCTGGTTTGTTGCCAGTAGTAAATTTGATTGATGTAGCCTTTTTTAGTGTTGCATTCTTTACCTTTTAGGTCGTTTCCATCTAACCCACAATAAGTTCCAAAGTAAAAGTGATCAAAGTTTTGTTCTGCTTGTCGGTAACTTGCTGCCCAGTGAAAGTTCCAATCAGGCGCATATTGATAATTCACATCGGTGCGAACCACTTGCAAAATATCATCAACATAATCGCCGTCTTGGGCAAATCCCATTTTAATTGAGGTTCCCGTAGGCAAGTTTTCATATGCTGGACCACGATCAGGCACACGACCTAATTTGTCATAGGTATATTGTGTGGTCCAAGTGAGAGTACCATCATCATTTTTATAAGTGAAACTTGGTGAAAACATTTCAATTTTATTTTCAATGCCCGAGCGGAAGCTCCCTGACTCACCATATTCTCCAGTCAAACGTATTGCTAAATTGTCACTAATGACTTGGTTAATGTCGGCAGTTGTTCCGTAGTTATCATAAGAACCTGCATAAGCACCAACTGAACTTTTAGAGTCAAAATTGGCGAACTTACTCACCATATTCACAACCCCGCCACCAGCACTACGACCATATAAAACAGAAGCGGGACCTTTTAAAATTTCAATACGTTCGATATTTGCTGTACTACGACGTACTTGTCCGCTTTCACGTATGCCATCACGGTAAATATCACCTGTATCGGCACCAAAGCCACGAATCGTGATGCCATCACCACGCATATCGTAACTGGTTGATACGCCTGGGGTGCCTTGTAGCATAACGCTTAAATCATTTGATCCATAAATTTTATATTTCTGAACATCAATCGTATCAACGGTTTGAGGAATATCTTTTTTGTCTAAACCGTTACGTGTGACATTGGCTTTGTCATAGTCGATATAACTTTTAATTGGGTCGAGTTCACTCATAGCCTCAATTTTTATAGTGGGCATAGTAGCTGCCACTTTCGATGATGAGTCACTCAAGTCTTCTGCGTAGGCACCTTGAATATTCAAGATCATTAAACTGAGTAAGCTCAGCGGGAAAAGACGCTTAATTTGGGGAGATGATATAGAAATTCTTAACATAAAAATAAAATCAGTTAACAAAAATAAAAGTATAAATGATAATTATAATCATTTAATTGTTTAGAATAAAAGAACTATTGCCTTAAAAAATGACATATTTATTTTTTAATAACTATTTTTTAGGAATGTAATGAGTAAATTAAGCAAACTATGTGAATTAACTCATTAGTTTTTCTTGTTAATTTGGTTTTGGAGAGGGGCTTTTACCAATAAAAACTCCTCCTTGGAATTAAGTGTTATTTTTCAGAACATCTAAAATATCCATTTTTGGATCATAATTCTCGTCAATTGTTTTGCAAATTGCTTGTCCAACAATGACATGCGTGCCATTAAAGGTCATGGTTGGCGCTTCATATAATTCCCAACCATGATTCAGTGCTTTAGTCACTCTTGCACAAAAAGCAGAGTCATCAGGACCAGTTAAATAGCGATAAAGTTTCATGTTTAGCCTGTAAATATAATGTTTTATGGTCATAGTTTAACTGAATTTACTTAAATTCCAGATCAAGAAATAACAGATAAGGTTTTACTGAAATTAAGAAAAACCAGTGAAAAATCTCAGCTATACTCATGTTAATTTAAATTTTAAGAAGAGCTTGAGCATGCGTGTACTTGTCGTCATGGATCCGATTGAAACCGTAAACCTTAAAAAGGATTCAACCATGGCAATGTTGTGGGCGGCGAGCCGTCGTGGACATGAATTAGGTTATGCATTACAGCAAGATTTATATATCGATCAAGGTAAGGCTTACGGTCTAATTTCACCGTTAAAAGTTTTTGAAGATTACAATCATTACTATGAGCTTGGCGAAAAGAAAAAAGAATCTATCGCAGCTTATGATGTAGTACTCATGCGTAAAGATCCGCCATTTGACATGAATTTTGTCTACACGACTTACGTGCTTGAGCAAGCTGAGCGTGAAGGTTCATGGATTATTAATAGGCCTCAATCATTGCGTGATTGCAACGAAAAACTTTTTGCAACGCAATTTCCAGAATTACAAGTACCTACACTTGTGACCTCACAACAAAGTTTAATTCGTGAATTTATTAAAGAACATGGTGATGTGATTGTTAAGCCGCTTGATGGTATGGGCGGTATGGGGATTTTCCGTTTATACCAAGACGGTGTAAATATTGGTTCTACCTTAGAAATGCTTACAGAGCTAGGCAACCGTCCAATTATGGCTCAGCGCTATATTCCTGAAATTGTAGAAGGGGATAAGCGTATTTTGATGGTGAATGGTGAACCTATTCCTTACTGTCTAGCTCGTATTCCACAAAATGGTGAAGTACGCGGCAACTTAGCGGCAGGTGGTTTAGGCCAAGCGCGTCCGCTTACTGAAAATGACAAGTTGATTGCAGCTAAAATTGGTCCTTTCTTACGCGAAAAAGGTTTAGTTTTTGTAGGTTTAGATGTAATTGGTAATTATGTCACTGAAATTAATGTCACTAGCCCAACGTGTATTCGTGAAATTGATGCTCAATTTGGTACATCAATTGCAGATGATCTATTTGATGTATTAGAAGTTGGACGTTCAGCTTAATTATTTATTTCAGGTGGTTTTCCGCGGTATTTATGGGAAATCACCTGAAAATATATGAATTAATAAAATAACAATACTAAATACACCACAGCTTTGTAGGCATATTTTCAAAAAAGCACATCTTTCTGTTATAAACGAGTGAAATTAGCTTTTCGTTAATGAAGCTTTAGGATTAAAATAAACGGCTACAAAAATAGATGACAATTTCCATTGTTTTTTGAGTTGAAGAATTAGACCGTGACCGATTCACAGCAAAGCAAACCTAAACATGTCATGATGATGGCTGCCGGTACAGGTGGACATGTTTTTCCAGCCCTCGCCGTAGCCAAAAAACTTCAACAACAAGGTTGTCAGGTTTCATGGTTAGCCACGCCAACAGGTATGGAAAACCGATTATTAAAAGATCAAAATATTCCAATATATCAAATTGAT
The DNA here is from genome assembly GCF_000196795.1 of Acinetobacter oleivorans DR1. NCBI lineage: Bacteria > Pseudomonadati > Pseudomonadota > Gammaproteobacteria > Moraxellales > Moraxellaceae > Acinetobacter > Acinetobacter oleivorans. The sequence continues at coordinate 157,630 of NC_014259.1, forward strand.
ATTCAAGGTGTTCGTGGCAATGGATTAGTCCGTAAAATTGCTGCACCTTTTAAAATTTTAAAAGCCACTTTAAGCGCAATGCGTTATATGAAACAGCTTAAAGTTGATGCAGTTGCAGGCTTTGGCGGTTATGTTGCGGGACCGGGTGGTTTGGCAGCACGCTTGTTAGGTATTCCTGTACTTATTCATGAACAAAATGCGGTTGCTGGTTTTACCAATGCGCAGTTGTCTCGTGTTGCTAAAGTCGTATGCGAAGCATTTCCAAATACATTTCCTGCGGATGGAAAAGTCGTTACAACAGGAAATCCTGTACGTCATGAAATCACAGATATTTTAAGCCCAAAGTGGCGTTATGATGAGCGTGCGCAAGCAGGGCAGCCTCTAAATATTCTAATTGTTGGTGGTTCTTTAGGTGCCAAAGCACTCAATGAACGCTTACCTCCAGCATTAAAACAATTACAAGTTCCACTTAATATTTTTCACCAGTGCGGTCAGCAACAAGTTGAGGCAACTCAAGCACTCTACGCAGATGCACCAGCCAATTTAACTGTACACGTTTTACCGTTTATTGAAGATATGGCAAAGGCTTATAGTGAGGCAGATTTAATTATTTGCCGAGCTGGAGCACTCACGGTAACAGAAGTTGCAACAGCAGGTGTGGCCGCAGTTTTTGTACCACTTCCTATAGCAGTTGATGACCATCAAACTGCAAATGCCAAATTTCTGGCGGATTTCGGTGCTGCAAAAATTTGTCAGCAATCGACTATGACACCAGATGTTCTAAATGAATTGTTCACTTCGCTGATGAACCGCCAGTTACTTACAGAAATGGCAGTGAAAGCGCGTCAACATGCCCAACCAAATGCGACTCAGCATGTGGTTGATCTTATCCAAAAAATGTAATCGGATTTACTATGTCTCCATCAACAGCTGCGAACCAAGCAAAAAAACTGATTAAAGTGCCTGAAATGCGCCGTATCAAACACATTCATTTTGTGGGAATCGGCGGTGCTGGGATGTGTGGCATTGCAGAGGTATTGGGTAACCAAGGTTATAAAATTTCTGGTTCAGACATTAAAGCATCTAAAACTACAGAACAATTAGAGCAAAATGGCATCAAGGTTTATATTGGCCATCAAGCGGAAAATATTAAAAATGCCAATGTGCTTGTAGTTTCTACAGCGATTGATCCAGAAAATCCGGAAATTAAAGCAGCGATTGAGCAACGTACTCCAATCGTACGCCGTGCAGAGATGCTAGGTGAGCTTATGCGTTACCGTCATGGTATTGCTGTAGCGGGTACACATGGTAAAACGACAACGACTAGTCTTTTAACGACCATGTTGGCTGAAGAAAACCTTGATCCAACTTATGTGATTGGTGGTTTACTTAACAGTACAGGCGTAAATGCTGCATTAGGTGAAAGCCGTTTTATCGTGGCTGAAGCTGATGAATCAGATGCATCTTTCCTTTATTTGCAACCAATGGCAGCGATTGTAACGAATATCGATGCTGACCATATGGATACCTATGAAGGTAGCTTTGATAAATTAAAAGATACGTTCGTTCAGTTCCTTCATAACTTACCATTTTATGGTTTAGCTGTCGTTTGTGGTGATGACGCCAACATTCGTGAAATTATGCCGCGTGTAGGCCGTCCAGTCATTACTTATGGTTTTAACGAAGATAACGACATTCGCGCAATTGATGTTGAACAAGATGGTATGCGTTCACACTTCACTGTGTTACGTAAAGGACGTGAGCCGCTACGTTTAACGATTAATCAACCAGGCATGCATAATATTTTGAATGCTTTGGCTGCTATTGGTGTTGCGACTGATGAAGGTGTTTCTGATGACGCAATTAGCCGTGCTTTAGCAGGCTTCAGTGGTGTTGGTCGTCGCTTCCAAGTACAAGGTGAATTCGAACTTGCCGATGGTAACGTTAAGTTAGTTGATGACTATGGACACCATCCGAAAGAAGTAGAAGCAACTATTAAAGCTGCTCGTCAGAGTCATCCGGATCGTCGTTTGGTGATGTTATTCCAGCCACACCGTTACTCTCGTACCCGTGATTGTTTTGATGACTTTATTGAAGTGCTTTCTCAGGTTGATCAATTATTATTATTGGAAGTTTATCCTGCCGGCGAAAAGCCTATTGTGGGTGCAGACAGCCGTACTCTAGCGCGTAGTATTCGTTTACGTGGACAGGTGGAACCGATTTTGGTTGATCCGGTTGAAGGTAATTTGCAAAACATCATGCAAAATGTGTTACAACCAAATGACTTGTTATTAACGCAAGGTGCGGGTAACGTGGGAGCAATTTCTGTAGAACTTGCACAACACCATTTGTATGTGAAATAAACAAAAATATTGAATTATCGGGTTAAGGATTTAAACGTGTCAAATGCTACAAAATTCGGCAAAGTTGCCGTGCTATTTGGTGGGAAATCGGCTGAGCGTGCTGTGTCTTTAGATAGTGGTCAGGCAGTTCTGGACGCTTTATTGCGTTCAGGTGTTCAGGCTGAAGCATTTGATCCGCAAGACCGCAGTGTGACTGAACTTGTAAATTATGATCGTGCATTTATTGTATTGCATGGTCGTGGTGGTGAAGATGGCCAGATTCAAGGCGTGCTTGAATGGTTGAATCTGCCTTATACAGGAACTGGTGTACAAGGTTCTGCGATTGGCATGGATAAAGTTAAAACCAAGCAAATCTGGCAAGGTAGTGATTTACCTACAGCGCCATATCGCATTATTACTAAAGAAACAGATTTAGATGCGGTGATTGCTGAGTTAGGCTTACCTGTCATTATCAAACCTGTACATGAAGGCTCAAGTGTCGGCATGAGTAAGGTAGAGAAAGCAGAAGATTTTGCAGCTGCAATTGAGAAAGCAACTCAGCACGATGCTGTTGTGATGGCAGAAAAGTGGATCACAGGTCGTGAATTCACAATCTCATTCCTAAATGGTCAGCCTTTACCGGTTATTCGTTTACAACCACCAGCAGATGTTGCTTTCTACGACTACGAAGCGAAATATCAACGTAATGATGTAGAGTATGGTATTCCTTGTGGTCTAAGTGAGACAGAAGAGAAAAACCTGCAAGCATTGTGCTTACGCGCTTTTCAGGCAGTTGGTGCAGAAAGCTGGGGCCGTATTGATGCGATGCAGGATGAGCAAGGTAATTTCTGGCTTTTAGAAGTAAACACTGTGCCAGGTATGACCAGCCACTCTTTAGTTCCAAAAGCTGCGAAAGCTGTTGGCTATAGTTTTGATGAATTGTGTGTTGCCATTCTTGAGCAAACATTGGAAGGTACGGCTTAAATATGGCACAACTTCCGGCTTCCATGCGCCGTAAACGTGCGGCCATCACCTCTATTCATGATAAACCACCTACACGTAAGCAGAAGCTTGCAAATGCTGGTGGATGGGTGCTGTTGGTTATTGCTTTTGTAGTGCTGGCAGTCGGAATTTATGGGCTATATAAAGTTATTACAGATGCAACAGTTGCAAAGCTAGAGGTTGTAGGATCGACGTCTTCAGTTGAAACACAACAAGTGATGCAGCATGTTGCTCCAATTATAAAAGCGAATTATTTCACATCTGATTTAGAACAGATTCGAGATAAAACATTAGAAATTTCGTGGGTAGACCGAGTTGTCGTTTCTCGTGCTTGGCCCAATGGTATTCGTGTTCGTGTCATGCCTCGACATGCCATCGCCCGTTGGGGAACAGGTCGCTTGTTAAGCGATGGAGGCGATGTATTCAGTGAGGCAGAGCCGACTATTCATCCTGAGCTTCCGTTACTCCATGGTCCGGTAAGCCAGTCGAAAATGATGATGCGACGCTATAATGAAATCAATCAATTATTCCACCCTGCCAATTTGCGTCTAAAAGAGTTATATCTGACAGAGCGAATGACTTGGTTTATGCAGTTTGACTCAGGTTTACGAATTATTGTTGACCAAGATCAAACAATGAATAAGTTGCAACGTTTAAGCCATCTGGCACAATCTGACTTAAAACCGGTCTGGTCGAAAATCTCAGCCATTGATTTGCGATATCGTAATGGATTATCTATTCAATGGAAGAATGCAACACCACCTAAAATTGTGAATGGTCAGTTTGTTGTAACGATTGATGACACAAGCATTGCAGGTGGAACAAAAGCAAAGCCATAATACGTGGCTTTAAAATAGGCAATTTGCCTGGTATTAAACAACAAAGAAATGGTATGAGTGATGAATGAAGCTGTTCCCTCAGTTGTTGCGATTGACATTGGGACGCATAAAGTTTCAGTTTTGATTGGAAAAATTCATGCGCCGGATAACATTCAAGTTATCGGTATGGCAACTGCTCGCAATCGTGGCATGAATAAAGGAAAAATCGTAAGCCTCGATAAAGTTATCGCTGCGATTAAAAATGCTGTCGCTGAAGCGGAAAATATGGCCGAATGTCGCATTCATAGCGCATGGGTATCGATTCCGAGTACCGAGTTGCAAAGTTTTTATGCCTCTGGCCGCACACCAGTTGCTAATCCAGCACATGTTATTACAACAAATGAAGTCGTGCGCGCGTTAGAATTGGCAAAAGCAAGTCATGTGACTTCTGATTACTATTTAGCAAGTGCAGTGCCGTTAGGCTTTGAATTAGGTGATTCTGCTGAATGGGTGCAGAATCCAATTAATATGACTGCCCATAGTATGACCGGACATTATCAGTTAATGATGATGCCGATTGCGACTATGCAAAACCTTGATCGCGCTATGAAAGGTGCAAATATCGGGGTTGAAAAAATGGTGGTATCTTGTCTGGCAACCGCTGAGGCAAGCTTGCTTAAAGATGAAAAAGAGTATGGTGTTTGTCTAGTCGATATTGGCGCAGGCATTACCAATCTTGCAGTTTATCTAGATGGACGTTTGGCTCTGGCACGTACATTGCAACGCGGTGGTGAGCATGTTACGCGTGATATTGCTGCTGTATTGCAAACTACGACAGAAGAAGCTGAACGTATTAAAATTCTGTATGGTTGTGTTGATTTAAGTGCTGTTAAGCCAGATCACATGATTCAGGTAGAAGGAATTGATGGTCCTCAAACGATTAGTCGAATTGAGTTGTCAGAAATTATTATTGCCCGCTATGAAGAGATCTTTAGCCAGATTCGCGATGAGCTCGAAAACAGCGGTGCAATTCATGGTTTGTACCATGGTGTAGTGTTGACAGGGGATGCTTGTCAAATCGAAGGTATGGTGAGTTTGGCTCGCCGTATGTTGGGGGTATCTGCCCATTTGGGTAATCCGCCGTTACAGGTTTATGCTGATGATCAACATCAGGCAGCATTACGTCGTTCGATGTATGCAACAGCAGCTGGTTTGCTCATGTTTAGCCAAAGTGAGTTGCAAGAAGCTGTTGAAGAGCCTGAAGAGGCAAATGACCGTTCGGTATGGGAGCGAATGGTAAATGGCTGGAATGCATTTAATAGCAAGCTAAAAGCCATTTTTTAGGATGTATGGATTTATTGGTAGAATTGTTAGGAAGTTGTAAGAGAAAACCACTGTACTTGACAAGGTTTGTATTGCACAGCATTCTTAAAATTAGTTATTTTTGAAAATCAAGGCAGTATACGGGCTGAAGTGACTGCCATAATGTATTAGGAACCCTAAAGGTCATGGCCTCATTTGAATTTATAGAAGATGAACTAAACGATGGCAACGGTCAAGCCCGTTTCACTGTATTTGGTGTAGGTGGTGGTGGCGGTAATGCCGTTCAACATATGGTGCAGTCTGATATTCAAGGTGTTAAATTCGTTTGTGCCAATACAGACAAACAAGCACTAGACTGTATGAATGCACCTTTCAAAATTCAGTTAGGCGAGCAAAGTACGCGTGGTTTAGGTGCTGGTGCTAACCCTGAAGTTGGTCAAGTTGCAGCAGAAGAAAGCCGTGAAATTATTCGTCACCATCTTGAAGGTACGGATATGGTGTTCGTTACCGCTGGTATGGGGGGTGGTACGGGTACGGGCGCGGCTCCTGTCGTGGCTGAAGTTGCCAAAGAAATGGGTATTTTGACTGTTGGTGTTGTAACAACTCCATTTAACTTTGAAGGCCGTCGCCGTTTAAAATCTGCTGAGCGCGGTATTGAAGCGCTTGAAGCACATGTTGATTCATTGATTATTATCCCGAACCAACGCTTACTTAGCGTATATGGCGATATTTCAATGAAAGATGCTTATAAAAAAGCTGATGATGTATTGTTAAACGCTGTACGTAGTATCTTTGACCTTGTTGTAAACCGTGGTCACATTAACCTTGACTTCGCCGATTTGAAAACTGCAATGAGTACTCGTGGTTACGCAATGATGGGTGCTGGTTTAGGTCGTGGTGAAGATCGTGCACGTCAAGCAGCTGAACAGGCTATTCGTAGTCCATTGCTTGATAACGTAAATATTATTAATGCTAAAGGTGTGTTGATTAACATTACTGGCGGTGATGATATTACTCTACGCGAAACTGAAATCATTACTGATGTCGTGAACCAGATTGTTGACCTTGATGAAGGTGAAATTTTCTACGGTACAGTATTTGATCCAGATGCGCGTGATGAATTACGTGTAACAGTGATTGCAACTGGTTTAACTCGTAATGCTGCAGATGCAGAACCGAGAAAACGTAATACAGTAAGTCATGCATCGACTCAATCAGCTCAATCTGTTGATGAAGATGACGTTCCTGCTATTAATAAGCGTCAAAATGCAGACAATGAAGTGAGTAGCAACGCAAGTTCTTCTCCGCGTTCTTCTCCGATGAGTATTCAAGATTACTTGAAAAATCAGCAACGTAAGTAAAAAATTATTAAATTTAAAAAAAGGCAGTGTTTAAACACTGCCTTTTTTTGTTTTTGATCAATGACTAAATATGCTAACGTATAGCGGTTTTAAAAAAGAAGTTACAAAGCATGGTGAAACAACGTACTCTCAATCGTGTGGTAAAAGCGAGTGGAATAGGTCTTCATAGCGGTCAAAAAGTGATGATCAATTTCATTCCACATACCGCTGATGGAGGTATTGTATTTCGTCGTATCGATTTAGACCCGCCCGTTGAAATCCATGCAAATGCATTGCTGATTCAAGAAGCTTTCATGTGCTCCAATTTAGTGATTGGAGATATAAAAGTTGGAACGATTGAGCATGTGATGAGCGCAATTGCAGGCTTAGGAATTGATAACCTTATTGTTGAGGTATCTGCGTCCGAAGTTCCGATTATGGATGGAAGCGCCGGCCCATTTATTTACCTATTAATGCAAGGTGGATTACGTGAGCTGGATGCGCCGAAAAAATTTATAAGAATATTAAAACCAGTTGAAGCATTAATAGATGATAAAAAAGCGATTTTTAGCCCGCATAATGGTTTTCAGTTAAATTTTACGATTGATTTTGACCATCCGGCATTTGCTAAAGAATATCAATCTGCCACTATCGACTTTTCTACTGAAACTTTTGTATATGAAGTCAGTGAAGCTCGTACTTTTGGTTTCATGAAAGATCTAGATTACCTTAAAGCAAATAACTTAGCTTTAGGTGCAAGTTTAGATAATGCGATTGGTGTAGATGACACAGGCGTTGTGAATGAAGAAGGCTTACGTTTCGCTGACGAATTTGTAAGACATAAGATTTTGGATGCAGTTGGTGATTTGTATTTGCTTGGTCATCAAATTATTGCCAAGTTCGATGGCTATAAATCAGGACATGCTTTAAATAATCAGTTGTTACGCAATGTTCAAAGTGATCCGAGTAATTATGAAATTGTAACATTTAATGACGAGAATGAATGTCCAATTCCATATGTCAGTGTGACATAAGTCATTGTCTTTACTTGGCTACGTTATATTGTAACGTTTCAAAGTGTGATTATTATCACATAATAAGAACGATTCTAATTAAGAAATAGAAAGCTCATCATTTTTTATTGCTTGCCAAACGTAGTAAAGCTTGGCTAAGCTTAGGGTCGCTCACAAAGTCGGCTGCACTACGTAACATTTCTTGTGTTTCCGGGGGGATGGGTTTAGATGGCTCAGATGAGGGTGTATTTGGAATATTTTTATTTCTCAAGCGAACCTGAATTCTTTGTAAGTCTTTTAACCCTTCAAGTTGAGATAATTTAGATACATATTGGTTCTGTAAATAACTGAGTTGACTAATCATCGCCTGATTTTCACCAGTAATGATTAAAGAACCATTTTGATAACACACGACCTGCCATTGTTCCGGTTGGGGCAATAAGGGTTGGATTATTTTCGTAAGTCTTTGCCATTGCGCGACTTGCGTTGTTAGAAACGTAAGGTTTCCTGTTTTTATGTGTTTTCCGGTTTGTTGAAAAACGTTATCGGGTTTAGACATGGGTCATTCTCGGATAGATTCTTGTCTTCATCTTAAGCGTTCATTTCGATTGATATCAAGGAAGAGATCATAAGGAACTTGAGTAAGAACAGTTTCAAGAGGTTTTTATGCACACGCGTCGTATTTTATTAGCGTTTTCACTTGCCGCTTCGGCAGCATCAGTTGCTTTTGCAGATTATCAAACAATTAACCAATCTACTGATTCAGATCGATTGGAACAACTATCAAAAACATTATCTCAAGGTTCATACACCCATCCTGATGATTTAGATCTTCCGGCGAGTGCGAAAGTTTCAGTGACCTTACGCCAAAAAACGGTTGAGCTCAACAATGAATCGCTCGCAAAAAAATATGGCAATACGAGTGCAAAGAATTCTTTTAATGCCTCTTCTTCAAATGCTTACTCTTGGTTAGTTTCGCATCCTCTTCCTGATACTGTACGAGTTTCTTCGAACTTCGGTGGTCGTACAATGAGCGGTCGTGCCGAACATCATGGTGGTTTAGATATGGCTGCTCCGAGTGGCACGCCAATCTATGCAACAGGCCCAGGTATTGTAACCAAATCTGGCTGGGGCACTGGCTATGGTCAATACGTTGAAATTAACCATGGGAATGGTTACTTAACACGTTATGCTCATGCTTCGCGCTTAATGGTACGTGTAGGCGACCAAGTATCTGCTGGTGAACATATTGCCAATGTAGGCTGTACTGGTCGCTGTACTGGCCCACATTTGCACTACGAAGTAGTAAAAGATGGTCAACGTAAGAATCCAACGACTTACTTGGCGATGCTTCCTTAAAAGCATAGTTAAAAAGTTAAGGTTATTAAATTTATGAATCTGAAATTAGCCTAAACCTTTTTTAACGTAAAGATTGTATAAAAAAACGCCATTATTGGCGTTTTTTTGTTATTTTGTTTAATGCTCGGTCAATGACTATTCATTCAGAAAATAATAGGCCCCCCTCACATTCACCCGTGGCAATAACTAGAGAGGGGTAAAACGTGGTAAAAATACAAAGTAGATTAAAGAACAAGGAACAGGTGAATTATGGCGTTTTACGGTGACTCCGATGCACAAGAAACCCAAGAGTGGCAAGATGCATTCGATTCAGTTTTACAACATATGGGAACTGAGCGCGCAGCATTCTTATTGGAAAAACTTTACCAACAAGCAATTGCTAAGCATGTTCCAATTCAACGTCTCAATACACCTTACTTAAATACAATTTCTGTTGAAGAACAACCTGCAATGCCAGGCGACCAAGATATGGAACGCCGTATTCGTGCATTGATTCGTTGGAATGCCTTAGCAATGGTACTTCGTGCGAATAAAACAGGTGATGATTTAGGTGGACACTTGGCGAGCTTCGCATCAAGTGCAACATTATATGACGTAGGTTTTAACCATTTCTTCCGCGCAAACAGCGATAACTTTGGCGGAGATATGATTTATTACCAAGGACACTGTGCTCCTGGTATTTATGCACGTTCATTCCTTGAAGGACGTTTAACTGAAGAACAGTTAAGTAATTTCCGCCGTGAAGTTGGCGGTAACGGTTTACCAAGCTATCCACATCCATATTTAATGCCGGACTATTGGCAATTCCCAACTGTATCAATGGGTCTTGGTCCAATCATGTCGATTTATCAAGCGCACATTCAAAAATATTTGATGAACCGTGGCTTGATCAAAGAAGAAAATCGTAAAGTCTGGGCTTATCTTGGCGATGGTGAGATGGATGAGCCAGAAAGTACTGGTGCAATTTCACTCGCTGGTCGTGAAAAACTTGATAACTTGATTTGGGTTGTTAACTGTAACTTACAGCGTCTAGATGGTCCTGTACGTGGTAACGGTAAAATCATTCAAGAATTAGAATCTTTATTCCGTGGTGCGGGCTGGCGTGTCATTAAAGTGGTATGGGGCCGTCATTGGGATCCGCTACTTGCAAAAGACAACACAGGCGCTTTAAAAGCGGTAATGGAAGAAACTGTTGATGGTGAATACCAACGCTATCAAGTGAAAGGTGGTGCATATACACGTGAGAAATTCTTTGGCAAGTACCCAGAAGCTGCGGAACTTGTAAAAGATTTAAGCGATGAAGACATCGATAATCTCAACCGTGGTGGCCATGACCCTTACAAAGTTTTTGCAGCCTATGCAGAAGCAATGAAAGCCAAAGGTCAACCAACAGTTATTCTTGCGAAAACTGTTAAAGGTTACGGTTTGTCTGAAGAAATTGAAGCGGTGAACAAAACTCACCAAATCAAAAAAATGCAGATCGACTCTTTAAAATATGTACGTGACCGTTTTAACCTGCCATTTACAGATGATAAGTTAGAAGAGCTTCCATTCTATCGCCCAAGTGAAAACTCTCCAGAAATGAAGTACATGAAAGCGCGTCGTGAAGCGTTAGGTGGTTACCTGCCAGCACGTCGTCGTGAGAGTGAAATTTTAGCGATTCCTGAATTATCTGTATTTGATGCAGTATTAAACGGTTCAGGTGGTAAAGAGCAATCTACTACGATGGTGATGGTTCGTTTAATTGCTGCTTTACTTAAAGAAAAAGCAATTAAAGACCGCGTAGTGCCAATCGTTCCAGATGAAGCACGTACATTTGGTTTAGAAGGTATGTTCCGTCAGCTTGGTATTTATGCTGCTCACGGTCAAAAATATACCCCAGAAGACCAAGAACAGTTAATGCATTACCGTGAAGCAAGTGACGGTCACATGCTTCAAGAAGGGATTAACGAAGCTGGTGCGATGAGCGCATGGGCTGCGTTGGCAACAAGTTATTCAACGAATAACTTGCCAATGATTCCAATGTACATGTACTACTCAATGTTTGGTTTCCAACGTATTGGTGATATTGCGTGGGCTGCGGGCGATGCACAAGCTCAAGGTTTCTTGTTAGGTGCAACTGCTGGTCGTACCACATTGAACGGTGAAGGTTTACAGCACCAAGATGGTCATTCACATATCTTGGCGAACACGATTCCAAACTGCGTATCTTATGATCCATGTTTTGGTTACGAATTAGCTGTAATCGTTCATGACGGTTTACAACGTATGTATGTGAACCAAGAGCGTGTGTTCTATTATTTAACTGTAATGAACGAAAACTACGAGCATCCTGCAATGCCTGAAGGCGCTGAGGAAGGCATTAAACGTGGTATGTACTTGTTCGAAAAAGATGAAAAAGCAACTGTTCAGTTACTTGGTTCAGGTGTAATTCTTCGTGAAGTGATCAAAGCTGCGAAAATCTTACGTGATGAATACCAAATCCATTCAAACGTTTGGAGTGTAACAAGCTTCAATGAGTTGTCACGTGATGGTATGGCATGTGAAGAATACAACCGCTTACACCCACTTACTGAAGAAGTGAAAGAGTCTTGGGTATCTAAACAGTTACGTGGTACAGAAGGTATTGTTGTTTCAGCAACAGACCATATGCGTGCGTATAGCGAACAAATCCGTGCTTATCTTCCAGATGGTCGTCCATTTGTTGCATTAGGTACAGATGGTTATGGTCGCTCAGATACACGTGCTAACTTACGTAGTTTCTTTGGTGTTGATGCTGCACATATCGTTGTTGCTACTTTGAAAAAATTAGCTGACGAAGGTGAAGTAGATGCACGTTTAGTTAAAGATGCAATTTCTAACTTTGAGTTGGACACTGACCGTCCAGTGGCATGGGCTCCACAAGCACATCCAGAAGTTCAGGCAGTTGCTGAATACAATGAAGCGCAAACTGGTGAGGGGAACTAAGCATGCAAATTAAGACCCCTGATATTGGTGTAGATAAAGCAGTTGTTGCTGAAATTTTGGTAAAAGTTGGTGACAGCATTGCTGAAAATGACAGCCTTGTTTTACTTGAGTCAGATAAAGCATCTGTTGAAGTGCCTAGCACTTCAGCAGGTGTCGTAAAAAGTATCTTAATCAAGGAAGGCGATAGCGTAACTGAAGGTACGGTATTGTTTGAACTTGAGGCTGAAGGTGCTGCACCTGTAGCTCAAACAGAAGAAGTTGCAAAACCTGCTCCAGCAGCTGAACAAACAGCAGCGCCGGCAGCGGTACAACAGACTTCAACTGCTGCACAACCTGCAGCGGCAACCACTAGCCAAGTGGTTGAAGTTCAAGTTCCTGATATTGGTGTTGAAAAAGCACTCGTTGGTGAAATCTTAGTAAAAGTTGGTGAGCAAATCGATATTGAGCAAAGCATCGTTGTTGTTGAATCTGACAAAGCAACTGTAGAAGTACCAAGTAGTGTTGCGGGTACTGTAGAAAGCATTCAAGTTAAAGAAGGCGATACAGTTAAAGAAGGTGTTGTGCTCATTAAAGTGAAAACAACATCTGCATCGAGTGCGCCAGTTGAAGCTCCTGCTTCTACAGCAGCGGCAGCGCCTGCACCAGTTCAAAAAGAAACTGTAGCTACGGCTGCTACTCAATCTGGACCAGTTGATATTAACGTTCCTGATTTGGGCGTAGATAAAGCAGTTGTTGCTGAAATCTTGGTTCAGGTTGGCGATAAAGTTGATGTAGACCAAAGCCTTGTTGTGGTTGAGTCAGATAAAGCGACTGTTGAAGTTCCAAGTACTGTTGCGGGCATTGTGAAAGCGATTCACTTGCAAGCAGGCCAACAGGTTTCACAAGGTATATTGCTTGCAACAATTGAAGCTGAAGGCCAAGCACCTGCTGCGGCAAAAGCAGAAGTAGCTCCAGCTCCACAGGCAGCAGCACCTAAAGCGGCAGCTCCTGCTCCGACTCAGGCTGTATCTGCTCCAGCGTCTGGCAGTGACAAGTTAACTAAAGAGCAAGAAGCCGAAAACGCTAAAGTATATGCAGGTCCTGCTGTACGTAAGCTTGCTCGTGAACTTGGTGTGATTTTGTCACAAGTTAAAACTTCTGGTGAGCATGGCCGTGTTGTTAAAGAAGATATCTTTGCTTATGTGAAGACTCGTTTAACTGCGCCACAAGCTGCACCAGTTGCTGCGGCTGCACCAGCGGTTTCGGGTTTACCAAAGCTTCCTGACTTCACTGCGTTTGGTGGAGTGGAAGAAAAAGTACTGACGCGTTTGCAGCAAGTATCAATTCCGCAATTGTCGTTGAATAACTTTATTCCGCAAGTCACTCAGTTTGATTTGGCTGACATTACTGAGTTAGAAGATTGGCGTAATGAACTGAAAGGCAACTTCAAAAAAGAAGGTATCAGCCTGACGATTATGGCATTCATTATCAAAGCAGTTGCGTATTTGTTAAAAGAAGAGCGTGAGTTCGCAGGTCATCTATCTGATGACGGTAAATCAGTGCTCTTGCGCAATGAAATCCATATGGGAATTGCGGTAGCAACACCTGATGGTTTAACTGTGCCAGTACTTCGTAACCCAGACCAAAAATCAATTAAGCAAATCGCAGTTGAATTGGGTGTGTTAGGTCAAAAAGCACGTGATAAGAAATTAACACCGAAAGACTTACAAGGTGCGAATTTCACCATTTCAAGCTTAGGCGCAATTGGTGGTACAGCATTTACACCACTTGTAAACTGGCCACAAGTTGCGATTTTGGGTATTTCACCTGCAACGATGCAACCGGTTTGGAATGGTAAAGACTTTGATCCACGCTTAATGTTGCCGTTGTCGTTGTCTTATGATCACCGTGTAATTAATGGTGCAGATGCCGCTCGATTTACCAATAAACTTACGAAACTTCTTAAAGATATTCGTACTTTATTAATCTAATATTCTGAAATGAATCATTAAAACCTCGCTTCGGCGGGGTTTTATTTTGGTATTTAATTTAATTAATTTTAGGTTAATCTAAAGATTAAGAGGGAGTGATCGAGAGAGGAAAAATTTCTCGTTTTAGGTAAAGGAGAAATAATAGATGGTGGGTTTTTTAAAAATCATGTTGCCGATTCTGTTGGTTGTATTTTTATTGATGGGATTATGGGTCAGTTTTTTGCACTTTCCTTGGGAGTGGATGACCTACGTTGCAATCGGTTTGGAAGTATTTGTGGCAACGCTTATTTTGCCGTTTGAATTTCAATCACAACATATAGCTGGCATTAACAATTTTGGTTTTATTAATTTAAGTATCTGTTTAGCTTTACTATTAGGCTTGGGGCGTCTGTTAGTATGGGCATGGATAAAATTTTTTGTTTGAAAAATAGAACTGCTCGAATATAATGAGCACATACTTCATTGGGGAGTAGCCGCTATTCATTTCTGAATGAATAGGTGATGATCAACATAATTGTTCAACAGAACATGGTCATCATAGCTTAAACGTCTCATCGTTTCCGAGTTGGCAAGACCTTTGATTTACCACTCTGCAGATATTTGGCTAGCAGGAGGGGTAGGTCATGGGCATTTATGCTAGCCAGAGAAACGACATGCAAGAATTTCTGATTTCTACCTCGATTGTTGCCCTTGCTGAAATGGGCGATAAAACTCAATTGTTGGCCCTTTTACTGTCTGCACGTTTCCGTAAGCCAATCCCTATTCTCATTGCGATTCTTTTAGCCACTTTAATTAACCATGGTATCTCTGCTGTGCTTGGACAGTGGATTACAACCGTGTTGAGTCCCGAAATTTTAGTTTGGGTACTTGCGGGTGGTTTCATTGGTATGGCCTTCTGGATGCTTATTCCAGATAAGCTAGATGATGAAACAGATAGCATTAACAGATGGCAAAAATTTGGTGTTTTTGGTGCAACCTTTATCCTGTTCTTCTTAGCAGAAATTGGTGATAAAACTCAGATTGCGACAGTTGCTTTAGCTGCACGTTATGACAGCATTTTCTGGGTAATGCTAGGCACAACCTTAGGTATGATGATTGCCAATGCACCAGCTGTATTTATTGGTAATAAATTAGCTGAACGTTTATCTATCTCTCTCATCCATAAAATTGGTGCTGCAATTTTCTTAATTGTAGGTATCTCTACTTTAGTGCAGCATTATTTCTTCTAAAGCATTTAACGTTGCCATAAAAAACGCACTCAATTCGAGTGCGTTTTTTTGTAGGTCATTTTAGTAGTTAAATTTCACTGTGAAGTTAATTTGGCGTGGGTTGCCGAGCGTCACTAAATTCTCGTTCAGCGCACCTGCATAGTAATCTTTATCAAATAAATTACGGATAGCAAGTTGAGCACCCCAATGTCCTGCATCGTAGCCAGCTTCAGTGTCAAAGACTGTATAGCCTGGAATGTGAACATCTAAGCCATCGACAGTTTTATATGTTTCACCACGAAATCCACCACCAACATACCAACCAAGTTTTGATGTAGGGTCAAATTTATAGCGTGCTGACAAACTATAAGCATGCTCAGGAATATTATCGAGTGCTTTTCCTACATTGCTCGCGTTTGTATCTTTACTAATTTCAGCATCCATAGTGTAAGTATATGCAGCTGTTAGTTTTAAGCCTTCTAAAATTTCTGCGCTGAGCTCAGTTTCAATACCACGTGTTAACTGTTCGCCACGCTGAGCTTTATAGCCACTATTCGCAGTATCAGTGACTAAAACATTTTGACGTTTTAAATCATACCAAGCGATAGCACCTTGAACTCGTTGATCAGGGCTTTGTAATTTCATTCCGACTTCAACCTGTTTTCCTTCTTCAGGTTTGAACGGATTGTTATTTACATCAGTACCACTGTTAGGTGTAAATGAAGTGGCATAGCTGACATAAGGGGCAACAATGCCATTAAGGGTATACATGACAGAGGCGCTACCCGTAAAAGCATTGTCTGATTGTTTGCTTGCACTACTTGTAACTAAACTTGTGCTTTGGGTTTGTGCCCAGTCTTGGCGTCCAGACAAGCTTAAAAGCCATTGGTCATTAAGTTGAATGCGGTCACGTAAATAGAGGCCCAAATATTTGAGACGATTAATATCCAGAACATTTTGTTTCAATGTCACGTTTTGACCATAAACGGGGTCATAGATATTTAAATTGCCAATATCGTATTTATCATTGGTGTAGTCACTTTTTTCCTGAAAAGCATCTACGCCAATATTAATGTCGTGCTGCATGCCATATAAATCAAACTGTTTGTTTAAACGGTTATCGATGGCGAAACTTAAGTTATCAATCACTTGATGCCGACTATTATTAGCTCGGTTAATGGTTGTATAAGATGAGTCTGCCCAAAACTTTTTAGTTTGAGCAAAAACCGCAGTGCCATCCATTTCGGTTTTTTGGACGGCAAAATTCTGGTTAAAGTTCCAGCCATTATCAAAGGCATGTTTAAACGTATAACCCGTACGATAAACATCTGCTTCATATTTACCAAAATTAGGATCGCCAATATATAAACTTCGGTCTATAGCGCCGTTAGGATTGTCTTTTAATGTGCCAATTACAGGCAAGCCTTGCTGACGAATATATTCACGATGCTGATAGCTTGCGATTACAGAGAGGTCAGTTTTATCACCTAAGTCGAAGTTGTAAGAAGGCGAGATATAGTAATTTTTAAAATACACATAATCTGTCGGGTCATCTTGGTCAGAGATGCGGCCATTTAAACGAAAAGCACCTTTTTCACTATTATTAGGGCTATAGTTTAAATCGAATGTACCTTCTTTTAAATTATAGCTGCCATAAGTCATGCTAGCACGTGCAAAGTTTTCTGCTTCTGGGCGTTTAGTGACTAAATTGACCATACCACCTGGTGCAACCAAACCGAAATTAATAGAGGCAGGGCCTTTTAAGACTTGGATCTGATCCATGCCTGATAGTTCAGTGGCAACATAAGTATTTTGTCCAACTCTTAAACCATCTACGTAAACCGAATCGGAAGAGGTCTGCCCACGAATAACAAAATCATCCCAACCACGACGACCAAGTTTTCCAGCTTCGACACCTGCAACACCTTCAAGTGCATCTGCTAGAGTTCTAGCTTGTTTCTGGTCGAGCTGTTCACGAGTCACCACAGAAACCGATTGAGCCGTCTTAAATAAGGGTGCATCTGATTTTAGGGCAGAGGTTGCTTTTGTTGCGACATAGGGAGAGCTGGGTTCTTTTTGCGCCTGAATAGAAATTGTGGGTAGCACACTGGTCGAATTCTGTTGTTCTGCTGTTTCATCAGCATGACTTGCTGTCATTAAGCTAAAAATAGTAACTGCTAACAATGTTTTGGAGCTTGAAAAATAAGGTGCTTGGTTCATGGGAGGTCTAGGCAGCGCAAAAGACAAAAATGATAATGAGAATTATTTTAATTTATTGCAGGTGAATTTTAAATAACATTATGATTCATTTATAAAATAAGAAAAGCAAAAGCTATTTTAAAATATTATGAGAAAAATAAAGCAATTCATTGCAAGAGTTATCGAATCCCTTTATTTTAGTATGGATATAAAAATATCTAATATTTAAAGTTTTTTTGGGGAATTGTATGGGGTTTGAAAAAACAACATCGCAGATATTATTCGATAATGGCGTACATAAATGTATTAGTTTTACCAGTTTGGTCAAAGGGGAAGGTATTCAAGCCAATCAATTTTTAATTATTGA
This sequence comes from Acinetobacter oleivorans DR1, assembly GCF_000196795.1. NCBI lineage: Bacteria > Pseudomonadati > Pseudomonadota > Gammaproteobacteria > Moraxellales > Moraxellaceae > Acinetobacter > Acinetobacter oleivorans. The sequence goes on from NC_014259.1 coordinate 175,538, forward strand.
TCATGAGCGTGCTGCTGTAATCGATCCGGGTGGCGATTTGACCTATATTCCATTAACGATGGAATTAAATAAATATACACGTTTGAAAAATCTGGACTATGTGATGGCTTCGCATCAGGATCCGGATATTATTACCTCAATGCCACGCTGGTTGGTCTATACAGATGCTAAAGTCGTGGCATCAAAATTATGGGCACGATTTTTACCTCACTTAAACTCGTCTTTTATGAGTGAACGTATGAAAGGTAATTGGGAAGACCGTCTTATTGAATTACCTGACCGTGGCCAAGTGATTCAATTGGGGGAATCAAAGTTAGTTGTAGTTCCTGCCCATTTTCTACATTCGGTCGGTAATTTTCAGTTTTATGATCCCGTTGCCAAAATCTTATTTTCTGGAGATATGGGCGCTTCGATTGTTGAGGATGCCAATCAACTTTTGACAGATTTCGATACGCATGTTTCGAAAATGAAAGCTTTTCACCAACGCTATATGTGTTCCAATAAGGTTATCCGTTTATGGGTAAACATGGTCCGCCAGATGGACATTCAAATGATTGTTCCACAGCATGGCAGTCCATTTATTGGCAAAGAAATGATTAATCAGTTTTTGGACTGGATTGAGGTTTTACCTTGTGGTGTCGACTTGATGACAGAACAAGTTTTTAGTTGTCCTGCCTAAATATGATGTCTAATGATCAACCCAGATAAAATTCTGGGTTGCAAAAACATGGGTTAAAAAATAACGTTAAAACGATAATAAGTAGGAATTATTTAGAGTAGCTCTACATCTATTACTGAAAAAGGCAAAGATAATATGAAAATTGCATTGAAATTTGTTTATAATAGCTCACGGAATTTACCAGTGAGATTGTTATGCTGACCATCGTTCAAGAAGCGCTAACCTTCGATGATGTCTTATTACTTCCTGCCTACTCTACTGTTCTCCCAAAAGATGTCTCTTTAAAGACACGATTAACTCGCGGCATTCATTTAAATATCCCATTAGTTTCAGCTGCAATGGATACAGTGACTGAGTCACGTATGGCGATTGCGATGTCACAAAATGGTGGTATCGGGATTTTGCACAAAAACATGGATATTGCTGCTCAAGCTGCAGAAGTACGCCGTGTAAAGAAATTCGAAGCGGGTATGGTGAAAGATCCTATCACTGTAACGCCTGAAACTACAGTACGTGAACTGATTGCAATTACCACTGCTAATAACATTAGCGGTGTACCTGTTGTTAAAGACGGCAAGGTTGTCGGTATTGTGACAGGCCGTGATACGCGTTTTGAAACTAATTTAGAACAACCTGTTAGCAACATCATGACAGGCCAAGATCGTTTAGTCACTGTACGTGAAGGCGAGTCTAAAGAAAATATTCAAGCATTATTGCAAAAACACCGTATTGAAAAAGTCTTGGTCGTTGGCGAGAGCAACGAACTTAAAGGCTTAATTACAGTGACTGACTTCCGCAAAGCTGAAAGTTATCCAAACAGTTGTAAAGATGACCTTGGCCGTTTACGTGTTGGTGCTGCGGTAGGTACAGGTGCTGATACACCAAGTCGTGTGGAAGCATTGGTTGAAGCTGGTGTTGACGTCATTGTTGTTGATACAGCACACGGTCACTCAGCTGGTGTAATTGAACGTGTACGTTGGGTGAAACAAAACTTCCCTCAAGTTCAAGTGATTGGTGGAAACATTGCAACTGGTGATGCTGCATTAGCATTATTAGATGCTGGTGCAGATGCTGTAAAAGTGGGTATTGGTCCTGGTTCTATCTGTACAACACGTATTGTGGCAGGTATTGGTATGCCACAAATTTCTGCGATTGACAGCGTTGCTAGCGCACTAAAAGATCAAATTCCTTTAATTGCAGATGGCGGTATCCGCTTCTCTGGCGATATGGCAAAAGCGATCGGTGCGGGTGCAAGCACGATCATGGTTGGTTCACTTCTAGCTGGTACTGAAGAAGCGCCGGGCGAAGTTGAGTTTTTCCAAGGTCGTTACTACAAAGCATATCGTGGTATGGGTTCATTAGGTGCAATGGCGGGAGCAACTGGTTCTGCTGACCGTTATTTCCAAGATTCAAAAGCGGGTGCTGAGAAATTAGTACCAGAAGGAATCGAAGGCCGTGTTCCATATAAAGGCCCAATGGGTAATATCGTTCATCAAATGATGGGTGGTTTACGTTCATCGATGGGTTATACCGGTTCAGCTGTGATTGAAGATCTTCGCCAAAATGCGAAATTTGTGAAAATTACTTCAGCAGGTATGTCTGAGTCACATGTTCACGATGTAACGATTACTAAAGAAGCTCCAAACTATCGTGTTGGTTAGATTTTGGTAACCAAAACAATGAAGAAAGCCGTCATTACACTGACGGCTTTTTGTTTTTGGTGTAAAGTAAATCCGAGAAAAGAAATATGGCGGAATTGCCATATATGAAGTGAGCCACCGCTGAAGTGGCGTAAGAATGAGATAAGCTATGAGTTATTTTGGAACGGATGGTATTCGTGGAAAATTTGGGCAAATGCCTATTACTCCAGAGTTTGCTTTAAAACTCGGTTTTGCTGCAGGGAAGGTATTAAAACGAACGAGTCAAAAAAATAAACCACTCGTTGTATTAGGAAAAGACACTCGTTTATCTGGCTACATTTTAGAATCTGCTTTGCAGGCGGGCTTAAACGCTGCTGGCGTATATGTTCATCTACTTGGTCCTTTACCAACACCAGCCATTGCACATCTTACCCGTGCTTTGCATGCACATGCAGGTATTGTTATTTCTGCATCGCATAATCCATATTATGATAATGGGATTAAATTCTTCTCAAGTGAAGGCAAAAAATTACCAGATTCGTTACAAGAAGAAATTAACCGCGAATTAGAAAAAGATTTATTCATTGAGGACACTGCAAACTTAGGTAAAAGTGTTCGTGTAAATGATGCAAATGGTCGCTATATTGAATTCTGTAAATCTACATTCCCTTACCACTTTGATTTAAATAATTTAAAGATTGTGTTGGACTGTGCTCATGGCGCTGCATATAGCGTTGGACCTTCAGTTTTCCGTGAGTTAGGGGCAAAAGTTGTTGCTTTATATAATGAACCAGATGGCTTAAATATTAATGAGAGCTGTGGTTCAACACATCCTGAACACTTACAAAAAGCAGTAGTTGAGCACGAAGCAGATTTAGGTATTGCCTTTGATGGTGATGCTGACCGTGTTGTGATGGTTGATAAGTTTGGTAACTTAATTGATGGCGACCATATTTTATATATTTTGGCGACTCAAGCTCAAAATAAGCCAGCGGGTATTGTTGGTACTGTCATGAGTAATATGGCACTTGAAGTTGCACTTGAAAAAGCAAACGTTAACTTTATTCGTGCAAAAGTTGGTGACCGCTATGTATTACAAGCTTTAGAAGAAAATGGTTGGGTGATAGGTGGCGAACCTTCTGGTCATATTCTAACTTTAGACAAGAGTACGACTGGTGATGCCATTATTGCCGCTCTTCAAGTTTTAACTGTGATGGTTGAGCAAAACAAGGCTCTTCATGAATTGGTTCAAGACTTTAAATTATTCCCACAAGTTCTTTTGAACGTACGTTTAGAACAAATGCTTGATCCGTATTCTATTCCGGCATTGGTTACTGAATTTGATAAAGCAGAAGCACAGCTCAAAGGCCGTGGCCGTATCTTGATTCGTAAGTCTGGAACAGAGCCTGTGATTCGTGTCATGGTTGAAGGTGATGATGAGCAAGAGGTGAAAGCTTTAGCTCAGCATTTAGCAGATTCAGTTCGTTCACAAGCACAAGTCGCATAAGGTGCATGACATGAGTGATGTCATCAAAGATTTAAGTGAATTACGCTTAAGTTATGAGCAAGGTGAGTTGCATGAGGGGCAGGTTGAATCTAACCCTCATCAGCAGTTTCTTGGTTGGTTTAACCATGCTCTAGCAGCGAATTTGCATGAACCCTATGCAATGTCATTAGCAACCGCAAGTGCAAATGGCAGACCTCATGTTAGAACTGTTTTGTTACGTGGGGCCACAGAAGCTGGTTATGATTTTTATACGAATTATGATAGTCAAAAAGGTATTGATTTGGCAGAAAATCCATATGCCGAATTATTATTTTACTGGCCAAGTCTAGAGCGTCAGGTGCGAGTGGGTGGTCGTGTAGTTAAAATTGCTGAGCAAGAATCTACAGATTACTACCTTAAGCGACCACGTGATAGCCAGATTGCAGCGCATATCAGTACTCCCCAAAGCGGTAAAATTGAAAGCCGAGAGCTGTTACAGCAACGTTTTCAAGAATTACAACAGCAAGTTGAAAGCCGTGAAGTGCTTGATAAGCCGGAGTTCTGGGGCGGTTATCGTCTGCAACCAGATTATTTTGAATTCTGGCAAGGGCGACCAAATCGTTTACATGACCGCTTGAGTTATGAAAAAATCGACGGTCAATGGACGTTGCACCGACTGATGCCTTAAATGACAAAAATACAAATCAAACAAAGACCTTTATTGACACGCCCTGAACAGTTTCAGGGCGTGCCTCCGTTTATTGCCGAGATTTTGGCAAGGCGTGGAGTAGAATCTGAACAGGAATTAGAGCTAAAGCTTAAGAATTTATTAGCCCCACAGCTCAAGGGGCTAGAAACCGCTGTGGCATTAATAGATCAAGCTATTGATGAACAGAAAAAGATTGTTATTGTCGGTGACTATGATGCGGATGGAGCTACTAGTACAGCGTTAATGGTATTGGTGCTTCGCGATATGGGAGCACAAGTCGACTATTTAGTTCCAGACCGATTTAAATACGGATATGGGCTTACCCCCGCAATTGCAGAGCTTGCACATCAAACTTATCAACCTGATTTATTAATTACAGTTGATAATGGAATTTCCAGTCATGCTGGAGTTGATACAGCCCATGCGCTGGGCATGCAAGTTATTATTACCGATCATCACTTAACAACAAAAGAAACGCCTCTAGCAGAAGCGGTGGTTAACCCAAATCAGTTAGGCTGTGATTTTCCAAGTAAGGCGCTTGCTGGTGTTGGTGTTGCATTTTATGTGCTGGCCAATTTGGCAAGTTTACGTAGCAGACAAGGTAAAAGCACAAGTAAAGTCACTCAATATCTAGATTTAGTCGCTTTGGGAACTTATGCAGATGTGGCTGTTCTAGACTATAACAACCGTATATTGGTCGATGCGGGCGTAAAACGTATTCAGCAACATCAGTGTCGAGTTGGAATATTGGCACTGTTGGATATTGCTGGCCGAGAGGCGTCGTCTTTGCGTGCACAAGATCTAGGTTTTGTTTTAGGTCCGCGTATTAATGCTGCTGGGCGTATGGAGAGCATGCGAATCGGTATAGAGTGTTTATTAGCAGACTCTATGGAAACAGCTTACCCGATTGCTCAACAATTAAATCAGTTGAATATAGAGCGGCGACAAATTGAAGGAGAGATGAAGCAACAAGCTTTATCTGCTTTAGATAGTTTGCAGCTCTCAAAAGAAGATATTCCCCCAGCTCTGGTGCTCTTTGAAGAAAACTGGCATCAAGGCGTGATTGGGATTGTCGCAGGGCGTTTAAAAGAACAGTTTCATCGCCCAGCTATTGTCTTTGCACCAGATGAAGATGGTGTCCATATTAAAGGATCTGCACGTTCAATTGATGGTGTGCACATTCGAGATATGATTGAACAGGTTGCTGAACAACATCCGGAATTGGTGAGCCATTTTGGTGGACATGCGGCGGCGGCAGGTTTAACGATACGTAAAGAAAATTTTGATGCTTTTAAAACTGTTTTTACTGGCTGTGTTGCAGCTATGGAAGAATCTTTATTTCAAGCAACGCTATGGACGGATGGGGAATTACCAGCTTCGGCTTTGCAACTAGACACATTGGACTGGATAGAGCAGCTTGGGCCATGGGGGCAAAAATTCCCTTTTCCTCAGTTTGAAGGACATTTTAAAGTTGTCGATTATCGCTGGCTTAAAGAAACACATCTAAAACTTAGATTGGCTCTTGATCAATATACTTTTGATGCGATTGCTTTTAATGCCGCTGGACGATTTGAATTTAATCCTATGCGAGATGAAGTTCATTTGGTCTATGAGATTGATCGTAATGTATTTAAGGGTAATGTAAATTTACAATTGCGTATTGTGCATTTAAACCAATAAAAAAATCCGCTCATTTGAGCGGATTTTTTTATAAACTTTTAGGTAAGATTAGAAGCGGTAGCCTGCACGAACACCATAAGTGTTATCGTTGTCACCGAAACCAATACGACCTTCAAGACTTACTTGTTGATTTAAGAATTTTTTAGCATTAATACCAAATTCATCTTTATCAGTTAAGTCGTTATTGTAGTAATCCACACCAAGACTTAAAGTTTTATCGATGTAGTAGTCACCACGAACTTTATATTCGTCTAGGTCACCAAACGCACCGAACGCTTCAAGGTTTACGTCATGTTGACCTACTTGAGTTACGTATTTAGCACGAACTGTTGGATCAGCGCCGTCTTTACCATCTTTTTCGTCGTAACCTTTAACACCTAGTGCAAGTAATAAACCTGGAGCTGGTAAATAACCTACTTCAGCTGCATAAGTAGTTACTTTGCTATCAATATTGGTGTTATCAATTTCACGCTCATTACGGCCTACATCACCGCTAAGGTAGAAATCTGAGTTAGGAACATAGTATTCAACACCTACGCCATACTGAGTATCTTTAGTACCGCTGTTATCGCCATAGTTGATAAGTGCGTTAACATTACTTGCACGGCTTAAAAATGCTGCTTCTGCAAGTGGAGCGTTACGAGTTTGAACAGGATTAAAGTAATAAGTCCCGTCAACACCGAATTTACTTACGCTGCTACCGTTGTCTGGATCAAGATAATTGTAAGAACCACCAACTTCAGCTTGGTAAGCGTTTGCTGCGCCACTTACTGCGAGTGCAGATAAAAGAGCTGATGCAATTGCTAGTTTTTTCATGGAATCTCTCCCCTCTAAAAAGCGATTTTATAAATGTTTTGTTACAACTTTTAGTCTAGAGGAAAATCGGGTAGCGTCAATCTTGCACAAGTAACCGCACTGTAACTATGTGCTTTTTTTGTAAGTATGTTTAACTTAAGTATTTGATTTTAAACTATAAAAATAGAATGTTTAATTTTATTAAAATTGAGGAGATTTTGTGTAGATCATAAAAAATGCTGTAAAAGTACCCAATTTTGTATGAGGATGTTACTGGTTAAGCTTAAAATGAACTGAAGAAAATTTAGAAATTAGATGAGTGAAATATAATGAGAAATACAAAGCAGGTTCGAAGATAACCGCAGCTATGCTAAAATAATTGACTGTTTATCTGCTCTTATGGGAACACTCGCGTGGAAATTAATCCTTATCTAAACCAATTGAAAGACTTAACTGATCGTAGCCAAACACTACGGGGGTATCTTTGACTACGATCTGAAAAAAGAGCGTTTAGAAGAAGTTTTACGTGAGTTAGAAGACCCTGCGATTTGGAATGATCAAAGCCGTGCTCAGGCGATGGCAAAAGAAAAGGGCGAACTAGAAAACGTTATTAATGTATTGGATGGGTTGTCAACACAACTTGAAGATGCAAAAGCGATGTTAGATTTGGCTGTAGAAGCTGATGATGAAAGCTTGCTTGAAGATGTTCAGTCAGAGCTTAGTGCTGCTGAAGATGAACTGGCTAAACTTGAATTCCGTCGTATGTTTAGTAACCCAATGGACCCGAATCCTTGCTATGTCGAGATTCAATCAGGTTCAGGCGGTACCGAAGCACAAGACTGGGCATCTATGCTTTTACGTATGTATATGCGCTGGATTGAACGTCATGGCTTTAAAGCAGAACTCATGGAAGTATCTGATGGTGACGTAGCTGGTATTAAATCTGCAACAATTCGTGTTGAGGGTGAATATGCCTACGGTTGGTTACGCACAGAATCGGGTGTCCACCGTTTAGTTCGTAAATCACCATTTGACAGTGGTAACCGCCGTCATACTTCATTCTCTGCGGTATTTATTTCACCAGAAGTTGATGACAACATTGAAATTGATATTAATCCTTCTGATGTTCGTACCGATACTTACCGTGCATCTGGGGCAGGTGGTCAGCATATTAACAAAACCGATTCGGCAGTACGTTTGACTCACACTCCAACAGGTATTGTGGTGGCGTGTCAGAACCAGCGTTCGCAACATGCTAACCGTGACCATGCATGGAAACAATTACGTGCGCGTTTGTATGAATTGGAAATGCAAAAACGTAATGAAGCGGCTCAAGCTCTAGAAGACTCGAAGTCTGATATTGGTTGGGGAAGCCAAATTCGTTCATATGTATTAGATGATTCGCGTATTAAAGATTTACGCACGGGTGTTGAAAACTCTAATACAGGTGCTGTTCTTGATGGTGACCTTGATCGCTTTATTGAGGCGAGCTTAAAACAAGGTTTATAAGAGTCTGCTGAACTTTTAGTTTAAATACAGTTCATCTATGAATATGTAGAACTCTTGGATTTTTAGCGATTAAAACGGCAAAGCAATTCAGCCTTCGAATCTTAATCGAAAAAATGCGATATGAATATCGAAAAAAATAGATATGAATATCGCAAAAATGCGATATGATGGTTTCGAAATGCTGAATAAAGCTTTGTTCGTTTAAAAGACGTGTTGAGCCTATGGATATTGATGCAATTAGCAAAGCCCTTTCCAATCCGCTACGTCGGCAGATTTTGCAATGGTTGAAAGAACCTGCGCATTATTTACCAGTGGAAGAGTGTGGTGGTAGTTTTGAGAAGGGTGTTTGTGCAGGTCATATTGAACGATTGGGCAAAGTAGCACAGTCTACAATGTCGAATCATTTGTCTGTTTTACAACAGGCGGGTCTGATTCAGGTCCAAAAATATGGTCAATGGTCTTATTTTTCACGTAACGAAGCTTTGATTCAGCAATATATCGAACATTTAAAACAAACACTTTAACAATATAAAGTGTAAGTCGAGGCGACTATGGCTGAACTCAATACTCCTTTAACGGTTGGTGATTTTGAAATCAAAAATCGATTGGTAATGGCTCCATTAACGCGTGCGCGTAGTGGTGAAAGCCGAGTACCTAATGATTTGATGGTTGAATATTATCAACAGCGTGCAAATGCTGGTCTTATTTTGACTGAAGCAACAGTGATTGGTTCAAAAACTGTGGGTTATGCAGAAACTCCGGGATTATGGTCACAAGAGCAGGCACAGGCTTGGAATAAAATTATTGAGGCAGTTCATGCTCAAGGTTCAAAAATTGTAGCTCAACTTTGGCATGTTGGCCGTATTTCGCATCCTGAACTTTTAGATGGTGATATTCCTGTTGCACCAAGTGCAATTCAACCTGCGGGTGAAGTGAGTTTATTACGTCCTAAACGTCCTTATGTAACACCGCGTGCACTTTCAATTGAAGAGATTCAAGAAGTTATTGCTCAATACAAACATTCAGCAGAATTGGCTAAAGCAGCTGGTTTTGATGGTGTTGAATTACACGCAGCGAATGGTTACTTAATTGACCAGTTCCTTCAAAGTAATACCAACCAACGTGATGATGAATACGGTGGCCCTGTTGAAAACCGTGCACGTTTATTATTAGAAGTCGTTGATGCATTTATTGAAGTGTGGGGCGCTGGCCGAGTAGGTGTACATATTGCACCACGTGGTGATTCACACGATATGGGTGATGAAAATCCATTAGCAACTTTTGGTTATGTTGTTGAACAACTGAGCCAACGTAACGTTGCTTTCATCTTCTCTCGTGAATATGAAGCTGCTGACAGTATTAGTCCTAAACTTCGTGAAAAATTTAATGGTGTATGGATTGCGAATGAGAACCTAACACCAGAGTCAGCAAAACGTATTTTGCGTGATGGTGAAGCTGACGCAGTATCTTTTGGTAAAGCATATATTGCCAACCCAGATCTTTTACAGCGTTTAGAGCAAGACTTACCTTTAAATGAACTTCAACCAACAACTTTATATGCAAAAGGTGCTGAAGGTTATACAGACTATCCAACGCTAGAAGCTTCGTAATTTTTTAAACTGATAATTTATTGACCTCATTCATTTATGGGTTCCGTAAATCGCTTTTCTTGTAATGGTAGAGTTTAGGTATCGAAACTCTGCCATTTTTTCTATCTATGTTATATTTTCCCCAGTTTTAAACTTTGACTATTTGAGGCAAACCGCTTGGCGACCCCATTTTGGTACAACACCGCACTCCATTTATTAAAACCTTTTTACCACTGGCGGATAAAAAAACGTGCAGAAAGCCAGGAATTATATAATCAGGAATGTCTGGAAAGATTTGGGCCGTTTGAATCTCCAAAAAATGTGAGAGCGATTTGGTTCCATGCTGTTTCGGTTGGAGAAACCAATGCTGCGCAGCCTTTAATCGAGCACTATCTTAAACTCGGACAACCTGTGCTAGTTACTAATACGACTAAAACTGGGCAGGCACGTGCGAAATCATTATTTTTAAAAGCACCTTATTTAGATTTATTTCAAGCAGTTTATTTGCCTGTTGATCAAAAGCACCTTTTAAAACAATTTTTTGAATTGTATCAGCCAAAACTTTTAGCATTGGTTGAAACTGAGCTTTGGCCAAATTTAATTGATCAAGCCAAGCTACAACAAGTTCCCTGTTTATTGTTAAATGCGCGGTTATCAGAAAAATCAGCTAAAGGTTATAGTCGAGTCTCAGGTTTAACAGCAGGAATGCTCAAACAAATTGACTGGGTATTAGCGCAAGATAATGCTACTCGCCAACGCTATGTCGAGCTTGGCTTAGATCAACAAAAAAGTCAGGTGGTTGGAAATATTAAATTTGATATTCACGCACCAGAAGCATTTATAAATCAGGCAGCAAAGCTACACCAGTTATGGTATTTGGGCGAACGAAAAGTACTGACAATTGCCAGTACACATGCACCCGAAGAACAACAAATTTTGCAAGCACTTCAGCCTTATTTAAAGTCAGATCCAGAGTTAGTTTGTATTGTCGTACCTCGACATCCTGAACGTTTCGATGAAGTATTTGAAATTTGCCAAAACCTAGATTTAATTACTCACCGTAGAAGCTTGAACCAAAGTATTCATACGAGTACACAGGTTTATCTAGCCGATAGTATGGGGGAACTTTGGTTATGGTACGCTTTAAGTCAGGTGTGTTTTGTAGGTGGTTCTTTAAATGAGCCGGGTGGTGGACATAATATTTTAGAGCCTATGGTTTTGAATGTGCCGACCGTCATTGGACCTCGTTACTTTAATTTCCAAACCATTGTCGATGAATTCATTGACGAAAATGGTGTGCTCATCGCCCAAGACGCTGAGCAAGTTGTAGCAATCTGGATGGCATGTTTAGCTGAACCTGATCAAACCCAACAAGTAGTAGAACAAGCACATAAAGTCTTACAACGTAACCAAGGTTCATTGCAAAAACATATTGGCGTAATTAATCGGTATTTGGCCGACAAACCATGAATATCGTTTTACTAGAGCCTGAAGATATTCAGTCAGACACGTGGTTAATTCACTCAAAGCGCCAATTACAACATTTACGTGAACATCTTGATATTACGGTTGGCCAAAATCTAAAAGTTGGTGTTCGTAATGGCGCACGTTATACCACTGAAATTATTTCGATTAACGAGCAAGAAGTTTGTATACGGCCTATTAGTGAAGAAACTGTACCTGCAAAACTTCCGGTTCATTTAATTGTGGCTTTACCAAGACCCAAAGTTTTACGCCGTTTAATTATGGATAGTGTGACTTTAGGGGTGGAAAGAATTAGTTTGATTCATAGTTATCGCGTAGATAAAAGCTATTGGCAAACTCCATTTTTGCAACAACTCGATAACTATGTGACTTTAGGGCTTGAGCAAGCAGGTGACACGATTGTTCCTGAAATTCACATGTATAAACGCTTTAAACTCTTTGTTGAAGACGTTCTGCCAAACTTGATCTCGAAAGAAACACCAGCCTATGTGGCTCACCCTTATGCCGAGCAGAGCATGCCAGTTAATATTCCACATGCTTGTAGTATCGTCGTTGGGCCTGAAGGTGGTTTTATTCCCTATGAAGTTGATTTGCTCACAAAAAACGGCTGCCAAGCTGTGAGCTTAGGCAACCGTATTTTAAGAACTGAAACGTCTATTTCTTATATTTTAGGTCGTTTATTTAGTTGATGTTTCAGGGTTTAAAAGTGGCTGATTTGCGGCCATTTTTAATTCCTGAATTGGGTAAGGAATATTAATTCCGTTCGCATTAAAAGCTTGCTTGACCTGAGCTTGAATGGTGCTCGTAGACGACGAAATATCAGTTTCAGTCGTATCAACCCACCAGCGTACAGTCAGGTTAACCGAGAAATCTGCTAACGCTGTAACATTAACCGAGAAGGCTGGCTGACTCAGTACATTTCGGTCATTATTAAGAATATCTAAAATAATCTGTTTGGCTTTTTGTTCGTCATCGTCATATCCAATTCCGACTACAAACTCACAGCGTCGTTGTTGATAAGCAGTATTTACCGTTAAAGCACTCGTATAAACAGTTGCGTTTGGAATAACAATTCGACGGCCATCTGGCGAGCGTAAGAATGTTGCACGAATTTGAATATCTTCAACAGTTCCTTCAAGCGAATTGACAACAATGGAGTCTCCAATGCGGAATGGTTCGCTTAATAAGATTAAGATGCCTGACAATAAGTTTTGAAAGATATCTTTAAAAGCAAAACCAATTGCGACCGAACCAATACCTAAGGCACTCATGAGTTGGCCCGGTGTGAACCCTGGAATCGAGATCACTAAAGCAATTAAGAAACCAAAGAATAAAATCGCTGTGCTGCCTACACGGTTTAAGACCAAAACGAGGTTTTGGCGTGTGTAAGAGCGGTTTTCTAAGGTTTTACGAACAAAGAACTTAAATAATTTGGTCAGTAGCCAAAAAATAATAAAAACGATAATCGCAATACATATATAAGGCACACGTTCCCAGAAGCTATCCACGATTTTATCGATAGTGGTATAGGCATCATGATACTTTTCAGTATGGGCTAAAACCGTTTGAGTGGTTTTAGTGCCCGCTTCTTGCAAAAGTTCGCCTGTATTTTTTGCGACATCCGTTAAGGATTTTTGTTCATCAGCCACGGCAAGTCTCAATTAAAAAAATTTATGAAAGCGATTTTCGGCTTTCATCATAGTAGGAGATAAAATGTGCGCCTACTATAATGAGTTCATCTAAATAATAAAGTGTTTTTTAATTAAAAGTATTCCGTTCCTTTTTGTAAGATTTGTGTCGGTGTTTCTAAGGTATCAGTCCCTGAGAAATAATAAAAAATTCCTGCTGTTGAAATAAGGCTAACTAAAATAGCGACTAAAATAAGCCAAGCCATCAGTTTTTCTATAAACGTTGCTGGTCGAACAGGACCGTATTCGTTTGGACCTGCTGTACCTGAGGCAAGCAGTAAATAAATCATAAAAAAGAACTGAACAACTGGAATGAACAATAGCAATCCCATCCAGCCACTCTTATTTAGATCGTGCAAACGTCGAACAACGAGAACAATATTTAAATAAATCAGGAACAGCGAAAAAGCCCAGACTACCAAGGCACTGGCTCCAGAAAGAGAGCTATAAAATTCAAAATTAAATAAATTGCTTGAAAGCTGAAAACTTCCAAGAAATGAAGCCAAAATGAAATAGCCCAACAGGGTGACTAAATAAATCAGTCCATAACCACCTAAATAGCTCATACGATTAAAACGTCCATGAATTGAAAACGGACTATCTTTAAAAGGGAGTTGTGGTGGGCGTGAGGAGCTTGTTTGGGCAAACATATTATTTTATTCCTGTGTTGCGTATGAGAGACAAAATAATCTTTGTTGATGATCAAAACCATCAAATCTTGCAAAAATTATAAAAGTAAAAGCTATAGACAAATGTTTTAAATCAACTTAATTTTATAAAAATGTTCACAATTTCGTGTGCTTGAGTAAGTGATCAATATGTGACCAAAGTCGCATTGTTTAGACTTTGAAAGAGTCATCATACTGCAAAGGCATGCAAATAAGATCCAGTAAAATAATAGCCACAGTCTCGAGATGGGATGCACAAGATCAAGGAAGTTGCGTATGAATGAGATCTATCCAGTACCAGAGGAATTTAAAAAAACAGCTCGTACTGTTGAAGCAGACTATTTTAAACGTTATCAAAACTCTATCGAGAACCCAGATGAATTCTGGGCAGAGCAAGCTAAAATTGTCGATTGGATAAAGCCATTTACCCAAGTTAAAAATACGAGTTTTGACAAAGACAATTTCAAGATTGAATGGTTTGCTGATGGTGAGTTGAATGTGTCAGCAAACTGCCTAGACAGGCATCTTAAAGAACACCCTCATAAACCTGCAATTATTTGGGAAGGTGACCATCCTTCTCGTCATAAAATTGTCTCGTATAAAGAATTACACGACGAAGTCTGCCGTTTTGCCAACGTTTTAAAGAAATATGGCATTGGTAAAGGTGACCGTGTTGTGCTGTATATGCCGATGGTCACTGAGGCTGCGATTGCCATGTTAGCCTGTGCCCGTATTGGTGCTGTTCACTGCGTGGTGTTTGGTGGGTTCTCGCCAGACTCTTTAGCAAGTCGTATTGAAGATAGCCAAGCTAAACTGGTGATTACCGCAGACTCAAGTCTACGTGCCGGAAAACTATTACCACTCAAAGAAAATGTCGATTTGGCTCTAGAGTTGCCGGGCACAGAGTGTGTTGAAAATGTAGTGGTGGTTTACCGTAATGCGAACCCGATTGAAATGAAACCGGGCCGTGATTTGTGGTATCACCTCATTATTATGGAAGTAGATGCCAACTGTCCTCCAGAACCGATGAAGGCTGAAGACCCATTATTTATTCTCTATACCTCGGGCTCGACAGGTAAACCGAAAGGTGTTTTGCATACCACAGGTGGTTATTTAGTATATGTAACAAGTACCTTTAAAGAGGTCTTTGATTTAAAACAAGATGATGTGTACTGGTGTACGGCAGATGTAGGTTGGATTACAGGTCATAGTTATCTGATCTATGGCCCACTTGCAAATGGTACGACGACCTTAATGTTTGAGGGTGTGCCTCAATATCCAACATGGGCACGTCTTGGTCATGTGGTCGATAAGCACAAAGTCTCTATTTTATATACAGCGCCAACTGCGATTCGCGCCATGATGCGAGAAGGTGATTCGTTTGTACGTGAAAGTAACCGTAGCAGCCTGCGTTTACTTGGTTCGGTCGGTGAGCCTATTAACCCTGAAGCTTGGAATTGGTACTACAACGTTGTTGGTGAAGGCCGCTGCCCGATTGTTGATACATGGTGGCAAACCGAAACAGGCGGTATTTTGATTGCTCCATTGCCGGGTGCAACAGCTTTAAAACCGGGTTCTGCAACACGTCCGTTATTTGGTGTTCAACCTGCCATTGTAGATGGTGAAGGCAATGAGCTGGAAGGTGCGGCTGAAGGTAACCTAGTCATTAAAGATTCATGGCCGGGCCAGATGCGTACTATTTGGGGTGATCCTGATCGCTTTATTGAAGCGTATTTCTCGACCTTTAAAAATACCTATTTTACAGGTGATGGTGCTCGTCGTGATGAAGATGGCTATTACTGGATTACAGGTCGAGTTGACGATGTCTTGAACGTTTCAGGCCATCGTTTAGGTACGGCTGAAATTGAAAGTGCTCTGGTGTCACATGAAGCCGTGGCAGAAGCTGCGGTGGTGGGTATGCCGCATGATATTAAAGGACAAGGTATTTGTACTTTTGTGACTCTACAAGCGGGTGTTCCAGAGTCGGAAGAATTGCGTAAAGAGTTAATCAACTGGGTACGTAAAGTACTCGGGCCAGTAGCTTCACCAGATGCACTACATTGGGCACCAGCATTACCTAAAACGCGTTCGGGTAAAATCATGCGCCGTATTTTAAGAAAGATTGCGGCAAATGAATTAGATAGTTTAGGTGATACTTCAACTTTGGCTGAACCTGCTGTGGTAGATCAGTTAATTGCAACGGTTTATCCCGATAAGCAAAACTAATTTAAAAAAAAGCCCCAAACTAGGGGCGTTTTTTTATGGAGCCTTATTTAAGAGTTTACTAAAAAGTCAGCAGTATTTTGTACATTCGCAAACGTACTCAGCGCAGTTAAAAAAGCTGTTTGTACGTCTTCTGCTTTTGTAGTCTTCCCAGCATAGCTTAAATCACGAGTTGCGGTGGCATCTGCAATTAAGATGGGTTGATAGCCCAGTTCTTTGGCTGCGCGTGTCCCTGAATCAATACACATGTGAGTCATCATGCCTGTAATCACGAGTTGCTCAATTTGATGTGCTTTTAAAAGTTCCTCTAAATTGGTTTCTAAAAAACTGTTTGGATAGTGCTTTGTTACGATCAATGACTCATCGTGAGCACTGAGTTCAGGGTGAAGTAAAACTCCATCTGTATTTTCTTGGAAGAAACTCGCTTGTGGCGGGTTAATATGTTGTACATAAATAATTGGTAAGTTTTTCTCGTTAAAATATTGTTCGAGTTGTTTTATTTTTTCTAGCGCTTGCTCTGGCCCAACCAATTCCATTTTGCCATTTTTAAAATAATCATTTTGTACATCGATAATTAATAGTGCTTGTTTCATGAGATCACTCTTGTTGATATGAGATAAAACAAGATTATTCTCTGACCGTAAAATCGGCTATAGTCAGATGAAAGCATTACCGCCAGTTTTCTTTCGCCATGAAAAATGAATATTGAATTAGACCCGATTGATCTAAAAATTATTGCATTGCTTAAACAGGATTCTCGACTAACCAATAAAGAAATTGGGCAACGTGTGCATCGAACAGGGCAGGCAGTGGGCGCTCGAATTGCTCAGTTAATGGATGCTGGTGTCATCAAAAACTACACAATTGCCGTGCAATATTCGCATAAGCAATTTATTCATTTGCATTTAAATGAACAACGCGCTTTTGAAGAAATTGAAAATTTGGTTAAGCAATATGAACAAATAGATGAATGCTTTAAAGTGATGGGCAATGCGTGCTATATGATTGTGAGTCATTTTGAACCCGCAGCATTAAATGAATTTATCGAGAAACTTTCAAAATGGTGCCGTTATTCGGTTGAAACAGTGATTCGAGAAGTCGAGAAATCTTAAAAAATAAAGGCTCCAAGCCGAGTCTTGGAGCCAATAAGTCTTTATTTTTAATTTATTGTTTTTATTGTCTTGCGCTGCTTTAAATGAAGTTTTTTAGGCTGATTTCGCTTGAATTTCTATCTCCTTTTCTTGTTGAAGTTCTAATTGGCGAACGAGTGGTAGAACTTTTTCCCCAAAATATTCTACTTCTTCAATGAAATGTAAGAATCCAGAAAGAATCAAATCAACACCTACATTTTTAAGCGCCACGATACGCTCTGCAATTTGCTGCGGTGTACCAATTAAATTGGTTTTAAAGCCATCGTTATATTGCACTAAATCTTCAAAACTTGATTTTGCCCAGTTACCTTGTTGCTCTGGAGAAGCTGCACCTGCTTCACGTGTTGCATCGCCAAAAGCATTTACCGCTTCAGTGTTGGCTTTATCAATAATTTCTTGAAGTACCGCTTTTGCTTCTTCTTCGGTATCTCTAGCAATAATGAACGCATTTACACCAATTTTAACCTGATGATTATTGGCTTTAGCTTTAGT
Organism: Acinetobacter oleivorans DR1; assembly: GCF_000196795.1. Classification (NCBI taxonomy): domain Bacteria; kingdom Pseudomonadati; phylum Pseudomonadota; class Gammaproteobacteria; order Moraxellales; family Moraxellaceae; genus Acinetobacter; species Acinetobacter oleivorans. The sequence goes on from NC_014259.1 coordinate 193,332, forward strand.
GCGAATGTCTTCGACTTGTTTTTGAATTTCTTCTACGGTATTACCGTTGGTAAAATACCAGTCAGATACACGTGAAGCCATGTCACGTGCTGCACGTGAGCTCCCGCCTTGAAACACTTCAATATGAGGCTTTTGCAGAGGTTTCGGTTTAAGTGTGTAGTTTTGGAATTGATAGTATTTACCATCGAAACTATAGTTATCGGTGGTCCAGATTCCTTTTAACGTACGGATAAATTCTTCAGAGCGGACGTAGCGCTGATCATGCTCTGGCCACTCTTCACCAATCGCATCAAACTCTCCTCTAAACCAACCACTCACCACATTAATGGCAATACGGCCTTCAGTTAGATAATCAATTGTTGCAAGTTGCTTAGCTGCGAGTGCCGGTTTCCAGGGGCCGGGCAGAATAGCCGCAATCACCTTAAGTTTTTCAGTTTTTGCTAGTAATGCATGACTGAAACTTACTGATTCATGTTGGTTTTCTGCTCCGTACCCCGCCGTAAAACGAATTTGAGTGAGCGCATATTCAAAACCATTTTTTTCGGCAGCCTGTGCAAGTCGAACATTGTAGTCATAACTCCAGTCTGTACGCTGTTCGATGTTACTTACTACAAGGCCACCGCTTACATTTGGTACCCAATAAGCAAATTTAATTGGTTGTTGTAATTGCGTCATGGTTTGCTCCCCCAATTCGTATTTTTATTTAGCGATATTGCACTTAGGCAACATGCGTTGTTAATGATTTGCCAGACTTGTGATGCAAGCGAGACTCTGCCGCATCAAGATCAGGCACAGCCGCTGAAGGTAATACTTCTTCTTGCTCAATTTGCTTGTTAATACCAAGCTCTTGATTTGCTTGCTGAGTCTTAGATTTGACTACTTCAGCACGTTCACCTTTCGCTGGTGCCCATTCTAAAATTGGCAATGCACGTGCCACGGCTAATGTAATACGATCTGATAATTGCTCGCTTTTCACCGTATATTCAGGGGTAAAGTCACGATCAGTTGCATATACGCCAATTGGTAAAGTTTGTGCTTGGAAGAAGCTGAACAATGGACGAAGTTGATGTTCAAGTACCAGTGCATGACGATCACTACCGCCTGATGCTGCTAAAAGTACAGGCACATCGACCAATGCAGTTTGTTCAACAAAATCGAAGAAATGTTTGAAAAGACCCGTAAAAGATGCGCGGTAAACTGGTGTACCTACAATTAAAGCATCAGCTGCTTCAACCGCTGCAAGATCATCTTGTACGCGCTGTGGAAGTTGGTTGCGATAAAATGCACCGCCTAATAAAGGCCCAATTTCGCTTAATTTAATAAAATGAACTTTAATATCGGTTGCTTCGGATAACTCATCAAGAATGGCTTGAACCAAACTTTCCGTTTTAGATGGGGTATTTAAGCCACCAGAAACAGCAACAATATTCAAAGGTTTTGGTGATGTGATACCAGTCATAATTTGGTTCCTAAGCCTAAAACAAGAGATTGGACTTATTAATCAACAACGACGGCAAACTGTAAAATAACGAAATTGGTCAACCTTATCAGTTTTAAATATAAAAGATAAATAGTGGATTTTTATACTTTATTTCTCTATTAAGTTGCTGTTTTTATTTTATATAATTATTGGTGATATATTTTTTATAATAAAAAGTAAGCTTATATAAAAAACAGATTAATTTTGATTAAATGTTAAAAAACATCTGAAAATTTTAGCTAAGTTCTGCATTTATCATCATTTTGCATAAAAATGGATAAGATGAACGTATCTTTCATCTAAATAGTAGGGTTACAATAGGCCATACTTATGCTCAAGATTACTTTAATCGCTTATGAATATTTTAATCGTTGATGATCATCCTTTGTTTCGTCATGCTTTAATTCAAGCAGTACGTTATAGCCTGCCACAGGCACAAATTCATGAAACAGCTTCGGTTGATGAGTTTTATGAGCGTTTGGAAAATGGGGCAGAACCTGATCTAGTATTACTCGATTTAAATTTACCGGGTGCTTCAGGCTTTTCTGCTCTAGTCTATGTACGAGCACAGTATCCAGCTATTCCAATTATTGTGGTTTCTGCACATGAAGAAACTTCAATTATTCAGCGTGCGATTGCACATGGCGCGATGGGTTATATTCCTAAATCTGCTCATCCAAGTCATATTGGTGAAGCGATTCGTCAAGTTTTAGAGGGTGAAATCTGGTTACCACCTAATTTGCCACCTAACCTTAATCTTGATCCGAGAGCGGCAGATGAAACTGCTTTAGCTGAACGTATTCAATCTTTAACACCACAGCAATTCCGTGTTTTGATGATGGTTGCGGAAGGTTTGCTTAATAAACAGATTGCTTATGAACTTGATGTGTCAGAAGCAACGATTAAAGCGCATGTGACAGCAATCTTTAGAAAATTAGGTGTGCAAAACCGTACACAAGCCGTATTGGCAATTAGTGCACTCAATATTGAAGATAAGAAAATCTAAAAATAAAAAAGACCTCAGTTGAGGTCTTTTTTATGTGTGTCACTTAAGCAAGGCAATCTTGCTTTGGTGTCAGGCTATCGCAGTACAAAGGATTGAGTGCACATTGCAAATCATCAATTTGATCTTGAGTGACATAACCTTTCATTTTTAAATATTCAGCCACGCGGTCATCACGCAAGCTTAAAAACGCTGCATCATAAACACCTAAATCTACAAAAAGTGCAGCTGTTTCTAAGCTATTGAAGCGATCAAGGAAAATATCATTGCCATACATTAAGAAGATATGGTCGAGTTTTGCTTTTTCATCGACATGTAGTCGTTCAGCAAGTTGATCTGGGTGAGTTTTAATAAAGAGTAAGTCAGAGAGCTCATCAAATTGAGTCATATCTAGCTGATTTTCGCCAAGTTTGACATGACCAAGCCAAGCTTTGAAAACAAGTACAGCTCCACCGCGAAGTAACATGCTCCAAATTTGATGACGTGTATCGTGATCAAGATTTTCACTTTCAGCGCTAAGCACTTTTAAGAAGTTTTCTTCTTGTTGTGCCAATTTATCAAATAAGCCTAATCCTTGAGGATGATAAGCCGCAGGTGCAAATACATCAAAATTTAGATCATGAAATACATTAAGCGCGAGTGGGACTGCACTTTGATAAATCGTATTTAACGCTTTGATATGGGCTTCATTGAGTTTGCTGTTGGGAAAAATACTTTGCCAATCTAGTTCAGGAAGTAAAGCATTGGCACTGTATTGACGATAAAACTGTTGAGATGAGAGTTGGTTTTGTGGGCTATTATCAGAAATGTTCATGGCAATTGTCCTTTGCATTAATTCGTGAGCAGGGGTGCTTAATATAGAAATCGGTTAAAAAATGGTTATACATTCATCAAATGCGTTTGGAATAGTTATGTGTCATCAAGAATGCAAGTAGAATACGACTAAAGTCGTATATGGTGGTTCGAGTTAGATAATATTTTTTAAAAACAAATATTTATTAAATTGTAACTAAGTATACAAGTGTTCACTTACAAAAAAGATGGGCTTTGCCATAGAAAAAGGGCTGTTGGAAAGTTTAGCCAATTATTTAATCAACAAAAGTAGACTTTTTGAGCAGTTCTGCCTATTGGCTTAAATTAAACCTATAACTTTTGCCAAAAAAATCTCTCCCAAACTTATAAAAAGCTTGGGAGAGGAAAATGTTTAATCTGCCGCGCTGGCAATTTTAAGTCCCGATAGCCATGCTCTTAGAGAGGCTGGTTTAAGCGGTTTTTTGAGTAAAACGATATTCAGTTCTTTCAATTGTTGAGGTAATTCTGGATGCGAGTCCGCTGTAATTAAAGCAACCGGAACGTCATGCTGTCGATTTTGCATAATAAAATCGACACCGAGTTGGTTGTTATTTAAATGCTGATCGATAAGCCAGACCTGAATATTCTCTTTTTGAATAATCTCAAGTGCTTGTTCTGGTTCAGTGGCTTTAAAAACCTCATAACCCCATCGACCTAATAAGCTACTCATTCCTTCTAAAATAGTTTCATCATTGTCTAAACATAAAATCCGGTAGGCTTTAGTTTTTAAAGGCACTGCCTGTACGGTTGGAGTTATTACTTTTGGCGCTTCTACAACTGGAACCTCAATCATAAAGCAGGAGCCTTTATTGAGTTGAGAGTAGACATGAACAGGGTAATTCAACAAACCTGTCATACGCTGCACAATTGCGAGACCCAAGCCTAGGCCTTGCTCACCCCACGGTGATAAATGCCCACAGCGTTCGAATTCTTGAAACAGTTTAATACGTTGTTCTTCGGCAATACCGGGGCCTGTATCCCAAACACCAATACGAATATGGTCAGGTTTTTGAGCCGAACGTAGAACACCGACAATCACTCGGCCTTTGGCAGTATAACGCAGTGCATTACTCACAAAGTTTTGAATAATACGTCGTATCCATTGTGGATCTGTGTCAATCCAGAATGATACATCGTGAACTTTGAGTGAAATATTTCGCTGAGCAGCAATCGATTTAAACTGTAGTTCAAGATCACTGAGTAAATCATGCAACGGATAAGGCTGTCTTTTTGGCTGTATGCTACCGCCTTCTAAACGGGCAATATCGAGTAGGGCAGAGAGCATACTTTCTGCGCCATACAGGGCGCGGTCAAGCTGTTGCAAAGTTTGGCGATCTTCTTCAGTTGCGATGCTTTGTTCAAGAACGGTACTAAAGAGACGAGCCGCATGCATAGGTTGTAATAAATCATGACTTGCCGCTGCTATAAATCGGCTTTTTGACATATTTGCCATATCGGCTTGTTCGCGTGCAAGCTGTTGCTCGGTTAAAGCACCAGCAAGTTGTTGGGTTCGGTCTTTTACGCGCGCTTCAAGTATTGCCTCATTTGCACGGAAAGCGGTAATGTCGGCGAATGTTGTAACAAAGCCTCCACCTGAAATAGGATTACCACGCATTTGAATAACGCGTCCGTCTTTACGGATTCGTTCAAATTCATGTGCACTTCCGACTTTCATCCAGTGTAAGCGTTTACGAACATGTTCTTCGACTGAACCAGGGCCGCATTCGCCGCGTTCAGCGTTATAACGAATCAAATCGGCAATTGGACAACCCACATAAACTAAGTCTTTCGGGTAGCCAAATAGTTTTAAATATTGGTTATTCCAAGCCACCAAACACATATTTTTATCAACCACACTTACCCCTTGAGTCATGTGGTCAATCATGGTCATGAGCAAGTTTTGATTGAAACGTTGCCATTGTGAGGCTTGGTCTAAAATATTAGCAACTTGCCCTAATGCAAGACCATTATTGATCATTGCTGTAGTGAGCAAAGTACGGGCAGAGGCTGCGCCGATAATGCCAGCTAGATATTGTTCGGTAAAACGCCACCACATGCCATTGGCGATACTATTGGGGTTGAGCGTGAGATGATTTTGCTCACAAAAGTTCTCGAATGCTTGTGTTGTTGGTTGCTCACCCGTAATTCTTTTAGCAAGAGCGAATAGGTCACCTACTTTTAAACGTGCAGCATCGTGCGGTAAATAAGTTAAATCAGTAGATGTATGCGGTGATGGCAATGGTTTGGTTTCATAGTAGAAAAAGCTTTCTGCCTGAATTTGTTCTGCCACACTTGGGCGGTAAAGTTTAGAAATCCAAATATATAAAACAATATTTAAACCAAGCGACCAGATTACACCGTGTGTAAGTGGCGCAAATGATTCAAAACCAAAAAGTGACTCTGGTCTTAAGGCGTTAATTCCAAAAGGGCCAAAAAGCAAAATACTTTGGGCAGTTTCCTGATAGGCCTCTGGCAAGCTACGTAAAATCGTTGGAAATAGTAATGTGTAACTCCACATCAAAAATCCAATAATGAGGCCAGCATAGACACCTTGACGGCTTCCGCCTCGCCAATACAAGCCTCCAATAAGCGCAGGTGCAAACTGGGCAACAGCACTAAACGCCAATAAACCAAATACTGAAAGCTGGTTAATATCATTAAAGAAATGGAAGAATAAAAAGCCAAGTAGCATCACCGCGACAATACTAATACGACGGCTGAATTTAAGAACTTTAGGTAAATGTTTATCGTGACGTGATAGCAACTTAAAACGCCAGAGTGCGGGCATAATCAAGTCGTTACTGAGCATGATAGATAGGGCAACAGATGAAACCAGCAACATGCCTGTTGATGCAGAGAACCCACCTAAAAAGGCCAGTAAAGCCAACCATTCTTGGTTATAACTCAGGGGCAATGAGAGTACTGCAACATCAGGTACAGTTAAGAACTTCGGTGCAGCATGTAATGCCCAACTTGCGATCGGAATAATGGCTAAAATCGTTAAAATCAGATAAACCGCAAACCATTTACGTGCACCGCGAATATGTTTTTCATCTCGTAATTCGACAACCGCGACATGAAACTGGCGTGGTAGGCAGATAATTGCCAAACCTGCTAATAAGGTCTGAATCCAGAAAGTTTCAGGCACGCCAAACAACTGAACTTCTTGAAAGGTTTGGTTCACATCTGATGTGACTTGGACAAGGTTCGCTGGTGTTTCAAAAATAAAAAATAAAGCAACGCAAATCAGCGCGAATAATTTTACAAAAGATTCAAATGCCACAGCTAACATGAGGCCGCCATGTTGCTCGGTATTGGCAATTTGCCTTGTACCAAAAATCATGGCCAAAATGGCTAGTACACTGGTTAAAAGCAAAACACTATTGGTGGTTGTATGGATATGAGCATTCTGTTCCATAATGACAGAAGTACTTAAAGCAATCGCACGTAACTGTAAGGCTAGATAGGGAATAATTGCGATTACAGCCAAAATGGTGACCAGTGATGCCAACACCCCACTTTTCCCATAACGCGCCGCAACAAAGTCAGCAATTGAGGAAATTGCGTGGTGCTGGCGTACCCGACCTAAACGTCGCCAAATGTCATAGCCAAACCAGACAAATAAGAGAGGGCCTAAGTAAATAGGCAAGAAAATGACGCCTTCTCGAACAGCTGCTCCAGTCGCGCCGTAAAATGTCCATGATGAACAGTAAACGCCTAACGTTAAGCTGAACAAGAACATGCGGCCACGTGTACTCAGACGGCTGGCATGCTTTTCACCAAAAAAAGCACAAATAAATAAGAGTGCTATATAAAGGGTGAGTACCCCAATAATCAGCCAGCTGTTCATATGACTCACATGATTAAAACCTTGTGCCTATCATACCCCAAGCAGAAACAAAGCTATAAATTGATTAAATTTTAACGACCAAAGTCTAAGTTACGAATTACACGTAATTTTGCTAACTTTAATCCTGAGAAACTACTATTAAAAAGTGGCCAAGGCTGGGCACAGGGCAAGGAGTTTGGTTATGGATCAGAACCAAGTAGAACAGATTCTACGCAATCCAAAGTTTCAAAAGATGGTCAAGAAAAAAAGTACATTAAGTTGGACACTCACAATCATCATGTTAGTTCTTTATGTGGGTTTTATGCTGCTTGTTGGCTACAACAAAGAATTTTTGATGAGTTCATTTAGTGGTGGTGTAACGACATGGGGAATCCCACTAGGTTTAGGAATTATCGTTTTATCTTTCCTATTGTGTGGTGTGTATTCTTTTATCGCGAATAATACCCTTGACCAGTTGAGTGAAGAAGCGTTGAAGGAAGTTGAAGCCATCACGCATGAGAAAGGACTACACTAATATGAAATGGAATTCATTAAAAGCGAAAGCCTTATTGGCAGCAGCATCGCTATATTCAACAGTGGCTATGGCAAGTCCAGATCTGGGTGAAGCTGAACAACAAGCAACCAACTGGCATGCTATTATTATGTTTGTCATTTTTGTTGGTTTCACTTTGTTTATTACGAAGTGGGCTGCGAAGCAAACCCAATCGACACAAGATTTCTATACAGCAGGTGGTGGAATCAGCGGTTTCCAGAATGGTCTGGCAATTGCGGGTGACTATATGTCTGCTGCATCTTTCCTTGGTATTTCTGCACTTGTGTTTAGTTCAGGCTTTGATGGCTTGCTTTACTCGCTTGGGTTTATGGTAGGTTGGCCAATCGTTTTATTCTTGGTTGCAGAACGTTTGCGTAACCTAGGTAAATATAACCTTTCAGATGTGGTTTCATTCCGTCTTGAAGAGAAACCAGTACGTACTTTAGCTGCAGTCAGTTCACTTGTTGTAGTGGCATTCTATTTGATTGCTCAAATGGTAGGTGCGGGTCAGCTCATCAAATTACTATTTGGTTTGAACTACAATATCGCTGTTGTCATCGTTGGTTTATTGATGATGGCATACGTAATCTTTGGTGGCATGTTGGCAACAACATGGGTACAAATTATTAAAGCGGTCATGTTACTCAGTGGTGCAACCTTCATGGCATTCATGGTGATGAAAGCGGTTGGTTTTAGCTTCAGCAACATGTTTAGCCAATCAATTGAAGTATTCAGTAAAGTACACGACATCAGTTTGGCCGATGCTTCAAAAATTATGGGGCCGGGTAAACTTGCGGCAAATCCAATTGATGCCTTGTCTCTAGGTTTGGCGTTGATGTTTGGTACAGCAGGTCTTCCACACATCCTGATGCGTTTCTTCACTGTAAAAGATGCAAAAGAAGCACGTAAATCGGTTGTGGTTGCAACAGGTTTTATTGGTTACTTCTATCTTTTAACTTTCATTATTGGTTTCGGTGCGATCCTTTTCGTATCAAACAATCCGCAATTCCTTGATGTTGCGAAAATGGCAGTAACAGGCAAACTTGAGCTTGTTGGTGGTAACAATATGGCAGCCGTGCATTTAAGTGACGCTTTAGGCGGTGACTTATTCATGGGCTTCATTTCAGCAGTAGCGTTCGCAACGATTCTTGCTGTTGTTGCTGGTTTAACACTTTCAGGTGCATCTGCAATCTCTCATGACTTATACGCTAACGTATTCAAGAAAGGTCAAACGACGCCTGCTTCTGAACTTCGTATGTCAAAAATTGCGACATTGGGCTTAGCAATCTTCGCCATGGTTTTGGGTATCTTGTTTGAGAAGCAAAACGTAGCATTCATGGTTGGTTTAGCGTTCTCTGTAGCTTGTTGTGCAAACTTCCCGATTCTTGTTCTTTCAATGTTCTGGAAAGGCTTAACGACTCGTGGAGCGGTTATTGGTGGTGTTGTTGGTCTTGTAACAGCAGTAGTACTTATTGTTCTTTCTAAAGCAGTTTGGGTAGATACTTTAAAAATCTCTGATACACCAATCAACCCGTTCAATGGTCCGGCATTATTTGCGATGCCATTGTCATTCCTTTGCTGTTGGTTCTTCTCGGTAACTGACAACTCTGCACGTGCTAAAAAAGAGCGCGCTGCTTTCGATGCTCAATATGTTCGTTCAATGACAGGTATTGGTGCATCTGGTGCATCGGATCACTAAGACTAATATTATTAGCTCATTCTTTAAAAAGCCCTACGGGGCTTTTTTTATACTTATTTTATTTCCAATCCAGAGTTTAGATATTAATAAAGAACAACTTGTTTGCCTGATTTTGTGTACAGTATTATTTGTTAAATCTCAAAAAAGCATAATGAAACAAGGAAAATAATAATGCGATCTATTATTGAGTTTTGGGCAAGTTTTCGCTTACTGCCTTCCGCATGGCTGTTGCTCGTTCAATTTATTCTGTTGATTTTAGCCATGCTGACATTTGATAGTTTGCCTTACCGGACTTTAACCTGGTCATTAGGCGTTCTTGCTTTATTATTGATTGCCAAAGTTATTCGTCAGACCCCGATGTTTACTTTTTTAGGCTTAACATTTGTGAGCGGTGCAATTCTGTCATCAGTACTGATTGTGTTGGGATATAGCAATTTATATATTCAGTTATTTGCCCATAGCTGTGAAGCTCTGGCCTATTTTTCGGCAGCTTATGGTTTATTTCGTTATATGTTCGCTGACCGATATTTAACAAGAGATGAACTATTTGCGGCAGCAGCAGTCTTTACACTGATTGCATGGGGTTTTGCATTTTTATATAACATTTGTCAGCTTATTTTCCCTTATAGCTTTCAAAATCCAAATAACCCCCATGCTTTCCAAACTTGGCTAGATTTACTTTTTTTAAGTTTTAGCTTGCAGTCGGCTACAGGCTTATCCGACCTCATGCCAATCACTCCACCAGCGCGCGTTTTAGCCATGCTGCAAATGTTCTGTGGAGTCATGTATTTAGCTTTAATCGTCACCCGTCTAATTGCTTTACAATATATTACCCACCTCCCTAAAAAAAATTCAGATAAATAATGGATGAGGTGTTTTAATTTATTTACACCTTTGTAACTGCAATATTCTTTAAGTTTATTTAGAGTGTTATCGGCTTTCTCTATTGAAAGCCCTAGCTTTGTTCATTCTATGAATATCTTATTGGCATTTAAGCCTGTCACTCGTCATTAAAATAACATGGAGGATTTATGCCTTCCAAACAGTCCGGTTGGTTCGCAAACGTTAATCCTAACGTATTTTTGGGTACGGTCATTATTATTGCTTTGTTTTTAGCAGTGGTTGTGATCGCCCCGAGTTCTTTTGAGCTTCTAACACAGCAATTAAAACAGTGGATCACTGATTCATTTAGTTGGTTCTATGTTCTATCTGTTGCTTTCTTTCTCATCTTATTGATTTACATTGCCTGCTCCTCGATTGGACGCATTAAATTAGGACCAGATCATAGTCAGCCTGATTATAACAATGGGTCTTGGTTCGCCATGCTGTTTACCGCAGGGATGGGGATTGGACTGATGTTCTTTGGCGTTGCCGAACCTGTCATGCACTATGTTAATCCACCAAGTGGTGAGGCTCAAACGATTGATGCAGCACAGCAAGCATTAAGAGTTACCTTTTTCCATTGGGGACTACATGCTTGGGCAATCTATGCTGTAGTTGGGTTAGCTTTGGCTTACTTTGCCTATCGGCATAATTTACCCTTAAAGACCCGTTCAGCACTCTATCCACTCATTGGTAAGAGAATTTATGGGCCATGGGGCGATAGCATCGATATATTCGCGACCATTGGTACGGTATTTGGTGTAGCGACCTCTCTTGGCTTTGGTGTTACACAAATCAATTCTGGTTTGCATTATTTATTTGGAGTAGAGCAAAGCACCAATATTCAAGTGTTACTCATTATTTTCGTGAGTATGTTAGCTTCCTTATCTGTGTTTCTAGGTCTTGATAAGGGTGTAAAACGTTTGTCGGAGTTAAACTTAGTTTTAGCTTTAATATTATTGGTATTTGTTTTTATTGCTGGTCCAAGTATTTATTTACTTCAAACGACGATTCAAAACACTGGGCAATATATCTCTAACCTATTTACCATGACATTCAACTTATATGCCTATCAGCCGAATGGCTGGATTGGTGGTTGGACAATTTTGTACTGGGCTTGGTGGATTTCTTGGTCGCCATTTGTGGGAATGTTTATTGCCAGAGTTTCTCGTGGTCGTACCATTCGAGAATTTATTGTTGGGGTTTTACTCATTCCAACAGGCTTTACCATTATCTGGATGGGTTTCTTAGGTAATGCCGCCTTATTTAGCATTATCCATGAACACCAAACAACATTAATTCAGGCTGTTCAGCAAGATTCGTCAGTTGCATTATTTGAATTCTTAGGTCACTTACCGTGGTCTGGCGTGATGAATGTCTTGGCAACTATTTTGGTGGTTTTATTTTTTGTGACATCTGCTGACTCAGGGGCATTAGTCACTGACTATTTAACTGCTAAATCTGAAAATTCACCAACTTGGCAGCGTCTGTTCTGGACGGTACTCATGGCTGTGCTCGCAATTATTTTATTGCTAGTCGGTGGCTTAGCTGCACTTCAGGCTTCCATCATTATGAGTGCGTTACCTTTTACTGTCGTCATGCTTTTAATGAGTTGGGGATTAATAAAGGCCTTACATCTTGATGTCACAAAAATGACAGCCATTCAGGAAGCACGCATTACACCACGTGCAATTCATAATCCAAGGAGCTGGCAACAGCGTCTAGGGTTAATTATGCATTATCCTCATAATGAAGAAGAAGTGCGTGAATATATTGAGAAGCAAGTGGCTGGTGCATTTGAAAATATTCAACATGAATTTAGACGCCGTCATCTTGAGGTTTCAATTAGCCAACTTGAAGATGGTATGCAACTTCGAGTAGACCATCACAATGAAATTAATTTTATTTATAAAGTTGTTCCACGTGAAACAGTACCGCCAAGTTTTTTAATTGGGCGTACTGAAGCCGAAGACGGACAATATTTCCAAGCAGAAGTTTTCTTAAGAGAGGGTGGTCAGAACTACGATGTAATGGATTGGACGCAAGAAGATTTAATTCAAGACATTATTGATCAATATGAACGTCATCTGTATTTCTTAAATATTGTGCGAAGCTAATCTTTAGGTATAAAAAAAGGACTCAATTGAGTCCTTTTTTAATTCGATTTCTAAATTAAATTAGAAACGGAATTTAGTATTTAAGCCGATAGTTTGTGTATCGTAGCTAGTAGACGCATTTTTAACGTCAGCTTTCATGTACGATGCACCAACTGCTAAAGCTGGAGTAATGAAGTAGTTTACGTTACCACCCCAAGCTTGACGGAATTCACCAAGGTCATTACCTTTGATGTCAGCTACGCCATCGTTACCAATGAAAGATGCGCCAACACTTAACTTAGGAGTTAAGTAAAGGTCAGTTTTCAAACCGTATTGGTTTTCTTGACCGAAAGCACCAGCAGCTTCAAAACCAATTGCCATGTTAGTTCCATCGATTGGACCTACATATTTAGCACGTGCTGTAACAGCATCTTGGTCGTCTTGAATCGCAGCAGTTTGGTTTACAGCAGAGTAGATACCGTTGCTGATGATGCCAAAGTTGTCTAAAGCGAATTGGTTAGCAACACTTGTATAACCAACAGTCATCAAGAAGTTAGGTAACAACATAGCACCAACTTCTAATGCATAACGGTCACCGTTGTCATCTTTAGAGAAGTTATTTTTACCATCAACATCAGTGTGGTTGTAAGTTGCGCTAGCATATACAGGAAGGTAAGGAGTAGGAACATAAGCCTCACCTTTAACACCGTAAGTACCAACGTGGTAGTTTACGTTGCCTTGGTCATACTGTTGGTAGCTGTAACCTACAGATACGTTAGAAGCTTGGTTCAAGAAAGCTGCTTCAGCTAAAGGACCTTTAGTGGTATCAACATTTTTTAAATAGTATGTACCAGCAACGTCACCAGTGAAGTTTTTATCGTTTGCAGTTGTGTCAACATATTCAGATTGACCTTGAACTTCAAATTGATAAGCATGAGCACCGGTCATGGCTAATAGTACAGCAGTGGCTAAACCAAGTTTTTTCATAATCATTTCCAGCAATAACAAGAGATAAAGCTGGGGTCATTGTATTGTAACAATTTATGAAGTCAACAATGAAAAAAAGGAATGTTAAAGATATTTGACACTTATGTTAAAATTGGTGAAAAACTAATCAAATGAAAAGTAAATTGTCAACCTGATAAAAAAATGAACATTTACAAGAGGCTAATAATTATATTTCATAACGAATTCAGAAATAAATGTTTAAAAGTTATTACAATTACGATTGGAAAAAATGATTAATATGATCGGTTTTAACATTAAGTAAATTGTAGAGTTGCTTACATGTTGAGTAAAAATTCACCAATTTATTATCGTATTCATACTATTTTGAGGAGTAGTTAACAATATTTAGATTAGTTTAACTAAAAAATTTAACTATTTTTAATTATTATATAAGTGAATAAAATAAAAGAAATCTCTATTTTAAGTTGAAAAATCGATTAAATTTTTAATTCTGATTAATTTAATCGACTTTACAAAAGTAGAGATAAGTCACATAATTCAATCGCAAAGTTCACTGCCTAACGTTTTTAGGATTTAAAGTGCTTTCCCAGATACGATGTGTGTATCACACATCAGACTTTACGAGCTCAGCTTTCCCCAAGGTTGAGCTTTTTTTTATCTATAAGAAAATCTTAAAATTATAAGAAAATTTATATGAACTTTATTGGAAAATAATAGAACAAAAAGAACCCAGCTTAAAGCTGGGCAGTGGATGCTGGGAGAAGCGCATCCAAGAGGATAACTAGATATGTTTATTATCATTGCTAAAAATTTTTAATCTGTAAAATAGAGTTTTTTTATAAAAATCATTTAATTTTTCGATACTATTTATTTAAGCTTACTAAAATCTAGAAGCCGTATAATTATTAAAAGAGAAATGAAGGTTTTATTGATGAAATTCTAGTTATTAAAATGCTAGGATGGATTTAAGCCTAATTTATATCGTATTAAAAATGGCAGGACATTTACGGAGTACCAGCTAGAAATGTCAGGATTACGTTCAGAGCATATTAGTAATCGACTGTTCTTTTTTATGCTGGTTATTATTTTGTCCTTATTATTCATGGCTGTACCGCTTATTGTGGGAAGCTATCAGGATTATATAAAAACTAGACAAGCCTTAGCCGAAATAAAAAGTTTAAGAGCAGTAGCAGATATTGCCTATAAAATTTCTAAGGAGCGTGCTCCTTCCAATAAGATGATGTCGAGCAGTCCTAGTGATTTATTAAAGAATCAGCAAGAATTAAAAAAGTTTCGTTTAATTGTTGATGCGCAAATTGATACAAGCATTCTTATCTTAAAACAAGCAGGCTATGTTTCATTAGCAAATGAGCTGCAAACCAATTTCAAAGAAAATCTTAGACAAGCCCGACGTGTCGTTGATTATTACGGTGAAACTCCCTATGGAGCCAGAACTTCCGTTCAAATGGATAATGCTATTTTAGGAATGTTTGGAGTCTGGGATCATTGCAGGGAAATACTGCAAAAACTGATGTTACAGCTAAAAAGTAAAGATAGCCGTATTTCTAATTACTTTACGCTCATTATAGTTCTAACCGATATGCGCGATCAGGCGGGACGGATGGCTTCTAATATTATTGCTCCTGTGAGCTTTAATGAAGAAATTCCAAGTAATAATCGTGCGCGCTCTCTACAAACTCAGCATCAATCTAGATATTTATGGATTTTGGTCGATACCTTGCAGCCTGAACAGGCAAAGACTCCTGAATACCGTCGGTTATATGCCCGAGTGAAATCAGAATTTATAGATAAGGGTATTCCGATTGTACAAAACCTATTAGATGAAAGCCAAAAAGGGGAGCCATATGATTTAAATGGCACCCAATTGACAGAAGCAATCGTAGGTAAATTTACTACAGTGGTTGATTTACAAAGTTATATTCTTGATGAAAGTGTAGCAATTGCAACTCAAGAAAATATAAGTGCCCGAAAAGGTTTTCTTTTAACTTTATTAATATCTTTAATTTCTTTAGCCACAGCGTTACTTACGCTGAATTATGCACAAAGAAGGGTATTTTCTCCTTTAATAAAAGCAAGGACTTTAATTTTAGATTTATCGCGTAGTTCTAATCATTGGACAGATGAGATGAATATGACAACAAAAGGTGAATTTCTTTCCCTGTTTGAAGCGATTGATCGATTACAGCGTATGTTGCAGCAGCGCGATGCTTTTGAATTTCAATTAAAGAATATTGCCAATACAGATCCATTAACTGGTGTGTCTAACCGTTTAGCTTTATCTGAATATTTAAAAATTGTTGAAAGTTACCCTCAAAAATTTACGCAAACCTGTTTAATGATTATAGATATTGATCGTTTTAAACAGGTGAATGATCAATATGGGCATATTATAGGTGACCATGTCATTGTCAGTATTGCCGAGCAATTAAAGCAAAATATTCGAAGTTCGGATTTAATTGTTCGTTATGGTGGAGATGAGTTTTTAATATTATTAGAACAGGTGCAATTTGTAGATGCTCGTCTTTTAGCAGAGAAAATTCGGATTGCGATTTCTTTAGAAGAGATTTGTTTATCTGGTTCAGATGAAAAATTGCATGTGTCTGTGAGTATTGGTTTTGCCATAGGCGCAGCAAGTTGGATCGAGCTTTTAGAGAAAGCTGATCGTTCACTATTAAGAGCTAAGGCCCGAGGTCGGAATGCAGTAGAGGGGTAAAAAAGCCGGAAATGAGTTCCGGCTTTTATTCAATAAATTATTTCAACATCGGCTTTAAGAAACGACCTGTATGGGAAATTTCAACATCAGCCACTTGTTCAGGTGTGCCTTCGGCAATGATCATACCACCGCCCGAACCACCTTCTGGACCTAAGTCGACAACCCAGTCAGCTGTTTTAATCACATCAAGGTTATGTTCAATCACCACAATGGTATTACCTTTGTTGCGTAGCTCATGCAAAATGTCGAGTAACTTGGCAATATCGTGGAAATGTAGACCTGTTGTTGGTTCATCCAAGATATATAAAGTTTTACCCGTATCTCGTTTTGCTAACTCACGCGCTAGTTTTACACGCTGTGCTTCACCACCAGAGAGAGTGGTCGCAGCTTGACCTAAACGAATATAGCCTAAGCCCACCTGAGTTAAGGTTTCTAAGCGGCGGTGAATGACTGGAATTGCACTAAAGAATTCAGCAGCATCTTCAACCGTCATTTCTAAAACATCAGAAATGTTTTTGCCTTTATAACCGACTTCAAGTGTTTCACGGTTATAACGTTTGCCATGACATGCATCACAAGGTACATACATGTCTGGCAAGAAGTGCATTGCGACCTTAATCATGCCATCGCCTTCACAGGCTTCACAGCGTCCGCCTTTCACGTTAAACGAGAAACGGCCTGCACTATAACCACGCGCTTTTGCCTCTGGCGTTTGAGCAAATAATTCACGGATTGGCGTAAATAGCCCTGTGTACGTTGCAGGGTTAGAGCGTGGTGTACGTCCAATCGGACTTTGGTCAATATCAACAACTTTATCAAGGTGTTGTAGACCATCAATTGAGTCAAACTTTTCAGCTGTTAAGGTCGTTGCGCCATTGAGTTGTGTTGCAGCCAATGGAAGCAAAGTGCGGTTAATGAGTGTCGATTTACCCGAACCTGAAACACCAGTCACACAAGTCATAATGCCGAGCGGAATTTTTAAATCGACATTTTTAAGATTATGACCACTTGCACCAGAAAGCTTGATGAACTCATCTGGGCGTGGTGATTGAGTCCGTTGTTTTGGTATTTCAATTTTCAGTTTGCCAGAAAGGTATTGACCTGTGAGTGAGTCAGCGTGATTAGCCAATTCATCGTAAGTTCCTTCGGCAATAATCACGCCACCATGTATCCCGGCTCCCGGACCGATATCAATAATATGGTCGGCTGCACGAATAGCATCTTCATCGTGTTCAACGACTAATACCGTATTACCTAAATCACGTAAGCGAATCAGCGTTTGTAATAGACGATCATTATCGCGTTGATGTAGGCCAATCGATGGTTCATCAAGGACATACATCACACCCATTAAACCTGCACCAATTTGTGAGGCTAAACGGATACGCTGTGCTTCACCGCCCGATAACGTTTCGGCAGAACGAGCTAAACTTAAATAGTTAAGTCCAACACTCACCAAGAAATGTAAACGTTCACGAATCTCTTTAAAGATTTTATCAGCGATTTCACCTTTAGCGCCTTCAAGATTTAAATCTTGATAATAACTTTCAGCATCACCAATCGACATGCGAGTAATGTCGGCAATCGTTTTATCTTTAACGCGAACATGACGTGAAATTTCATTTAGACGTGAGCCATCACATGCATCACACGCTGCATTAGAAAGGTATTGAGCTAAGTCGTCTCGTACATAGTTACTTTCAGTTTCACGGTAACGACGTTCAAGGTGAGGCAAAATTCCTTCAAATGGTTGTACGCGAGTATGTTTACGACCACGCTCATCGATATAGCTTAAATCAACTTTTTCTTTGCCAGTACCTTGTAAGAATTTCTTTTGAGTGTCTTTATCTAGCTGGTTCCAAGGCGTATCAAGTTGAAAACCAAAATGATCGGCAACTTTTTGTAGCATCGAATAGTAATATGGACGTTGACGATCCCAGCCACGAATAGCCCCTTCACTAATTGCAAGATCTGGATTTGGAATGAGCTTTTCAGAACTAAAATGACTGCGTGTACCTAAGCCATCGCAAACAGGGCAGGCACCGAACGGGTTGTTAAATGAAAATAAGCGAGGCTCAAGCTCTGCGACTGCACGATCACACTCAGGACATGAATGTTTCGCAGAAAAAACACGATCAGGATGTTCGCCATTCATCCATGACAAAACAGCAATATCGCCACCTAAACGCAGTGCAGTTTCAAATGATTCGGCAATACGGTTACCTAAGTCTTCACGCACTTTAAAGCGGTCAACGACAACTTCGATGGTGTGCTTTTTCTTTTTGTCGAGTTCAGGTGGCGTATCAATATCGATGATTTCACCATCAACACGGGCACGAACAAAACCTTGGCCTTGTAGTTGCTCGAACAGGTTGCTGTATTCACCTTTACGTTCACGAACGACAGGGGCAAGCAACATGAGTGCTGTGCCTTCTTCAAGTGTTTTTACCGCATCGACCATTTCAGAAATAGTTTGTGCAACCATCGGCAAGTCGTGTTCAGGGCAATATGGCGTACCGACACGTGCATAAAGCAAACGCAAATAGTCATAAATTTCGGTAATCGTACCTACCGTTGAACGTGGGTTATGACTCGTAGATTTTTGCTCAATGGCAATCGCTGGAGATAAACCTTCAATCGAATCGACTTCAGGCTTTTCCATTTGCGATAAAAATTGGCGAGCATAGGCCGAAAGCGATTCGACGTAACGGCGTTGTCCTTCGGCGTACAGGGTATCGAAGGCAAGAGAAGATTTTCCTGAACCTGATAACCCCGTAATTACCACAAACTTATCGCGTGGAATATCGAGAGACACATTTTTTAAATTATGGGTACGTGCGCCTCGAATACGGATATGACTTTGGCTCATAAAACATCTCAATTATGTATTAATGAAAATTTAGGTGTTGTTTTGATTAGCACAGGGAGATGTGGCTATTTATAAACAACAGACCCTATATATGATAACGATTTAAAATTGTTCAAGTGGTACAAAATGATTTAAAGCGACAAATTGTGACGGTTAAACGACAATCGACAAAATTTGTTTAAATAAGCAGGTTGTATTTTTAACATTCCTTTCTTTTGATTTCTACTTCTTAGCAAATTTTATTGAGCAACATAATTTTACTAGACGACTGGTCTAATAGTGGGGTATGGTGTCTGCATGAAACGATTAAATAAAAGCGAAACCACGCGACAACATATTTTGGATACGAGCTTTGAGCTGGTATTACACAAAGGATTTGTCGGTGTTGGTTTGCAAGAAATTTTAAAGACTTGTGACGTACCCAAAGGTTCGTTCTATCACTACTTTGCTTCGAAAGAGGCATTTGGTTGTGCCTTGCTAGAGCAATACATGGCCAATTATAAGGTTCGTATGGAACAACTTTGGCAGCACAGTGAACAAAGTGCTCATGCCCGTTTAATGGCGTTGTGGCAGGCGTGGATTGATGATCCAGTATATGGCAGCTGGGCTGAAAACTGCCTGATTGTGAAATTGGCGGCAGAGGTTTCGGATTTGTCGGAAGATATGCGCCAAATTCTCAATGACGGTGTGTACAAATTAACGCAGCGTCTGGCTTTGCTACTCAAAGAAGGACAACAAGAAGGGTCAATTCCAAAACATATTGATCCTTTGAAAACTGCGCAAGTCATGTATCAGTTATGGTTGGGTGCCGCTTTGCTCACAAAATTGTCTCAAGACAAAGCACATCTACATCTAGCTTTAGAAACGACCCAACAACTCTTAAAACCGATAGAGGAATAAAGAATGCGAAGTATTATCCATGGTAATTTTGGCGAACCTGTAGACGTTTTAGAGCAGGCGGATATGCCAAAGCCGGAACCAAAAGCAGGCGAAGTACGTATTAAAACCATCATGTCTCCAATTCATAATCATGATGTATGGACAGTACGTGGAAGCTATGGCTACAAGCCAACTTTACCTGCGATTGGTGGTAGTGAAGCCGTTGGTATTGTAGATGCGTTGGGCGAAGGCGTTACTCATGTACAGGTAGGACAACGTATCGCAGTTGCATCTGTGCATGGCAGTTGGGCTGAATACTTTATTGCACCGGCTCAAGGGCTTATTCCACTCAATAATGAAATTGATGATGAGACAGCAGCACAGCTGATTGGTATGCCAATTAGTGCCCTCATGCTTTTAGACTTTGTAAATGTTCAACCGGGTCAATGGCTCATTCAAAACACGGCAAATGGTGCAGTAGGTAAAACAGTTGCGATGATTGCACAGGCACGTGGTTTACCTGTGATTAATCTGGTTCGTCGTACTGATGCAATTGCCGAGATGCAAGCATTAGGTATTCAACATGTTGTTGCGACTGATCAGCCAAACTGGAAAGAGCAAGTTAAACAGATTCATGGCGACCAACCTCTTATTGCTGGTGTGGACTCGATTGGTGGCAGCGCAAGTGGGGAAATGCTGAATTTACTCAGTGAAAATAGTCTATTGGTTTCGTTTGGCAGTATGACTGGTGAAACCATGCAAATTTCATCGGGCGATTTGATTTTCAAACAAGCGACAGTAAAAGGTTTCTGGGCGAGTGTAGTCAACAAAGAAATGCCAGCAGCTCGTAAAAAGGAACTGATTGTTGAGTTATTAACGTTAGCAACTCAGAAAAAATTAATCCTACCTGTAGAAGGTGTATTTAGTTTTGATGAGATTAAAACAGCTGCCCAAAGAGCAACACAAGGTGCTCGCCAAGGCAAGGTGTTGTTAAAACCGTAACACACTAAAAGATCAGTCGAGAGACTGATCTTTTTTCATATCTTTAAAATAAAAAGGAAAACTATATGATCGGACAAATATTCATTGCGCTTATTGCCATATTACATGTCTACATTTTAGTGCTAGAGATGTTTTTATGGGACAAGCCTTATGGCATGAAAGCATTTGGAAATAATGCAGAGAAAGCAAAACTCACCAAAGTTATGGCACAGAACCAAGGGCTTTATAATGGTTTTTTAGCGGCGGGTTTGTTTTGGTCTTTATTGGCTAATGCACCGTTTGCGACATCAATCGCCAATTTCTTTTTAGGCTGTGTACTCATTGCAGGTATCTATGGTGGTCTGACTGCCAGTAAAAAGATTATTTATATTCAGGCAGTTCCAGCAATAATTGCTTTAGTCGCTGTTAATTTTCTTTAAAAAGAGCAAAATACAGCGTTTTGAGTTTGAATGACCAGATAGGATCAGCGCATGTGGGCGTTATTTTTAAAATGTATGCTGGGGGCTGGGGTTGTCCTCATTATTTCGATTTTATCGAAAAGTAAGGCATTTTATATTGCTGGTTTAGTCCCGCTTTTTCCTACCTTTGCTTTGATTGCTCATGTGATTGTTTTTCAGCAAAAAGGGGCGGAGGCATTACAAAAAACCGCTCTGTTTGGCCTATGGTCACTTATTCCTTATGCCATTTATTTAGTTGCTGTTTATGTGCTGGCAACACGGATGTCGATGTGGTCTTGTCTAGGATTGGCAACTCTATGTTGGGTGGTTGCTGCGGCAGGCTTAATTTATGGCTGGCAGCTATTTCAGCATTAAAAGATTAAGAGAAATCTCTTAATCTTTTAAATTGAACTATTTTTATGAATGCTCAACAACACGGGTTTTGAGCATGCCTTCAACTAAATTAATCATCTTTTGGCGAGAAAGAATTCGGGGCAATTGAGACGTCAAATAGTTGCTACATCCCACCACAACTGTTGCTTTATTCTTATCTAATGCTTTAACCGTTGCAGACACAACGTCCTCAACTGTAGAGCTTTTCATACCACTCGTATCTGCATTTGCGACCTGAGTAAAATTGGTTTCGGTATTGCCCGGACAAACTGCCAGAAATTTAACTCCCGAAGATGCATATTCCCCCGCAAGCGCTTCAGTAAACTGTAATACATAAGACTTACTAGCACCATAAACAGCAATGTAGGGTAACGGCTGGAACGCACCTGTCGATGAAATATTAATCATGATGCCTTTTTTGTTCGAAAGCATGTGGGGCAGAAATAAATAACACAAAGATGTTACGCTGCTGATGTTAAGCGTGATCATTTCTTGATAGGTAGATACAGATTGATCTAAAAATTTAGTCCATTTTCCAAACCCTGCGTTATTAATTAGGATTTCTACCGATAAATTTCTAGCTTGTATTTCATCAAATAAGTCTTGAGCTGAATTGGGTTGAGCTAAATCTAAAACGATCACCTCAACATTCACGTTATATTTTTTTCTGAGTTCATCGGCTAAATCATTTAGTTTTTGTTCAGAGCGTGCTGTTAAAATTAAATGAACTCCTAAAGATGCAAATTTTTGAGCATAGGCTTTGCCTATTCCTGAAGATGCGCCTGTAATTAATGCTGTTGAATTTTTAAATATTGAAAGATGAGCACTCATTTTATTGGTCCGTAATAAAAGAAGTCATTACGATAAACCTTGTCCCTAAGGGCAGAGTCAAGCTCTCATTTTGAAGGCTATTTGCAGATTTTAATCAGCTGTTTTAGGCAGAAATCTTATTGGTAATATAAGTCTGAATAATCTCATCTTCCAGTTCTTTTAAATCTTCTTGTAAACGATTTAATGCTTCTTTTTGTTCAATAATTTGTTGGTTCTTTTTTTGAATAAGCTGCTGTGCAATTTCTACAGGAAAGCGATTATTTTTATATTTTAAAGCTGACAGGTCATAAAGTTCGGCAAGGCTAAATCCAACAGCTTGTGCAAGGCGAATCATCTTAACTGATTTAACATCAATCTCTTCATAAATACGATAATTGCCTTTTCTTTTTGCCACAGGTAGCAAGCCTAATTTCTCGTAATGCCGAATGGCTTTAGGAGTGGCTCCAGTTAAAGATGCTAATTCGCCGATATACATATTTATCTCGCATTTTATTAAAAACGGTCAGCGTATTGAACCATCTGACCGATTCTTTTGAAGTTTTAAATATGGTCTAAACCTAGCCATTGTCTTTGGTGGTAGGCGCTATCCCAAAATAACCATTCAAGTTTTGCACCCATGGTGTAAGCAGCATGCATTTTTTCTAAAGTGTCTGTATCACAACGTGCAGCAACCTTGTCTACTGTCGCAATCACATTACGAACGGCTATATGGAACTCTTCACCTGCATAGGTATCAATCCATGCTTGATAAGGGTTATTAGGAATTGATTTATCTACAATATCTTTACCGACTTCGGCATAAATCCAGAAGCAAGGTAACAGTGCAGCGAGTACGACAGGGTAGCTTTCAGACCAAGCAGTTGCTGTTAAAAATGAAGTGTAATGATGGCCTGCTAAAGTTAATGGCGTATTTTTAAATTCTTCTTTGGTCACCCCAAAGTTTTTCATGAAGTCATCATGCAAGCTGCGTTCAACCACAATTGCAATTTTAGCAGCATCTGAAAATTGCATAATATCGTCAGCCTCGAACGCCTTTGCTGCCGCAACAGCAAGTACGCGACCATACGCCACTAAATATTGAGCATCTTGAATGACATAATGACAAAAAGCTTCTTTATCTAAAGTACCGTTAGCAAGTTCCTGATTAAAAGGCAGGTCGAGAATTTTCTGATATAAATTTAAATTACGTTGCCAGAGTTCTTGAGAAAAAAGCATAAAATCATTCCATTTAAAATAAGACAGCTGAACCGGATTTTAAATCAATTTTAAAATACAAAAATAATAATGATAGATATATCGCAAGAAAATATTTAATACGATTAATAAGTTAATTAGATATTATAAATTTCTTTATTAAACAGAGAGATAAAGTAACGGGAATAACGGCACAAAACAACATCGTTTTGTGGTTAATTATCGATATAATAGCCGCGGTTTTAAGAAAGATTAAATTTAGTTCTTGGTATAGGTCTGATCCATGAAGCATTTCCGATTTTCGATATTTTTTACGGTGGTGTGTTTAGCACTATCCGCGTATTGGGGTTTTACCCATGGACCTGAAGCTGGCGTGTCTACCATGCTTAAAGCTTTAACAATTACAGCGATTTTAGCGGTAATGGAGGTCTCTTTATCTTTTGACAATGCTGTCGTAAATGCATCGGTTCTACGTAATTGGGATCCGTTCTGGAAAATGATCTTTTTAACGGTAGGTATTTTAATCGCCGTTTTTGGTATGCGTCTGATTTTCCCTGTCGTGATTGTTGCTGTAACCGCTGATATGGGTGTTATTGAAGTGGCAAAATTGGCACTCAACGATCCGAAAACTTATTCTGAGCGCTTAATGGCGCACCACGCTGAAATTTCAGCTTTTGGTGGAACATTCTTATTATTAGTTTTCTTAAACTTCTTCTTTGATGATGAAAAAGAAACCCATTGGTTTAGATGGCTTGAATCTAAACTTTCAAGTTTAGCTAGCGTACCTGCAATGTCTGTTTTTATTGCTTTGATCGCTTTAATTGTGATGGCTGGTTATGTAGATGACCATCAACGTTTAGCAGTGACCATGGCCGGTATTTGGGGCATTGTGGTTTACATTGGCGTTGAAGTATTAAGTCATTTGTTAGGTGGTGAGCCTGAAATTGATGAAAATGGTAATGCTGTATTACAAGATGGCTCGGGTGCTGCGTCTGGTGTGGTTAAAGCTGGTTTAGGCGGTTTCTTATATCTTGAAGTATTAGATGCATCATTCAGTTTTGACGGTGTGATCGGTGCTTTTGCAATTACCAGCGATGTTGTTGTGATTATGTTGGGTCTTGCAATCGGTGCTATTTTTGTCCGTTCAATGACGGTTTATCTTGTTGAAAAAGGTACGCTAGATGCTTACGTGTTCTTGGAACATGGTGCGCATTACGCAATTGGTGCTTTAGCATTCATTATGATTGCAAGTGGTACAGGCGTACATGTACCTGAAGTTGTGACAGGTTTAATTGGTGTAGCGTTTATTGTGTGGGCTGTTATTGCTTCAATTCAATATTCGAAGCGCGAGCAACAGTCGCCTTAAGCTAATTTTCAGTAAAGTTCGATAGAATAAAGAGGCTGAATGCCTCTTTATTTTTTTAAGCTGAAATCGTTAATTTAAATAAGGTGTCCCGTATTTTTAGAAACGAATCGGCTTATAATTTGCCTAGTTTGATAAACGTGTATTGATATGATGAATGCTTTGGAACGTCGCTCAACTTTTGCCTTAAGTAGTATTTTTGCACTACGCATGTTGGGTTTGTTCATGATTATTCCTGTCTTTTCTGTAGTCGGGCAGTCATATCAATATGCGACTCCAGCACTCATTGGTTTGGCTGTGGGTGTCTATGGTTTAAGTCAGGCGATTTTACAGATTCCATTTAGCTTACTTGCTGACCGTTTTAGCCGGAAACCTCTTGTGGTGCTTGGCTTGTTACTCTTTGCTATTGGCGGTGCAATTGCCGGTTTATCTGACACGATTTATGGCGTGATTATTGGCCGTGCCATCGCAGGTGCGGGTGCAGTTTCAGCAGTCGTGATGGCGCTTTTAGCCGATGTGACGCGTGAAGAGCAGCGCACTAAAGCCATGGCTGCCATGGGCATGAGTATTGGTCTGTCTTTTGTGGTGGCTTTTAGTCTTGGACCTTGGCTCACAAGCCTTGTCGGCATTTCTGGTTTGTTCTTTGTCACGACCATTATGGGCTTAATCGCGATTTTGATGCTCTTGCTTGTACCTAAAGTAACTCGTCATCATCGTAATTATCAGCAAGGCTACATAGCGCAGCTTAAGCAAGTTATTCAAATGGGCGATTTAAACCGTTTACACGTTTCGGTTTTTGCATTGCATTTATTGCTTACCGCCATGTTTATTTATGTGCCTTCACAGCTTATCGAGTTTGCCCATATTCCTTTAGCCAGTCATGGTTTGGTGTATCTGCCACTACTAGTAATTAGTCTGTTTTTTGCATTTCCAAGCATTATCGTGGCTGAAAAATATCGCAAAATGCGAGGCATTTTCTTAACTGCTATTACAGGCATTATTGCAGGTTTGTTGCTGCTCATATTTGGTTATCAATCAAAATATGTATTACTCGCAGGCCTAGGGATTTTCTTCATTGCCTTTAATGTGATGGAAGCATTATTGCCATCTTGGTTATCAAAATGTGCGCCAATTCAATCAAAAGCAACTGCTATGGGTGTAAATGCCAGTAGTCAGTTTTTAGGTGCTTTTTTCGGCGGTACACTAGGTGGTCAATTATTGATGTTACATAATACTGCGATTGGATGGAGTGTCTTAACAGGGATTGCTATAATATGGTTGCTAATTAGTTTTGGTTTAGCTCAGCCGCGGTATTTGTCATCAATTGTGTTGCCATTACCGCAAGTGCAACAGGTGAATGAGTGGACCACACAGCTATTGGCAATTCGTGGTATAGAAGAAGTTGTGGTGATGCCTGACCAGCAAGTTGCTTATATTAAAGTCGATAAACAGACTCTTGATGAGGCTGCGCGACGTGATTTAACGCAGTTGTTCGGTAAAGAGGTAGCCATTTAAGCATAACTCTTATAAAGTAAAACATAGAAATGAATAGGATGAAGACAGCTAATGCGTGGTGTAAATAAGGTTATTTTGGTTGGTACTTTGGGTCGTGATCCTGAAACAAAAACTTTTCCAAATGGGGGCTCGCTGACTCAATTTTCAATCGCAACAAGTGAAGCTTGGACCGATAAAACTTCAGGTGAGCGTAAAGAACAAACTGAATGGCACCGTATTGTTTTGCATAACCGTTTAGGGGAAATTGCTCAGCAGTTCCTACGTAAAGGTTCTAAGGTTTATATTGAAGGTTCATTACGCACGCGTCAGTGGACTGATCAAAATGGTCAAGAGCGCTATACAACAGAAATTCGTGGCGAACAGATGCAAATGTTAGATGGTCGTCAACAAGGTGAACAAGGTTTCGCTGGCGGTAATGATTTTAACCAACCACGTTTTAACGCACCTCAACAAGGTGGTAATGGTTATCAAAATAATAACAACCAAGGTGGCGGCTACGGCCAAAACAATGGCGGTGGTTATGGTGGCCAAGGTGGTTTCGGTAATGGTGGTAACAGCCCACAAGGTAGTGGTTTCGCTCCTAAAGCGCCACAACAACCTGCGTCTGCACCAGCTGATTTAGACGACGATTTACCGTTCTAATCAAAAGGTTAAAGAAAGGCGAGTTTATCTCGCCTTTTTTATTACTCAATTCCGAGCAAACGTATTAGGGCGGTGCCTGCTGCTGCTAAGCAAATTACCAATAAAAGCGGTACTTTTTTCCAAACCAAGAGAAGTGCTAGCCCAACACCGAATATACGCGCGAAACCTGCAAAATCTTGGCCTTCAAAAAATGTCGTCGTGACTGCAATCGCACAGAGTAAAACAGTCGCACCGTTTGAGAGTAAAACTTGGTATTTTTCAGAAAAAGTAAACTTGGCGCCTAAGTGAAAACCAGCAAAACGAATCCCATATGTTCCAAGTGCTAACAAGCCTATTCCTAAAATAATGAGTAATTGTTGATTCATTTTTTTCTACCCCATATCAAGCCAAAAAGTGAAATCAGAATTGGAAGTCCTGAGGCCAAAAAAGGTGTGGTAATCAGTGCCAAAGTTGATCCGGCAAATGCAGCTTTTCGGGTAGATTTGTTCTTTAAAGCATTAAAAGTAAGTGCAATTAAAATAGCAGGGAAAATGGCATCTAGACCAAATGTTTTTGGGTCTGGAATAGCGCTTCCAATAAAATAACCCGCCGTTACACCCAGTGGCCAAGTTAGCATTATGCCTATACCACATAGCCAGTAAGCGGCTTTTTTTGTCCCGAAATCGGGCTGTGCCATGCCAAACAAAACGCTTTCATCGTTCATGATATGAGCCCCGAAATATCGAGAGAATTTACCTCTGATTAATTCATTGACCGCAATACCAAAAGGCAGATGTCTTAAATTGACGAGTAGTCCTGCAATCGCAGCAGCAATTGGGCTACCACCAACTGCCAAGAACCCAATAAAAATAAATTCGGCAGTTCCTGCGAGCACAAATATAGATAGGCAAAGCGGGATCCAGAGCGCTAAGCCATAGCTTGCGGCGAGTGAACCTAAAGACATACCGACAACACTGGTTGCTAGACAGACAAAGAAAATTGAGCGGGTGGTGTCTTTACTAAGTTTCTTAATGAGAGCGTATGTGGACATAGTATGATATAACGAACGATTTTCCATTATAATGAATAAGTCTGATTGTTTTGTCAAAACGAACGATCGTTTTTTTTATAGAACGGATGTGGTGAATGTCTCAGCCAATTGAAATTATTGCCAAAGGTTTAAATCGTGAACGTCAAAGAGCAGGGCTTTCTTTGGCAGAGGTTGCCCGTCGTGCAGGCGTTGCAAAGTCTACACTTTCTCAATTAGAGGCTGGCCAAGGAAACCCAAGCATTGAAACCTTATGGGCACTTTGTGTGGCGTTAAATATTCCATTTGCACGTTTGATGGAAGAACCGAGCAATCAAGTACAAGTCATTCGCTGTGGCGATGGGCCAACAGTGAGTTCCGAGATTGCCAATTACAAAGCAATTTTGCTAGCGACTTGTCCACCGCATGCGCGCCGAGATGTGTATTTATTGATTGTTGAGCCAGGCGAAGACCGTCTTTCAGAACCTCATCCAGTTGGTTCTGTGGAGCACATTATTGTGGTCGAAGGTAAAGCTTTAGTGGGCTTAATTGATGAAGCTGTTGAGCTCGGTGTCGGAGATTATATTTGTTACCCTGCCGACCAGAAACATATCTTTAGAGCCTTGGAAACAGGTACAAAAGCATTATTAATCTCTGAACAAAACTAAAGAATTCCAATCTTATTAAAGTGAAACTTAATTATTTTCAGAATAAAAACTTAAAACCATTTACCAGAATTCAGACAAAAAGAGCCAATTTTGCGTATAAATTTTGCAATTGGCCCTCTCTTTTATTCCAAAAATGGCTCTCGTTTCTTGACTGCCGAAACGACAAATTAAAGCCATTGGAAGTATGCATACGGAAGCGCCGGATAAGCTCAGTGATTTTTCTGTTTTAGGAATTGGGCAGAACGGCTAAATTTTTAGGGGATATTTTTTGGCTTCGGAGGTTTTCCGAGACTAGCCGATATCCTCCATATATTAAGGAAAATGATATGGCAGCTCATCAAAATGGTTCTGAAGCCAATCACTCCCAAAGTTTAAAACATGGACTCAAATCACGCCACTTAACGATGATCTCGATTGCAGGGGTAATTGGTGGCTCTTTATTCGTAGGCTCGGGCAGTATTATTTACAATACGGGACCTGTAGTTTTTCTAACTTACGCGTTAGGTGGTTTACTCGTTTGGTTCATCATGCGTATGTTAGGCGAGATGGCCGTTTTAAACCCTGATAGTGGCTCTTTTTCAACATATGCTGACCGTGCGATTGGTCGTTGGGCAGGTTTCTCAATTGGCTGGTTGTATTGGTGTACGCTCGCAATGCTCATGGGGTGGGAAGCTTATGTGGCAGGTAAAATTTTAAATAATTGGTTCCCATTTATACCGATCTGGGCCTATATGGTTGTCGTGATTGGTGCATTGGTCGCAGTCAATTTACAAAACGTGAAAAACTATGGCGAATTTGAGTTCTGGTTTGCACTCATCAAAGTCATCGCGATTGTTATCTTCTTGGTGATTGGTAGTTTAGCCATCATGCATTTGTGGCCTTGGGGCAATCCAGCTGCTTCTGGTATTAGCAATTTAACCTCTCAAGGCTTTATGCCAAATGGAGGGTCATCCGTTATTACTGCATTGCTTGGGGTCATGTTTGCTTATATTGGCGCTGAGATTGTTACCGTAGCAGCGGCAGAGTCTGCAAATCCATCTAAAGAAATTCGTAAAGCATCGAACTCGGTGGTTTGGCGAATTATTTTATTCTATGTAGGTTCAATGTTTGTTGCGGTATGTTTGATACCTCATAACAATGAACTTTTGAAAGATTCGACTTGGGGAACCTATAGTGTGACTCTATCTGCACTCGGGATTCCGGGGGCGCGCCATATCGTAAATTTTGTAGTTCTCACGTCGGTATGTAGTTGCTTTAACTCAGCACTGTATACGTGTTCACGTATGCTGTTTTCTTTAGCTAAACGTGGTGACGCACCGAAAAGTTTTGGGTCTGTAAACAGTAAAAGCAGTCCGTGGGTAGGTGTGATTGTGTCATGCTTCTTCTCTGTGATTGCCGTGATTTTAACTGCAACTAAGAGTATGGATGTTTACGACTTTTTCATGCTAACGACAGGTGCAGCAACACTCTATGTGTACCTGACCATTGCTTATTCTCAGCTTCGTATGCGTAAAAAATTAGAAGCTGAAGGTGTGAAAATTGACTTTAAAATGTGGATGTTCCCTTACTTAACTTACGTGGTGATCTTTGCAATTATTGGCGCAATTCTTACCATGTTGATTGAAGGTACCTATTTTAAAGAAGTGATTTACACCACTGCATTGTTCGGCATTATTGTGTTCTTCGGATTGTTGTCTGAAAAATTGGGTTGGGGTAAAGAACGTAGAGCGACCCATTTAACCCATACGCATGAAGAAAAGTTAGTTTAAATTTTTAAATAAAAAAGAGCCTCACAATGAGGCTCTTTTTTATTTGGCTTAGTACGAGAAAACAGTTAATTCAGCGTAGGTACGCCTGCTTCACGTAAGCACTGGAGCAAGACGCCAAAAGCCATCACCATGTCTTTTTCATTTACACAGGCAAAGCCCATGAGCAGTCCACGCTCTGCATGTGCATGCGATTGCATATAGTACTGTGAAAGTGGGCGAACTTTGACACCACGTTCAAGTGCGGTTGTTGCAATTGCGACATCATCGCAAGAGTTTGGCAGTTTTAAAACCAAGTGTAATCCTGCTGCTTCGTCATATTCATGAATAAATTCGGGGCCAAGATAGCGTTTAATCAGACTGACTAAATAATCGCGTCTCTTTCCATAAAGTAAACGCATACGACGAATATGCGCTTCGTAATGACCTTCACGAATAAATTCTGCTAGGGCCTTTTGCTCAAGCAAATGTCCACCACGATACAGTTCAGCTGCCACAATACGTAGGGGTGAAAAGAGGGGTTTAGGCACCACCAAATACCCAATTCTTAAAGATGGATAAATAGTTTTACTAAACGTGCCCATGTACAGCACGGGTGCATCATTTTCTAAGCCTTGTAAAGACGGATACGGTTGGCCTGAGAAACGGAACTCACTGTCGTAATCATCTTCTACAATCCAGCTATTGTGCTGGCGGGCAATCTCAATCAGTTTGCGTCGACGATCTAGGCTTAAATGTGAACCCAGTGGATATTGGTGTGATGGCGTGACAAAAATGAGTTTAGGTGGTTTAACCGGATTTTCTTCGGGGATAATGCCTTCGGCATCGACTGGCATGGGTTGAATATCTACGCCATTAATACGCAAAGTGTTACGCATTCCCCAATAGCCTGGATCTTCAATCCAGACGCGATCACCAATATCACTCAGTGCACGCGAAACTAAGTCAATCGCTTGGTGAATACCTTCGGTAATAATAATTTGGTCAGCATCACACTGAACTGAGCGTGCAACGCGCAAGTAATCTGCCAACGCACTTCGAAGTTCAATACAACCACCAGCATTGCTGTAAATTAAGCGGTTGATGTCAGGTTCTCGGCTCAGGCGAGCCTGAATACGACTAAAAATATGATGTGGAAACTCTGTTACGTCGGGTGCTCCCGGTACGAAAGCACCCCATTGGTGTGGCGAGGCCGCGGCATAGCCTAATAAGTTTGAACCACGATTTGAGAGCGCATAAGAGTTTTGAACTTTCGGACTTGAAACTGCTTTTTTCTTATTTTGTGTATTTAAAAAACTCTCTGGTAGTTTCTCGGCAACCCATGTGCCGTGTCCCGTACGAGCCTCTAAATAGCCTTCAGCTTGTAGCTGTTCATAGGCGGTAAGAACAGTATTTCTCGAAACATGAATTTCACTAGCTAAGTCACGTGAAGCGGGCAAGCGTGTTTTAGGCTGAATGACGCCATCAATAATGGCACCACGCAGACAACGGAAAAGGCGTTGATGTAGTTTACCTTCGGTGTCCTGTTGGAGCCGTTGTAATAAATGATCTCCAAGTAAACTACGCAATTGGCTCTCTCCTACAGTTAAAAAATGGCTCTCGTCAGTTGCCGCCAGACGAGCGAAATTACATGCATAGGCAGTCGTTGTAAAGCACCCTGAAAATTAAGCACAGGATGCAAAAACCAAAGCTGCAACTGATGATGAAAATATGAGGGAATCAAATGGATAATCAACATTCTGCACTTAACGCACGTAAACAGCAAGCAACTCCACGTGGTGTAGGCGTGATGTGTCAGTGGTATGCAGAAAAAGCTGAAAATGCCACGCTTTGGGACAAGGAAGGCAACCAATTTATTGACTTTGCTGGTGGTATCGCAGTTTTAAATACAGGCCATCGCCACCCTAAAGTCATTGCAGCGGTGACTGAACAACTTACTAAATTTACTCACACTGCCTATCAAGTAACACCTTATGAAAGCTATGTGGCTTTAGCTGAGCGTATTAATAAGCGTGCGCCAATTGCTGGTCCTGCGAAGTCAGCTTTTTTCACTACAGGTGCAGAAGCAGTTGAAAATGCAGTAAAGATTGCTCGTTGTTACACTGGTCGTCACGGCATTATCACTTTTGGTAACGGTTTTCACGGTCGTTCATTTATGACGATGGCAATGACAGGTAAAACTGCACCTTACAAACGTGATTTCGGTGTGATGCCAGCGGGTGTGTTCCACGCGCGTTACCCAGTACCTGCTAAAGGTATTTCAGTGGACGCGGCAATTGAAAGCGTTGAAGATATTTTCAGTGAAGATATTGCACCACATGATGTTGCAGCAATTGTGCTTGAGCCAGTACAAGGTGAGGGCGGTTTCAATGTGGTGCCAGCTGAGTTCTTAAAACGTTTACGTTCAATTTGCGACAAGCACGGCATTTTGTTGGTTGCTGACGAAGTGCAATCAGGTTTTGCCCGTACTGGTAAATTGTTTGCAATGAACTATTACGAGACTAAAGCAGACCTCATCACCATGGCGAAAAGCTTGGGCGGCGGCTTCCCTATTTCAGGTGTTGTTGGCCGTGCAGAAGTGATGGATGCACCAAACCCAGGTGGACTAGGCGGTACTTACGCAGGTAGCCCGATTGCGGTTGCTGCTGCACACGCGGTTATTGATGCGATTGAAGAAGAAAACTTATGCGACCGCGCAAATGAATTAGGTGCAGAGTTGGTTGTTGCACTTAAAGATATTCAACAAGCAACAGGCGACATCGTAACTGATATTCGTGCATTAGGTTCAATGGTTGCAGTAGAACTTGAAACAGCTGAACAAGCAAAAGTTGTACAAAACTATGCAATGGAAAACGGGTTGTTACTTCTTACTTGTGGTAAATACGGTAATGTAATTCGTTTCTTATATCCATTAACCATTCCTGCTGAGCAATTCCGTCAAGGTCTTGATATCTTGAAACAAGGTTTTGCAACACTAAAAGCAGGTAGTGCAAAAGCAACGGAGCAATCTGCATGATTCAAAATACTTTGCAGTATTTGTTAAAACATCCTGATATTGCGTTAGAAGCACCTGCATCAAATGACTATATCGAGGTAAATGATGCTGCTACGGGCGAAACTTTGGCATGGGTAAAAACCTATGACCGCGCAGGGGTTGAAGCTGCAATTAACCGTTCGGCAAAAGCGCAGGCTGCTTGGAAAAAGCAAACTGCCTTGGCTCGTGCTGATGTGTTATTGGCATGGTACAACCTCATGCTTGAGCACAAAGAAAATTTAGCTCAAATTTTAACAGCTGAGCAAGGTAAACCATTGGCAGAAGCACGTGGTGAAATTGGTTATGCAGCATCGTTCATACGCTGGTTTGCCGAGCAAGCTCGCCGTATTGATGGTGAAGTATTAACACCTACGTTGCCAAATCAACGTCTGCTCGTGATTAAACAAGCAATTGGTGTTACTGCTGCAATTACGCCGTGGAACTTCCCAGCTGCCATGATTACGCGTAAAGCAGGTCCAGCGATTGCTGCGGGTTGTTCAATGTTGGTTAAACCAGCAGAACAAACGCCGTTAACCGCCTATGCACTTGAAGTATTGGCTTTACAGGCAGGCTTACCAGCCGATGTTTTAATTAACATTAGTGGTGATGCGGTTGAAGTTGGTAAAACCCTATGCGAAAGCGATATTGTTCGTAAGTTAAGCTTCACAGGTTCAACCCAAGTGGGTCGTATCTTGATGCAACAATGTGCGCCAACCATTAAAAAGCTTTCGCTTGAACTCGGTGGGAATGCGCCAGTTGTGGTATTTGACGATGCCAATCTTGAACAAGCTGTTCAGGGCATTATGGCAAGTAAATATCGCAACAGTGGTCAGACCTGTGTTTGCGCTAACCGTATTTATGTTCAAGACGGTATTTACGATGCTTTGGCAGACCGTTTGGTTGAAGCCGTGTCTAAATTGAAAGTTGGTGATGGCCGTCAAGAAGGTTCAACTCAAGGGCCTTTAATTGATGAAGATGCAATTGCAAAAGTTCAGTCTCATATTGCAGATGCAACCGAGAAAGGCGCGACAGTTCGTATTGGTGGTCAGCGTTCGGCACTTGGCGGTACATTCTTTGAACCGACTGTGTTAACTGGCGTAACGCAAGACATGAAAGTGTCTAAAGAAGAAACTTTTGGTCCCCTTGCACCACTATTCCGCTTTAAAACTGAAGATGAAGCAGTGGCAATGGCGAACGATACCGAATTTGGTTTAGCTGCTTATTTGTTTACTCAAAGCACAGCTCGTCAATGGCGAGTGGGTGAGGCACTTGAGTACGGTATGGTCGGCATTAACACGGGCGCGATTTCAAATGAAGTTGCTCCGTTTGGTGGCGTAAAACAGTCAGGTCTAGGCCGTGAAGGTTCAAAATTCGGCATCGAAGAATATGTTGAAATGAAATACCTATGCGTAGACTTATCTGAGTAAGGAACAAAACGAGTTCGTTTTGTTCTGAACGAAAACATGCAGTTATGCTGTATGTGATGTTTCACAAAAACCGGTCATGCCCATTCATGACCGGTTTTTTTATTTAAGTCGGCAGATATCCTTCATGGCTTTCGGGTAAACGTCTGAGTTCTTCAATCAGTGTTTCAATGAGTTTTTCGACCACCAGACGTTGGCCTTTTCTAGACACATAGACCAGTTGAAGCATGCCAATATTTGACTTCCAGTCAGGAAGAATATGAATAAGTGTGCCTTTACGAATTTCAGATTCGACGGTTAAAAAAGGAAGGTCGGCAATGCCTAATCCGTCCATCACTGCATAGTAGACCCCTGCTAAGTCATTACTTTTGATTCGTGGTTGATAAGGCACATCAACTGATTCACCGTTACGAATATTGCATAAATGCCAAATAGGGTTTTGTTTTTGAGTACCTAAGCTGATACTTGGAAAGTCTTGTAATTCGGAATAATGCTCAATAGTACGGCCTTGCAGTAATTCAGGCGAAGCCACCAGACAGTGATCTGTTTTAATCACATCACGAACAATTAAATTTGAATCTTCATTCGGTTCAAAATTGGTCCGAATCGCGAGATCGATATCATCATGCAAGATATCGACTCGACGGCTGGTTAGCTCAAGAGATATTTCAACTTTTGGATAGGTTTTTAAAAACTGATTTAAAATTTTTCTAATTTGAAAATGCATCATTAAAGGTGGGCAGCTT
Organism: Acinetobacter oleivorans DR1; assembly: GCF_000196795.1. NCBI lineage: Bacteria > Pseudomonadati > Pseudomonadota > Gammaproteobacteria > Moraxellales > Moraxellaceae > Acinetobacter > Acinetobacter oleivorans. The sequence continues at coordinate 229,198 of NC_014259.1, forward strand.
ACTTTGACTAACCCTTGAGGTTCACTTTTTTGCTTTAACAAAACGTTTTCTGCACATTCAACTTGAGCAATGACTTTGCAGCATTCTTCATAGAACTCTTGGCCTAAATCGGTCACTTTAAAATGTCGGGTTGTTCTTTGAATGAGGCTAACGTTAAATTTATTTTCAAGGTCAATAATACGTCGGCTGAGCTTAGATTTACTAATATTTTCGGCTTCACTGGCCGCACTAAAGCCGCCGTGTTTTACGACTAAATAGAAATAATAAAAATCATCAAAAGAACTTATCAATGTCAGATCAATCCATTTAAATTTAAGATTAGAGCGCTTAAGCACTCTAATCTTGGCAATAGAATTTATTTTTGCGATGTATTAAAGCTATAGCTGGTCATCAGGTTACGGTAATCAGGAATATGATTTGAGAAGAGTGCACCAAGACCTTCTACATCATTACGCCAGTCACGGTGTAACTCACATGCCATACCGAACCAAGTCATCAGCTGAGCGCCTGCTTTTGACATACGGTCCCAAGCAGCATCACGCGTTAATTCATTGAAAGTACCAGAAGCATCGGTAATCACAAACACTTCAAAGCCTTCAGCGAGTGCAGATAAAGCTGGGAATGCCACACAAACCTCAGTGACCACACCGGCAATAATCAGTTGTTTTTTACCTGTCGCTTTAACCGCTTTTACAAAATCTTCATTGTCCCATGCATTGATTTGACCAGGACGTGGAATAAATGGCGCATCTGGAAAAAGTTCTTTTAATTCTGGAACTAAAGGACCGTTTGGACCGTTTTCAAAACTCGTGGTAAGAATAGTCGGTAAATTAAAATATTTCGCAGCATCTGCAAGTGCTAATACATTATTTTTAAATTTGTCTGGATCGATATCTCGAACTAAAGAAAGTAAACCTGCTTGGTGGTCAACTAAAAGAACCGCAGCATTATCCTTGTCTAAACGTACGTAATCTTGAGCCATTTTTTATGTCCTCGTGTTATCAAAATAAATAATCAAAAATTATTAAGTAGGTCATCAGTGCCTAAAATTATGCTAGATGAGTTTGTTGTCGTGATTAAGTCTAAAAAATAGGATTAAGAATTTTAAAAATAGGACGATCTTAAAAAGAGTACCTCAAACTTTATGATTGTCTCATAGATGAAATAATGTGTTGCTAATCCTGATCTATAAACTGCAATTATTGAGGCGTAAAATCAATCTCAGTTCAAGAAAATCCTACATATATAGGAGAGATCAGATGAAGAAATTTCTTGGTGCATATCAAAATAACCACATGCATTGGGTGGGTGATGGTTTCCCTGTATATAACCTATTCTCTTATGACCGTTTAGGCCAAACCCTAAGCCCATTTTTGCTACTCGATTATGCAGCGCCTTATACCTTCTCACCAACGACTGAACAGCAAGGTGTAGGCTCGCATCCACACCGTGGCTTTGAAACAGTGACCATCGCCTATCAAGGTGAAGTGACTCATAAAGACTCAAGTGGTGGCGGCGGAACCATTAAAACTGGTGATGTGCAATGGATGACTGCGGGTGCAGGCGTGTTGCATGAAGAGTTCCATTCTCCTGAGTTTGCAGAGCATGGTGGTCTTTTTGAAATGGTGCAATTATGGGTAAATTTACCTGCTCATTCAAAAATGACGCCTGGAAAATATCAAGCAATTGAAGCGAAAGAGATTCCAGACATTGCGTTAGATGAGCATGGCAGTCATTTACGTGTGATTGCTGGTGAATATGCAGATGCAAAAGGTGCAGCAACGACATTTAGTCCATTAAATGTATGGGATGGTAAATTGGCTAAAGGCCAAAAACACACCCTCTATGTACCTGAAGGGCACACCACGCTTGTTGTGATATTAGATGGCGCGGTTGTGGTCAATGATGCAAATCGTCTTGAAGGTAAAACCGTTGCGATTTTGTCTCGTGAGGGTGTTGAGTTTAGCTTAAATGCAGAAGAAGACACTAAATTCTTAGTGTTGACTGGCCAACCACTTAACGAACCAATCGAAGGTTATGGTCCATTCGTAATGAATACCAAAGCTGAGATTATGGAAGCGATTAATGATTTTAATCGTGGAAAATTCGGTTCAATCATGCAAGAAGGATAAATTGTTTAATTGCGCTTAATCGGCTATTAAAACAAAGTAATAAAAAGCCCGCTATCAAGTGTGAATAGCGGGCTTTTTCGCTGTAAAGATTCTGTTTTTATAATGGTTTTCATTGTTGTTGCGGCATTGTTTTATGTGATTTGGTTCTCATTATTGTGGCTCTATGATATCTCAAAATAAGATAGTTGTAAAACATATGATATAAATATAGTTAAATTATCTTATTTTATTTAAAAGATTTTTTTAAATTTATAAAAAATATAAGTTTTTATATGACTGTATATTTTTGTAAAAAAATATACAAAGCTAGCTTGTCCTTTAGTTAAATATTTTCTATATAAATTGATGCAAAAAATAAAAATCTGGTAGTTTTTAATACGGTGTTTTTTTAGGGTATGAGTGATAATCAAAAAAATTCTCGAAAAATGGGACATCATTTTGAATATCGCAATTATTGGCAGTGGAATGGCAGGTCTTGCGGCAGCAAGAATTCTGAAAGATGCAGGGCATACGATCACGATATTTGAAGCACTTCCTGGCCGGGGAATGGATAGCCATAGCATTGAATTCGATGGTGGAATTATTGATGCACCGCTACGTGTGATGAATCCACATCTGTGGAAGAATACACTCAGCCTTGCTGCTCATTTAGGCATTAAAACCTTCCCAGTTCGTACTTATATGTCATGTAGCTGGTTATTCGAAGATCGTACGGAAACATGGTTAACGACATCTCGTAGTCGTATTGGTAATTTCCCAATTATCAATAACCGTAAAGGCATCCAGCAATATGGCTGGCGTCTTGTGAAAGGAATGTTGCAATTAAAAACTGCAATTCATCAGTTTTTCAAATCTAAAAATCAAGATATTACCCTCGCTGAATTTATTAATCAGAACGATATAGAAGAAGTATTCTGGCATGGTGTTGTAATGCCGGTGCTCTATACAATTTGTACGTGTAATCCAAAAACAATTGGCGATTGGCCTGCAAAAAACCTTCTTGAGTTTTTACGTCACTTAACTGATGGCGATATGTTGTTACGTATGAAAGGTGGTACACCTGCATTTGTAGACAGCTTAATTAAAGATATCGACATTCATAGCGGATCAGCGATTAAGAACGTTGAATTACAAGGCGAAAAAGTATTGGTTGAAAACAGCCAAGGTGAAAAGAACTTATTTGATCGAGTGATTGTGGCAACGCCAACGTCTAAAATTGATGAGTTTTTGAACCCTGAACAATTTGCTGAAGATATGAATTTGCTTAAGCAATTCCGTTTTGAGCAAGGTGATCTTGTTATTCATACAGATGCAACAGTAATGCCACCACGTCGTAAAGACTGGTCAGTGCTGAGCTATATGATGGATCGTAAGTTTACCCGTCAGCAATTTACAGTTTGGATGAATGCAGTTGAACCATCACTTGTGGGTAAAAATCCAGTGTTCCAGACGTGGCGTCCAGTGACTGATATTGACCCTAAAAAAATCATTTCAAAAGTGACTTTAACGCGTGCTGTTGTAGACTCGCAAACAATTGCTCTAAATAAAGAATTGCAACAACGCCATTTAGACTTAAACCGTAAAGTATTTTATTGTGGTTCATGGTCATGTGATGGCTTACCAATTTTAGAGTCGGCAGTTACTTCTGCGATGCATATTGCTGAAATTTTAGGTGCACCTTTACCCTTTGTAGGTTTAAAACCTCAGGTTGAAGTTGCTCCTGAGCTCGGTTACTAAAATTGTGAAAATAAAAGTTCGAGCGGCTCTTTCTCGACTTATTCCCCATAAATATGCAATTGATGCATCAAGTTTGGGAGATGATGAAGAGCTGGCTTGGACAAATTTGGGTTTTTGGAAAAATACCCAAAACTACCGTGAAGCTTGTTGCCAATTGGCAGATCATTTGGCACAAGCTGTCAATTTAAATTCAAAAGATCATCTCTTAGATTTAGGCTGCGGACAGGGTGCAAGTTTATTGCACTGGTTACAGCACTATCAGCCCAAAAGCCTTAGTGCAGTTGACTTACAAGCCCAGTGTGTTAATAAAATTCAAAAGCTTATTCCTGAAATAAGCCAGATTTTTTGTGGTTCATTTTTAAATTTAAAACAATTTGAATTTAAACAACACTTCAATGCTGTGTTATGTATTGATGCGGCTTATCACAGCAATTTAAATTCATTTCTAGATTCAGTCACTCCAGTTTTAAATTCAAAAGGCCGATTAGGTTTTCATTACCTAATGCGTGCTGACTCATGTCAAAACATGACCGCTCTGCAAGAACAAAAGCATCGTTATTTACTTAAAGCAGCAAATGTCGCTTGGGATGCTGTACCGACTGAAAAAATACTAAGAACAACCTTGGAACAACAAGGTTTTGCAGATATTCAAATTGAAGATTTATCCGAGCCTGTATTACTCGGTTTTTCGCGGTATATTCAAAATCAGCAAAGACAAAATCAAAGCCGAGGATTGGCAAATTTTAAAATTCAAATGACTGCAAAGTTATGCCAACAACTCTACCAAAATGGATATGTACGTTATATTCAAATCACAGCAATAAAAAAAATAGGATGAGCCATGTCAGCTAAATATCAAGGATCGTGTTTATGTGGAGCTGTGAGCTATCAAAGCGAAACGGAGCCACGTTATAGCTTTAATTGCCATTGTCGAGATTGTCAGAAGGCAACAGGTTCAGCATATGCACCAATCGCTTTTTTTCACCAATCTGAATTGAAAGTAAGTGGTGAACTTAAATATTTTGAGACTTTAGGATCTTCTGGCCGACCTATTAAAAGAGCATTTTGCCCAACTTGTGGTTCTCAGCTTTTTGGCTTACCTGAAATTGCCCCTGAAATGATTTCAATACGTGCAGGTACTTTGGATGACCCGAGTCTCTATCAGCCTAGAGCAGAGGTGTTTGTGAGCCAAGCCTACGCATGGGATACGCTGAACCCAAACCTTAAACATTTTGAAAAAATGATAGAGAAGAGTAAGAAATAAGGCTTAATTAAAAAAAACAAATATTGCCAAAGCACATATTAAAGTAAAACTGCCAAAGGCTAAAAATAATATAGTTTTTCTAAATTTTAGCTGAGGCATTTTACTTACAATAATAATAAGGCATGCAAGTATGGTCACTAAAGGTTGAAAAAGATTTGATGGCAAAGTAAACATCTCGTTCCTTGTTGTTTTTAAATTTATTTTACAAATAAAGTAATAAACTCATTATATCGTCTTCTTATTTAATTGACGAACAGAACTTGTTTATAAATTCATATTTTTATTTCAATGATAGTAAATTAAGTTTTAAATTTAAAAGAAACATGTACGCTTTTTCTTACATACATTCGGGAAATTGGCGTCTTTTTATGACGTGATGAATTGCCTATGATGAACTCATCAGGAACAGGAAGTTCCGAAACATAAAACAACAATAATAAGTTTAAGCATCAGGACGTGAGGTATTACAGGAAGTGTACCTAGTAACGAAATACGAAAAAAGCCCAACAGGATGTTGGGCTTTTTTCATTTTGTATTAATAAATTTGTTTGCCGCCTAATGCTGTGCAATCAACTGGTGTATTCCATTTTACGGCAGTTCCTGTAAGTACTGGACGTACAATACGCCACGGCCAGAAACCAAATCTTTGGCTTTGATGATAATTAATCACCACATCTGCACCGTATTTACGAGCAACGATCGCTAATTTAGGTTTTACTTCTTCAAAACCACCATAGGTTCCTTTCGCGGCTTTAATACGTTTAATAGATTTATAGTGCTCTGCTGAAGGAGTACCCTCAATTAAGCAAATGGGTGGGTTTGCAGTAGTTTGCATTTGAGCTTGAGATGTAGTGTCTTGAGCATATGTTGTTAAAGGCAAAGTTAGAAATAAAGCAGGTAAAATAAAACGAAGTTTCATATTTTTCCGTATTGGTATCTTAATGAATTAAAGTTTATAAAATAGGTCTTATTCATATGACCTTATTTGGGGGCGCATTATAATCATATCTTTTTAATATTTATTATTTTAATCTTATATTTTTTAATAAATTAGCAGCATCCTGTTTTGCTTTTAAAAGAGAAAATGTGTTTTATAAATTTATTTTGAAGCTTAAGTTTATAATAAGTATTTATCAAATTTAAAAGAGCATAGTTTTAGGCAAGAGCTTTTTATCGAAAAGATATTCTTTAAAAATATTATTAATATGTTTTGCTATAAAACTATAGCCGCAGCAAAAGAAATAGTTATTGAATTAGAGAAATATGAAAAATAATTTGAAGGGTGTGGATCAATAGGTCTGCACTCAATTTTTTGGTAATAATTATAAATCTTTAAGTATTTTAAAACCTACAGGCAACAAAAAACCCCATAAATCAAATATTCATGAGGTTTAATGATGGTGCCGACACACGGATTCGAACTGTGGACCTACTGATTACAAGTCAGTTGCTCTACCAACTGAGCTATGTCGGCGACGTGGAATGAATTCTACAGTTTCTTTAAAAAAATACAAGCCAAAAAATGACCACTTAAATTTTTTCTATCAATTTTTAAATGTTTATGGACTTAAGCTTTAGAAATAGCTTAAGACTTCAACACATAAATAAAAGAATCAACACGTTCGCCACTATTTAAAGTGACTTGAACAGGTACTCTTTCGTATTCTTCGCCTTCAAAATCATCAAGTAATTTCCAGTTTGCATTTAAATGTTCTGAGCTAAAAACAAAACCTTGAACTTGATTGGTACTTTCATCAAGCACAATTCCCGGATAGCCTAAATCAGCTCCCCAACCTTGATTATGTAAGGTTCCGTTGACCCAACCTTCTGCCCATTGTCCGCCAATATTTTCAAGTATATGTGCATTAGGACGACCTGGGCCTAAAGTGCCATAAACAAATAAACTCGACATGTGATTTTCCTTTAATTTAAAAATTAATGAGCTTTTGCGTGTGATGTATAAACGACTAAAAATATTCCAAGTAACGACAGTACAACGGTTAAGCCTACGATTGCACTCCATCCACCGTGTAACCAGAACCAGCCACCTGCTGAGCCGACAATACTCGAACCCATGTAGTAAAACAGTAAGTACAGGGAACTGGCATGGGCTTTGGCTTGTTTACTTTCAGCACCCACTGAACTGCTGGTGAGTGAGTGGGTAATAAAAAAGCCCGTGGTAATAAATGCAATGCCAATAATAATGCCGAAAAGAGAGCTGAGCAGGGTCATGAGGCTACCCACAATCATTAAGGCAAAGCCGCTCATCATCATGGTTTTTTTACCGAAGCGGTCGGCTAATGTACCTGCCAATGATGAAGACACCATACCAAAGCTATACGACAAGAAAATAAGGCTAATTTGAGTCTGACTCAGTGAATAAGGTGCTGCGCTTAAACGGAAAGTGGCGTAGTTAAACAAGGTAACAAACACACTCGTGAGCAAGAAACCAATAGTAAACAGGCGTAGCAATTTAAAATTACTTAAATGGGTCCGCCACATTTGCAGGTGAAAATTTAAATTCAAACCCTTTTTCTGTACAAAATTACGCGAAGCAGGAAGTAAATTCAAAAAGGCAATTGAACAAATAAAACAGATTGCGCCAAGTAAGCCTAAAGCAGTTCGCCAAGAAAAATATTCAATCAAAATACCCATGCCGACACGGCCCATCATTCCACCAAAGGCCGTACCTGCAATATACAAACCCATGGTTTTACCCAAGTATTCAGGTGCGATTTCTTCGGCAATCCAAGCCATAGTTACGGCTGGTACACCGCCAAGCAATAGACCTTCTAGTGCTCGTGCTATTAGTAAGCTATGCCAGTTAGGCGTAAACATAGCCACAATATTAAGAATAGCCGCACACAGCATTGAACTAAAGATGACACCACGACGACCAATTGCCTGTGAAAAAGCACTAGATAGAACAATTGAAATCGCTAAAAAGGCAGTCGTTAATGACAGGGCAAGAGAGCTACTCGCAGGACTAATCTGGAAGCTTTGGCTAAATGCAGGCAGGAGCGGTTGTACGCAATAAATCAGAGAGAAACTAGCGAAACCTACGAGGAATAAAGCGAATCCTGCGTGTTTATAGGCTTTAGTCCCTTTGTGAATCCATTCTCGGGAAAGAACAGAAGTTGCCTCAGTGCTTAAGGTACTGGGCGTAGATGAAGAGTTCATATCATGACCAGGACAGAAAGAAAGTACAGTGCTTTTGGAACATGCTGCATCGAGAGAATTCGATAAATTAAAATTAGCAATTTAGACGGTATTTTTCTAATATATTTAACAATAGATCATAATATGTTTTATATATAGCGATGGAACTCAGACATATACGCTACTTTCTAGCAGTAGCAGAAGAAAAAAACTTTACTAGAGCTGCGCATCGTTTAAATATGAGTCAGCCGCCTTTAAGCATGCAAATAAAGGACTTAGAGGAAGAGCTAGGTGCAGATTTATTTATTCGTTCTCCGCATGGGGTGGAGCTGACCGAAGCTGGGTTTGCCTTTTTAAATGCGATTCAGCCTGTACAACAGCGTGTAGAAGATGCAGCGAACTTGGTTAAACAGGTGGCAAATGGTGAAGTGGGCCAATTACGATTGGGTTTTACGGGGACCTCAATGTTGAACCCTCTAATTCCTAAATGCGTTCGTTATTTCCAGCAGCAATATCCTAAAGTTGATTTAAAACTTGAAGAAGCGAACACCTTGCTGCTCATCGATTTACTACTCGAAGACCGCTTAGATGTTGCGATTATAAGGTCACCACGCAATATTCCAGACAGTTTAATTATTCAAGAGTTATTAGCAGAGCCACTCATTGCTGCTTTGCCTTCGGAGTCTTTTAATTTAGATGATTCAACGCAAGAAATTGATTTAACGGCACTGCGAGAGCTTGATTTTATTGTCTCACCACCTTCCATTAGCGCAGGGCTTTTCGATGCGATTAAACAAGCCTGTCATGAGCGTGGTTTTGAACCAAAAATTGGACAAAATGCCCCGCAAATTGTGTCAATTTTATCGTTGGTATCTGCAAATTTAGGGGTGTCTTTGGTTCCTGAATCGACCAAACAATTACAAATACAAGGTGTGGCTTATCGCTCTTTGAAAACATCTGTACCTACGGTGGGTTTAGGGCTTGCTTATAAAAAACATGCTCCTTCACAAATGGCAATTAATTTTGCCAGTGTGGTGCAAGATATTCTCCATTTTAATTAAATATTATGAAAAGGAAGTTAAATTTTATTCACTATATAATTATTTATAGGTCTAGATTTATACAAAAATTATTTAATTTTGGTTGAAAAATAGGCTTATGAACGAAGTTTTTATCTATAAACCATAAAAACTATTATTCTATTTTTTTTAAAAAATTTATGAAAACTTAATAATATTAAACATTCGGAAAAATTGTAAAATTTTTATATTAGTTTTATTAATAAATTAATTGGTAATTTAAATTTATTCTTAATTGTAAATAATAAATCAATTGTTAGATTTTTTTGTAATTTAAATTTAAGCAAAGGTTTACTATGAATTTTTATAATTTTAATGAAAATAAAATTTTATTTTATGTCTATTTATTTTTCATTCTGTATTAAAAAATTAATATTAAATTAAACTGAATAATTATGTTTTTTTGGTGAGTGTTTTAATCAATTTTTAGGACGTGGATTTACGTTAAAGCAAATGCTACACTTGTGATTGATTTAGAAAGCTTAATATAAATAAAATTTTATAATTAAGGGAAATAATCAGATTTTAACTAATAGATATGTTTTATTGGTGGTTGAATGTTCGATAGTTATTTGTTTTGATAGTTAAAATTAGAAATATATGATTTAAAAGTTAGATCTTATTTTTTTGTTAAATAAAAAGGTTAATATCATCAAAAATAGGATTAATTACTATAGAAATTATTATTGGAGAGAAAGCTGAATGAAATAAGTGAAATTTATTTATAAAGTAATATTGAAAATTTAAATAAAGGCTTAAAAATAAGTCTAATTTAAAAGTTTGTGAATGTATAAAGGAAATAAGGGTTTTTGTTGTGGTACAAATTTTAAATAATGATTTAATGTTAGCTGAGCAGATCGTAAAATTAATTTTTCATAAGCGACGTTTATTAGCAAATGACTCAGAGCAAGAGAACTTTCAAGAAGAAGCTTTTTTACATATTCAAAAAGTATTGAATTTTGTCAAAAATAAACAACCTATTCATATGATTTTACCTGCTTTTCCAGCTAAATCACCAAATAGGAAAAAAACTTTAGATATTTTTCCTGATAAAGGTGAGGAATTAGCTTTAGCAACATTGAATAAATTATGTGAAAAAATAAAAAATATTTATGCACCTGGAGCAAAGTTAACTATTTGTTCTGATGGAAGAGTTTTTGCTGAACTAGTACGAATCCCGGATGAGGCCATATCTTCTTATAAATATGATCTTATAGAGAGAGTGGGAAAACCTTATGCAGATAATATTGATTACTTTGATTTAGATGATGTTTTTCAAGATATACCAGAATATAGCACACTGCGTGAAGAGTTGATGGTTCAATATGGAGAGTCATTACTAAGCTTAAAACACCGATGTAAGCAAGAAAAACCAGCAGCTGAAATGTACCGCGGGATTTGTCGCTTTTTGACTGAGGATTTTTCAGGTCTTAATGAATTCAAAGGCTGGTCAAAAAACCAGATATTGAATGTAGCTCGTATGAATGCTTACCGGGTAATTCAAAGAAGTAATGCATGGACTAATTTATTGAAGGAGCAATTCCCAAATTCGGTTCGTCTTAGTATTCATCCACAACCTCGAGTTTCAGAAAAAATTGGAATATTTTTGATGGACTCGGATGACAATTGGCGTACACCTTGGCATTCGGTCGTTATACAAGATGATGATGGATTTACTTTAGTTCCACGACATAAAGCCGAAGAAGAAAATGCTTTATTAATCTTTAAAAACGGAAAAGCTAGCCATTATTTGCGTAATAACCAACAAGAAATGTAAGTAAATATGGTTTTATATTTAGAGATTTGAATAATGTTTAGTGTAAAAGATTTATCTCCATTTGGAGCATTAATAACGGCATCTGGTGATCATGACAATATTAATGAGATCGGTGCCGAGGTTTTAAATAACTTGTTGTCTCAATATAAAGTTTTAGTATTTCGTGGATTTAAAGCGTTACCAGATCCACAATATATTAACTTTTGTGAGTCATTAGGCAATCTGATGTATTGGGAGTTTGGTGCTTTACTCAATGTAAAAATGGAACAAGATCCTAAAAACCATATTTTCTCAAAAGGTAGGGTTGAATTGCATTGGGATGGAGCTTTTGCGAAACAAACTCCAAGAATTAATGCTTTTCAGTGTACCGTATCCTCAGAAGATGGGCGAGGTGGGGAAACACTTTTTGTTGATACCACACGTATTTTGAAAGATATACCTTCTAGTCAATTAGAAGACTGGAAGAAAATTAAGCTATCTTATTCGACTGAAAAAAAAGCACATTATGGCGGCTCAATTGATGTAAGCCTCATTGAAAACCATCCTCATAAAGGCCATTCAGTTATCCGGTTTATTGAAATCGAAAATGAAGATAATCAGGAAGTGAATCCTGTACAGCTCTCCATTAAAGATACAAATCATCAACCCGTAGAATCACAGGAAATTGTTCAGTCAATTACAGAGATTTTATATGACCCTAAATACATGTACCAACATCAGTGGGTCAGTGGCGATTACATGTTGATTGATAATAATTCGGTATTACATGGCCGTGCAAAAGTTGAGGGAAATGTGAATCGACATTTAAAACGTGTCCATATCTTGTAACTAATCGATAGAAAACAAATCGATGGAAAATGTTAATGGATCAAGTGCTTCAGCTGAAGTTATTAGGACAGATTTTTCATTGAGTGGGTGGTGATTCTGCTTATCAGCAGAATCATTGCCTAGATTGCTCAAAGGTTTTTAGCTCAAATGGAATCACTAGGTGAAATTCTAGCCGGAATTATAATAGGACCTAGTATATAGGGACTCTTTTACCAAATGTATTTGTCTCATTTCTGAAGTGATGTGTAGTAAAAAAATTAAAAATTTCCGTATGGGAGTTGCGGAAATTGAAAACTCTGTACAATCAGGTGTAGAAATTTTCTTAGCGGCTTATCTTGTCTAACACTATTTTTTTCTTCTTATAAAATTTGAATAATGAGCTACTTCGAATTTACAAGTGACTCATCATCATTTTCCTCACTTTAGAAGTTTACAAACCATTAAAAAAGCACAAATAGTAAAATCTATTTGTGCTTTTAAGCTATAAATTTTTAGTTCTATCGAGCTAAATAAATTTAGCTTTTCACTCTAAACCAAGCGGCATAGAGTGCTGGGACAAAGAATAAAGTAAGTATCGTTGCTACTGCTAACCCCCCCATAATCGCAATTGCCATTGGGCCCCATAATGTGGAAAGTGTAAGAGGAATCATTGCTAAAATTGCTGCTAAAGCTGTCAATAGAACAGGACGAGTACGACCTACAGTGGCTTGAATAATCGCTTGTTCTGGCGTTTGACCGGTAGAAATATTTCTATCTATCTGATCAACTAAAATAACCGAATTACGCATAATCATACCAGCTAGAGCAATTACTCCTAATGTGGCCACAAAACCGAATGGTGCACGAGTAATCAATAAGGCTAGGCTTACTCCAATCATGCCAAGTGGAGCTGTTAATACCACCATAAACATGCGACTGAAGCTTTGCAGTTGTAACATCAAGAATATTGCCCAAAGTAATAACATCACCGGCATAACAGATTGAATAGCTGTATCTGCTTTAGCACTTTCTTCAATAGTTCCTCCAGTTTCAATACTGTAGCCAATGGGTAACATTTTACGAAGATCATTTAGCATCGGTTCTATTTGCTTTGAGACATCTGGTGCTTGAGCACCAGACACGTCAGCACGGACGCTGAGAGTTGGTAAACGGTTACGTATCCAGATTCCTCCTTCTTCTAATACAGGTCTGAGTTCAGCGACTTGATCTAGAGGAATATTTTTTCCATTTGATGCACGAATCGTAATTTGACCCATTTGAGCTGTATCAAGCCGATTATCTGCTTTCGCTCTTGCTACAACATCAATTAACTCTGTGCCTTCTCGTATCTGGGTAACTGTATAACCACTTAATAACATTTGTAAGGTACGTGAAATATCTTGCGAGCTTACTCCTAAACTACGGGCACGTTCCTGATTAATGATAAATCTGATGGCTTTACTACGTTCGTTCCATTGAAAATTGACATCACGTACATTTGGATGCTGACGCATAATGTCGCGAACCTCAGCAGCAATTTCACGAACTTTTTCAGGATCTTTACCACGTACCCTAAACTGTACAGGGTAACCAACAGTGGGACCTAGCTCTAAACGATAAACCCGTGTTCGAATATGAGGGAATTGCTGAATGAGACGATTATGTAGATCAGAAGTTAATTGACTCGCTTGTTCAATATCTTTTGGATAAACAATTAACTGTGAATAATTATTTTTAGGTGTTTCTGGATCAAGAGATAGATAAAAACGAGGAGAACCACTTCCTACATAAGCTGTGTAATCTCGGACCCGTTGATCACTGGAAAGTAATTTTTCAACCTGTTTCGTTGCGTTTAACGTTGCCGTGTAACTAGCACCTTCTTCGAGCTGTACATCAATTAGAATTTCTGCACGCGGTGAATCTGGAAAGAATTGTTTAGGAACGAATTGAAATGCAACTAAAGCGAGAACAAAGCTGAGAACAGTGGTCAGTAAAACCCATTTCCTTTTTTTGACGCACCATGCAATTTTACGACTAAACCATTGAGAAAGTTTATCTCTGTATGAATTTTTCGAGGAATGAGAATGATGTGGCTGTACTTTGGGAAGTAAAATTGTGCCTAAAAAAGGAGTAAACAGTACTGCTACAAACCAAGATACAATTAAAGAAATCCCAACCACCCAAAAAATTGATCCGGTAAACTCACTTGTTGAAGATAACGCAAAGCCAACTGGAACAAAGCCCGCCGCTGTAATTAAAGTACCTGTTAGCATAGGAAAAGCTGTATTACTCCATGCAAAACTCGCAGCTTTAAAACGGTCCAGACCTTCTTCCATTTTGACTTGCATCATTTCAACAGCAATAATCGCGTCATCGACTAACAAGCCCAAGGCAATAATAAGTGCACCTAAGGAGATTCTTTGTAAATTTATATCTAGGCGCCACATAAAGAAAAAGGTAATACCCAAAACTAGTGGAACAGATAAAGCAACCACAATCCCTGTCCGCACGCCTAAAGCAAATAAACTGACGGCAAGAACAATGCCTAAAGCTAGAATAAAGTGTCCGAGAAATTCATTAACTGAATGCTCAACGAGACTAGGTTGATCCACTACTTTTTCAATAAAAATACCCGCAGGTAAGTTTTCTTGTACCTCTTTAATACGTTGATCTAGATGTTTGCCCAAAGAAAGAATATCGCCTTTTTCTGTCATTGAAACAGCAAGACCAGTGACACGTTCACCATTTCGTCTCATAGACATTTGTGGGGGATCGATAAACCCTTTATCAATATGAGCAACATCCCCTAAATGAATATTGTGTGTTCCGACTTGAACTACGATATTTTTTAAGTCTTGTACGCTTTTTACATCTCCATCAACACGAGCATATATACGGGCATGAGGACCTTCAAAAGTTCCTGCTGGTTCGACTGCATTTTGTTTTTGTAATTCATTAACTAAGTCTAAGGGAGAAATACCCAGTTGAGCTAACTTGGCATAATTGAATTCAATATAAAAGCGAGGTTCTTGAACGCCTAATAGAATGACTTTGGAAACATCGGGAACCTGAAGTAAATGGTCTCTTGTAGAAAGAAGAACCTGCTTCATTTGGACATCATCAAATCCATCAGCATGAAATGCGTAAATAGACCCAAAGGTATCTCCAAAGTCATCATTAAAAAATGGTCCTTGGATATCTTGAGGCAAATTTTGCCGTATGTCGTTTACTCGTTTACGTGCTTGATACCAACTTTCTTCAATTTGACTTTTACGTGTCCAGTCTTTCAGAACTAAAAAGATGGTTGCTTGTCCTGGGCGTACATAACTTTGTACATAATCATAATTAGGTACTTCTTGAAGTGTACGCTGAATTTTTTCAACAACCTGTTGTTCTAAATCTCGTGTAGTAGCGCCTGGCCAATTTACATCTATTGTCATGACCTTTATCGTTAAATTTGGATCTTCAGCGCGCCCTAATTTAAAATAAGCTACAGTACCTAAAAGAAGAGACAGTAGCATCGCGAAAATAATTAATGTTCGATGCTGGAGTCCCCAACTGGATAAGTTAAATCCTTTCACGGTAACCTCCCATCCCATGCTTTTACACTCATCTTGCTATCGAGACGATGGACGCCAGCCGTAACAATTTGTTCACCCACCTGAATACCATTGGCAACCGTAATAGTTTCAGTATTGATTTTGCTAAGTTTAACTGGACGAAGCTGAAGATTTTTTGCACCGTGGGGTAATATCCAAACGGCTGTTTGTTGTCCTTTTTGGAAGAGGGCACCAATAGGTAAAATAATCTGTTGATCTACATTCTTATTTAAAAAATGGACTGTTGCTGTCATACCTAATTTAGCTGCAGCTGGTAAATTTGATATTGAGATTCGAACACGATAAGTACGACTATTTGGATCTGCAACAGTCGCTATTTCACGCACATGACCCGTAAAAGTATGGTCAGATAAGCTAAGTAATTTGATGCTGACCGGTTGGTCTATTTTGATTTCATTAATCTGACTTTCAGGAACATCTATCTGTACTTCATTTTCACCATTTTGAGCTAATTTAAATATAGGCGTGCCAGCTGACACAACCTGTCCACTTTCTGCTTGAACTTCTGCAATTGTTCCTACTGCTGGTGAACGTAAAGTCGTATAACTTAAATCGTTTTGTGCCCGATCAAGGCGACTTTGTGCTGCATTTACTTGTGCTTGAGTGTTTTGATATAAGTTTTCAAGACTATCGAGATCGGATCGTGAAATAGCGCCTATGTTAACCAGACTACGATTACGTTGAAGATCTCTTTGTAGTCTTGTGAGAGTGCTTTGTGCTTGATGCAATTCAGCAGTTGCTTCCTGAATACTAAGTCTAAACGGAGTATCGTCTAACTGGGCCAAGGCTTGATTTTTTGTAATAGAAGCTCCTGTATCTACTAGACGTTTAATGATACGACCTGCTACCCGAAAAGAAAGTTGGCTTTCAACTCTAGGTACAATATTTCCTGAAAAAGATAAATTAGAGAGCTCACTAGCAGGATGGGCTGTGGTGAGTTGAACAGCAATAACCTTTTCTGGCTCTTCGGTTTTATTACTACAACCAATTAGGGGGAGAATACTTACAAGAAATAAAATTATAAAAATCATGTAGATATTTGTTTCTAATGATTTTAATTGATTTTTAAACTCAATCGGAGGCATTTCGTAGATCCTTAAAGGGATTTTTAAACAATTAAAGTTTTCAGAGGAATATTTTTGTACTGGTTCGCAAAATATTTGAATTTTGTACTGTTTTGTATAAAATAGTCAATAAATTTTTTATGGAGATCGCAAATGGAAATTAAATCTCGAGGCAGACCGCGCTCTTATGACCCTGAGCAAGTATTAGAGCGGGCATTACATGCATTTTGGAAAGGTGGATTTTCAGGAACTTCTCTTGATACTTTGGCTTTGGCCACAGGTTTAAACCGACCAAGTCTTTATGCTGGCTTAGGAGATAAACGCACAATCTATATTAAAGCGATGCATTATTTCCAAAAATATGCCCAGACAGAATTTGGCAAAGCATTGGAACATAAAGATACGGATAGGTCGTTTGCCGATGTTATTTTGAGATATTTGCGAACAGCTCTCGAAGTAGATGGATATCATGAAGATATCGATTTGAGTGGATGTGCAGTTATATCAACAGCCATGGCTGATGCGTTGGCTGATAATGAAATCCAAGCTGTATTAAAAGAAGTTTTAACAGAAATGAATGAACAGCTTTATCAACGCTTAAGTCTAGCTAAACAAAATCTAGAATTGCCTCATGATACGGATATTGATGCATTAGCTTTCTTAATGACTTCTGCCGCGCATAGTATTGGAATTCGTGCTAGGGCAGGTTTAGACTTACAGCAAATCGAAATATTACTACTTTCTGTGTCTAAAATTCTTTGCCCAACTTAAAGTAGAACTGTGTCTAAATTAAATAAAGCTCTCTAAAGTTTATCAATTATATTTTTCAAAATAGATAAATTGGGTTTTAAAGAGAGCTTAGATTTTGTTCCATTATCAAAATTAAATTTGCACTAGGCTTTAGGCGCTTTATTAATTAAAACAATGCCTGAAATAATGAAAATTGCGCCATATAAAAATGATAAGGTTGGCTGTTCATGAATGAAAACCCAAGCCATCAGTGCAGCAAAAATAGGTTCGGAAAGTTCGGTCACTTGTACTTTTGCTGCGGGTAGATATGTTAACGCTTTGGTTGTGCAATAAAATCCAAGAATGGTTGGCAGAACTGCCAAGCCTATTAATCCTAAAATAATATTGGAATTAAAACTAATGCTATGAAAGTTAATTAAAAAGGGCACAGCAAGATAAACACTACCAAAAAGTAATAAATACTTCGTTAGGAATAAACCACCATTTAATCTGAATTTTTTAATTAATACTGAAAATAGTCCATAGCCAGTGCCTGCAATAGAGGCATTGATCAGCATTAATAAACTATTTTCACCTTTCCATGAAATTAAACTAATACCCGCTACAGCTAATAATGTTCCAGCAATAGAATGAATGTAAATACTTTCTTTTAAAACTAATCTACCAAAAAATAAAGCTGAAATAGCGGCTGAAGCCATGAGTACCACAACTACATTGGCCGCAGCACCATGGTTGTAGGCAATAGTTTCGAAAAAGAATAGTGAAAAAATCCCTAAAAAGGCACATATCGCAATTTGGACAAAAACGCTGAGCTTACTTGGCGTGTTGCTAATAAATGCAATCTTTTGGCTAACAGGAACTTTAAATAAAAACACACTTAAAAAGAAGAACGCGATGACTGTTTTTAAAAAAGCAATGTCTTGTGGGCTTAAGCCACTGTGCATAAGCAATTTACTGATCACACCAATAGAGGCATTGAGTGCAGCAGCACAGAGTGCAAATAGAGTCCCAATAATCAGATTATTCACTTTTCTAATACTTCCATATATTTAGCCATAAGGAGTCTACATTGTTTTTCGCAATATAGCCCTGTCAAATTCCTTCTTTTCCATGAAGTATAAATTATTTAAATTTTGTTGGTGATGGATATTAATTTGAATTAGTCCATTTATTAAAAATAATTTGTTGTTTGATTGTTAATTAAATTATTTTATTTAATTTTAATTAGAAATTCTTAAAAATAATATTTTGTTGACATTTTTAAAAATATATTTAAACATAATATTTGATTGTTTTAAGTTTAATTAATAACAGTCTTAATTCTAGCTAAATAAGTATTTAATACTTAGATAATAATTTAAATATAATGGAGATAATTCGTGTTTTTCTCACAGGAAAGTTTGAAAAAATTAGAAAGTGCGGTTGATCATGCTATGCATAGCGAGTTTAAAAAAGATGAGATTATGCATAAATTTCATAATGAAGACTGGTTCGATGAAAATTATTATAAACGTCATATTTTAGAGTGTGTTATCCGCATTCATATGAATAATGAATTAGATGCAAATGCAGTGCGTGTTGCAGCCATCAATAATATCTCTGCCGCAAAACAGCTTTCATATTATTTATATGAGGAATTTGGTCACGATGAAATGTTCGGTCAGGATTTGACTAAATATGGCTATTCTTCAGATCAGATCGTTTCAAAAAATGCATTTCCTGAAACATGGAAACTGATGGGGTATTTAAACTTTTGTGTAGAGAAATTTGGGGCATTACCAGCAGTCGTTTGGGACTGGTTCCTCGAATATTATGGTGACAAATTTAATAATTTTATTACGCAAAAAGCGGGTGTTCATATGGGGAATCAGGCTGTATCGGGCGCAGCTTCGCATGTTGCATTTGATGAAGCTGAAGACCATAGCGGCATGATGACAGAGATGCTTTCTTCTGTAATTAAGACACAAGAAGACTTTGATCTAGCAATCAAGCATATCAATAGCTTTGTTCCGATGGTGGGTGAGTATTTTCAGGCTGTACGTGCTGAAACGCTTTCATAGCAATGGACTTAGAATATGCCAATGGTAAATATCCGCATTCAAGAGCATATTTACATTGCTGATTCTGAACAGTCTCTCATCGATGCGGTGCCAGATAGCGCCGTGATGAAAGGCTGTTTAAAAGGTGTGTGCCGGGTTTGTCGATGTAAGCTCAAAGGTGGAGTCGTATATGAGTCGGGAAATCAGGTTGCCGTAGGACAAGAGTTCTTACCTTGTATTAGCTATGCTCATAGCGATGTCGAAATCGCACCATTGGTTAATAATTTTAGTGTGGCTCAACTTGTTGGTAGAAGTTTTCTTGCTGAAAATATTGTTGAGCTCACATTTAAAATTAAAAGGACGTTCTTTAGCTCTAAAGCAATTGTGAATATCAAACACCCATCAGAGCCTTTAATTCGAAGTTACTCTGTGGTTTCACTGGGTGTGAAAAATTATGATTTTTTTGTTTTGCACATAAAATTAAGACCAAATGGAATATTTTCTAACTTATTTGAAAAGCTAGCGATTGGTGATCAATTAGAATACAACCTGAATAATCATATAGAACCTGAATACGAGAAAAATATCTCTACGCTGAATATTGTAAGCGGTGGAAGCGGCATGGGAGCTGCCCTTACTCGTGGATTGGATCTCATCCGAAAAAATCCTATTTCTAAAGTAAATATCTATGCGATTAATCGGTCGGTTTTAAGTGATTATCATCAACATTGCTTCAATGTTTTTCGAGAACAAGTTGATGCTGAGGTCAATATTATAAATATCCCGTTTTGTACGTGGACGAATAATGGATTTGATTTTTCAAATTATTTGGACTCTCACGAGTTAACAGTGGGTGTTGGTTCTACCCCAATAATTAATAAAATTTTAAATCAGCCTCTGTGTGAGTTAGAAAGTTTTGGTCCCTAACGGAGACTGTAACAATGACAGTAGTAGTTATAGAACCTATTTCTTCAGGCGTCACTTATTTAAATGCCGCTCAAGAATTAGGGATAGATTTATATGTTTTTTCTACTGATGAAGGAGAGTGCAGCATTGATGGAACAATGCGCCAAAAAGCAAAAGAAATAATAAAAATAGATACCAGTGATTTTCATAGTCAACTCTCTAAAATTGTTGAGTTAAAGACCATAAAAGCCATATTACCTGGTGTTGAATATGCAGTACCTATGGCAGCACAACTCGGTAACTCATTTGCCAAAAACTCACTTGAATATGTGGCAGCTCAAACAGTTCGAAATAAATTTAAATTTCGTGACAAGCTAACCAAGTCGGGTTTAAGCGATATTAAATATGCCTTGATTTCACAGGGTAAAGAAATTGACTTACCTCTAGGTTTTAAGTTTCCTGCTGTAGTAAAGCCAGTTGATATGGCGGGCAGTATGTCTGTTAAAAAAGTTGCAGATTTTGAGGAACTTTTAACAACAGTTGAAGCGATCTGGAAAGCTAAGCCTAACGATATTGGTTTCTATGCCAGTGGTGATTTAATTGTTGAAGAATACATTGTAGGTAAAGAATACAGTGTTGAAGGAATTATCCATACAGATGGAAAAATAACCTTTGCTTCGCTAACAGAAAAACTATTAGGGCCAGAACCTTACTTTGTCGAAATTGGGCATATTGTGGGTAATCAATATGACCGCCAATTTTCTGCACATGTTTTTGACTATGCCGAAAAAGTAATTCGAACCTTAGAGTTAAATATAGGGCCTTTTCACTTAGAACTGCGAGTTACACCTCAAGGAAAAGCAGTCGCAATTGAGTTAGCAGCACGTTTACCGGGCGACAATATTGTTGAGTTAATTAAATTGGCGACTAATTTTGACCTTGCTCAAGCGGTACTGAGTGAATACCTAGACCTGCCATATGCACCTTCAATAGAGAAAAATCTGGTTTCTGCAATTGCCTTTATGCCCCAAGGTAATCACCGTCTGTTCAAAGGTTTTAGTGGTTTAGATCAACTGTTAGAAGCACCTGAATGTGTACATCATCACTTCTACTATGAAACAAACGATGAACTGGCGTGCAACCATGATTGGACCTCACGATTAGGCTACTTCATTTTCCGTTCCGAAAGCGAAGATAAGATCCGTAGTTTAGTCAAACATATACATGAGCAGGTGAAAGTCATATGAAACATGTATTAATCATCAATAGATATGACGATGAACTATCTGATTATAATAAATATATAGATCACGATACTGTGCATGTGTCTTATATTTCCTTAACAGAAACGATGCGTTATATCACTTCTTCAAACTGTTATTGCATAGCTGGGTTAGAGCAGTTAAATGAAGAAGAAGTTCTCGATCAGGCTAAAAAAATCTATAGGAAAAAACCTATAGATTATGTTATTGCCATCTCAGAATATGACCTCGACGCTGCTGCTCGCATCCGAACTGAATTGAATATTGTGGGTGCAACCGTCGAAGACAATTTGTTGTGCCGTAATAAGAAAAAAATGAAAGATGCTTTAGCTCACTCAACTGTACGTTATCCAAAATATGCCGAAGTATCTTCGTATCAAGATATTGAAAAGTTTTTGCTGGAAATTGGCTCAGCTATTATTTTAAAACCTCAAGTAGGCGCGGCTTCTGAAGGGGTAATTAAAATTAGTGAGTTAGCCGATATTCCTCGTTTATCTTCATATGCGGGCTATGAAGTAGAAGAATTTGTTGAAGGGGGTATCTATCATGTCGATGCGATTATTTCAGACAATCAAATGCCTTACTTTAAAGTCTCAAAATATATTAATACCTGTTTAGACTTCAGAAATGGTGCGCCATTAGGCTCTGTAACGATTGATAATTCTGAATTTATTAACAAAGTAGAAAAATTTACTTTAGATGTGTGTAAATTCTTAAAATTAAAAGATCAGGCAATTCATCTTGAATTTATTGAATCTAAGGGTGAGTTGGTCTTTTTAGAAGTAGGTGGAAGAGTCGGCGGTGGAGAAATTCCATTCATCACATTACGCAATGAGTCTGTCGACTTATATGAAATGTGGATTAAGGCGGCCATGAAAATTCCACAAGAGCCAGTGAACACGAAAATAACGGGTTTTCTGATGATGCCTAATCCTTATAGTTCAGGCTTTTTATTTAATGGGATTAAAGAGCTCGAAAATGAAACCATTACCTATCAATTGATTCAGGAAAGTGGTGACCATAACAATTTTAGTTATGAAAATATCCCTGCCAAAATTCACTTTATGGGAGATAGTCAAATACAGGTCGAAGATGCGATTAAAAATAGTATGAAAATTTTGCAAAGCGCAATTTGTCAAAATCATCATTCTAATTTGAGTCTGAGTGAATCTTCTTAGTTGAGATTTGGCTAAATTCTAAAAATCAAAAGGCTTGGACTTAAAATGTTCAGGCCTTTTTAAATGGTGTAATGAAAGTACCTAATTTAAATAGCATTGTAAGGGACTTTTGTTTCAGAGAATTGTGATTTATAAAACTTACTCATATTATATAATTAGTTAATTATTAAAGAATTTTAAAAATGATTAAATCTATTATTTCAGGTTGTGCGGTTCTTACACTTTCGGCTTTGGCGGTCACGCATGCAGAGTTTTCTTTTGAACAAGAATTACAACAAGGCTGTAATAAAGTGAAGCAATACGCGAGCTTAGGTAAGAAAAATTACGACCAAAAACAATATAAAAAAGCGCTCGAAAATTTCCAGAACCAAGCTTCTTGGACTGCATTTTGTAAAGCCAATGCAGATGAAACCACAGTTAAATTTACCGACCGTGATGTTGAAGTTGCTAACAATAATGTGGGCTTAGCCTACGCAAAATTGGGTCAGCCACTTTGGGCGAGATCGTGGTTTATGCTCGATGACAAATCAAAATCGAGCCAGTTTAATCTTAAGCAATTACCTACACCTAAGGCCTCAAATGATTTGTCAGGTGAGTATGTACGTTATTCAGGTTTTGGTGAGTGGGATCACATCACGGTAAGCCGTGAGAAGAGCCAATATGCAATCAGCTATGCTGGTTTATATATGGGTCTTAGAAGCTTAATTTACGGCCCGAACATGGGTGAGTTTGGGACCACAATGCCGAGCAATAAAAAGCAAACCATTTATAAAGACGAAGACTGTCGTATTCAACTCGACTTTAAAACCAACGCGAAATTAGGAAATTATATTCAGGTCAAACAAAACGAGGGTAACTCGGGCTGTGGCTTTGGACATAACGTTTATGCAGATGGTACATATTTAAAAGTTGAGTCTGGGAAATAAACCTAAAAATAGGGAATTGAATGATGAATAAATTTGCACGGTTGCTACTCGTTTCTACGATTGCCATTTCATCTCAAATTTACGCCGAGCCAACCAGCACATGCAAAGAAGTGAAATTCCAAAAAGCCGATGAGGCGTGGAGTGGGCACTATTATTTAAATGGCGTGATGGAAGTTGGTTCAGAGCTTTTACTTCAGCCAGACGGTAAGTTTAAATGGATGCTTGCTGTGGGTGCTTTAGACCAATATGCCGAAGGTACATGGTGGAAAAATGGTGACTGTATTGGTTTAAAACCAGAGGCTAAATTTAAAAAAGATTTAAGTATTTTCCCTGAAAGCCTAACGATTTCTGACAAATCATTAGACGCGATTTGGGAAGGGGGACGCCAACAAGGCACATATAGCAAAGACTAAATAAAAAAGTCCGACACTGAGTCGGACTTTTTTATGACTTAGATATTAGTGATTGACCGCAGCAAGTTGCTGAGCGTTATAGCGTGCGCCCATGTTTGGATATCTCGCGATAATCGCTTCAATTTCTGCCAAGTCTGCTGTTGTTAAATGAAGGTCTACGGCACCCGCATTTTCCACGAGACGCTCGATTTTACGCGTACCCGGAATTGGAATAATGTCGTCACCTTGCGCCAAAATCCAAGCCAAAGCCAGTTGAGCTGCTGTCGCATTTTTGCTTTGAGCAAAGTCGCTAAATGCTTGCGCCAAGCTTTGGTTATTTTTCCAGTTATCGCCTTGATAGCGTGGTAACTGACGACGGAAATCACTTTCGTCTAGGCTGCTCACATCAAGCGTATTGGTGATTAAACCACGCGATAACGGTGAATACGGCACAAGGCTAATGCCTAACTCACGAATGGTTTTAAAGTGCGTATCTTCCAGCTCACGGGTAAGCAATGAATATTCATGTTGAACCGCTGCAATCGGGTGAATCGCATGCGCTTTACGAATAGTTTCAGCTGACGCCTCACTGAGTCCTAAATAACGAACTTTACCTTGTTTGACCAAATCGGCCATTGCCCCAATCGTGTCTTCAACTGGAATGTTTGGGTCAATGCGGTGTGCATAATACAAATCAATCACGTCTGTATTTAAGCGTTTTAAACTGTTTTCGACCGCAACTTTAATCCACTCTGGAGAACCGTCGATATAAGACTCTAAAGAGTTTTGTGGGTTAAGGTTGTCTTCTTTATAGCGAAAGCCGAATTTGGTCGCTAAGAACACTTTGTCGCGATGTTTTTCTAAAACTTTTGAGAGCAAAACTTCGTTTGCGCCGTTGCCGTACATGTCGGCGGTATCCCAAAAGTTAATGCCGAGGTCTAATGCCTTTTCTAGGGTTGCAATGCTTTGTGTGTCGTCTGAGGCACCATAGGCAAAGCTCATTCCCATGCAACCTAAACCAAGTGCTGATACTTTTTCGCCTGTTTGTCCTAAAGTTCTATATTTCATTTTTCACACTCTTTTTGCAAAATCACTTGAGTAGAAAAACTATAAAATGCTTTGGCTCAAACTGACGTATAACATTCAAACCAATAATTATAAAATTCAAACAATCTGTTTTTAGGCTACACAGTCTTCGCGAAATTTTTTAGGTGAAAAGCCCGTATTTTTCTTAAAGAAGTTGGTGAAATACGCTGAATATTCAAAGCCTAAGCTATAGGCAATTTCAGAAATATTCCAACTGGTATGTTGTAGCAACGCTTTGGCTTCTTGAGTAATGCGCGAACTAATATGCTCGGATGTGGTTTTACCTGTAGCTTCTTTTACAGCTCGGTTTAAATGGTTTACATGCACCGACAGACCATAGGCATAGTCATTTGCAGTTTTGAGTTTGAGCTGAAAATGGGGCGAGTCAATTGGGAACTGGCGTTCTAATAATTCAAAGAACAAATGGCAAATCCGAACCGCAGCATTGCTATGTTTTTCAAACTGTTGGGTCGGTTGCATTTTCATGGCTTCATGCACAATCAGGTGCAAATAGTTTCTTAAAACGTTGTATTTGTGAATATAGTCTGAATTTATTTCAGTCATCATCTTTTTGAAAATAAATGAAATTTCCTCAACCTGTTGGTCATTTAAAAAATACAGCGGGTCGCCGTCGACTTTAAACAGCGGTGAGTCTTTTAAAAAGCTTTGTCTAGATTCTTGGTTTACAAACTCTTCGGTAAATAGGCAAAACCAGCCTGCCTGTTCGGGCGAATTAATTTCCCATGCATAGGGAACCATTGGGTTTGAAAACAGTAAAGCAGGGCGATCTACCTTTATCCAACGGTTGGCGTAGTGAAGTTCGCCTGTGCCTAAAACCAGTGAAATTTTATAATAATCGCGGCGGCTATAAGGTGTGAGAAACGAGCAGGCATCGCGTTGGAACACATTGAAATGTCCAAATGAAGTCGATGGAACCGAGTAATCGCTATCTCTGGTTAAAGAAAAGCGGCGATAAAAATCATGTATGGTTTCCATGTCTTTGCCTGCGTGCGTTATCAATTTATTTAAAGTTATAAAATTCAAACTTTATTTACTGTAGCTTTTATTTATAGCGTGATCAATCGGGTCATTTAAACAGTTTTGAAAATGAATGATAAATTAATAATGAGAAAATGAGCCAATAGAAATAAAAATATTTTATAAATTAGCAATATATGTTTATTGACACTTAAAATCTTGAGAATTATTCTTTGCCTGCAAACCACTTTAGGGTAGAGCGATAAGGGGACACTTTCGGGTGTGCTGGTACTGTGCCCAGTCTGCTAACCCCTTATCGATCTGCCACCATTCTACGGTAGAACGATAAGGGAACACCTTCAGGTGTGCTGGTTGCTTTTGTACCAGTCTGCTAATCCCTTTTCGTTTTGCCACCATTCTATGGTAGAGCGATAAGAGGACACCTTCGGGTGTGCTGGTTCTGTGTGTCCAGTCTGCTAACCTCTTTTCGTTCTGCCACCATTTTTAGTGTTACTATGATATCTTTAGATTTAAGTTGAAGATCTTTTTAGCTTAAATATCTAATTGAATAAACAACAATAATTATTTAACTAATTTCTATTCAACCTTACATTGACACTCAAAAACGTGCGGATTATCCTTTGCGTGCTGGCCTACATTGCCAGTTAGCTTTTGACAGAGCTGGAACAAAAGGCGCACAACAACGTATTATTTCGTTTTGTGCGTTCTCTTAAGTCACGCCTTTATGGTGAGGCTAGGAGGGGCACGCTTGCGTGCGCTGGTTTCCTTTTGTACCAGTCTGTCAACCCTTCTAGTCTTGCCACCATTATTTGACAGTAATTGGTAAGACTCTTCTAAACCAAAAGGAGTCCGCCGTTATGCGTACTATTTCATCTCTCTCATTGGCAACCATTGCCAAAATCTTTACATCTATATCGCACTGGTCTTTAAAACGGTTTAGCCAACTCTAGGTTTTAAGCCATAGGTCATTACGACTAAAAAATCATAGCAACAATAAAACCTGAGATAGGCGAGCACACCATTTTTGTGGGGCTTTTGCATGCCTGTTTTTAACGCTCAATTTAAGAGTGACGGCATTTCTATCTCTTTTATATACAACAAAAAATTATTTTAAACGGTATAAAAATGCCAAATTTAGAAGCATCATTTAGAGCATTAAGCGTGCTCCACGCGGCAAAAGATTTATTTAATCAAAATGGGTTTTACATTGGGATAGATCGAATTATTGAGGAAGCCAAAATCCCCAAAGCTACTTTTTATAACTATTTTCACTCTAAAGAAAGGCTCATTCAGATGAGCTTAACCTTTCAAATAGATGCCTTAAAACATGAGGTATTTTCAATTATTCATTCGTACCGCGAACTCATGGCATTCGATAAACTCAAGAAAATTTACCTCTTACATGCGAACTTAGATGGCTTTTATCGGTTGCCATTTAAAGCCATTTTTGAAATTGAAAAGATCTATCCAGCAGCATATAAAATCGTCATTGAGTACCGAAACTGGTTCATTAAAGAAATTCATAAATTCCTTTTAACTGTAAAAGCGACTGCTACAGTTGAAGATGCGCACATGTTTTTATTTGTGATTGATGGCGCGATGGTTCAGCTTTTAGGGACCAATAACACTGATGAAAGGGATGCATTACTCGACTATTTTTTAAGTCGGGTTTGATGGGGGAGGCCCGATGGGAGTTGGGCTTTCTACAGAAAATTAATAGAAGTTTTTTAACCCTATTTTATATATGGATTAGATTATTTAATTACTATAGAGGTTAATAATACGATAGTTTTTAGCCAACTCATGAGCTAGATTTAGAACATATTTTTCAGGATTATTTTTAATAATTTCATCAAAAAAATTAGGACTATTTTTTAGAATTTCAGGTATTTGTGTTGTGTCAGACTGTCGTTGTAGAGCTAATAAAATAGTAAGTAATTCATATGTATAGTCTGGTTGAGCGTCATCTTTAAGAAGCTTTAGAATATGTGAAGAAAATTCAAAAGCTTCTGCTGCTGATAGCGAATAAATATTCTCATCAATGAAAGCAGATAAATACCACTCATCCAATTCTTCTTTTGAAGCTAATTTTTCAAGGAAACAAGATAGAGTATCTGTAAACATTTTCATAAGTAATCATAGATTATTATTCTTTAAAAGTTATATTCTAGCTTTGAAAAAGAAGTAAAAAGATTTTATATTTTTTGATAATAAAGATATTTTGCTCTCTCCTTAAAAGGCAAGTTTCTAATGAAGCATAAATTAATATTTATTTTCTCCATTATTTTTATACTTACAGGTTGCGGTAAAAAATATAAAATTACTCCAGAAGACTTGCCAGTTGCACGTATTAATCAAGAATATCAACAAATTATTAAGATTTCTGGTGGGAAAGTTATTGATAAATACGCTGAATTAGAAACTAATATACCCGAAGACCTAGGCGTAACAGTTAAACCTGTTGATGACTTGGATGGATATAATGTTATACAAATCAAAGGAACCCCTAAGCACAAAGGAAAATATAGAATTCATATAAGAGCTGATTTCTATGCAGGTGGTGATGCTGAAATTGACAAGATATATAGCTTTATTGTTCAAGATTAAAAATTATCGCAGAGACGGGAAATAGCAAAGTAGAGAAGTTAGTAATGACGGTAAAATTTAGACAATATTTCTTAATTTTTATTTTTGGATTACTCCTTTCCGCTTGTCAGCCAACCGCAAAACATGATGAAAATTTGACTTTGAATCAGCAGGCCTACACTTTGCATATGGGTGAAAAAGGTATTCAAGATTTTTCAAAGTATAGTGATGGAAAGGTCGATAATCACCCAGCGGGTGTTAGCTTTAAAGAGCTTCAATTTTCTCCTCCTAACTTAGGAAAATTAACCATAGAGAATGGTTCTAACAGTTTGTTAATTGAGCATGTTTTCTCTGTACTAGGTACTCAATATGATAAAAATGAAGGGATCCAAGTTTTAGATATTGATGCTGGCCTCACAAAAGAAGAATTTGCTACCCCAGAGCAGGTTTATCAAAGCTATGTAGCTTTAATGAAACGTATTAATCAGGCTGGCTGGAAAAACTATTTCTTTACAGATGCTCCGCGTATCGCTAAAGAAGATAATATTAAGCATCTATCGAAAAGTCGTGATGTCATTGACCCGAGTTATATTTTTAGCTTTGAGGAGTGGAAAAATATAATAAACAACAGCCCGACAAAATCATTAGGTTATAGGTTGTATGCTAATGGGGTTATTTTAGATATCAGTTTAAAAAGAACAGCTAAGAACGAACGGAATGAAGAACAATATATGCTTAGATTTAGCTTTCAGAGTGTTCGATACAATGAAAGAGACTCAATTCCTGACTCTGATAAAATGACACCTAGTGAATTCGAGCAAGCGTTTAAAAAGAGACTAATTGAAAATAAAAAATATCGGGAAAAGGAAGAAAGAAAAGCTAAGGCTGAGGGTTATCATATCGATGAAGAATATATAGATCCTGATGTTTGGCCTTATGTTAAGTAATTAATTTTTAATTTTAAAATAATGAAAAGGCTTAAATTTAAGCCTTTTCGAATAACTCTAATTACCGCTCATTTAAAACCAATTTTTTAATCTTCACAGCTTTCTCGAAGTGATCTAGCTTATGCTCCATAATCCACCAATAGGCTGCTTCCATGAGTAGCTCAGGGTTATCATTCTTATTTTTAAAAAAAGCATAAAAAGACAGACCGACATTGTCTCCCTTCTTTTCAATTTTATCGTCGCATCCCTTAATAAAAATTTCTCTTAATTCATTTCTCATAATTAGTATCACTTCAAGTCTATAAAACTAAGACGACTTATTACGTTCGCCCCAATCGCACATCATATCTAATAAAGGAATCAAAGACTGTCCTCTTTCTGAAAGACGATACTCAACTTTTGGCGGAATTTGAGGGTATTCCTTGCGAATAATAAGCTCGTCTCTTTCTAGCTCTTTAAGCGTATTGCTGAGTGTTCTAAACGAAATATTACCAATGCAGCGTTGCATCTCATTAAAACGCATGACATTTTTTTCATACAGCCAATACATAATAATCATTTTATATTTGCCATTAATTAAAGAAAGGGTGTAGCCGAAACCTGTCTCTTCTAATGGCGTATGTGATGGAACGCATTCAGTCATTTTTAAAATCTACACTATCTTTTGGTATAGTATATAACACAAATTACCGTACTTATATTTAGGAAAGCACACTTCTATAATCGATTTATCAACTTTTCGATAAGAGTGTTTTCATAATGAAAAAGACATTAGTCATTGTTACTCATCCCCACATAGACCAGTCTGTTGTAAATAAAAGATGGGTAGAGGAATTAGAAAAACACCCAGACCAATTTACGGTTCACCAAATTTATCAAGCCTACCCAGATGGGGTAATTGATGTTGCCAAAGAGCAAGCACTAGTCGAGGAGCACGAAAATTTAGTATTTCAATTTCCAGTGTATTGGTTTAACTGTCCACCGCTTTTGAAGCAATGGATTGATGAAGTTGTGACTTATGGTTGGGCGTATGGTTCAACAGGTGACAAGCTTAAAAATAAAAAGTTTATGTTGGCTTTGTGTGCTGGTGTTAAAGAAAACGTTTATTCAGAGCAGGGTGAATATAAGCTTTCTTTAGAGCAGATATTTACTCCATTTAAGCTAACGGCTTTATATGTGGGGGCGGATTATCAACCACTCCATGCATTTTATGGTTTAGACACAAATCCTTCTGAAGATGATGATGTTCCGACTCAACAAGACATAGCGAATAATGCGGTTCAGTATGTTCAGAAGTTATTAGCGTTGTCTGAGTAAGTTAAAAAAGGGAGAGGCCTGAACGTGAGGTTTGGGTCTTTCAAAGTGAAAAATAGTTTTGATATATTTATGATTTATGAATAAATAGTTTGCAAAAATTGAATTTGTCTATAAGTTGAAAAATACAATAATACGTCTTTGGAAAAAATTATGAATATCGCGCCTTTTCCATTTCAAATTACAAACTGGGAAGAAATTGAAGTCACTGAATATAGTGGTGAAACAGGAAAAGCTTATTGGAAAACTCAATTTTTTGGTGAAGAAGGAAATAAAATTAGAGTGAGACTTGTCGAGTACTCAGCAAACTATTTAGCTGACCATTGGTGCGAAAAAGGGCATATATTATTTTGCCTAGAAGGCGAGCTAGAAAGTAGATTGAAGGATGGTCGAACATTTACTTTAACTTCAGGCATGAGTTATCAAGTCGGAGATAACTCCGAACCACACCAGTCTTTTAGCTTGAATGGTGCGAAATTACTTATAGTCGATTAGATTCAATAAAATAGAGGGATAGAAATGTCTATCCCTCATAAAACATCTTAGTTTGCCAAAATTGTCATGGCAGTAACTAAACTTGTAATTCCTAAAAAGACATCTTTTAAACCAGCTTGGTCATCCATATAGGCAGGTGTGGTAACAAATAAGTTTTGTTTATCGACCACGCAGCTTGAGGTTTGACAAACATGGGGAATTGAACCCGTTTTTTCAATTTCTTTAGCAGTGTTAACGTCAGAGCCCAAAGTGATATTTGGGTGTAAATCTCCAAATGTAAGCGCTAAGAGCGCAGGGGATATGCATATTGCTCCGATCGGTTTCTTACTTTGATGAAACGCTTTTAAAATTGAGGCAACTGTAGAATGTACTCTTGCTTCTGCTCCTTTAAAGGCAAAAGTTGATAAATTTTTTGCGACTCCGAATCCACCCGGAAGAAGAAGGCCATCAAATTCATTTTCATTAAGTTGATTGAGTGAGAAAATTTCACCTCGGGCAATTCGTCCTGCTTCTTGTAAAATATTTCTCCGCTCAGTCATGTTTATTTCGCCACTCACATGATCGATGACATGAAACAAAGGTTCATCAGGTGCAAAAATTTGATATTCAATATTGGCTGTATCTAAAGCTAATAGTGTTAAAACAGATTCTCTAATTTCAGAACCATCCAAATAACCACAACCCGATAAAATAACTGCTACTTTTTTCATCTGCTTTCTTAAGTACCTTTTTTGATGTGCAAAAGATATTAAGTTTTCTTCTGAAAATTCTTTATACGCAGATTTGCCATAATTTCGCCTTAAGTAAGCATTTTAGTTTTGCGTAGCTTGCGTGGAGTAATGCCAAATAAATTTTTAAACTGTTCTGTAAATCTTGATTGTGATTGATAGCCACATTCAAATGCAATATTGCCAATACTGGTGTTAGTGGTTTGAATTAAGTGTAATCCATGCCCCAGTCTTACTCTATTACGAATATCTTGAATGCTATTTCCCTCACTTTTTAGCTTTCTTCTTAAAGTCGATGAGCTCATAAAAAGTTGGGATGCGATAAATTCGGCTGTGAGTTCTGTAGTTAAGTGATCAGAAATTAATGCCTGAACTTTTTCACTCAAACTTGTAGTCATATTCAGGCTAGAGATGTCGGTGTAACCAGAATGATAAATAAGTTCTAAAAGTTCTCTTCTTCTAAATTTAAAAATAGAAGGCGGCGCAATGAGAGAAAAATCTATAAATTGAGAAAGTGCATTTTCTAGTAAGGCGTTGAGTTGGCCTTGTACAAATTTTTTAGAAGTTCCTGACGGATTTGGGAGGTCTTTAAAGTCATCAAAATCGAATTCGATGAGGAGCGCAAAATATTCTTCTTGATTTGGAATGTTGCGCATATCAATGCTGGCGCTATTTGATAAAAATATAAAAGAACCCGCTTCGCATACAATGTTTTCAGTTCTACCCAACTCTTTAACGCCACTTAAAATAGCGATGAGTAACGGTTTCGTAATTGGAACATTTCTAATTTTTTGTTCTTTATAGGCTGAATAAATTGAAAAAGGTGAGTTTAAATTGTTATGTAAGTTAATTGCTTTTTTAGATAAAGAAGTGAGATTTTTCATTCAGTTAAAATGTTTGATTTAATCTATAGCTTAAATAAGATCAGAAAATTATCGGTCTTTTCGAGGTGGTTTTTTAATATTTGGCTAATAAAAAAGCTTAAACCCATTAGGTTTAAGCCTCTTTAAAATTCAATTCTGGCGGTGAGAGAGGGATTCGAACCCTCGATACGCGCAAACGTATACACACTTTCCAGGCGTGCTCCTTAAGCCACTCGGACACCTCACCAAGGCGTGCGATAGTAACTAAAAAAACGAGTCCTGCCAAGATTTAAGATGAGCATTACAGAAAAAAAATAATAGAGGTGATAAGATTGCGATAAAAATCATATTGGTTTAATTACACAATGCAAAATACGGCCAAAAAAGCAACCTTGCCTGCCACGGCTTTGGCAGCTCTTGGGGTGGTCTTTGGAGATATTGGAACAAGTCCACTCTACGCCTTAAAAGAGTCCTTCCATGCAGCGCATGGGTTGGGAATTCAGCCTGAAAACGTATTAGGAATTTTATCCATTATTTTTTGGTGCTTAATGCTGATCATCAGCATCAAGTATGTCGCTATTGTCATGCGTGCAGACAACAATGGCGAAGGCGGAATCATGGCCTTACTCGCATTGAACTTGCGTAAAGCCAAAATTGCCGATAACAAAAAAATCTACATGATTGCGATTGGCTTTATTGGCGCATCACTATTTTTTGGTGATGGTATTATTACCCCAGCCATTTCGGTACTGTCGGCAGTCGAAGGCTTGTCTATTGCAACTGATGTGTTTGACCCTTTCATCATGCCAATTGCGATCACCATTATCATCGCGTTATTTTTGGTGCAAAAACATGGTACGGCCTTTGTCGGTAAGTTTTTTGGCCCGATCACGATGGTGTGGTTCTTATCGTTAGGATTATTAGGCCTTCACAGTGTTATTCAGACTCCTGTGGTGTTGGGCATGTTTAGTCCACATTGGGCGATTCAGTTTATCTATCACCATCCCGTCATGACCTTTTTTGTTATGGGTGCTGTCGTTTTAACAGTCACAGGTGGTGAAGCTCTTTATGCCGATATGGGACATTTTGGACCAGTTCCAATTCGTCTAGCATGGTTCTTTGTGGTGTTACCGTGCTTGGTTTTAAACTACGCAGGACAGGGTGCATTATTATTAAGAGACCCAGCGGCGATTCAAAACCCATTCTATTTATTGGTGCCGCAGTGGGCACTTTACCCAATGATTATTATGGCGACCATGGCAACCGTGATTGCTTCTCAAGCCGTAATTTCTGGGGTGTTTTCACTTGCTCGCCAAGCGATTCAATTGGGTTATTTACCACGTTTAAGTATTAAACATACCTCTGAGTCTGAAGAGGGTCAGATCTATGTTCCTTTCTTAAACTGGTTACTTTTAATCGCAATTATTATCTTAATTTTGATTTTCAAAACCAGCTCAAATTTGGCAAGTGCGTATGGCCTAGCTGTAACTTTGACCATGCTATGTGACACGATTCTGGTTGCTGTGTTCATCTATTCGGCTTGGAAGTGGAGCATGCCAAAAGTGCTACTTCTGATTATTCCGTTCTTTATTTTAGAGTCGGTTTTAGTCGCAGCAACTTCACTTAAAATATTGTCGGGCGGTTGGGTGCCATTATTAATTGGCGCGATTGCAGTGACCATCTTAATGACATGGAAACGTGGTCGTGAGCTTACTTTTGCCAAGCTCGAACACGATACTTTATCGCTAGATTTGTTTGTGAAAAGTATTGGTAATAGCGTGCACTGGGTGCCGGGTGATGCTGTCTTTATGACGGGTACGCCGAACGTTGTGCCGCATGCCATGCTGCATAACATCAAGCATAATAAAGTGCTGCATCAGCGCAATATCTTGGTGACAGTAGTCATTGAAGATGTACCATTTGTTGCACCAGAAGAACGTATTTCAACAGAAACTTTAGCTGAGCATTTCTTCCGTATTAAAATCTTCTACGGCTTTAAAGATGAAATGAATGTACCAAAAGCACTTATGCAAGCTTATGAGCAGTTAGGTCTTGAATATGATTTGATGCACATCAGCTTCTTTATTTCGCGCGATCGTATTGTTCATTCGGTGGGTGATGGTATGTCTCCATGGAGAGAAAAACTATTTATCTCTATGCAGCGTAACACAAGTCCAGTGAGTGATTTCTACCAAATTCCAACTAACCGTGTAGTTGAGTTAGGTAGCCAAATCGAAATCTAAAAAATTGATGTAATAAAAAAACCAAGACAGATGTCTTGGTTTTTTTATGGCTCTGATTACTGAGCTTGCATAGGCGCATCTGCTGGCAAGCCACCATCTTTTGCCATCGGGTCTGCCGACTGAGTTGGATCTGCCGGAGGTGGTGGAGTGTTTGGATCCTGTGGCGCTGGAGGAGCTTGGTTCGGTGCAGGTGGTACTGCATCAGTTGGTGCTGCTGGTGGAGCCAATTCACCGCCTGCTGGAGGTGCAGGTGGAACATCGGCCGGAATAGGAGCACCAGTAGGCGCTGCATTTGTCGGTGCAGCAGAAACTTGCTGTACTTGTCCGCTATTGACTAAATCGCTAATAGAACCAGGTTGGCCATTTACCGTTGTCGTAACTTTCACTTTAGACAAACTTTCTAAAGTATCTCCTGGCTGGACTGCTGGCTCAGCCAAAGCGGCCATACTACATAATCCCGTGATTACGCCAATACCAATAATCTTTGAATGGATCATTAAGTGGACTCCGATTATATTTTTATCCAAATTTGTGGAGCTAACCATGTCATAAGCAATCAGTGTTTTTCAACGAAAGATACGCAATTGGCGTAATTCAATAGCCAAAGCATCTCATAATTCCAACAGATTGTTACGTAAGGGGAAATGGAGTTACAAAAAAGATGACCATGTTTTAACCATTTGAAAGATAAGAGATATACTTAAAAAAGCAGGATTGTTAAGCTGCGTGTGGACAGTGGTATTGATAGAAACATGGCAAGTAAAAAACGTAGTAAAGGTACAAACTCATTCTCTCTAAGTGAGCATTTTGGCAAGATTATTCTTGCTTGTATTGCTGCTGGAAGTTTTGCGATTGCATTTGGTAGTGAAAAGATTTCGCAGTGGTTTTCACCTTTAAGTACTAACTCGACTTGCCTTAATCAGTTCTATCGAGAAGTTCCCCCTGCTTTAAATAAAGATAGCTTAAAAAAAGACAGTTATCCGCTGTGCTTTAATGGCTTTAATGTCTTGTATTCAGGCATTTCTAAAACGCCGTTATGGTCGGCTGAGCATTTAAATGCAGAACGTTTGAGTGTCAAAATTAAGCGTGAAGACAACTTCCATGAAGAAACCCGTATTGATCAAAAGCATCGAGCACTATTAAGTGATTATCGTGGTTCAGGCTATGACCGTGGTCATATGGCACCGAATGGTGATATGCCAAATAAGAGCTCACAGTCTGATAGCTTTTCGTTAAGTAATATGGTGCCGCAAGCACCTAAAAATAATCAGGAAGTTTGGCGTAAACTTGAAGAAGCTACGCGTGCTATCGCAACTAAGCAAAAACAAGATGTCTATGTAGTTACAGGCCCTGTTTTTGAGGGTAAACGCCTTAAAACGATTGGGAAGGGTGTGATTGTTCCTACCGCAGTTTATAAAGCGGTCTATATGCCAAAAACTGGCGCTATTGGAGCCTACTACGCACCAAACAATAACTCTCTACAAGTGAAAGTGGTGAGTGTTTGCTACCTTGAAGAACGCTTAGGCGTTAACCTGTTCCCACAGTTAACTGAGCAGCAAAAGCGTAATGTCTATCGCTTACCTTTAACAGCGAGTCAAGTTAAGCCAAATCAGAAGTTGGACTATTTACATTGGGATGGCGAGAGCCAATGTGAACAGGACTTAAACGCTGATCAAATTAAAGCGTTACAAGACCAATTTAAAAAGCAAAAAAGTGGTTCATCAGAACCAATGGAAGCAAAAGTTCCAACGATTGACGAAGAAACACGCCAAGCGATTGTGAAGCAACTGGTTGAAGCATTAGTGAACTATTTCTTGCAAATAATGAAATAAACAGCTTTTTTGATTGTTATTGCAAAACCGTAAATGTTTAAAATAGAATCCATAGACAGATCTGTCTATGGATTCTATTTTAATAAGGACAATAACAATGTTTGCCTCGATGTTTCTTTTTTCATTTGCAATGTCTATTACCCCCGGTCCAGTGAATACCGTCATTTTATCAACCAGTTTAAATCATGGTTTAAAGAGATCGCTTCCCTATATTTCAGGTGCAACCATTGGTTTTACCTTGCTTTTAATTTTTATGGCATTTGGTCTTCAGAGTTTATTAACTCAGTTTCCTGTTGTATTAAAGATTCTTGCGATTTGTGGAACGCTATTTGTCTGTTATATCGGCATAAAAATTATTCTTTCTGCTGCAAATATTTCTATTTCCAGTGTTCCTATAGAACAGATGATTATTCCCAATTTTAAAGATGGGTTCTTATTACAATGGCTGAACCCTAAAGCTTGGTTGGCTTGTGTGTCAGGCATTACCATGTTTACAAGCATTGAAAACCCACAGTCGTTGCCGATCTTTATCGTTATTTATTTCTTTACTTGCTATGTGTGTTTGTTCTTTTGGGGGGTCTGTGGTGATAAATTTTCAGTGGTGCTCAATCAGGGCAACCGTTTGAAATATTTTAATATCTTGATGGGAATATTCTTAATTTTATCGGCTCTTTTAATTTTGATCGATTTTTTTTAAATTGGTCATATTACACTGTGAAGATATAACAACGAGACAAGACCTATGTTTAAGCCATTTGAAAAGGGTACAGAGTCTTCATCAATTGAAGATTTAACATTAGAAAATGATGTCGATTGCATCAGCATTTATGGCAACTTGCAAATCACCAAAGACAAAGTCGGATTAGAACAAGCGAAGGCTTTACAGAGCTTTTTAAACGAAGTGGTTGCGGCTTTGGAAAAAGAAGAATTGCCTGAGAAAATTGAACGACCAGCTGAACAAGAAATTAATAATCCGTTTTTATAATTTATGCATTCTATCTGTGATGCTTAATATAGTCGTACTGCCATACAGTCTTTAGTACCACGTTAGGTCTTATTGAGTTTGTATAGACATTTCTTACTTTTGAAAGACCAAAAGTAAGCAAAAGTCTTTTGTTGATCAGAGGGTACTTCCGTGTACCCCTGCTCAACAGGTGACATCCATGTCACCCACCGCGATAGCAGATTAAAGCTATATATAAAGAATTAATCCTTCTCCCCAGCAACTACCTTATAAATAATCGCCCCAATCACAGCCCCTAAAATCGGCGCTACCCAGAACAACCACAACTGACTTAAAGCAGCAGTTTCAGCAAAGAATGCAACACCTGTACTACGTGCAGGGTTCACCGAAGTGTTGGTTACTGGAATACTGATTAAGTGAATAAGCGTTAAGCCTAAACCAATGGCAATAGGAGCGAAGCCAGCGGGTGCGCGGCGGTCAGTTGCACCTAAAATAATGATTAAGAAGAAAGCTGTAAGAACGACTTCAATAATGAAAGCTGAACCTAAGCCAAACTTGTTTGGTGATAAATCACCGAAACCATTCGAAGCAAAACCACCAACACCGCTAAAGCCCGCTTGGCCTTGAGCAATAATGTAAAGAACAAATGCAGCAGCAGTCGCACCGACCACTTGAGCAACAATATAGGGAATTAAATCTTTAACATCGAAGCGGCCGCCGACCCAAAGGCCAACACTTACCGCGGGATTAAAATGTCCACCTGAGATATGCCCTAGAGCATAGGCGCCTGTCAGTACGGTTAAACCAAAGGCAAGGGCTACACCTGCAAAGCCAATACCAAGTTCAGGGAAAGCTGCGGCTAATACTGCGCTACCACAACCACCAAAGACTAGCCAAAACGTACCTAGAAATTCAGCAAAATATTTATTCATTCTGATTACTCATTTATTTAATCTATTTTAATTAATGTGAATTGCGTCACATAAATTTGAAGCATGTGACTATATGAAATTTTTGTTTTCAGTGTTGTTTTAATCAAGAAAAGATTTGTAAGTTTTGGTTGGTTATTCTTTGTCTAAAAAATGATCCCTCCATTGCTGTGGTGTTTGATTGGTCCAATGCTTAAAAGCTCTTTGAAAAGCACTTTGTTCCGAGTAACAAAGCAAAAGAGCTATCTCTTGCAAGCTTAAATGCGGGTCTTTTAAATACTCGGTTGCGAGCATAAAGCGTACTTGCTGAACGCGTTCCTGAAAGGTGGTGTTTTGTTGTTGTAAGTGTCTTTGAAGTTGCCGCACGGACAGGCCTAATTGAGCAGCTATATA
The DNA here is from genome assembly GCF_000196795.1 of Acinetobacter oleivorans DR1. Lineage (NCBI taxonomy): Bacteria > Pseudomonadati > Pseudomonadota > Gammaproteobacteria > Moraxellales > Moraxellaceae > Acinetobacter > Acinetobacter oleivorans. The sequence continues at coordinate 268,669 of NC_014259.1, forward strand.
TTCAATTTGATATTGATTCTTTTGCAGTCCAGTCAAAATTGAATGCTGTAAACGCTGATCAAGTTGGGTCGAATTTGGTAATTGTTCTAACAGCGCTTGTGCTTGCTGAACCAATAGCTGCTGTAGGGTGTGGTCGGCGCTGCTAAGCGGCTTATGAATTTCCATAATTGGAATAAGCAACTCTGTACGCGGCTGGCTAAAACGAACTGGACATTGGAAGTATTGTTCATAAACCCTGATATTTTTAGGGGCAGCATTTAAGAAACGTACTTCATGTAAATGCACGTCTTCATGAGACATAAAAAGACGTAAGAACTGAATCACCAACGCAATCGCGATTTCATCAGTAAGCTGGGTAGGGTGTAGCTCGGTCGCTTCCCAACGAATAGAACCATATCTTCCTTGTAACTCAACGACTAAAGGGCTGCCGTCATAAATCAGACGATGAAAATCATGATAGCGAATTAAGGCTTCACCTAAGTTATCGCAAGAGAGAGCAAGGTAGGCAATAATCCCTAAGTGTTTGGGTTGCACGTATTTGGCAATGTCTAGACCTAATCCCGGCTTCGGGTCCAGTTTATAAATCACTTCTAATAGATCGCGCCAAACGACGTAGTCAAAGCGCTCTAGATTTTGAATTTGTTCTAATTGTTCAGGAATAGCTAACTGATTGGCTTCACAATAAGCTTTTAATAGATGTCCCAGTCCTCCATATACTGAGCCTGTATAATTTTTTAGTTGTGGCATCCGTGACCACCTCTTTCTTGTCGTGATTTGTCAATGAAACCATAAATTCTGGTCAATACCTAGCATAACGAATTTTATATGCTGAATAAAAAGAAAAAGGAGTTAGGTGATGTTAAAAGGGTTCATTGCAGGAATTGCGGTTGCAAATGCATTTGAATGGGTGGCGCATAAATATATATTGCATGGTGTACACCGTGCCGGAAAACCCCGTTATAGCCCAGTGCCAAGAAGCATGGAGTCTCATTGGGCGCATCATCGTGAAGTTCGTAAACAACAATTTCATGATGATTGCTATGTGGAAGGTGTTGGTAACTGGCGAACTAAAAATGAGTTAATTTCGCTTGCTGTGGTGGCAACCGTTTCAAGCGCAATTTTTTACCCGTTTTCAAAAGGTATGGCTCTCGCAGCTTGGTACAGTGCTGGTAATTATTATTATATTCATCGCCGTGCACATTTAGAGCCCGACTGGGCAAAGCGTAAAATTCCGTGGCATTACGATCACCACATGAACTCTAATCAAGACGCCAATTGGTGTGTGACCAAACCTTGGTTTGATTATGTAATGGGAACACGGGTTGTTTCTTCGGCAGATTTAAAAGAACAAAACCCTTTGGGCATTCGGTTACCTACTACGCTTGCTAGATCGCTGTCTCAAGCTGTAGAAAAAATCTTTCCTGCAAAATGGGTCGAGAAAAAAGAAAAGCCTAAACTCGTTAACGACATAAATTTGGTCGATGGTGCTGCATAAAAAAAGGGGCATATCGCCCCTTTAAATATTAATAAGCTTACAAGCGCATTTCGATGCCTTGTTCAGCTAAATATTGTTTAGCTTCCGGAATGGTATATTGACCAAAGTGAAAAATACTTGCTGCCAATACTGCGTCTGCACCACCTTGTAAAATACCGTCTGCAAGGTGTTGTAAGTTACCTACACCGCCTGAAGCAATGGTTGGAATGGTCACGCGATCATTAATAGCACGCATTAAAGCAATGTCGTAGCCTGCTTTCGTACCATCGGCATCCATACTGGTAATGAGTAACTCACCCGCACCGTAGTCCGCCATCTGTACTGCCCACTCAATCGCATCAATACCTGTTGGTTTACGACCACCGTGAGTAAAGATTTCCCATTTGTTGTCGCCAGTTTTTTTGGCATCAATCGCAACGACAATACATTGCGCGCCAAAGTGCTGTGAAGCTTCTTGAACAAATTCAGGGTTAAATACGGCAGCTGAGTTAATACTCACTTTGTCTGCACCTGCATTTAATAACGCACGAATATCTTCAACCTTACGTACACCACCACCGACAGTTAATGGCACAAATACAGTCTCGGCCATACGTTCAACAGTACGGTAAGTGGTATCGCGTCCATGATGTGTAGCGGTAATGTCTAAGAAAGTAATTTCATCTGCACCTTGTTCGTTATAGCGACGTGCCACTTCTACAGGGTCGCCAGCATCACGAATATCGAGGAATTGAACGCCTTTAACTACGCGTCCGTTATCAACGTCTAGGCAAGGAATAATACGTTTAGCAAGCATAGCTTTTTCCAAAAATAATCGCCGTTGGTGAAAGTTCCTACACAGGCGCTACACCTTCATGGAGGGAAGAGGTATTCTATCAAACTTCACAGATGTTTTTTGCAGGTTTTCCATGTCGGTTTATACCCCGTTGAGTTTAGATGAAGTTCGCACCTTTGCTGCACCTTATGGATTAGAGGTGTTGGAGCTGAACCCAATTCAGGGAGGTATTCAAAACACCAATTATTTTCTGGTTGATGTAAACCGCAAACAATATGTACTTACTGTATTTGAAGAGTTAGATGCAAAAGGGGCAGGTGAACTTATTCCTGTACTTGAACAATTGGGGACTCATGATGTACCCGTTGCAGTACCGTTAAAACATAGCGGACAAGCGGTTCATGTGATTGCAGATAAGCCCGCACAGATTGCACCACGTCTCATGGGTCACCATCCCATGCAAACCACAGTAGCACAAGTTGCAGCAATTGCAGATGCACAGGCGAAACTGCATGTGGCTTTACAAGACTTTCCGCTTGAGCGTGAATATCGACGCGATCATCAATACTGGACAGGCGTTGCAGAACAGCTTAAGCCAAATATGTCTAAAGAAGACCAAACGTTACTTGAGCAGGTCTATCAAGCTTTTAATGCGAAAACAGCGCAATATTCAAACCGACCAACAGGTTTTATTCACTCAGATTTGTTCCGTGACAATACTTTGTTTGAAGGTGAGCAATTACAAGGTATTTTAGATTTTTACGAATTAAATCAAGATGAATTGCTATTTGATATTGCGATTACCATCAATGATTTTTGTACCGAATATCCAGCAGCACATTTAAACTCAGACAAAGTGGCGGCTTACTTAGCGGCATACCAAAAAGTTCGTGTACTTACTTCAGATGAACTTGAGTGTTTAGATGTATTCTTGGCAATGGCAGCATGCCGTTTTTGGTCAATGCGTTTGCAAGTTGCTCAAAAAAATAAAGAAGAAGGACGTACCGGCGATGACATTTTGCAAAAAGACCCGCAGGAAATGCGAGCAATGATGCAAGACCGTTTAAGTCATGTAAAAGCATAAAAGGGAATAAAGATGCGAGATCAGGGGCGATTAGTCGAATGGTTCGACGAAAAAGGTTATGGCTTTATTCAGCCAGATGATGCTGAAAAAGAGCGAGTCTTTTTGCATATTAAAGATTTTGCACGCCCCGGTCCTCGGCCAATTATTGGCTGTGCACTGGAATATCTGATTATTCTCGATGAGCAAGGTCGCTTTCGTGCTCAGCAGGTCACTTATTTAAAAGCATCTCAAACTCGTAAAACGTCAAAACCAGTAAAAACACAATCTTCTTTTCAGGCCAGTCCATGGTCTGCTATGCAAATGGGGATCGTGTTTTATTTCGTTTTAATGGGAATTATGAGTTTTATCCATATTTTGCCAGCTTATACCTTATTGTTTATTTTAATGATGAATGTGCTGAGTTACTGGCTATATTCACAAGACAAAGAAGCCGCACAATTGGGTAATCGGCGTGTGCCTGAGCAAACATTGCACATTGTTAGCTTTTTAGGAGGCTGGCCAGCTGCATGGTGGGCGCAACAAAAACTGAGACATAAAACACAAAAACAACCATTCCGTAAGATTTATTTTTGTACCATATTCCTTCATTTACTTTTGATTTTGTGGCTAATTTCTCCTTTAAATGTGTTGCGGGGCTCATAAAAGTAAATTGTTTTATTAAACTTGAGAGGTATAAAAATGAATAGTTCTATCGACCAAGATCCAAATCGTACTTTAACGCTTATTTTATATGTACTTTATATTGTCGCTATTTTTACAGGCGGCTTACTTGCGGTTATTGCTTTAATTATTAACTATGTAAAACGTTCTGATGTGCAAGGTTCAATTTTTGCGAGCCACTTTACATGGCAAATCCGAACATTCTGGTGGTATCTCGCTTGGAATATTATTGCCTTTCTGCCGTTTATTTTCTTGTTCTTTACAGGTGAAAATACTGACCTGTTTGCAGGTGTTGCAATCTCATCGACCGTATTTTGTGTGGGTGTAATTGGTGCTGCGTGGATCTGGATTGTATATCGTGCAATTCGCGGCTTGATTGCTTTGAATGATAACCGACCGATGTATCAATAAATCATGATTATTGAACATGTGCATTTGAGTATAAAGTCTGGGCAAAGTGAAGCATTTCTTGAGGCTTTTGAGCAGGCGAAACATATTGTTTATCCAATGGAGGGCTTCAATGCTGTCCAACTCATTAGACAGGCAACTGACCCACATCATTATATTTTAATGATCTCTTGGGATGAGATTGAAAATCATACAGAAGGGTTTAGAAAGTCTGATGCTTATCAGGAATGGAAAGCATTGCTCCATCCCTTTTATGATCCAATGCCTACGGTTGAGTACTACCAGCCTTGTATTTCATTAAAGAAAAAATAATAGATAAAAAAAGAGAGCATTAAGCTCTCTTTTTTTATTCTCGAATTCTTTTAGTTTTTTTAATTGGTAACTTAAGTTTTAACTCACTCACTAAAACACCTAATACCACTAAAGCACCACCCAAAAGAGCAATAATTGGTAAACGCTCACCCGCAATTCGACCAATAATTCCTGCCCAAACAGGTTCTCCTGCATAGATAATTGCAGCACGGGAAGGATCAACCATACGTTGAGCCCAGTTCATCACAAATTGAATAAGTGCACTGGCTAAACCTAATGCAACAGCAAGGAGTACAAGTGGCCATGAAAATGCAGGAATTGTATGTTCACCCACCGCAGGCATAATGGCAAAAGAAACCAGAGAGGCTACGCCCAGTTGAATGACGGTGACGCGACGTAAATTTACTTTTCCAGCAAAGTAACTAATAAAAATAATTTCTAAAGCAATCGCAAGTGATCCGAGTACTGTTACAAGCTGTCCAAAATTTAAAGAGATTTGTTCGAAACCATTACCTGTCAATAAAATAAGGCCAGCAAAAGCAAGGACTGCTCCCACCCAAGTCATGATGTGTGGAACTTTTCTAAAGATGAGCCACATTAAAATAGGTACAAGCGGAACATAAAGCGCTGTTAAAAAAGCCGACTCACTACTAGGAATGGTTTGAAGACCAATCGTCTGTGTGCCATAACCTGCCGCAATTACAAGACCAATCGTGCTGCCAGCACCTAAATCTTTTAAAGTAACGCCTTTCATACTCTTGAAAGAAATAAGTAGCAAGGTAAGCGCCGCGACAGCAAAGCGGCAGCCCACAAAAAACATAGGCGATGAAAAATTCAGTGCATATTGCACAGTAAGAAATGTTCCACCCCAAATGATCGTAATTAAAACGAGTGCTAACTGAGGGGCTTTGCTTGAACTCAAAGAAATGGGTGACATACTCAAATTAGAAAGAATTGTGCAATATACTGCACATATTGCGCTATTCTTCTATTTTGTGCAATATATTGCTCACATTTTATTTGCTGCGTTAATTTATGAGCCAGTCCAGTATCGTTTTACAGCATGTCGGCACAAATATTCGTTCCTTAAGAGATGAACGAGATTTAAGCCAACAGGACTTGGCCGATCAGGCAGGGGTGAGCAGACGGACAATCGCAGCTTTGGAAACAGGGCAAGTCAATATTAGCTTAGCTAAACTCGATGCAATTGCGGCAGTGTTGGGCGTCGATTTTAGAACGATTGTGAGTGCACCTGAGCACAAAGAACAAGCTTTGGTCAATGCACTGGCTTGGCAAGGTGAAAAAGAAGAAAGCAGAGCGACTTTTTTGGCTTCAGTTCCATCGCGTTCGCAAGTTGAGCTTTGGACATGGTCGTTAGCAGTAGGGGAGTCTTATGTTGCCGAAGCAGACCCAGAAGGATGGCAAGAGCTTATTTATGTATTAGAAGGTGAGTTGACCATACAATTTGCAGATAGTTCAAAAACCATCGTTGCTGGTTCTTCATTTATATATGCTAGTTCAGTGACTTACACCTATATCAATAGTGGTAACCAAGTACTTAAGTTTATTCGTAATGTGGTGTATTGATTTTAAAGTCTTTATAAAATCACATGAGTTATTAAATTTTATATAAAGAATTTCTCTTATTTAAAAATTTGTAAGTTTAATTCTAAACAAAAAAATAAGAAGAACAATAAATAAGGCAAGTTATAATATTTATTGTGTAATGAAATTATTTTTAACTCGTTTTAATAGAAAAAAAGATACAGAAATGAAATTTTTATTAAGTTCGCAAGATATTCAGAACTATAAATTTATATGGCAGGTTTCTAAAGAAAATTATAAGAAACAGAAGAGTAGTATGTTTCTCATGTTTTTATTGGTGATGTTTTCAGCATTCTTTACAACATTGTTGCCATACCTGCTGAAAATTATTATCGACTATTCTGCACACGAATATAACTTTTTCCTCAATATTAAACTCCCATTTAATTTTCTATATCTACTTGTACTTGCCTACGCGACCGCATGGTTGGTGAATGAGTTATGCCATTGGACGCAAAATATTTTTAGTGCTTATTTGATGGTTGATTTCAAAGGAGCATTAATTTTTGCAGGTTTAAAAAATTATTTAAATCTTAAAAAAGATGAACAAGATCAAATTGAAGCTGGAACAGTAATCAGTGATCTCGCAAGAGGAAGTTCTGCTTTTGGTGAGATTAATTTAACGTTACTTCTTCATTTGGGGCCAATTATTTTTCAATTGGCGATGATTTTTGCAGTTCTATTTACGACCATTAGCCTAGTCTTTAGTATTAGCTTTTTATTAATAGCTATCATTATTTTCCTAGTTTCCTTTCATATAAATAAAACAAGTAGTTCACTATTCGATGCGATGTACCAAAAAGATAATCAGGTGAATAGTCATTTGATACATCAGATATCCAACTCCTATGAGATTAAAGTGAAAAATGCAGTACCGTTTCAATTATCAAAATTTAATGAAACGCTCAATTTATCCATTACAACAGCTAAAGATAGGAATAAGAAAATAGGACTATTGATGATTTCTCAATTATTCATGATTTTTTTATTCTTACTTATTTTTATGTTATTTACCGTATTTCTTTCAACTGAAAAGCAATTAACTCCAGGTGCTTTCGTATTGATAAGTACTTATATTATTCAACTCACCAATCCATTTTTGGCTGTTTCCCAAAGCTTGATGCGGTTAAATGGCAACTTTGTGGCTTTAGCAAAATATCGACAGTATTTTAATCTCAAGAAAGAACAATATACGTCTTCTGCTATTCAATATTCTGAAGTCCTCTTCCAATTTATAAATGCTCAATTTTTATTAGGAAAAAGAGCAGTAAATCATTTTGATTTAACAATCTTAGCCAATAAAACATATATCGTGATTGGCCCAACAGGTCTAGGTAAGACCTCTCTGATGAATTATTTAATGGGGGTATATCAGATTCAATCAGGACAGCTTTTGTATAAAAATATCGATATTAGCCATAATTTTTCCAAGCCTATTTTTGATGAGGTCATTTATGTTGCACAGCAGCCAGTTATTTTTCCTTATTCTTTAAGAGAGAATTTGGTCTATAACTCTCAGCATATATATGAAGATTCTTACTTACTTCAGATGCTTGAGCAGTTTAGTTTATTGCATATTTTGAAAAAACATCAATTAACGCTCGATGATGATCTAACTGAAATTTATAAGAATTTTTCAGGAGGAGAAAAGCAAAGAATTTGTATTCTTCGAGGTCTTTTGGCTCGTCCTCAACTCATAATCTTAGATGAACCGACTGCAGCTTTAGATGTAGGTACTGCAAAAAATATACTTAAATATATTCAGCAGGTCGTTCCATCAGTGATTATGATTACGCATTCACCTTATGCAATGGAGCTTGCAGATGAGGTGATTGATTTAGAAAAGTTATTAAATTAAAGATTATTAAGAAATAAAAAAGAGCCTAAACAGGCTCTTTTTTTACATCTTAAAAATTAAAGACGGTTTTCATCTAACAAAAGCTGAGCTTCACGAAGGTTTAAAGTACCTTCATAAATTGCACGACCTGTGATTGCACCTAAAATGCCCGGTTTGCCTTTTAAGTTACGAACGTCATCAAGGTTAGTTACGCCACCTGAAGCAATCACTGGTAAACCTGAGTATTGAGCCAAGTTTACAGTCTGCTCAACGTTTACCCCTTGCATCATACCGTCACGCGCAATGTCTGTATAAACAATGCTAGACACGCCTGCATCTGCAAAACGTTTTGCTAAATCAGTTGCTTTAACGTCAGTAACGTTTGCCCAGCCGTCAGTTGCAACCATACCATTCATGGCATCAATACCAACAATGATGTGGCCAGCAAAGCGCTTACAAGCTTCTTCTACAAATTCAGGCTCTTGAACTGCTTTAGTACCAATAATGACAAAAGTCACGCCAGCTTCTAAGTAGTGTTCGATAGTCTCTAGTGAGCGAATACCACCACCAATTTGAATTGGTAATTCTGGCTGAGCTTTAGCAATTGCTTCAACAACAGGTTTATGAATTGGGGTACCTGCGAAAGCGCCATTCAAATCAACCAAATGCAAACGACGTGCGCCTTCATTTACCCAATGCTGGGCAGTTGCAACTGGATCGTCAGAGAAAACGGTATCGTCTTCCATACGCCCTTGTTTTAAACGCACACATTTACCATCTTTCAGGTCAATTGCTGGAATGATTAGCATGCTTCCGCTCCTTGCTTCATCATGATTATGAAATTGTGCACATCTTAGCAAAGTATTGATCAATCGCTAAGCCTTAGAAAAGACTTTTATAACTTTACGTTTGAAGTGCGGTTTGAATCGTTTGTGCAATGTGAGCCGGTAATAGTTCTTGCTTTCTGAGCTCTTCAAATACCAATAATGCAGCATATGCATCGGCGGCAGCGTAGCTTATTTGTTGTGATGTAAGTGGCTTTCGTGCCCAATTTGAAGTTCCAACTTTTTTCGACTTTGCAAGATACTGCCCAAATAGTAGTGCAATCGCTTTTTGAACCCCCATTTGCTGGGTAAAACCAAAGTGACTAAAGCTTTTAGCTAGATCGACACAACTTTCCAGCTCAATGCCTTTTTTATGAAAAATGTGTTTGTCATTTTTAAGGCCAAAGCCAACTTTAATTTGCTTTTGGTTAGACAAAATGGGCTGTAAAAATTTTAAAGTCGATGAATTGACATGAAATAGATAGGCTTTTTTTGCTGTGGCAAGCTGAATCAAATGTGGACCTGTTGACACCTCACCCACTCGAAAAGTCGGTTTAGATTCAGAATCAAATCCCAAAACTACAGCGTTTTTTAATTCTTCTTCAATAGTTTTGCATTGATCAATATTTTCAATCACGACAATATTTTGATAGTTGAGATTTTCAAAAGGAGGAAGCTGCTGAATAGAGGCTTTATCAAGGAGGGGAGAGGCTTCGGACATATTTAACAGCGTACAAAAGAATTGAGCTATTAGCTTTATATATGAATAAAGCCTAGAGAACTAGGCTTTATGACAGTCTTTAAAAATTATTGAGATTGAGAAGGGGTACCAATGACCACACTTTCGCTTTTTTCAACATAACCTTCATAGGTCGGAGCCATGATTGTGGCAACAATAGCAAAAACAAAAGCAAGCGGAATCAGAATAATATAAATCCAGCCTAAAACGCGTTCCCAACCAGCGGTAGGGCGTTGTGGACCGTAATCATTATTGCCTTCTGTACCTTTTGCCGCAAAGAGATAAACCATGAAAATGAGGTTTACGACAGGGATAAGCATTAGCAATGATAGCCATCCTGTATTATTGCGGTCATGTAAGCGACGAATTGTAAATACAAAGCTTACATAGAGACAGACAATATAAAGAATGGCGATAACAATCATGCCTGCTGTAGAAAGGCCTGTTAGTTCCTGACTAGATGTAAATCCAAAAGTGAATGCGATGGCAACAACAATGATGCCGATGACGAGTGAAAATAAGAATGTCCAAGCAGCATAAGAGAGTCGTCCAAAACGACCATTAGCTTTAAAGGGGGAATCTTGTTGAAGTGGCTGATTTTCGAAAGGTGAATTCATTTTGTTTTCCTGATCATTTGGTTTTATTTAAAAGTATAAATATTCAATATTTTGTTGAATAAAACATCATTCTATAAATGATTAGTTATTATTGTAAATAAAAAAAGATCAGGCCATCTAGACCTGATCTTTTTCAGTTTTAAATCAGATTAGATATTCCATTCCACAAAGTTTTTAAGTAACTGCAAACCAGCAGTATGACTTTTCTCTGGGTGGAATTGGGTCGCGAATAAATTATCTTTGTGAATTGCTGTGCAGAAGTTCACACCATACTCACAAGTCGCAGCCACAACTCTTTCATCTTTTGGTTCGACATAGTAACTATGTACAAAGTAGAAGCGAGCATCTTGTTCGATGTTATTCCACATTGGATGGCTTGGGTCCATTTGGTGAACTTGGTTCCAGCCCATGTGTGGTACTTTTAAACCTTCCATTTGAGGGAAGTGCTTTACTACGCCGTCAAAAATACCGAGTGCGTCTACACCGCCATTTTCTTCAGAACTTTGTAGTAATGCTTGCATGCCTACACAAATCGCAAGAACTGGCTTATTAAAAGCAGCTTTACGTACGACTTCATCAATACCTGCTTCACGCATGCCTTGCATACAGTCACGCATTGCACCAACGCCCGGAAAAACAATTTTATCGGCTTGTGCAATTAATTTTGGATCATTGGTCACATCGACTGTAGCGCCCACATGCTCAAGTGCTTTAGCTGCTGAGTGTAGATTGCCCATGCCATAATCAAGTAACGCGATACGTGTCATTAGAGGCTACCTTTTGTCGATGCAATCGTGTTTTCTGCACGTGGATCAACTTCACATGCCATACGTAAAGCACGAGCTAGCGCTTTGAACACACTTTCAATTTGATGGTGGCTATTTTTACCTTTCAAATTATCGATGTGTAAGGTCATAAGCGCATGGTTTACGAAACCTTGGAAAAACTCAGAGAATAAATCGACATCAAAGGTACCGATGCGTGCACGGGTAAATGGAATATCCATGAATAAACCCGGGCGACCAGATAAATCTACAACAACGCGAGATAAAGCTTCGTCTAATGGTGCATAAAAATGACCATAGCGTTTTAAACCTTTTTTATCGCCTAAAGCTTGTGCAAAAGCTTGTCCAAGCGTGATTCCACAGTCTTCTACGGTGTGGTGATCATCAATCTCGAGGTCTCCGTCACAATGAATATCGATATCAAATAAGCCATGTCGCTTGATTTGATCAATCATATGGTCTAAAAATGGAACTCCAGTGTTTAGTGTGCCTTGACCAGTACCGTCGAGATTTAATCGAACTCGAATTTTGGTTTCATTGGTATTTCTAACCACTTCACTGATACGTTGCGTCATGGACACGTTCCTCAAAAAACGTCAAAAATGATTGGATGTTAACGACAATTTCGCTGTGACGAATTCGTGACAGCATCATAGTTTGCTCAGGAGGGTTAATCAATGCCTATTACCGTACATGCTTATAGTTCTCTAGATAATTCAGAGATCCGCGATCAGCTTGAGCGTTTGTATGATACAAGTCCGGAGTTTGGTGACGGGCACGATGCGATTGAACAACTTGAACAAGATTTACAACAGTATACCACGCTATACACTGCTGAATTTAACACCAAAATTATAGGTGCAATCTGGTCTTCAGGACAAGGCGAAAGCAAGGTCCTTGAATATATTGTTGTTCACCCTGCTAACCGTGGTCGTGGGGTAGCTGAGCGCTTGGTTGAAGAAGCTTGTCGTATAGAAGAGTCAAAAGGCGTTAAAATTTTTGAGCCGGGCTGCGGCGCAATTCATCGTTGTTTGGCTCATATTGGTAAATTACATCATTAACAGCCTAGTCCGTATGTGATGGTGATTTAAAAATAATCACTTGTTACAAAAAATACGGAAGTTGCTTGACGTGATCATATAAACATTGTTTAATACGCCCACTTCGGCGTGATAGCTCAGTAGGTAGAGCAACGGATTGAAAATCCGTGTGTCCCCAGTTCGATCCTGGGTCTCGCCACCATTATTTGTGTTTTCAATCCCTGATCCCATCAGGGATTTTTTTTAAGTATAAAAAATACTCAGTTAAATCAAAAACTCAGGATAATTGTTGACTATTGTTCTGAGATACGGCTTAATACAGGCCAACGGCGTGATAGCTCAGTAGGTAGAGCAACGGATTGAAAATCCGTGTGTCCCCAGTTCGATCCTGGGTCTCGCCACCATATTCGGAAAAGCCTCATACATAACGTATGAGGCTTTTTTCATGCCTATTGTTTATCTGAACAAACCATTTTCTTACTTGTGGGTAAAATGAGATTTATCCACAAGCACACTTACTTATCCCCAAACTCAGTTTACTTTCTGTGTTATGCCAAAATGATAATAAATAAGGCTCTAATCATGTGAACTATCATTAATTAGACGTTTTCCTAAACATACCGCTTCTACTTCGTCATAGCCGAGTTGTTCATAAAAATTCAGTACATTCAAATTATCTTTACGCACCAATAATTGAAGTTTTGGGCAACCTCGAGCAATCAGTCGCTTTTCAAGCTGCTGAACAAGGGCTGTGGCTATTCCTAAGCGTTGTTGGTGGGGGTGAACAGCCAAATAGTTAATCCAGCCTCTATGGCCGTCATAGCCACCCATAAGCGTGCCAATCAGTTGCTCATCTTTAATCGCAACTAGAAACAAATCATCTTGTTGTGAGACTTTTCTAAAAATATCGGTTTCAGGATTATTCCAAGGTCGAGTCAGGCCGCAGCTTTCCCATAAAATGACGACATCTTCCAGATCCGCATTTGTAAATTGACGAATGATAAACATATGGATTTCTACTTTTTGTTTTGATGTGCTCAAAAGATAAAATAAAAATTCGGACTTGAGCAGTGTTTATTAATAATTTACACAAATAAAAAAGCACCCCCTTAGGAGTGCTTTAATTCAATTAGTCTTTTAAGCTGATTTTGCAACTGGTGCTGCTTGAAGCATTTGACCTGTTTCTTCGAAGTTTGCATGCCAAGACAACGCCTCACGAAGTAAATGAGGAGTGTGTCCACCTTTAGCACATGCACGATCAAAGTAATCATTTAATGCATCACGATAAAGTGGGTGTACACAATTATCGATAACAGCGCGAGCGCGTTCACGAGGCGCTAAACCGCGTAAGTCTGCTAAACCTTGTTCTGTCACTAAAATATCAACATCATGTTCACTGTGGTCAACATGGCTTACCATTGGCACGATAGATGAGATATCGCCGCCTTTAGCAATTGATTTGGTCACAAAGATTGCCAAGTGAGCATTACGAGCGAAGTCACCTGAACCGCCAATACCGTTCATCATTTTAGTACCACATACGTGAGTCGAGTTCACGTTGCCGTAAATATCGAACTCAAGCGCAGTGTTAATGCCGATAATGCCTAAACGGCGAACCAGTTCAGGGTGGTTAGAAATTTCTTGTGGACGAAGTACTAATTTGTCTTTGTAAGCTTCGATATTGCCAAAAACTTTCTCGCCACATTTTGCAGAAAGCGTAATTGAGCTACCAGAAGCAAATTTCATTTTGCCTGCATCAATGAGTTCAAAAGTACAGTCTTGTAATACTTCTGAGTACATGATGAGGTCTTCAAAGTCAGAATCTTTTAAACCTGTTAATACAGCATTGGCAATAGAACCGATACCTGCTTGTAATGGACCAAGGCTCTTTGGTAAGCGACCTGCAGCAACTTCTTTATTAAAGAAAGCAATAAGGTGGTTTGCAATGCCTTGAGTTTCATCATCTGGCGGAGTTACCGTTGATGGTGAATCGTGAGTATCGTTAAATACAATACCGACAATTTTTGCAGGATCGATTTGGATTGCTGTTGTACCAATACGCTCATCCACTTTTGTTAATGGAATTGGAGTACGTGTTGGACGGTAAGTCGGAATATAGATGTCGTGCAAACCTTCAAAGCTTTCGCTTAAAGATGTGTTGATTTCAACAATAACTTTCTCGGCAAAAATAGCAAAACTTGCAGAGTTACCGACAGAAGTTGTTGGGATAATGCCACCATCTTCAGTAATTGCAATTGCTTCAATTACCGCAACATCAGGGCGTTTAAGTTGTTGGTTACGCATTTGTTCAACAGTTTCAGACAAATGTTGATCAATAAACATAACTTCGCCATTGTTAATGGCACGACGTAAAGTGTTGTCCACTTGGAATGGCATACGACGAGATAAAACACCTGCTTCCGTGAGTTGTTTGTCTAAGTCATTACCTAAGCTGGCACCCGTAATTAACGTGATTTTTAACGGATTTTTCTTTGCAAGTTCTACAAGTGCTTGTGGAACAGCTTTAGCTTCACCAGCACGAGTAAAACCACTCATACCTACAGTCATTCCATCTTCGATGAATTGCGCAGCTTGTTCAGCACTGATGACCTTGTCATGAAGAGAAGCTAGGCGAATACGACTTAAAGACATTGGACATCCTCAGAATTGTCAAAACATACGGGATTTTAGCTATGAAAAATTGAAAAGTGCATAGGTGTTAGGCTAAGGTCTAATTTTGTAAATAAATGGTGGTATAAATTATATTTATGGTTTTTATTTAATTGATTTTTATCGCTTTTATTTGTCTTTAAAATGAGGCTTTTAATAACCAACTGGTTAAATTAAAAGCGCTCACTCAAAGTTTGTTTTATTTTTTCTAATGGATTGATCGAGCTATTTTCTTCAGGGACTGATTTTGGGATCGGTAAAGAAATAATAACTTCTAAACCGCCTTGTTCACGGTTGTGAATTTGAATTTCACCATGATGAATATCGACAATACGTTTGACAATAGCCAATCCAAGTCCACTCCCTTGGATCGTTCTTGCGGCGTCTCCGCGGACAAAGGGCTGCATTAATTCTTCAATTTGATCTGGTGGAATACCTTCACCATGATCGGCAACAGTAATTAAAATATTTTCATTTTCAACTTTTGCACTGAGATCTATAGGTTCAGCACCGTAGCGTTTTGCATTATTAATCAGGTTCGCAATAAGTCGCTTTAAAGAAAGGCTACGTGCCGGAATAATAGGCACATCCTGCATTTCGAATTGAATATCAAGTGGCTTAAATTGCACAACAAGTTCTTGCAAAAGCATATTGATATTGGTGTCTTTCAACTCTTCATCGGAACCATCACGCATATACGAAATGAACTGATTAAGAATTGCATCCATATCATCTACGTCATAGACCAGACCTTCACGTAAAAACTCGTCAGGTAGCATTTCTGCTGTTAAGCGAATACGCGTTAAAGGAGTTCGCAAATCATGTGAGATACCAGCTAACATAATACGTCGTTCACGCTCGGTTTGATCAAGCGTATAGACCATGCGGTTAAAGGCTTGGTTCACCTGTCGAATTTCTAATGGACCATGATTGGTATCTAAATAAGGTGCAGTTCCTGACTTACTATATTCATTGGCAGCATTTTGCAAACGACGCAAAGGGCGGTTCATTTGTCTGACTAGAATCAAAATAATGATAGCTGACAGTAGAGGAACACCAACAACCCAACCAATTAATAGCTCAGGACTGTAGTTTGCATAGGTCTTTAAAGGTTCACGAACCCAGTTCCCATGCATTTCAGGTGTTTGAATCCAAATACGTGGGCTAGGCTTAAACTGGAAGTAAACCGTAACATCCTTAGCCCCAATCTCATTTGCCAGTTTTTGTTCGATTTGATTAGTAAAAAACTCAGCAATTACTTTATCGCGGACACTTGGATATTCTTTGGGATTGGTAATATATTCAATTCCAACACGATTACGTAACCACTCATCAACATCGACTTCATTTTCGCGATGAAAAATTCGTATATCCGGATTGTTGACGAGCTCGAGTTCAACTGCAAGATAACGCGCGTGTTGTTGAATTTCAGGTAAGTAAAGAGTGCGCCAAAAGAACCATAACGACATAAATAAGCTAAAAAACACCACCAGCAGTACCAGAATAGTGGTACGCATGGCAGCAGAGCGTGGCTTAATTTTGTCGAGAAAACGTTCCCACCGAGTTCGTTTCCGTTCTGAGTAGGTAGCGTAATCAGTAAAGTTTTGTGGCGCGATTGGATCTAAACTCACTCTATTTTATCTCAAACTTATTCCGCACCATCTGGAACAAATACATAACCCACGCCCCATACCGTTTGGATATAACGTGCACGTGCAGGATTATCTTCAATTAAACGACGTAGGCGAGAGACTTGAACGTCAATTGAACGTTCCATTGCACCCCATTCACGGCCACGAGCTAAATTCATGAGTTTATCGCGCGTTAATGGTTCACGTGGGTGTTGTACCAATGCTTTTAATACTGCAAATTCACCAGTCGTTAAGGTAACGATTTGTCCTTCGCGTGTTAGTGTGCGGGTAGACAAGTCTAGAGACCATGGACCAAAGCTTACAACTTCAACTTGTTGGCTTGGAGCACCAGGAACTTCACGAACTTGGCGACGTAATACAGCACGGATACGGGCTAAAAGTTCATTTGGATTAAATGGTTTTGGCAGGTAATCGTCTGCACCAGCTTCAAGACCTGCAATACGGTCTGAATCGCTACCGCGCGCTGTGAGCATGATGATTGGTGTATCAATATTTGATTGGCGTAAACGACGGCAAATACTCAAACCATCTTCAACTGGCAACATAAAGTCGAGTACGATAAGTGAAAATAACTCACGTTGTAATAGACGGTCCATTTGCGAAGCATCGTGGGCAGTTTTTACAACAAAGCCTTTATCTTCCAAAAAACGTTGCAAGAGGGTACGTAAACGCACATCGTCATCGACCACTAAAATACGTTCGACACGATCCGTTTCGTTGTGTACGGTTTCAGGATGTTCAGCAGGTACAACTAAACTCATGATGTACTCCCTTTAAAGTCATAATTTATATATTATTGGGTCGGTGAGGCTTATTGCCAACAAGCCCTCAGTATAATGCTGATGTTCTTGTTAAGACTATGTATCAATTTGCTCAAAATTACAATTTTCAAGGTAGTTTGAAACCAAAAAACAACATCTTAAGCTCATAATTTAGCAAAGACTGATCTAAAAAAACAAATACTTAAATCTTTGATAATTTTTTAATAATTAAATATTAATAACTAATTGTTTCAAATAAGTTATTTTAGATGAGCTGACTTGTTTCTTTTGATTTTTTAATTGTAGAAATAAGCAGATAGTTGAGTTCTATAAAAAGTTAGACGAATAAAACCTTGTTGAATCTCTATATTTTTATCTTTTAAAGAGTGTACCAATATGTTCATTTTCTCATAAATTATAATAAAATTTTGTCAGATTCATGGCATAAGTCCTACGTTTATATTTTATAAAGATTAAAAGACAGAGCTCAGGCTCAACTTTTTCATAGTTGAACTCCTGTTTTTATGTGCTCTAGTAGTCGTAAAAAGTATAAATATTCAGAGTCAATACAAAAAAACGTTTTGAATACGCAAACAAGTGTGGATTTTATGGGCTTGGTCTTTATAATCAGTGCTTTTAAACTTTATCCTTGTGGGATCAAACACGATGACTGACTTAGTTCAGCAGTTGGCAAGTGAGCTTGCCGTACGTCCAAACCAAGTAGAAGCTGCCATCCGCTTAATTGATGAAGGTGCCAGTGTTCCATTTATTGCCCGTTACCGTAAAGAAGTAACACAAGGTTTAGATGATACGCAGTTACGCCAATTAGATACTCGTTTAGCGTATTTACGTGATTTATATGAGCGCCGTGAAAAGGTTATTCAGTCATTGCAAGAACAGAATAAATTGAGTGATGACTTGTTGGCGCGGGTGAATGCAGCCGAAACAAAAAATGCTTTAGAAGAAATTTATGCACCGTATCGCCCTAAGCGTACAAGTAAATCTTTTAAAGCAAAAGAAGCAGGTTTAGGACCAATTGCTGAAAAAATTATTGCAGAACAAGTTGACCCGACAGAAGCATTGGCTGGTTTTAGTCACGAAGACTATCCAGACGTTGAGAGTCAGTTAGATGCGATTCAGCATATTCTGATTGATGACTGGGCACAAAATATTTCACTTACTACAGAATTAAAAACAACTTTTGCAAAAACTGCGGTTTTAAAAAGTGCGGTTGCATCTGAAGAAAAGAAAGAAGTTGGTAAAAAATTCCGTGATTACTTTGAATTCTCTGAAGGTCTAAACAAATTACCTTCACATCGTTTATTAGCGATGTTACGTGGTCGTCAAGAAAATGTATTGGGTTTGAAAGTAGATGGTGAAGATGATGCGCCATTGGCACGTATTGAAACTGAATACAACCTTGAGCAAATTCAACCTCAAACACGTCAGGATTTCTTAAAGCAAACTGCAAAATTATTCTGGTTAGGCAAGATTCGTCCTCAAATCGAACATTCATTGTTAACAGAAAAGCGTCTTACTGCTGAAGCAGAAGCAATGCAAGTATTTGCTGAAAATCTTCGTCATTTATTATTGTCAGCGCCAGCAGGCAGCCGTACGACCTTGGGTGTTGACCCTGGTATTCGTACAGGTGTGAAACTAGCAGTGATCAGCGATGCAGGTGATGTACTTGCTCATAGCACTATTTATCCATTTGCACCAAAAGATGATAAAGAAGGCTCAATTGCTGAACTTGCACGTCTATGCCGTGAATATAATGTAGAACTCATTGCAATTGGTAATGGTACAGCTAGTCGTGAAACAGAAGCCGTTGTTGCTGAAATGATGGCTGCGAATACTGATCTGAATTTAACACGAATCACTGTAAGTGAAGCGGGTGCATCTGTTTACTCTGCAAGTGAACTTGCGTCGGCGGAACTTCCAGAGCTTGACGTTTCAATTCGTGGTGCAGTTTCTATTGCTCGCCGTTTACAAGATCCACTTGCTGAACTTGTTAAGATTGATCCGAAGTCAATTGGTGTAGGTCAATATCAACACGATGTGAACCAGACTGGCTTGGCAAAAACCCTTGATGCAGTGGTAGAAGACTGTGTGAATGCTGTAGGTGTTGATGTAAATACCGCTTCACCAGCAATCTTGGCTTATATTGCTGGTTTAAACAAAGCAATTGCTCAACAGATTGTTGAATATCGCAAAGAGCATGGCCGTTTTGACAACCGTCAAGCGTTGAAAAGCGTACCGCGTTTAGGTGAACGTACTTTTGAACAGGCAGCTGGTTTCTTACGTATTCAAAATGGTTCTGAACCTTTAGATGCTTCTTCAGTTCACCCTGAAAGTTATGGTCTTGTTGAGAAAATTGTTGCAGCAAAAGCAACAACTGTTAAAGACATCATCGGTAATACTGAAATCATTCGCCAAGTAAAAGCTGATGAATTTGTTGATGACAAATTTGGTTTACCAACAATTCAAGACGTTTTAGCTGAACTCGAAAAACCAGGTCGTGACCCGCGTCCAGAGTTCCGTACTGCTAAATTCCGTGAAGATATTACTGAAGTTGGTCAATTGACAGAAGGTATGCAACTTGAAGGTGTGATCACTAATGTCACAAACTTTGGTGCCTTTGTTGATATTGGTGTACATCAGGATGGTTTAGTTCATATTTCTGAACTTGCAAATGAGTTTGTATCTGATCCACATAAAGTTGTAAAACCGGGTCAGATTGTACAAGTACGTGTTATGCAGGTTGATGTTGAACGTAACCGCGTGAACTTAAGTATGCGTGCTGAAGGTTCTGCACCTGTAAAAGCTCAGCGTCCACCACGCCGTGAACAAAATACAGAGCAACGTTTTGAGCGTAAACCTCAAGGTAAACGTCCTCAACCGCGTAAAGATCAAGCTGAACGTCCTCAGCGCGCCAAGCAAGAGAAACCTCAAGAACAAAAAATTGGTGGTTTAGGTGCATTGTTGCTACAAGCAGGGATTAAAGGCTCTAAATAAGCGTCTTTAATTAATAAAAAGGCCTCCAATCGGGGGCTTTTTTTATTGGCGAAGCATTATTTTTAATAGGGGTTAAAGAGCAATTCAGGAAAAAATCGCAGTCCTAAAGATGAGGTGAATCTTAAGATCAACAAATCGTTGTTAAATACACAATTAAATATACAACGTTATAGCATAACTAAACTTTAATGATATTCAGTTGTTCGACATCATCAACCGAGCCTTGAAGCATTTACTCACTTTCAGGCTGTAATAGTACAACTTTGCTTATTTCTTTTTATTATAAATGGTTGTTTTATGTCGGTTTTAAACCTGAAAAATAGATTTCATTTAAAAGACCTCTTATCTGGAGTCGTCGTATTCCTTGTGGCATTACCGCTGTGCTTGGGTATCGCTTTAGCCTCAGGTGCTCCCATCATCTCAGGTATTATTGCAGGTATTGTAGGCGGCATTATCGTAGGTTTGCTAAGTGGTTCCCACATTAGCGTTGCAGGCCCAGCGGCAGGGCTGACTGCCGTCATTCTTGTACAGTTAGAACAACTAGGCGGCAATTATGCCGCCTTTTTATTATGTATTATTTTTGCTGGTGTCCTGCAAATTCTATTTGGATTATTCAAGTTAGGTTTTTTTGCCAACTTTATTCCAAATAATGTCATTTTAGGATTGCTAGCCGCTATTGGTGTCATACTGATTGCGACACAATTGCCTTATCTGTTTGGACTTTCTGATTTTTCATTGAAACAGGTTTGGACATCGACTCCGGATGCATTTCTGCAGCGTTTTGATGGCGGAGCTGCACTTATTGGTTTGCTCAGTTTATTCTTAATTTTAGCGTGGGATAGTAGCCCACTCAAAAAATTAGCTTTACCTTCGGCATTGATTGCGGTTGTGCTTGCAGCAGTTTTAAATTTTGTTTTAGTGAGTATTGGCTCTCAATGGGCAGTGCAAATTGATAACCTCATTCAGTTACCGAATATCTTACAAGCACCTGAAGATGTATTAATTTTTCCTGATTTTAGCTATTTAGCTGAGCCTATGATTTACACAGGGGCAATTACTCTGGCTGTCGTGGCATCTTTAGAAACATTATTGAATCTAGAAGCGGCAGACAAAATTGATCCTCAAAAACGCTCTTCTCCTCCTAACCGTGAACTCTGGGCACAAGGTACAGGTAACATCATTTCTGGCTTAATTGGTGGAATGCCGGTGACTTCAGTGATTGTACGTAGTTCGGTGAATGCAAATACAGGCGCACGTAGTAAATGCTCTACCATTATTCATGGTGTATTGTTGCTGCTAGCGGTTTTGTTCTTCGTGCCATTAATGAACATGATTCCTCTGTCGGCATTGGCTGCGATCTTAATCGTGACAGGCTTTAAGCTTACCCACCCAAAACTCTTTAAACAGCTTTATCAAAAAGGTTGGAAACAGTTTTTACCTTTTATTATTACCTTGGTTGCAATTTTACTGACCGATCTTTTAATGGGAATTTTAATTGGTTTGTTCACCAGTAGTGCTTTTATTCTCTATGGTAACTTTAATAAAGGTATTCGTGTTTATAGAGAGAAGCGCTTGCATGGCGTAGTGACTCGTATTGAACTCCCATCACAAGTGACCTTTCTTAATCGTTCTGCGCTTATTTCAGCATTGGAACATGTGCACAAACATCAGCAACTCATTATTGATGCGACTCAATGTGATTCGATTGATCCTGATATCTATCAAGTTATTCAAGATTATCAAAGTGAAACGGCCATTAAACGTCAGGTAAATCTTAAACTGGTCGGGTTCAAACAGCACTATCAAGACGTTGATGATGCGGTACTTGATATTGATATTAGTACACATGACTTGCAACAAAAGCTGAGTCCTCAACAGGTCGTCAACTTACTTAAAGAAGGGAACGAACGTTTTGTAAAAAATGAACGTCTACAACGAGATATTTATCGACAAATTCGTGTTACTGCAGATGAGGGGCAGCATCCGATTGCGGCAGTCCTTGGTTGTATGGATTCACGCGCACCTACCGAAATGATTTTTGATGTTGGTATTGGTGATCTGTTTAGCTTACGAATTGCAGGTAATATTGCTGGGCAAAAAGTACTGGGTTCTCTTGAGTTTGCTTGTCAGGCTAAAGGTTCTAAAGTAATTGTTGTTTTAGGACATACCGATTGTGGTGCGGTGACGAGTGCATGCCAATTACGTCTAGAACAAAAGCAAGTGTCCGATGTGAAGGAAATGCCACACATTCAATATGTGCTTGGGCCATTAATGCATTCGGTTGATAGTGTATATGACATTATGCAGCCACGTGAATTAGGTAATGCTTTTATTAGTCAAGTGACTGCAATGAATGTTCATTACAACATCCAGTACATTATTAATAACAGCAGTGTGCTCAAAGATATGGTTGAGCGAGGTGACATTGTAGTTGTGGGTGCAATTTACGATGTAAAAACAGGGCATGTTCAATTTCTTGATTGATCAGTTCTTTAATTAAAAAAAGCGCCTTATTTAAGGCGCTTTTTTTAATTATGGTATCAACTCAAAATTACCAGTGTTCGCCTGGGAATATTCGTGCATATGCTTTTTGTGCCCAGTTTAATTTCTCGGTTTTTTCACCTTTTGCTGCATCTGAACTTGGGAATAAACGGAAACCAATCGACATAAACATATTGTTGATGCCCGGTGCAACCGAATATGTCATTGAAGCTAAGCGGCCTAAGTTAGTTGCCATACGTTTTGGACGTTTCACAATTGCATAAGCAATTAAGTCTGCAGCCTGCTCAGGTGAAAGTGTTGGTACATATTTATAAATTTTAGTCGGTGCAATCATTGGGGTACGAACCAATGGCATATAAATTGAAGTAATTGCGATTTTATGGGCATGAACTTCGGCTGATAGACAACGGCTAAATGCATCAAGCGCTGCTTTAGATGCAACATAAGCAGAAAAGCGAGTCGCATTTGCTAACACACCAATCGAGCTAATATTAATGATTTGCCCGTCTTTACGCTGAATCATATGTGGCAAGATATTGAGAACTAGACGAACTGCGCCAAAATAATTTAATTGCATCGTGCGTTCAAAGTCATGAAAACGATCATAAGACTCATGTACGGCACGGCGAATAGAGCGGCCTGCGTTATTAATTAAAATATCAATGTGATCAACGGTTGCTAGAATTTCTTTAGACACTTGATCAATCATGTCCATATCGTTGAGATCACACGGGAAAATTGATGCCTTACCGCCACGACTTTCAATATCTGCTTTGACTTCTTCCAAAGTTTCTTTAGTACGGGCAACCAGTAAAACATGGGCACCAGCATCAGCAAGCTTATTTGAAATCGTTAATCCGATTCCACTCGAGGCGCCTGTCACTAAAATGACTTTATCTTGTACCTTTTCCTGGAACA
Source organism: Acinetobacter oleivorans DR1 (assembly GCF_000196795.1). NCBI lineage: Bacteria > Pseudomonadati > Pseudomonadota > Gammaproteobacteria > Moraxellales > Moraxellaceae > Acinetobacter > Acinetobacter oleivorans. The sequence goes on from NC_014259.1 coordinate 292,368, forward strand.
GAGCTTCTAATTTTTTATTCACAGCATTTTACCTAAGTAGGGGCAGGGACTATTTATTCCGGTATGTAATTTTTATTTTTTACAACCGTAGGTTCATCCAAATGAACTCATAAATATGGCTATTATCTTAATAGATGTTTAAAAATTGTCTAGTCTGTAAATATATGAAATTTAACAATTTATTTAGAGTAAAAACTCTAAAGTGAAGGTTGGAATATTTCCTTCTTTATCCTAATCTTCTGAATAATATGATAATTGTTTAATACATTTTTATTGACTAAAGAATAAACAGTAAGGTTATGGCTTAATAATGGCAAGAACGATAATTGAAATAGTACAGATAAAGATAATCAGTGTTGCCTGTTTTTTTCTAACATTTATACCATTTGCGATTTGTCGTAAAAGTTTAGCTTGAAAGCCATGGATAGCTGCCAAAATAAGTACAAATACAATTTTTGCAGGTAGCCATTTAGAGCTAAACCATTGGCCGTTAATTGCTAATATTAAACCAGACGCAAAAGTAATGAAGAGAGCTGGGGTCGTCATAATTTGATCCCATCGGTACTCACGGTCAGCCCAGATAGGAATACGTATATTCTCGTTAATATCAAACTCTATTTTAAGTGACATCGAAGCAGTAAGAACGCCACTTATGAAAATGGTCATTGAGACTATATGTATAGCTTTTAGCCATGGGCTTAAGGTTGTAAAAAGCTCTATCATGATGATTGAGTTTCATCTAACTTAGCTATTTTATTTTTTATAAATGATAAATTGAAGTAAACACCGAACGGGATGAGCGTAATCACTACTAATCTTAATATTTCTAATGGTGTCCATTTACTATCAGCTATGGTTTGTACTGCGAACCAGATATAAGTAAAAAAAGTAAGCCCGTGGATAGGCCCCATAAAATGAACACCTGTATCCCATCCATTAAAATATTTTAAAGGTACTGCAATAGCAACCAATAGCAGTAGAGAAACTGTCTCTAATAATGAAAAAAATTTCAATTTTTGAAATTGAGTAATATTGTGTGCTTTCGGATTAGCCATATTTATTGATCCGTATTTACCCCATTTGAAGATTTAATTTATCGATACTAAGAATGGGGGAAGATAACTATTCATTCTATATTTTGAAAATAGACAAGCTGAGCTGAGGGAATAGTTTTTCCATTCATAGTTTTGACATAAAAATTACTACGAGTAATTCTGTCAGTATTAACCTATTGTTATGAGTGGCAGGAATGACAATAATCGTTCATTTACTGCCAATTTGATATCTGCCAAAATAAGAAAAGTTTATTAATAGAGCCTTTATCCATGCATACGATAGCTATTCTTGCTTTGCATGATTTCATCCCATTTGACTTGGGTATTCCATGTGAGGCCTTTGGCTTCGTACGGTTATTAAATGGTGAGGCGGGGTACTGTGTAAAAGTTTGTGGTGAAGCAGAGCATGTAAATACAGGGGCATTTACACTTCATGCCCATTTTGGGCTTGATCATCTTATTGATGCAGACACTATTATTATTCCCGGTATTAAAGATCCTAAAAAGACTCTTAATCCCAAGATACTGACAGCCATTCTCAAAGCGTGGAAAAAAGGAGCAAGAATTGCTTCAATTTGTTCCGGGGCATTTGTTCTAGCAGAAACGGGACTTCTTGATGGATATCGAGCTACAACCCATTGGGTTCTTGCAGAGGAGTTGGCTCTTCGATACCCCAAGATCAAGGTCGACCCAAATGTACTGTTCATTGATGAAGGACGTCTTATAACTTCAGCCGGAGCCTCATCTGGACTGGATATGTGTTTACATCTTGTGCGTCGGGATTATGGTCAAACAGTGGCTGCTCATGCTGCAAAGCTTGCCGTAGCTCCCTTAAATCGTGAGGGAGGGCAAGCACAGTTTATTCAACATGAATTACCAGAGACTCGTGATAGTTTGGCTCCAGTACTGGAATGGGTGAGGGCACATTTGAATGAGGAAATTGATATTAAATTACTTGCTTACAAAGCAAATATGAGCCCAAGAACATTCGCACGACGTTTCCGCGATCAGATTGGAACTACACCATTACAGTGGCTGCTTACCATGCGTATACAACGGGCTCAAGAGTTACTGGAGACATCCTCACAATCCATTGAAGATATTTCTTTAAGCTGTGGTTTTAATTCTCCTGTCACTTTCCGGACTCGGTTTAGAAATTGTGTAGGGCTTAGTCCTAGCACCTATCGGGCTAGATTTATTTCTCATTCTTTGCTTTGAATTATCTATCTTGTGCGAATAGATCAAATTATTATTGTAGATGAGTGCAGACTTCATCTGAATTTGAATAAAGACAAATAAAAAAGCCTCTATTTCCAGAGGCTTGTTGAATAGTTTAAAAGTTATACAGCTGAAAGTGCTTGGTCTAAATCGGCAATTAAGTCATCAATATGCTCAATTCCAATTGAAAGACGTACCATATCTTCGCTTACACCAGCAGATTTAAGTTCTTGTTCATTAAGCTGGCGATGAGTCGTCGTTGCAGGATGACACGCCAAACTTTTTGCATCGCCAATATTTACAAGACGAGTAAATAGCTGAAGTGCATCGATGAAGCGAGCACCGCCTTCGAGACCATCTTGCACACCGAAAGATAAAATTGCAGAAGGTTTACCTTTTACATATTTTTGAGCAAGCTGATGCTGTGGATGATCTTTTAATCCTGCGTAGTTGACCCATTTTACTTTTGGATGAGTCTGTAAATATTCCGCAATTTTTTGAGCATTTTCAGTATGACGCTCTATGCGGAGGTTTAGAGTTTCGAGACCTTGTAAAATCAAGAAAACACTCAGTGGGCTAATTGCCGCGCCTGTATTGCGTAATGGTACAACGCGAGCTCGTGCTATATAAGCAGCCTCACCTAAAGCTTCGACATAATTAACCCCGTGATAGCTTGGGTCTGGTGTATTCAAAACTTTAAAACGTTCTGGATATTTACCCCAAGGGAATTTACCGCTATCTACAATTGCTCCACCAATGCTATTGCCGTGTCCACCGATATATTTAGTAAGTGAATGAATGACGATATCGGCACCATATTCAAATGGTTTTAATAAAGCAGGGGTGGCAACCGTATTATCAACAATGACAGGTACACCATATTCATGTGCGATTTTTGAAATTTCTTCTAAATCGATGATATTTCCGAGTGGGTTACCAATCGACTCGACAAAAACAAGTTTAGTTTTATCATCAATTAAATTACGTAAGCTTTCAGGTTTTTGATAATCAAAAAAGCGAACTTCAATGCCTTGTTTGGGTAAGGTATGGGCAAATAGATTATACGTTCCGCCATACAAGGTTGAGACGGAAGCAATATTGTCTCCAGCTTCGGTAATCGTCTGAATTGAGTAAGTAATTGCTGCCATTCCAGAAGCTAGAGTTAAAGCACCAATCCCACCTTCGATTGCAGCAAGGCGTTGCTCAAGTACAGCAGTGGTCGGGTTCATAATACGGGTATAAATATTACCCTGAACTTTTAAATCAAAAAGATCGGCACCGTGTTGTGTGTTATCAAATGCATAAGAAGTAGTTTGATAAATAGGAACCGCCACAGCTTTTGTGGTTGCTTCTGGTGAGTAACCGGCATGGATTGCTAAGGTTTCATCTTTATAAGTCATGATTACTTCATCTTCGTGAGTTAAATATTGAGCGAGTCTAGCCTAAAATTCATATTGAAAATTGCAGAAATTCTGGTTTGTTTTCTAATTTTAGGAATAAAGATAGAAAAATATACGCTGAAACGCTGTATAAATCTTATACATAAACATTTTGCAACTTATTGAAAAAGAAAATTGTTTGATAAATCCGTACGATGGAAATCATAACTTCAAGTCAATGAGGTTTTCAGCGTATAATACGCGCGATTATTTATCGCTTATGCGATGTATTGGTTTTTCAATTGAGGAGTCCTGCGTGGCCCAATATATTTATACGATGAACCGAGTGTCTAAAATGGTTCCGCCAAAGCGCGAAATCTTAAAAGACATCTCTTTATCATTTTTCCCGGGTGCCAAAATTGGTGTACTCGGTTTGAACGGTGCAGGTAAATCTACCCTGCTTCGTATTATGGCTGGCGTAGATAAAGATTTCTCTGGTGAAGCTCGTGCACAACCTGGAATTAAAATCGGCTATTTAGAGCAAGAACCACCGCTTGATCCAACTAAAGACGTTCGTGGTAACGTTGAAGATGGCGTGCGTGAAGCTTTAGATGCATTAGAGCGTCTTGATCAGGTTTTTGCAGAATATGCAGACCCAGATGCAGATTTTGATGCACTTGCAAAAGAGCAGGAAAAATTAGAATCAATTATCCATGCTTGGGATGCGCACAACCTAAATAACCAGCTTGAAATTGCTGCGGATGCTTTGAATCTTCCAGCTTGGGATGCAGACGTAACATTACTTTCTGGTGGTGAGCGTCGTCGTGTTGCACTGTGCCGTTTATTGCTTTCGAAACCAGATATGTTACTTCTGGACGAACCGACGAACCATTTAGATGCAGAATCTGTAACTTGGTTAGAACGTTTCTTGAAAGATTTCCCAGGTACTATCGTTGCGATTACGCATGACCGTTATTTCTTGGATAACGTGGCTGAGTGGATTCTTGAACTTGACCGTGGTATGGGTATTCCCTATCAAGGAAACTATTCTTCTTGGTTAGAACAAAAGAATGCGCGTTTAGAACAAGAGCAGAAACAAGAAGAATCTTTTGCTAAAGCATTGAAAAAAGAACTTGAATGGGTTCGTTCAAATGCGAAAGGTCAGCAAAAGAAAAACAAAGCACGTATGGAACGTTTTGAAGAGCTTAACTCTAAAGAATTCCAACAACGTAATGAAACGTCTGAAATCTATATTCCACCTGGCCCACGTTTGGGTAACAAAGTGGTGGAAGTTGAAGGTATCAGTAAATCATTCGATGGTCGCTTGTTGTACGAAAACTTAACGTTTACCGTACCTCCAACAGCGATTGTTGGTATCGTTGGTCCAAACGGTGCGGGTAAAACGACTTTATTCCGTATGATGACTGGTGAACAGCAACCTGATACAGGTACTGTGACCTTAGGTGAGTCAGTTAAAGTGGCTTATGTTGGTCAGATTCGTGACACTTTAGATAATAATAAAACTGTTTGGGAAGAAGTTTCTGGCGGTTTAGATATCTTAAAAATTGGTGATTACGAAATCGCGTCACGTGCCTACATTGGCCGTTTTAACTTTAAAGGTCAAGATCAGCAAAAACGTGTAGGTGAATTGTCTGGTGGTGAACGTAACCGTTTACAACTTGCGAAGATCTTACAGATGGGTGCAAACGTGATCTTACTGGATGAGCCATCGAACGACTTGGATATTGAAACTTTACGTGCGCTTGAGGATGCAATTCTTGTATTCCCAGGTACGGTAATGGTGGTATCGCATGACCGTTGGTTCCTCGACCGTATTGCGACACATATCTTGTCATTTGAAAATGAACAGCCAGAATTCTACGCGGGTAACTATGCAGAATACGAAGCATATCGTCAGTCACGTTTAGGTGATGACGCTGTTCAAAAACGTACGAAATACAAAAAAATTAGCGGTTAATCTCTGCTAATTGAAAAAACCAGCCTAAGGGCTGGTTTTTTGTTTTATGAGAAAGCTAGTTTACTAAAAGCTTCTTGTAAGCGATGCTCCGCATCGGGGTGACCTTGACTGGCTGCTTTTTTCAGCCATTTTTCAGCTTCACTATAATTTTTATCTAGGCCAAATTGACCATTAAGATAACCAATACCGAGTTTAAATGAAGCATCGGCGTTACCTCTTAAAGCTGCACGGAGATAGCACCACATTGCATTGCGGTCGTTTGGAGTAATATCTAACCAATTTTGCATACGTTCATGATCTTGTACGGCTAACTCTTCAAAGCGTAAGCCTTGTTCAATTTCATCTACAGCTTGCGAATGCATATCAGTTGGCAAGTTTTCAAAAGCAAACAAGTGATTAAGCCCATGCTTGATTGATTTCATATTCATGATAGTCTCCCTTGTTCCTCAATTTGATTGAATTGACTCACACTTTTAAGCTAGTCCCTTATATTGAAATCTTATGTTTTTTTTTGTAAATGTGATATAGCGACTTTGGATGAAAAATAATGAAGTTTTGGCTTACATAAAAGTTACACGTGTTTTTATATTAAGAAGATTAGTTTAGAGCTTCTCTTTATACCTAGCGTATGACCGAGTTTTCAAAAATAGAAAACTATATTTTTTAATTTTTTCTCCAATTTATTTTGACTAGAGCATTTAATTAAAAGTTATAAATATCAAACAAAAGAAATTTTTTTAAACAAAACCAGCCTAAGGGCTGGTTTTTTATTTTAAGATTGAAAGATCTTATTTATTAAAGTCACCATGTAAATCTGACCATATTAATGATGGAGCTACCGTAATCACGTCAAAGGTCATTGCTAAAGGATATAACGCCATGCGTGTTACACGTTTAAACGGATGTTTCTTGGTTATTTCATCTTTTTGCTGTAAAGCGACTGGATAGGGAACTGAGAGTTGCTGTTGAATTTTTTGATTCTCTGCTTTTTGATAAATCTTTCCTTTAAAGCGGATGATGGTGAAAGGATAAAAAACTTGTTGTTGATTTTCGATTGCCATGAATTGATTTTTAAAACCTAAGGTCTTTAAAAGTTCCTTTTGCTTTTCATCCATTTGGGAGGTAGGGATATTATAACGAATCGTTATTTCTCCATGGAAATGGGTGGAATCATCCATCTCAAGTACAAGCGGTGATGGAGTCTTTATTGTTCTCTGCTCTGCTGGAATGCTTTTGATAATATTTAAAAGGTTTGAGCTACCGTCATTCATTAAATAATTATAATCTTGACCAATAAACACAAGGCCTTGTTCTTGCTCATTTTTAACTGCTTGGCCTAATGCAATAATTTGATCGGTTTTTAAAGTGATTGTTTTAATTTCAGTTGTTTCATTTGGTAAAGCAGTGGACAACATATTAGTCGCGCAGCCTGTTAAGCCCAGACAAATTGTTAATATAGATGCAGAAAAAAGCTTGTACATAAAGGTTACTCAAAAGAAATTATTTTTGTCTCGTATAGAGTGAGATAAGTTCTAAATTAAAAAACGGAGATTTATGAATCGAGGTTTTGTAATTTTATTACATGCCTAGAGCCTGTTATAGTGCCTTTGTTCAACTTTTTAGTTCAATGGTGCGCTTTTGCCACGTTCCGCAATTTTTATGTCCGTCTTGTTTAGTTTGCTCATATTCCAGAGTTTATGGAATGTGGCAGCTGCATTTTGCGCGCATGAAAATCAGGAAAAAGCATTGCATCATTTCGGGCATCATGCAGCTTTAGATGTATATCAAGCTTCACATCAAGCTCATACTGAACAGAAAGATGCCGGAAACACCCCTCATAAAGCGCCTTTAAGTTTGCAAGATCATCATGATCATTTGCCTTCATGTTTTCATGTGGTGATGACTGAAGTTGCAAAGCAAGCTGAAACACCTGTTGTGCATGTGCAGGAACTCTCGCAAATTTATCACTGGTCTAATTCTTACCAGTCGCCCCATCTTACTGCTTTAAAACCTCCTCCTGTTTTAACCCCGCTATAGGTGGGGTAGCCAAAACAAGCCCACCGCATCTCTTATTTATTGCGGGGCAAAAACATGTCTTCTATTTTTTCAACTCGAGTGGATTCTACTTCTCACTTAGAGAGTAACGTTAAGATAACGTTAAAAAAGGTTCTAACAATCTCAAGCTTATCTGTTGCCATGCTATTGGTTGGACAAGTAGCGATGGCTCAGTCTGAGATTCAACAAGAACGTTATATTCAAAAAGCAGCCTTTACTTTTGACCAAGCCTTAGAGCAGGTACAAAAATATCAAAGTCAGCAAGGTGTTTGGCAAGCACAGCAGCAAATGGCTGAGGCCAATTTAAAGCAAAGTCGTTTATGGGCCAACCCAAGTCTTTCCATTGAACAAACTGGCTTCCAAAATGATCAAGAAAAAGAACTTGCGATTGGTATTTCTCAGCCTTTAGATATTTTTGGACAACGTAAGGCTGCACAAAACTTAGCAAAAGTGGAAATATCAAAAATTGATTTGGCCGAGCAGCGTTATCAAGCTGAACTTGGATTAATCGTTAAATATTTCTGGTCACAAGTGGCTTTGCTTGAGCTTGAAAAGTCTCTTATTGCAGAGCAGCTAGAAGTCAGCCAAGAAAATTTGTTGGCATCGGAAAAGCGTTATCAAGCAGGAAGTATTGCGCAAGTTGATGTAGATCGAGTGCGGATGTCTCACTTGGAAAATCAGCGTTTATATCAACAAGTCGATTTAAAACTTCAAGTTGCGAAACAACAATTGGTGAACTTATGGGGAGGTGGTTCAAGTCAGTTTCAGTTATTCCAAAGTCCAAATCAGTTATGGGCATTGGCAGCGAATCTAGAACCAAGCCAAGATGCGCAAAATAATTTATTAGAGCGTTCTTTCCAGCTAGATGCTCTTGCTCAGCAAGCCAATATTCAACAGCTTAAAGCAAAAGCAAGACCGCAACCTACTGTAACTTTGGGTGTTAATAACACTCGTTCTCCAGAACAGAGTACAGATAACCAAATTCGTTTAGGTGTGGAAATTCCTTTAAATCTTTTTAATCGCCAGCAATACGGAATCAAGATTGCTCAGGCCAAACAAGAGCTATCTCAACGTCAGCAAAGCTTTTATCGACAGCAAAATCAGGTTGATATTGAAACCCTAATGTCAGAGTTAAAAGGTTTACGCATCCAGTTTAAACAACTGAATGATCAGCAAGTTCCTCTTGCTATTCAAGTTCAGCAAAAAACATTGCAAGGTTTCCGTTTGGGTAAGTTCGCCGTTACTGATGTTCAGCAAGCCACCATGCAATTGCAAGACGTGCGCTTACGTAAAGTCGAGCTATTAAAACAAGCTTGGCAAAATTCAATTGAAATTCAAAGTTTACGTCTTGGGTTAGAACCAGAAAAAATCATGGCGAAAGATGCCTTAATGCAACTCAATCAACGTGCTTGGCAACAAAGTCAAACATTCCCAACTCAGGCAGGAGAATAATAATGTCGACAAATTTAAAGAAAAATTCTCAATGGCTTTGGGTCGGGGTGATTGCTGCAATCACTGCACTATTAATTGGTTTACTGGTTTTAAATTCAAAAAATAAATCTAACTCTTCTGAAGCATCGGAAGGTCACGGGCATGCTGAAGAAGAGGGTGAAGGACACCACGAAGAAGGTGAAAAACCACTGCTACTCACTGCTCAGCAAATGCAGGAACAAAATTTAAAAATTGAACAAGCTGAATTAGGTGAAGTTCCTCAACTTCAAACTTATCCAGCAAAATTAGTTGTAAATACAGACCGACAAGCCCATGTCTCGCCAAGTTTTAGTGGTCGTGTCGAAGCGGTATATGTTGAATTGGGGCAACAGGTTAAAAAAGGGCAGGCTCTCGCAAGCTTATTGGTTCCAGATCTGGTCGATCAACAAGCAAATTTGCAAATTGCACAGTCTAATCTTGATTTAGCGCGTCAGGACTATGAACGTGAACGTAGCTTATGGTCTCAAGGGATTTCTGCTAAACAAGATTATCAACGAGCTTATAACGCCTATCAACAAGCACAAATTCAAGTGAAAGCAGCTCGCTCACGTCTAAGTGCATTCGGGGCGGGTTCGGGCTCAGGAGGGCGCTATACCTTAACAGCGCCAATTGCTGGGATGGTGAGTAATAAAGATATTGTGGTAGGTGAAAACGTACAGCTAGCAGACCAGCTTTTTATTATTAATCAGCTTGATCAGTTGTGGCTGGAGTTTATTTTACCAAGCACCGCAAATCTGAATTTACAGCCAAATCAGCAGATTGAATTTAAATCTTTACAAACTGGAAATGCATTTAACGCTCAAGTTCAAAGTTTAACAACTGAAGCCGATGCTCAAACGGGGCGTTTACAAGTACGTGCTAAGGTCTTGGCAAATAGTAGTGAATTGCGTCCAAACTTAATGGTTAATGTTGAGCTGAATTCTTCAGGTACAACGCAAAAAGTGACCCGTGTAAAAGCTCAGGCGATTCAACAAGTCGAAGGTAAAGACGTTATCTTTACCCCAAAAATGGTTAAAACAGGCTTTGAATTTGAACCTGTCACTGTGCAGTTGGGGCAACGTTCTAAAGATGGTCAGTGGGTCGAAATTGTAAAAGGTATTAATCCAAGCCAGCGCTATGTGGCAGAAGGTAGCTTCTTGCTGAAATCCGAACTGGAAAAGGGAGAGGCGGAGCATGGACATTAATAAACCTGAGCTACCCAAACCAGAAGGGTTGTTTGATAGAGTTATTCAGTTTGCTATTCAAAATGCCATTTGGGTCATGCTATTTGTACTGACTTGGATTGGAGTTGGGATCTGGAGTTATCAAAAGCTTCCTATTGATGCAGTTCCAGATATTACTAATACGCAAGTCCAGATTAATACTCAAGCCAATGGTTATACCGCTTTAGAGGTTGAACAGCGGATTACCTATCCTATTGAAAATGCGATGGCTGGAATTCCTAATCTGGAACAAACCCGCTCTATTTCACGTTACGGGCTTTCCCAAGTCACCATCATTTTTAAAGATGGAACCGATATTTATTGGGCAAGACAACTGATTAACCAGCGTTTACAAGAGGCGGACGGGCAACTGCCTGAATCAGTTGATCCAGTCATGTCTCCTGTTTCAACAGGTTTAGGTGAAATTTATCAATGGGTGGTAAAAGCAAAATCAGGCGCTAAGAAAGCAGATGGCACAGCCTATACAGCCATGGATTTACGTGAAATTCAGGACTGGATTGTACGTCCTCAATTGCAGCGTGTGAAAGGCGTGGCAGAAATTAACAGTATCGGTGGCTACAATAAAACTTATATTGTGTCCCCTGATTTAAAACGGTTGCAGCAGCTTCAGATTTCAATCAATGAATTTCAAACTGCTCTGCAAGAAAATAATGAAAATCGCGGTGCGGGTTTTATTGAAGAAAACGGAGAGCAACTCACCGTTCGTGTGCCGGGCATGCTAAGTAGTGTTGAAGATATTCAAAACATTACAGTGAGCACCAAAAATGGGTTACCAATTCGCGTGGCCGATGTGGCAAATGTTTCTATTGGGCATGATTTAAGAACAGGAGCTGCAACTTACAACGGTGAGGAAACGGTTCTAGGCATTGCCATGATGATGATGGGAGAAAATAGCCGTACCGTTGCTCAGGCGGTTGATACCAAAATTAAGGAAATTCAGCCTACATTACCTAAAGGTGTGGAAATCGAAACGGTTTATGACCGAACAAGTTTAGTAAACAAAGCAATTGCAACCGTACAGAAGAACCTTGTTGAAGGTGCAATTCTGGTTATTGTGATTTTGTTTATTTTCCTAGGAAATTTTCGAGCTGCTTTAATCACAGCCTGTGTTATTCCACTTTCGATGTTATTTACCCTTACAGGTATGGCTGAACAAAACATTAGTGCCAACCTCATGAGCTTAGGAGCACTTGATTTTGGGATTATTGTAGATGGTGCAGTTGTTATTGTAGAAAACTGTATTCGACGTCTAGCAGAAGCACAGCATGCTTTACATCGACCTCTTACACGGGCTGAGCGATTCAAAGAAGTATTCCTTGCAGCAAAACAGGCCCGTCGACCTCTTATTTTTGGGCAAATGATTATTTTGGTGGTCTATTTACCTATTTTTGCTTTATCTGGTGTTGAAGCCAAAATGTTCCATCCAATGGCAATGACTGTGGTGATGGCATTATTGGGTGCCATGATTCTTTCTGTGACATTTGTACCTGCCGCAGTTGCTCTTTTTGTTACAGGTGAAGTGAAAGAAAAAGAAACACGTTGGATGTTGCTTTTAAAGCAGAAATACCGAGATGTCCTCGATCAGGCTTATCAGCTTAAGATAGTGGTTGTTAGTTTTGCATTAAGTATTTTAGTGCTCACAGGCGTGTTAGCTACCCAAATGGGCAGTGAATTTGCTCCACAACTCAGCGAAGGTGATTTTGCCTTACAGCAAATGCGTTCACCGAGTACTGGGCTCGAGCAATCACTGCGAATGCAGGAAAATACTGAAAAACTCATTTTGAAAAACTTTCCCGAGGTAAAAGCTGTTTTTGCTCGAACAGGAACGGCTGAGGTTGCAACGGATGTGATGCCGCCAAATATCTCTGATGCAGTTATTTTACTTAAACCGCATGATCAATGGCTAAACTCTAAAGAGACGCTGGCTGAGCTGCGTTCACGTATGGAAGCTTTTTTAGCGACATTACCAGGTAATAACAGTGAGTTCTCTCAACCGATCGAGCTGCGCTTTAATGAGCTAATTTCAGGGATCCGGAGTGATATTGGTGTCAAGGTTTTTGGCGATGATATGCAAGTACTCAATGAGCAGGCTCAAGCACTCGCTCAGAAAGTACAAAAAATTTCAGGTGCTACCGCGGTTAAGGTAGAACAAACGAGCGGTTTACCGGTGCTGAGTGTTGAAATTAACCGACCTCTGGCTGCGCAATACGGACTATCTGCAAAAGCCATTCAAGATATTGTGGCGGCAAGTGTCGGTGGACAAAATGTTGGGCAAATTTTACAAGGCGATAGACGATTCGATTTTGAAATTCGCTTAGAAGACCAGCAGCGTACCATCCAAAACTTAGCTCAACTTCCGATTCAGCTACCAAATGGTGGACTGATCCAGCTTCAAGATGTCGCTAAAGTTGAACGTACATCAGGTTTAAATCAGGTGGGACGTGAAAATGGTAAGCGCCGTGTCATTATTACTGCAAATGTAGAAGGCCGTGACTTAGGATCATTTGTTCAAGAGTTAAGAACAACACTCGCAAAAGAACAACTGCCAGCGGGTTATTGGTTGGAATATGGCGGTCAGTTTGAAAATCTAGCGTCAGCTGCTGCCCGAATGAAAATTGTTGTTCCATTGGCGCTTGCTATGATTTTCATTCTACTTATGGCTGTATTCCATAATGTTAAAGAAAGCCTGTTGGTCTTTAGTGGTGTGCCATTTGCTTTGTCAGGTGGTCTTATTGCTCTGTGGCTAAGAGATATTCCGCTTTCCATGTCGGCTGGTGTTGGGTTTATTGCCTTATCAGGTGTCGCTGTTTTGAATGGTCTGGTGATGCTGAGCTTTATTAAAGAGCTTAGAGAAAAATTTGATATTCAAACTGCAACATGGAATGGAGCGATCTTGCGTTTAAGACCTGTACTCATGACGGCTTGTGTCGCGTCACTAGGTTTTATTCCAATGGCTTTAGCAACTGGAACTGGTGCAGAAGTACAGCGACCTTTGGCAACTGTAGTAATCGGTGGCATTATTTCATCTACGATATTAACGCTGGTTTTATTACCAGTTATTTATCGATGGATGAATGAAGGCAAGACGAAAAGTGTTGAACATTCATAATGTCATCGATTTGAGATATCTTTTTTGATGATAGAGTCAATTCAAAAGAGTGTTTGAAAGAGTTAAAGGTAATGGTGTCTTCATTGTTACTTTTAACTCACCATAAAGATAAATAAAAAGGAGTCCGCAAAATGGGTGGACATCATGGTCATGATCATAGTCATGCTGTAGTGACTGAAGGTAATGCTAAGAAGTTAACGATTGCTTTAGCGCTTACGACAACGTTTTTAATTGTTGAAGTCATTGCAGGTTTAATCACACAAAGTTTGGCATTGCTTTCTGACGCTGCGCATATGTTTACAGATGCAGCTGCTTTGGCAATTGCTTTGGTCGCTATTCAAATTTCCAAACGTCCTGCTGATAATAAACGCACTTTCGGTTATCAGCGCTTTGAAATTCTGGCTGCTTTATTTAATGCACTCATGCTTTTTGTGGTGGCAATTTATATTTTATATGAGGCCTATATCCGCTTCTCTAAGCCACCTGAAATTCAAAGTATAGGAATGCTCATTGTGGCGACCATTGGTTTGGTGATTAATCTCATCTCAATGAAAATTCTCATGTCGAGTGCCAATAGCAGTTTAAATGTGAAAGGTGCTTATCTGGAGGTATTGAGTGATGCGCTAGGCTCAGTCGGCGTTATCATCGGGGCACTCATCATTTACTTCACCAACTGGTACTGGGTCGATACGATTATTGCGGTACTGATTGGCTTTTGGGTATTACCAAGAACATGGGTTTTACTTAAACAAAGTATTAATATTTTACTCGAAGGTGTGCCAGAAGAAGTGGATATTGAGAAGTTACGTACAGATCTGCTTTCTTTAAATGGTGTGGAGAGTATTCACCAACTTAAAGTGTGGGCGATTACTTCTAAAAATATCCATTTAACGGTGCACTTATTTGCGCCTCAAGCAGATCGTACCAAGCTCTATCAAGATGCTGTTGAAATGCTTTCTCATGAACATGGTATTGGCGAAGTGACCTTGCAAATTGAAGACGATGCCGAGATCAATTGCCAGCATATTGCTCAACATGCTTCACACGAGCATGATGACAAAGAACATTCACATCAGCATTAAGCTGATGTGAACACTTTTTTAAATTTCCCATTCGTGATTGCAGTCACGGCATTTCCAATGTTTTTGTGACTGCATAAATGCTTGCATAGACAGTTTGAAGTCCGGCAAATCACGCCAAAACATAAAACCTGCTCCTACAGTCACAACAAAAACAACTACTGTTGCAATTTGAAGAGTGCTACCTGCGCCATTGCCAAAAATCCACATAAAAATGCTAATCACAACCAAGAGTAAAAGCATAAAAAGTGCTGGAATTAAGATAGCAAGGCTTTTAGGAACTGCTGGTTTTACGCTGTTCATGCCTTGGCTTACAGGCATGATTTTAACACTTTGACATTGAGGGCAACGATATTGCATGAGAACTCCACATTTAGTTTGAATCTATTCTAACGGAAATGTCGGAAAAGAAAAAAATTTGTAAGATATCGATGACGTGCTATGAGTTAGCAGAAAAATTACTTATGAATAAACAAAGAAATATAAAAAACTGATGATTTATTCGTACACATAAAAATTAAAATAATATTGTAGAGCATGCTAATCTACAGAAAAATGAAGTGTGATTAGCACTATAAATGAGCTTAAATACTCATAAATAGGACGTGGAATAAATATAAAAAGGAGAGAGGGACTTGGGTCAACAAGATGACAATAAGTCGCAGCCTACAACGACAGCATCGGTTTTAGCTACCCCAGATACCGCAAAACCGTCATTATCTCGTCGATTACTGCATAAGACATTGCAACATGCCCAAGATGCAGTTGGGTTTGCTAGCGACACAACACGTAATATTGCAGAGGTTGCTGACGCGGCTTTAGACGCGCTCGATCAAGTGACTACCCACACCAGACGTGGAGTTGTTGGAATGACAAATCTGGCGGCTGGCACTGTACGAGATATGGTGTCTGAAACCAGTGAAACCGCACGCCAAGTTGCATTGATAATGGCGCGTACATTCTTGGGCAAGAGTACCTTAACTTTGTACTTACCTGAAATGTTATTAAATAATCAAATCCGTAAGCGCATTGATCGCTCTGAAATTGATGATATTAAAATTAAGTGCGGCAATGACAGTTTCCAAGTCGAGATCGATGGGCATTATCATCGTTTCATGTACCGTTTAAGTTTAGATTTTAAAGTATTGGAATGTCGTATTGGGCAAGAAAAATTTTTGCGCCTACGTCAAATGGATGAAAGTCTTGATGTCCAGATTCGTCATGGAGGAACGCTGTCAAACTGGGCTGTGCGCCGTATTGGTCGAGTTGGTTTTGAAGTCGTAAATATGTTACCCATCCCATCACTTATTAACCATTTGATTGGTGATATTCCGGGTATCCAGCGTGATGGCCACCGGATGTGGTTTATTGACCTAGAGCAGGCAGGATTTATTGACTTTATTAATAACCGATCTTGGATGGTTGAAAAGCTTTTGAGTCTGACAGATTTTAGTATTTTACCTGGTTTGAATATTTTGAGAGAAAGTCGAGAGTTGGTCCAACAATTGGTAGATCAATTTGAAATTAGAGGACTACGGGTACAGTCGGGGCGCCTCGAAGTACAAGTGGGAATTGCAAGCTCATAGAGCATAGTAAAAGCTGATCATTGATTGGCTTTTTTTAGGTAAAAAAAAGCCACTGACGTTATGCAGTGGCTTTTTAGAATTTGGCGTCCCTACGGGGATTCGAACCCCGGTTACCGCCGTGAAAGGGCGATGTCCTAGGCCTCTAGACGATAGGGACATATGTGAGGCATACATCTGAAAAAATTATTGGCGTCCCTACGGGGATTCGAACCCCGGTTACCGCCGTGAAAGGGCGATGTCCTAGGCCTCTAGACGATAGGGACGTTTCAGAGGTGGGCGTATATTAGGTCGATTTAATAAAAGTGTCAAATAGTTTTCTGAAGAAATATTAAAAAAAACAGTCAACCGATTAAAAATAACTCTAATTGTGGAAAATATATACATTTATCCTTCATTTTTCTGAAAAGGCTCAATAATTGCCTTTATAACAGACGGATGTTGTAGATAACCTAAAATCTCATGCGGCTGGTTGGCAAAGGTATAAATTTTCTGATTAATAATTGGAGGATCAAAATTAAATGGGGCCTCACATAGTGGAAATGCAGTTAGAAAATCGTCTTGAGAGTAAAAATTAAACCAATCACCGTGAATACATGATGGCCTAACAATTGGAATCGGAAGCTTACTTTGAATTACGCGAAAAGATAAAGGAGAAGCTAACGTTATAAATCGTTTAATTGAGAACCGATATGCAGGATTTGAAAGGAGGTTAAAGGCAATAACCGAGCCGAGAGAGTGCGCAACGACAATATAATCTTCATCTTCTCGCATTTTCTTTAAAATCCGTTCATTTACTTCCTCCATAAATTCAGGATTAGATAAGTACATATAAGTCTCAATCAGAAACTGTTGTATCAAGCTCTCATGTAATTTAGGGAAGTTATTTAACAGAACAACCAACTCTTTGAGTAGGCGGTCTTTTACGAGCTGAGAGGTCAGATAGATTCGTTCTGAAAAGCTTTTTTCAGCGGAGTCAGTTGCTGGTAGCAATAAAGGAACAAATGGAGTGTGCTCTTTAGCAGGGGGATTATGGGGATGTAAATGAATGGGTAAATAATTATTTAAAAATGACTTAGGTAATAACGTGTTGAGGTCTAATTGATTGCTTAATCGATATTTAGTCATTAGGTCGCCATAAAATGGCATATGAATATGAAGATCGCGCACGTTAACTTTGCAAGGCATCTGTTTTAGGCCAAGCTTAAATACTTTTAGCCAATGCTCTTTTAAGCGATGAGCAGTGTAATTCTGTTGATTCATCCCGTGGATAAATATAATTTTCATTCTATACAAGGAATTGTTTTTAATATAAATTTTAATCTACAACGGTACGTTATATAAAACCAGTATGTAGGCAAAAAAAAGTGTAGCTTTTTGCTACACTTTAATTCAATCAAAGCGAATTAGGTTTTATTGCGGTAAAAAATAAAATAGCTGACATAACATAAAGCTGTAAAAATAAGACAGCCCACAAAACCAGCACGCATTTCAGGGTCTGCAGCCATACTTAAGCAAGTAATAAAGCAGAAAATAAAACCTAAAATTGGAACGATAGGGAATAATGGAGCGGCATATTGTAAGTCTTTAACAGTATGGCCAGATTTGTACCATTGGCGGCGGAAATTGAACTGACTTAAACAGATGCTCATCCAGACAATAACCATGGTAAAAGCAGCTACACCGAGTAGATTCTTAAAAATAGTCTCTGGTGCAAATTGCTCTGATAACAAACCAGGAATTGCTCCAAACATTGTTACAACTAGAGCAACAATAGGTGTCCCACTTCTTGAAAGTTTAGAGAATACGCTAGGTAATAATTTTTGTTCTGACAGTGACCACATCATACGTGAAGCAGCGTAAAGTCCTGAGTTTGCTGCTGAAAGCAGAGCGGTAATAATTACAAATCGAATAATGTCATCCGCATATGGAATGCCAATATAATTAAATACAGTAACAAATGGACTGCTACTTACGCTTTCACCGCCTAAACCTGCAAGCTGGAAGGGAAGCAAAGCGCTAATAACAATAATGGTACCCACAAAGAAAATAAGAAGACGCCAAATCGCAGCATTAATTGCTTTGGGTACATTCTGAGCTGGATCTTTGGTTTCACCTGCTGCTACGCCAATTAATTCTGTGCCTGAGAAAGCAAAGTTAACAATCAGCATGGTGGTGAAAATAGGAATTAAACCATGTGGGAACCAGCCTTGCGCTGTAAGGTTACTAAATAGCGGTGCAGTTTGGCTGCCATGAAAAGGAATTAAACCAAAAATTGCTAGTAGGCCGAGCACAATAAAAGCAATCACGGTAATGACTTTAACAAGAGCGAGCCAAAACTCAGACTCGGCAAAAATGCGAGTTGAACTAATATTTAAGCCAAAAATAGTGATTGCAAAAACAATTGTCCAGATCCACATTGAAATATGTGGGAACCATTCCTGCATGAGTAATGCCGCAGCTGTGAACTCAGTTCCAAGCGTTGCCGTCCAGGTCAGCCAGTACATCCAAGAAATCATATAGCCAGTACTAGGACTAATATATTTTTTGGCATAAGCACCAAAAGAGCCTGAAACAGGCATGTGTACAGCAAGCTCTCCTAGGCAAAGCATGACCATATAAGCGATCGCGCCACCAAGTATATAGGCAATAATTGCGCCAATAGCTCCAGTTTGTGAAATGACTTCCCCTGAACCTAAAAATAGACCAGTTCCGATAGCTCCGCCTAGTGATAACATCACAAGATGGCGAGTACTCATGGCTCTTTTTAAAGGTGCAGTACTGTTCTGATGCTGATGAGCATCTAGTTGATTGTCAGATGGCTGCATATTACACATTGAGAGAATTAAGAAAGACGCTATTTTAGATAAAATAGACAAATGTGCAATCTAGAAAGAGATAAAGAATAAACAGTAAGGTGACGATAGAGTCTTTTTATAATTTTTAAAGCAGAATATGGCGTCCCTACGGGGATTCGAACCCCGGTTACCGCCGTGAAAGGGCGATGTCCTAGGCCTCTAGACGATAGGGACTTGATGAGGCAAACACAAAGGAGCGTGGTGGAGTCAAGCGGGATCGAACCGCTGACCTCTACAATGCCATTGTAGCGCTCTACCAACTGAGCTATGACCCCAGTTTGTGTGAGCGCAATATTAGGGGGGATGCGCTCACACGTCAACAAAAAAATGAATTAAGCTTCGCTAGTTGCTTCATTTTTAGGCAATTTTAGGCTCTCATTGAGTTTTTCCCAATTTTTAACTTCTTTCTTGCTTGGTCCACCCACAACTTCTAAGGCACGGCGTAAACGAGCAAAAGTTAAATCAGGTCCAAGGGTCACCATCGACTGCATTACAGGTGTTGAACTAGTTGAACCTGCAATTGCGATAAAGAACGCTGGCATGAAATCGCGTAATTTAATCTCCATCTGGTTCGCAAGATCCATTAGGGTCTGACTAACAGTGTCGTTATTCCAAGTAAACTGGCCTTCAAGACGCCAAATTGCAAATTGCAGACTTTGACGAACCTGTTCTTGAGTCAATTTTTTGCTTTCAAACATTTCAGCGGTAATTTGTGGCATATGGTTAAAATAGAAACCAGCCCAATTCACAGCTTCTGAAAGTAAATTAATACGCGGTTGAATGGCAGCTGCAATATCTTCTAAAGTGCTGCGATCACTTTTCCATGTTAATAAACGGTCTAATAATTGGCCAGGTGTTAAACCTTTGATCCATTGACCATTTAACCAATTCAGTTTTTCAACATCAAAAATTGGGCCACCTAGTGAAACACGTTGAATATCAAAGCTATCCATCATGTCTTGTAGCGTAAATACTTCACGCTCATCTGGCATTGACCAGCCCATACGGCCTAAATAGTTTAATAAGGCTTCTGGTAAAACGCCGATATCGCGGTAGTAGTTAATTGATGTCGGATTCTTACGTTTAGATAATTTTGATTTATCTGGGTTACGCAACAATGGCATGTGACAAAGTGTCGGCATTTCCCAACCAAAATATTGGTAAAGCAACTGATGCTTCGGTGCCGATGGAAGCCATTCTTCACCACGTAATACATGAGTGATTTCCATTAAATGGTCATCGACCACATTCGCTAAATGATAAGTCGGTAACCCATCATTTTTAAGAAGAACTTGCATGTCGACTTGTGCCCAAGGAATTTCAACTTCCCCGCGTAATAAGTCATTAAATTTACAAATACCTTCTTCAGGTACTTTCATACGGATGACATGGGGTTCGCCCGCTTCCAAGCGACGAGTCACTTCTTCTTGAGAAAGTTTTAACCCGCGACCGTCATATTTTGGTGTTTCACCGCGTGCTTGTTGTTCAGCACGCATCTGGTCTAGTTCTTCAGCAGTAGCGAAACAATAAAAAGCATGACCTTTTTCAACAAGTTCTAATGCGTATTGCTTATAAATTCCCATACGTTCAGATTGGCGATACGGTGCATGAGGACCACCTACATCTGGACCTTCAGACCAATTTAGACCTAACCAACGCAATGAATCCAAAATCATTTTTTCAGATTCTGGTGTAGAGCGAAGTTGGTCTGTATCTTCAATTCTTAAAATGAATTCTCCGCCATGTTGTTTCGCAAAACACATGTTAAATAAAGCGATGTAGGCAGTGCCGACATGAGGAAAACCGGTAGGAGAAGGTGCAATACGAGTACGAACTTTCATAGGTAATGGGTCAAAATAAAAATTGAAACTATTATAACGAAAAAGCCCAGTATTCTGACGTTTTATTTAACGTCAGTCTGGGCTAAAACTGAAACGAAGAGGGGGTGTTTCAGATTTTAAGAAGCATGCGGCTGGAAGATTGCCTGAACAAAACGTGAAAAACGTTCGTGTTGTGCAGCAAGAAAATTTTGAGTCGGTGTAACGCGAATAGTATTGAGTACCTTAAGCTCATCATCTGAAGAAGGTAATACAATAGGATTACGTTTCTGTTGATCTAAAGCTTTTTCAATAAGCGAAGTCTGCTTATCTGACCCAGTTTTATTTGGGGTATCTTTAAGTACTGCTGCTGCAGAAAATTGTGATGCTAAACCCAGCACCAAACTTAAGCTTAACGCTTTTCCATAATGAATTTTCATTATTAATCATCCCCTCAGTTCATTACATTTCAACTATTTTTTGAGTTTAACGAAATGTAAAATTACGGTAATGCTACGATTTAAACATAAATCTTAATAAAAAAGTGGAACTGTGTCACACTTTTTACAAAAATTATCTATATTTTAATCTGGTCGACCCCAATGTAGGTCATGTGTATCCTTTACGCTTCATTATTTAACAAATTAATGTGTAGATAAAGTGAAGGCCCTCATTAAGTTGTAAGCATAATTACAAAAAATTTCAAAAATGAAATGATTTAGGCATCTTAAGCTATATATTTTAAAGAGATTAATAAAAAATATATTAATATAAGTAATTGATTGTAAATTATAAAATTAAAAATATAGTAAAACTAAAACCAATGATGGATTTTGTAAATGAAAAAAATATCAATAATGGCTGTAGCAGTGTACTTGGGAATGGCAACAGCAGCTCAGGCCGCCACTTCTTTTTTAAATGTTTCTTATGATCCGACCCGAGAATTTTATCAAGAATATAATCAGGCTTTTGGGAAGTTTTGGAAACAGCGTACAGGTCAGGATGTTGAGTTTAAACAGTCGCACGGTGGATCTGGTAAACAAGCTCGGGCAGTAGCTACGGGTCTTGAAGCCGATGTTGTAACGTTAGCGTTAGCGAATGATATTGATGAGATTGTGAAAGCAGGTTTTATCCAACCGAATTGGCAAAAAGAATTTCCAAATAATTCTGCACCTTATACTTCGACTGTTGTATTCCTCGTGCGGAAAGGTAATCCGAAAAATATACGTGACTGGAATGATTTAACAAAACCAGGTGTGGAAATTATCACTCCTAATCCTAAAACAGGGGGCGCACCGCGTTGGATCTATTTATCGGCATGGGGTTATGCTTTAAAGCAACCGGGTGGAAATGATGCCAAAGCTCGTGAGTTAGTTAAAAAACTTTATCACAATGTAAAAGTACTTGATTCGGGAGCACGTGGTTCGCTAACAACATTTGCTGAGCGTGGAATTGGTGACGTTTTATTATCATGGGAAAATGAAGCTTTATTGGCGACTAAAGGACCTGATAAAGATAAATATGAAATCGTTTACCCATCAATTTCAATTTTGGCAGAGCCTTCCGTCGCAATTGTAGATAAAACCGTAGATAAAGATGGCAACCGAACATTAGCAAAAGGCTATTTGAACTTTTTATATTCACCGTTAGGGCAAGAGTTGGCGGCTAAACATTATTTCCGACCACGCAATGCGCAAGTGGCTGCTAAATATGCAGCACAATTCCCAAAAATTAAATTATTTACAATTAATGATGTTTTTGGTGGCTGGGCTAAAGCTCAAAAAACTCACTTTGCAAATGGGGCTGTCTTCGATCAAATTTACGATGGGAAGCAATAATTAATTAAGCTTTTGCTTAGAGCCGCTTATTTAACAACTAAGCGGCTCTTTGTATTTTTTAGATTAATTTAAAAATTACCTAATCTTTTTACTAAAGTGTTGATAAAGATATTAATGTAGCGGTCTACATCATCTTTGAAAATCATATATTGTAAAGCTAGCCCATAACTTAATGATACGAGCTCTATAACAATAGAATCATAGTCATCAGGTTCAGTTATCTCCGTTAAAGAAAAGAATTGCTTCATAATCTTCGTTACTTCTTGTTGATGAGTTTTCCAAACCTTTTGATACTCCTCGGCGAAGGTAATATCACGTGCAGCAAACAGTTGTAGTTCTATTGATATTTTAAGCCATTCATCGTTTGTAAAAAAAGCGGTCAGCCATTGGCGCAATGAATCAATGAGTTGTTCCGTATTTGAAGGGGTGCTGGTAAAGATTTCTTGTAGCTGTAAATTTTCTTTAGCGAATTGAAGCTGCATTAGCTCAAGTAAAAACTCTTCTTTATTGTTGAAATTCGAATAAAAGGCACCTTGAGTATAGCCTGCCTGTTTGGAAAGATTCCTGATAGATACCGCGTTATAACCAAATTCAGAAATGAGAGCAAACCCAGCGTCAATGAGATGTTGTCGAGTTTGTATCTGTTTTTCATTGCGAGAAAGAGTCATAAGAGTCAGATAAATAATAATTGAGATATCACTTGATATCTTAATTTTTATGAGATATTTTTGCTACATATTTATTTCAGATATCAACTGATATCTTATTGTGCGACAATAAAGGCACTATATGTCTCAAGTCTCTAAACGTATTGTAGTTATCAATGGTCATCCATCCGATACTAGTTTTAATCATGCATTAGCTCACAACTATGTAGAGCAGGCAAAAACATTAGGTATTCACGTAGATCTAATAGAAATTGCCAAGTTGGGTTTTGAACCTAATTTAAAATATGGTTATGAGAAACGAATGGAATTGGAACCTGATTTAATGAATGCGCTTGAAAAAATTCAGGCTGCTGATCATTTGGTATGGTTCTTTCCAGTGTGGTGGGGAGGGCTTCCGGCTATCGCTAAAGGTTTTATTGACCGACTCTTTTTACCGAATCTCGTATTTAGTTACCGAGAAAACAGCAATCGTGTTATTGGGCATTTACAGTCAAAAACAGCACGACTGATTACGACTTTAGATCAGCCGGGTTGGTTTTATCGTTGGTACTATGGTGAGCCAAGTACTCGACAACTTAAAAAAGCGACTTTGCAATTTTGTGGGGTGAGTAAAGTTAAAGTTAATTATGTTGGAACAGTGCGGGGCGCAAGTTCAGACCAACGGCAAAAATGGTTAAATCAAATCGGTAAATATGCAGAAAAAGATTGCCAGCTCATCTCGTCCTAAGGTAAATCGGCGGGAGTTTTTAACAAAATAAGCCTAAAGAAAAAGAGAATTTTTAAATAAAGAATTTAATAAAAAAGTTTTATTAATTCGTATTTAACTCTAGAAAATTATTCTTACTTTCTTATTTTGCTTAAAAAGTGCTAACAAAACGGTTTTATCTATGAAAAATTAATATTTTCCTACAAAAAGCCGTTTGGCGTTGGTCATAAACAAGGTGATAATGTGCAGTTACATTTTTACGCAATGATTTAACACCTATGTCGCATATTTCTGTCTTACTTTTTGAGACCGTTGAGAGCTTATTGGCAGATCGCACAACAGGGGTGTATATCGATGCAACCTTCGGAAGAGGTGGGCATACACGTTTATTGCTCTCTAAACTTGATGAAAATGCACGAGTGTATGCATTTGATAAAGACCCTCAAGCACTGGAAGTTGCTGCTGCTTTGGCACAAGAAGATCCAAGATTTACGATCATTCATGCGAGTTTTGCTGATATCAAAGAGAAGATGCAGGAAATTGGCGTGATGAGTGTTGATGGCATTATGGCTGATCTGGGAGTGTCATCTCCTCAACTTGATCAGGCAGAACGTGGTTTTAGTTTCATGCAAGATGGTCCGTTAGACATGCGAATGGATAATTCTAAGGGTTTAACTGCGGCCGAGTGGTTGCTTGAAATTGAAGAAGAACAATTAGCAAATATTATTTATCAATATGGTGAAGAGCGTTATAGTCGACGTATTGCTAAAGCCATTAAAAATGCTGGAAAACTAGATACAACTGCTCAATTGGCGGAGCTTGTAAAAACAGCCCATCCAAAATGGGAAAAACATAAACATCCAGCGACACGTACATTTCAGGCTATTCGTATTGCTATTAATAAAGAGCTCGAAGATATTGAAGTGTTTTTGCCGCAAGCTGTAGACTTACTCAAACCGGAAGGACGTTTGTCTGTTATTAGTTTTCATTCTCTTGAAGACCGACTGATTAAGCAGTTTATTCAAAAAGAATCTACGTTAGCAGAAGATTTCGGTTGGGGAATGCCGGAGCAGCGGGTAGATACAAGAAGATTAAAGAAAATTTCACGGGTTCGTGCGAGTGAAGAAGAAGTAAAAGCGAACCCTCGATCACGTAGTGCATGGCTTCGGGTTGCTGAACGCTTGGAAGAAAAAGGCGCGTAATGAAAAGCAGTGATGAAATCGCAACCACAGAAAACAAAGTGGTGAAAAAAGTTGTGGTGTATACAGTCTTGGTGGCACTTGTTTTTATAAGTGCCATGATGGTGGTATTTCAAGTATTTGAATATCGTCATGATTATAGAGAGCTTAGCTCTTATATGCGTGAACGTGATGATCTCAATGCTGAATGGGGGCGTTTGCTCATTGAGCAACAAACCTTTGGTGCAACGGCACAGATTGGTACACGTGCTGTAACTCAGCTACGGATGTTTTCTCCACCGGCTGCAGAAACGGTGGTAATTTCTTTACCAATGACCTCAGAGCAAAATAAGTAAGGCCTTGCTGTATGGTAGATAAGCGAACAAAACAAACACGGAAAAAACAGCAGTCTATTTCGGAAAAACCAACTCTTGCCTTTGATATGTGGCGGTTTTATCTGCTCTGGGCAGTAGTGTTACTCTGTTTTGTTGTTTTAATTGCACGTGCATTTTATGTACAAGTAATTAATAAGGATTTTTTACAAAACAAGGCCAATGCCAATATTTTGCGTACTGAGCGTGTGGAAGCTATGCGTGGCGTGATTAGTGACCGCCATGGTGTGCCTTTGGCAATTAGTACACCGATCATGAAAATCGTAATGGATCCGCGTGATTATTTTGATACAAAGCATTTATATGACCAAATTACAGCGGAATTAAAGAAAGATCCGAACAATCGTAAATTAAAACGACAATTACCCGATAAAAACTTAAATCTTGATGAGTTGGCAGATGTCGTTGGTTTAGACCGTGCCGATCTTAAAAAGCAGATGAATGCTCGACCGCGTTCTCGTTATCTGGTTTTGAAAAAAGAAATACCACCGCAACAGGCAGACCTTATTACGAAAGGCAACTTTCAAGGCGTGTATGCCGAGAAAACTTATAAGCGCTATTATCCTCAGCCCCAGCCAAATGCCCAGATTATTGGTTTAACCAACAGTGAAGGCCAAGGGATTGAAGGCTTGGAAATGCAGCTTAATAAACAGCTGTCAGGTGTGGATGGTGAGCAAAAAATTATTCGTGATAAACGCGGAAACCGCTTAAAAGTTTCAGAGGTTATCCGTGAGGGTGAGCCAGGCGAAAATATCACTTTAAGTATCGACTCTCGTTTGCAATACATTATGTATAGAGAGCTGACCGCAGCTGGTGTTGCAAATAATGCCCGTTCGGCAACTGCAATTGCTGTAGATGTTAAGACTGGTGAAATTCTTGCAATGACTAGTTGGCCGTCATATAACCCGAATGATAAAAACGGTTTGTCTAATAAAGATGCTATGCGTAACCGCGGTGCGATTGATATGTTCGAACCGGGTTCAACCATGAAGCCATTTACAATTTCTTCTGCATTAGAAACTGGGCAATATACGCCTAACACGATTGTAAATACTTCTCCAGGTTCAATGCGTTTAGGTTGGCATACGATTCGTGATACCCATAACTATGGTGCTTTAACTGTTAGTGGCGTCATTATCAAATCTTCAAACGTGGGTTCTGCAAAAATTGCATTGTCGCTTCCAAAAGAAACACTACCAAGCTTCTTTAATCGTGCTGGTTTTGGTAAACGCTCAGCTGTGAAATTTCCGGGGGAAAGTTCAGGTTTAGTGCTTCCAGTAAGTAAATTGAACTCTTCTCAAATTGGTACCATGGCTTATGGTTATGGCCTAAACGCAACTATTCTTCAGTTGGCGCAAGGCTATGCAATGCTTGCAAATCATGGCGTAAAAATGCCTCTAAGCTTGCATAAACTCGATCAAGCACCTAAAGGGGAACAAGTTCTTGCTCCAAAAATTGCTGATCAGGTTTTGCTTATGTTAGAGCAGGTTACGATGCCTGGTGGTACTGCAAAGCAAGCTAATATTCCGGGTTATCGCGTTGGTGGTAAAACAGGTACAGCTCATAAACTTCGTGCAGACCGTAAAGGTTATTCAAATAATGAATACCGTGCTTTATTTGCTGGTGTTGCGCCAATTAGTGACCCACGTTTAGCTGTTATTGTCGTTGTTGAAAACCCACAAGGCCGTTATTACGGTGGTTTAGTTGCGGCCCCTGTTTTTGCGCGCATTATGCAAGAATCATTACGTTTAATGAATGTGCCGCTTGATAAGCCCCTTGATACTTCAGTAAATCCTATTCGCAGGTAAGCTATGTCTGTTTCTTTTCAAGAAATTAATCCAGTCGAGATTAATGCACAGTGGTCTCAGCAGCCTTTTCATGGCTTTAGTCTAGACAGCCGTAAGGTTCAGTCAGGCCAAATTTTTATTGCTTTGACCAGTTATAGTCAACCTGAAAAAACACGTGCTTTTGCAGAGTCGGCTTTAGCCAATGGCGCACTTGCGATCATTAGCGAGACTGAATTGGGCGTAGCAAATGAATGGGTGTGTCCTGATGTACGTCAGCGCATGGGCGAATGGCAAGAGCGTTATTTGCAACATATTGATCCTGTTACACCAGCGCGTATTGTTGCAGTAACAGGCACAAATGGTAAAACGACAATTTCACGTCTAGTTGCTGAATTAATTAGTTCGCAACAACAGCGCTGTGCGGTGATGGGAACAACAGGTAATGGTATTTTGCCTGATCTGACACCATCAACTCATACTACACTCGATGCTTTACAACTACAAAATGCATTACATGATTATGCTAAACAAGGTGCGACTTTCGCTTCTTTGGAAGCAAGCTCACATGGTTTAGAGCAAGGTCGTTTAAATGGTTGTGCGATTGAAATTGCTGTTTATAGTAATTTGAGTCGTGATCATCTGGATTATCATGGCACTTTAGAGGCTTACGCTGAAGCAAAGGCTCTCTTATTCCGTTTTAATTCTTTAAAAGTAGCTGTTATTAATCTTGATGATGAACATGCTGCTCTTATGATCAATGCAGCAAAACAAAATCCTGCTCAGCCAAAGATTCTGACGTATTCACTTACCCAAAATACGGCTGATTATTATATTAGTGACTTAAGTTACTCTTTGGCAGGGGCGACTTTTAATTTAGTCAGCTCGCAAGGTTCTTTTGCTGTTCAAAGTCCATTATTGGGGCATTTCAACGTTGAAAACCTGATTGCAGCGCTTATTGCTGCTGAGCAAGCAGGTTTTGATTTAGACGCTTTAGTCGCTTTTGTTCCTAAGCTCATTGGAGCACCGGGACGAATGCAGGTCATTCGTGATGGTGAACGTTTATTTGTTGTGGATTATGCCCACACACCTGATGCTTTGATTCAGGTGCTTAAGACTTTAAAACGTCATGTATCTAATCAGCTTTGGGCGGTATTCGGGTGTGGTGGAGATCGTGACCGTGGTAAACGTCCACTCATGACTCAAGCCGCTTTGGATGGAGCGAATCCGATTATTCTAACTTCGGATAATCCAAGAACTGAAGACCCTGAACAAATTTTTGCTGATATGAAGCAAGGAATTAATTTCTCTGGGCATCGCATGCAGGAAATTCATGATCGCCGTGAAGCAATTAAATTTGTTGCACAGCAAGCTCAAGCTGGTGATATTGTGGTTATTGCTGGTAAAGGTCATGAAAATTATCAAGAAATTAATGGTGTGCGCCACTGGTTTGATGATGTTGTCGAAGTACAATCAGCAATTGCTGCACAACACCATACTGTAGACGCTGCTTACCCTGCACAATAGGATTATTTATGCATACTTCAACCACCAGTACCGTGCCTTTGGAACCGTGGACAGCTCAACAATTACAACAGGCAACGCAGGGCTATTGGCATAAAGACCAGATCCCTCAAACTGAAATTAAACGTATTTTGACGGACTCTCGTCATGCGGAAACTGGGGACGCCTTTTTAGCACTAAAAGGTGAGCGTTTTGATGCACACGACTTTGTAGCTCAGGTTGCCGCGAATGGTTGTCAAATCGCGATTGTTGAACGTCCTTTAGATGTAGAAATTGCACAGTTAGTTGTTGCCGATACTCGCTTGGCTTTGGGGCAACTCGGCGCTTATCGCCGTGAGCAAAATACCCAATTAAAAGTGATTGCTTTAACAGGCAGTAGCGGTAAAACCACAACTAAAGAAATGTTGGGAAGTATATTATCGCGCTTAGCTCCGACATTAATCACCCGTGGTAATTTAAATAATGATCTTGGTGTACCCATGATGCTGCTAGAGCTTCGCAAGGAGCATCAATATGCGGTGATGGAGTTGGGTGCAAGCCATCAAGGTGAAATTGATTACACATCAAAGCTTGTTCAGCCTCATGTTGCAGGCATTTTAAATATTGGTACAGCTCATCTGGGCGAATTTGGTGGGCGTGAAGGTATTTGCCGAGCTAAATCGGAAATTTATCGTCATATTTTACCAAATGGCGTTGCAATCGTACCGCAACAAGATGATTTCACTGCTGAGATTCTTGACGCTGCAAAAGCGCATCGTATTTCTACATTTGGTGTAGGTGGCGATGTGTATGCAACAGATATTGAATTATTACCTCAATCAACAAATTTTACGCTACATACGCCGCAAGGCATCAGTGCCGTTAAACTCCCTTTTGCAGGTGAGCATAATGTTCAGAATGCAACCGCAGCTGTGGCTTTTGCTTTAGCAATTGGTATTGGACTAGAAGATATTGTCCAAGGCTTAGAGCAAGCTCAGGGAGCTAAAGGTCGTCTTAACTTTATTCAAAAGTCACCTTACTTATTTATTGATGATACCTATAATGCCAATCCGACTTCAATGCGTGCTGCTGCACAAGTGTTGTTGCAGCAACAAGGCTTAAAAGTGATGGTCATGGGGGATATTGGTGAGTTAGGTGATAGCAGTTGGCAGGAACACCACGATTTAGGTCGTGATCTTGCTGAACTTCCTTTAGATCATATTATTGCAGTTGGGCAGTTTGCTCCAGCCGCTCTCGAGGGTGCAGACTCTCATTCCAATAAAGTGAAAGCATTTCAGACACAAGCTGAGGCGCTTCCATTTCTAATCAATCTAATCCAAACACATCAACCACAGTCCATGAGTTTCCTGTTTAAAGGTTCTCGCTTTACTCATATGGAAACGTTGATGGCTGATTTGATGGAGAAACTTTAAATGCTGTTATGGTTGTTTGAACAACTTGCGGGCTATCACAGTTCGTTTCAGGTCGTTCGTTATTTAACATTACGTTCTTTACTCAGTGTATTAACTTCACTGACCATTGGTTTGGTCCTCGGACCGATCATGATTCGTAAATTACAAGCGTTAAAATACGGTCAGGCAGTAAGTTCATTTGCTCCTGAGAATCATGCTAAAAAGATGGGTACACCAACCATGGGCGGGATTTTAATTCTGCTTTCAATTGGTATTAGTACTTTACTCTGGGCTGATTTATCTAACCCTTATGTCTGGATTGTGCTTGGTGTAATGGTTGTGTTCGGTGCTGTGGGCTGGGCAGATGACTGGATTAAAATCCGCTATAAAGACAATGCAGGTTTACCTGCCCGTAAGAAGTTTTTCTGGACTTCTGTTGCATCGCTTGGGGCTGGTATTGCTTTATATTTAATTGCAACCCAACAGTCGAATGCTGAACATACGGCAAACATGCTGGATTTATTGATTCCATTCTTTAAGAATCTTTCAATTCCACTCTCTATGGTTCCTTTAGGCTTGGCATTTATTGTATTTACCTATCTAGTTATTAATGGTGCTTCTAACGCCGTTAACTTAACTGATGGTTTAGATGGTTTGGCAATCATGCCTGTTGTAATGGTCGCTACGGGCTTAGGTGTATTTGCTTACTTGTCAGGTGACATCCGTTTCGCTAACTATTTGCATATTCCATATGTGAAATATACCTCTGAGCTTGTTGTAATCTGCTCTGCGATGATTGGTGCGGGCTTGGCATTTCTTTGGTATAACGCACACCCTGCTCAAATCTTTATGGGTGATGTTGGCGCATTAGCTTTAGGTGCGATGCTTGGAACAATTGCTGTTATGGTACGCCAAGAAATCGTATTTGCGATTATGGGTGGTGTGTTTGTAATGGAAGCAGTTTCTGTATTCTTGCAAATTGGGTCGCTGCGGATGCGTAATAAACGCGTGTTCTTAATGGCGCCGCTACATCATCATTATGAAAAGCAGGGCTGGAAAGAAACCCAAGTTGTGATTCGTTTTTGGATTATTACAATTATATTAGTAGTTTTAGGTCTAATGACTTTAAAATTGCGATAGATCTTATTTTAGTGTCAATATAAAGCCAGTTCTACTGGCTTTTTTTATTGGAGAGATGAATGACAAAAGTTGCTGGTCTAGACCAATTATCTGTAATTAATCAGAAAGTAGTTGGAGAGGGCGAAGTATTACCTCAAGTTGTGCTTAAAGATGGAAGTCAGGTACAAACCGGAACTGTCGCTACAATGCTGCATAATATTGAATTATATAATGCAGGCCAAAGAGGCCAGATTGAGGAAGAATTAAAGATTGCTATTCCAACTTTAGTCAAAGTGGGGCTATTTGATTTATTTCAGGTAGATGAATGGATTCAGGGAACAAATGCAGGGCGTACATTTGTGGGAATGCATGCAAAGACTTATTTACAACATAAAGAACAAGAGAATAATTAAAAGTGACTAAGCAAATTTTAATGTGTCCTGTGTGTCGTCAGTCTCTCGATTTAAATGAAAAAACTTGGCGATGTGGACAAGGGCATAGTTATGATGTCGCTAAACAAGGTTATGTGAACTTACATGTTGTGCAACATAAACATAGTAAGAATCCTGGAGATACACCAGAGTCTGTCGATGCGCGAAGAGCTTTTTTACAAGGTGGTTATTATCAGCCTTTACAACATGCTGTAGTCGCTTTATTAAAACAATTAGATGTAAAAACCGTACTTGATATTGGGTGTGGTGAAGGTTACTACACCAGCGCTATGCAGCAAGTCGTTGAGCAATGTGTTGGTGTTGATATTGCAAAAAATGCGGTACAGCGTGCAGCAAAGCTTAATGCTGAGGTGACTTGGGTTGTGGGGACTGGTGCGACTTTGCCTGTGCTTGATCAAAGCATGGATGCATGTACCAGTTTGTTTAGCCCAATTCCACAAGCAGAAATTGCTCGAGTTTTAAAGGATGATGGATATTTAATTGTTGTCACTCCTGCATCTGAGCATTTATATGCAATGCGTGAAGCTTTATTTGAACAGGTTAACCCTCATACACCAGAGAAGTTTGTGGAGCAATTGCAAGATTTGTTTGAGCTCAAACAAGAGCAAATTATTAATGCCCCTTTTGTGCTTGACCAACAGGCTTTAAAAAATCTGATTGCTATGACGCCGTATGCTTATAAAGCCTCTCCTGAGCGTCGTTTGCAGTTAGAGCAGCAGTCGCAATTAGAGGTAATGGCATCTTTTCAAATTTATGTCTTTCAGAAACGTAATAAAAACAGCTAGCTAACAGTCTATTTTTAAAAGTGTAAAAAAGTCATCATACGATCTATTTTTAAGAGTGCAAAAAAAGAAGCCATCGTATGATGGCTTTTTTTTTGCTATTCAATCTGATTAATCAGATTTTCTAGTTCATCTTTCTCACGCTTTGGTGCTGCTCCCTGTGAAGGCTTCATCGCAGGAGGTGCAGCTTTTGATGGAATAACAATTTCCTCACCTGGTAAATCGGAAAAGTCATTGTCATTGCTTAGTTTTGGTTGTGGCGGTGCTGGGCGATATAGCGGGCGTGCTAATGGTGGAGCTGCACGATAAGTTTTCTTATCGCCTACTTCAGTAACATTTTGTTGTTTGTCACGTGAAATAGGACCTTGAGCATCTTTATCTAAACGAACCCAAGATGCTGGCGTACCTTGCAATGCTTGACCCATAAAGTTAATCCAGATCGGTAATGCAGCAATACCACCATACTCACGTCGACCTAATGTTGTCGGTTGGTCAAATCCAACCCACGTTACAGTCACTAATTTACCGTTAAAGCCTGCAAACCATGCATCTTTTGCATCGTTGGTTGTACCTGTTTTACCGCCTAAATCACTACGGCCAATTTTAAGTGCGGCACGGCCTGTACCATGCTCAATTACATCACGTAAAATGTTCGCCATATCGTAAGCAGAGCTTGATTTTAAAATACGTTGAGCTTGGCGATATTCGCTATTCGCTTTATCAGTTTGTTTAAGATTAAGTTGCTTAGCTGCCTTTTCTTTCTGCTCTACGTCTTTGTTAGTAACTTCAATCACTTCATCATCTGTTGTCGTAGCTTTCTGCTCGTCATCAGTTGTGTCTGGTGCATTAATACATGGAATACATGCATATTCTGGCTTAGCTTGATAAATCACTTTACCGTATGCATCTTCAATACGCTGAATAAAGTGTGGTTGAACGCGATAACCACCATTTGCAAAAGTTGCATATCCAGTTGCCATTTGAATTGGTAAAACTTGAGGTGTACCTAGAGCAATGGTGTAGTTACGTGGAATTTGATCTTCTTGTAAACCAAAATCCATGAATAACTGGCGAGTACGTTCAATTCCCACCGTTTGCAAAAGGCGTACTGACACGGTATTACGAGACAAATACAAAGCACGGCGTAAAGGGATCATCCCTAAATAACGACCGTCTGAGTTTCTCGGTGTCCACTTACCAATTGTGATAGGACTATCATTCACCATGCTGTATGGCGTCATACCGCGTTCAAGTGCCAATGCATAGACAAACGGTTTGATCGTTGAACCAGGTTGGCGCCAGCCTTGTAAGGCACGGTTAAATTTCGATTGATAGAAGTTATAACCACCTACAATTGCTTCAATTGAACCATCATTCGGGTTAATCGCAATAAGTTGACCTTGAACTTTTGGAACCTGAACTAAAGACCATGCTGTTTTTGCATCATTTGGACGTAAGCGAACAATATCTTTAACTTGAACAATTTGAGATGCACGTGAAGGAGCACCACCTACACTATTCGCATTGCGATAGGGGCGAGCCCATGACATACCTGACCACTGTACAGTAACGGTCGTGCCATCTTGCATTAATGCGTCAAAAGAGCTGCTATTTACCTTGGTAACTTGTGCAGGGTAGGTATTGGCATATGCTCTAAATTCATTTAATGGTTTATCGTGTGCTTCCGCACCACGCCAGCCATGACGACGATCATAAGCTTCAAGACCATCTTGTACAGATTTCTCTGCAATTGCTTGGCGTTTAGCATTGATGGTTGTATAGACTTTATAGCCAGAATCAATGGCTTGTTCGCCAAAATGTTTTACCAGCTCTGAACGAACCATTTCACCTGCATACGGGTGAATATTATTTAAATCCCGATTGGGCATGTTTAAGTTGATCGGTTCAGCTACAGCTTTTTGATATTCTGTTTGAGAGATATAACCCAGCTGTAACATACGGCCTAAAATCCAGTTGCGACGTTCAAGTGCGCGTTCAGGATTAACCACAGGATTGTATTTAGAAGGCGCTTTCGGCAAACCAGCAATCATTGCCATTTGAGCAATGCTGAGCTCATTAATACTTTTGTTGTAATAAATTTTGGCTGCTGCTGCGATACCGTAGGCATTTTTTCCTAAGAAGATTTTATTCACATACAGACTGAGAATTTCTTCTTTAGATAAGTTTTGCTCAATTTTTCGAGCTAAAAAGATCTCGGTTATTTTACGTTTTAAGGTTCTTTCTGGACTTAAATAATAGTTCTTTGCAACCTGCATGGTAATGGTTGAACCACCAGTTTGCACATCAGAACCAGTTACACTTTCACTTAAAGCACGCCCTAAACCTTTAAAACTGATCCCGCTATGTTCAAAGAAAGAAGAATCTTCTGCTGCTAAAAATGCATGAATAAAAGCAGGAGGAATTTGTTTGTATTCAACTGGAATAGAAAGCTTACCACCATACTCAGCAATCAGTTGATTATCCGAGGTATAGACCTGTAGAGGTTTTAAAAGCGGAGCTTTTTTTAGTGAACTCATTTCAGGGAGCGATGGGGCGATATAGAGATACATGCCATAAAAGCCCATCGGAAGTGAGACTAAGATAATAATAATGATCAAAAAAATTGGACGCACGAAGCCCAAACTGGATAGCTTTTTCATGATAAGTAAGCTTTAATAAGATCGAATACAAACTAATTGTGGTCAGTATAGCCTTTAGACATGCGGATTGTTAGATGAGATATTGTATCCGTGTAAAAATAAAGACCTAGATTATTGGTTTGTAATTTTTTTTGGGGATAAAAAAATAATAGGACAATAGTGTGCTCAGGTTATATCGTAAACCGAATAAGGGGTTAATGGGTGTCGATATTAGTTCGACTTCTGTTAAGTTGTTAGAGCTCTCTGTTAAGAACGGTAAATATTGGGTGGAAAGCTATGCTTTGATGCCTTTACCCGAGAACAGTGTAGTTGAAAAAAATATCTTGAATCCAGAGGCAGTTGCGGAAGCTTTGGAACGGGCGATGAATTTAGCAAATCCCCAAACCAGTAACGCTGCAATTGCTGTTCCAACATCGACGGTTATTCATAAAACCATCGAAATGGATGCAGATATGAATGATGATGAACGAGAAGTTCAGATTCGTTTAGATGCGGAGCAGTATATACCGTTCCCTTTGGATGAAGTGAGTCTTGATTTTGAGGTTTTATCAGATCGACTGCCTAATCCAAACCGTGTAAATGTACTTCTAGTTGCAACAAGAACAGAAAATGTTGAAACACGAGTAGAAGTGCTGGAGCTGGTGGATCTAACGCCTAAGCTTGCTGATGTCGAAAGTTATGCTGTCGAGCGCGCTTTTAGTGTATTTGCTGATAGTTTGCCCATGGGTGCAAATACCATTGGTATTTTAGATATCGGCCATACCATGACTACATTATCGGTTATGCAAAGTGGCAAAATCATTTATACCCGTGAACAAGTCTTCGGCGGCAAACAGCTTACTCTGGAAATTCAAAGCCGTTATGGTTTGTCATTGGAAGAAGCGGGACGAGCTAAAAAAGAACGTTCTTTACCAGATGACTATGACATTGAAGTTTTAGAGCCATTTTTAGATGCCGTTGTGCAGCAAGCTGCCAGATCTCTACAATTTTTCTTCTCTTCTTCACAATTCAATGAAATAGACCATATTTTACTAGCTGGTGGGAATGCCAATATTCCTGGGCTTGCCAAATTGTTGCAGCAAAAACTTGGTTATCGTGTGACCATTGCCAATCCATTTTTACAAATGGGTTTTTCTCCTCAAGTCGATATTCAAAAACTTGAAAATGATGCTTCATCATTAATGGTGGCATGTGGTTTGGCTTTAAGGAGTTTTGATTAATGGCAACAATTAATTTACTTCCTTGGCGTGATGGGCTTAGGGAACAACGCAAAAAACAATTTATTATTTTCTGTTTTGGGGTCGTTGTGCTGGGGATTACCACTGTATCTTCTGGGTGGTTTTATTTAAATCAAAAATTAGATGATCAAGAACAAGCTAATCAACTCATAACCAGTACAAACCAGAGTCTAGATCAACAGCTTAAAACCTTAAATGGCTTGCAAGAACAGCGTGATGCCATTATCGAACGTATGAAACTTATTCAGGGATTGCAAAGTCAACGTCCTGTTGTTGTGCGTTTGGTGGATGAATTGGTACGGGTGACTCCGGCAGCGATGTATTTGACTAAATTTAGCAGAACTGGAGATAAGTTTACCATTGAAGGTAAAGCAGAAAGTCCAAATACGGTCGCGGAGTTATTACGTAATCTCGAAGCATCACCATGGTATCGCAACGCTTTCATGAACTCTTTCTTGGCGACTGAAGAGAAAAAAGATAAGACGGCAAGTTCGCTGCTTCCTAGAGTAGAAGATAGTTATGGCAGTTTTGTTGTGACTGTTGATTTAGGAGAAATGGGGGTGACTACAACAGATGATACCGCCAATACGTCTGTAAGTGCGGATAAGGGGGCGGTTAAATGAGTCCAGATGAACTTCATGAGTTGTCGTTAGAACAAGCTCCATCTAAGAAAAAACAGATTACTTTAGAAAAATTTCTTCAGCAATTTAACACACTAGATATGAACAGTTATGGTAGCTGGCCATTATCTGTGAAAATTACGTGCTGGGTTTTTATTTTCTTTGCTGTATTGGCTTTAGGATACTTTGTTGTTATTCAACCAAAGTTACAAGCAATTGATAATGCGCAGGCGCAAGAAAGTAATTTGTTGAATGAGTTTCGCGAAAAGGATTCAAAATTACGTAACTTGCAGCAATATCAACTTCAACTTCAAGAGATGCAAGCAAACTTTAATCAGCAGTTAGAACAACTCCCAAAAGAAACCGAGATTCCAAGCTTGGTTGAGGATATTAACTTAACTGGTGTGAGCTCTGGTCTGAAGTTTAAAAATATTCGTTTAGAAGATGAAGTGAAGCAGGAAATCTTTATTGAACAGCCTATTACGATGGAAGCAACTGGCGATTATCACGCTTTTGGTGCTTTTGTTAGTAGTATTGCGGCATTACCACGTATTGTGACGATGCATGATTTTGTTGTAGAAGCTGCACCTGTTAAAGATAGTAAGTCAGATATTCCTGTCCTTAATTATTCTATTAAAGCAAAAACTTATCGCTATATGGGCGCCGTAGAAAATGCTGAACATTCGGAAAACAACGCTTCGGCTTCAGTAGCACCTGTTTCCTCTACTGCTAATACACAGTCGAAATAGGAGCATTACAATGAAACTTAAGCAAATTTCTTTTTCTATTTTGGCATGTTTAGTTTTAGTTGGATGTGACTCGAGAATTGATGCTGTAAATCAGCAAATGGCAAATATACGTAATCAGCCACCACAGCCGATAGATCCAGCACCTATTTTCACGCCTGTGCCACAATTTAACTATGCGGCTCATCAGCTAAAGAGTCCATTTTTACCAAGCTCACTTGCTGCTGAGCTCAAAATTATGGCAGGAAAACGGGTATATCCGAATTTCTCACGTGCACCTCAGCCTCTAGAAAGTTATGCATTAGAATCCTTAAACATGAAAGGAAGCATACGTAATAACCGTGGGCAAGTATTGGCTCTTATCCAATCACCCGATCAGCAAATTGAACGGGTACAGGTGGGGAATTATATCGGGATGAACCAAGGGCGTATTACCCATATTGGTCCAACCCAGATTGATCTGGTAGAGATTGTCCCTGATGGGCGCGAAGGCTATGTGGAGAGACCAAGAACCTTAGTGTTAATTGGACCCGCACCCTAAAATTTAGGGAATAACAAAGAAAAAGTATTTTTAAAGATTATTTAATTGGGGATGGTCAGACAATGAATCACGTATTCCGTCAGTTTTCTATGGGGGCTGTAGCCATTGCACTTATGCAGGTTGCCTCTGCACAGGTCAGCATGACCAATATTGTACCAACGCAAATTGCAGGTCAGGGTACAGAAATTCGAGTTATGTTTAATGGTTTGCCACCACAACCACAGGCATACCAACTTGAAAATCCTTCACGTTTGATTTTGGATTTTAATAAAGCTCAGCAGACTTTAACACAGTCAAAAGTAGCAATTGGTACAAATGAAGCAAGCTCAGTTGATGTAAGTTCTGATGATCAGCGCTCACGTTTAACTGTAAATTTAAAAGAGGCAGGTGCGTTTACAACGCGCATTGAAGGCAATACTTTTATTCTAAAGATTAATTCAGCTCAAGCAGCTATTAAGCCTTTACCAACCACTACAGTACAGCCACAAGGTGTCTCAAATATTGGCTTTCAGCGCGGTGGTCAAGGTGAAGGATTAATTGTTATTGATTTATTGGGAAGTAATACCCCTGTTGATGTTCAGCAACAAGGTAGCAAAGTCGTAGTGAGAACTCTGGGCTCTAAAATTCCCACACATTTAGCTAAACGTTTAAATGTGAATGATTTTGCAACTCCTGTTTCTACCATTGAATCTTATAACGAAAAAGGCAATGGTGTTATTACGATCCAATCTACTGGTAGCTATGAATATATGGCTTATCAAGCGGAAAATAAACTCACCATTAGCTTAAAGCGCCCTCAGGATAAAAACGTAACTTCTTTATATAAGACACCTAATTACTCTGGTAATAAGCTTTCTCTTGATTTCCAAGATATTGAAGTCCGTCGCGTTTTACAGTTACTTGCCGATTTTACTGGCATTAATATGGTGGCCGCCGATAGTGTTCAGGGTAATATTACTTTGCGCTTGAAAGATGTTCCGTGGGATCAGGCACTTGATATTATTTTAAAGACCAAAAATCTTGATAAACGTAGAAATGGTAATGTTATTTGGATTGCTCCTGTTACTGAATTGATTAAGGCTGAAGAAGAAGAAGCAAAAGCTGTCGCTCAGAGTGTCAAA
Source organism: Acinetobacter oleivorans DR1 (assembly GCF_000196795.1). NCBI lineage: Bacteria > Pseudomonadati > Pseudomonadota > Gammaproteobacteria > Moraxellales > Moraxellaceae > Acinetobacter > Acinetobacter oleivorans. The sequence continues at coordinate 331,973 of NC_014259.1, forward strand.
CTCGCTCCTTTGCAAACTGAGTATATTCAACTTAAATATGCTCAAGCACAGGATATTATGGGTTTAATTACTCAAGGTTCAAATAATGGCAATGGTTTGCAGCATACTTCAGGTGGAGGTACTTCAACTTCTACTAACTTAAATACGGGTGTTGATAGTTTAGGAAATAACGTAGGAAGTTTATTGAGTCCACGTGGAACAATTACTCAAGATGATCGTACCAATACTTTAATTATTAACGATACAGCTCAGTCGATTGATCAAATTCGTAAAATGATTGATTTACTAGATGTGCAAGTTAAGCAGGTCATGGTTGAGGCACGTATTGTTAGAGCTTCTACTTCTTTTACCAAAGAGCTTGGTGTTAAGTGGGGGATCCTATCTCAAGGAATTACCAATAATAATAACTTGCTGGTTGGTGGTAGTGAAACAACTTTATGGAATTTACGAGAACCCAAAAAAGATGAGACTACGGGAGGATATAAATACACGATTGAACGTCCAGATAATTTAAACGTCGATTTAGGGGTGACCAATCCGGCTGGAAGTATTGCCTTTGGTTTGATTAGCATGTCTGATTTTATGCTTGATCTTGAACTTTCAGCATTACAAGCCGATGGCTATGGTGAGGTTATTTCTACACCTAAAGTCATGACAGCAGATAAACAACCAGCGAAAGTTGCGACAGGTCAGCAGGTCCCTTATCAATCTACAACGAACTCTGCTGCAGGCTCAACTGCCACAACTTCATTTAAAGATGCGCTGTTAAGCTTAAACGTGACACCAAGTATTACACCTGACGGGAAGATCCAAATGAAATTAGATATTTCGAAAGATTCCGTTGCTGGTGCTGCTCCTAATGGCGAGTTAATTTTAAATAAAAATCAGATTAACACTAATGTATTGGTTAATAACGGTGAAACAGTCATTTTAGGTGGGGTGTTTGAGCAGACGACAACTAACTCACAAACCAAGGTTCCTTTCTTTGGTGATATTCCTGTACTTGGGCATTTATTCAGAAAAGATGTGAAATCTGATGATAAACAAGAGTTACTGATTTTCGTTACTCCACGAATTGTTAATGACACTTTGGTGAGAAATCATTAATATATTTTTTAATGAAAGCAATTGAAATAGGTGGCGCCTTGCCAAGCAAAGCGTTTGAAACCCTGCCAAATATTTATTTGGTGGGGCCCATGGGGGCAGGAAAAACAACCGTTGGACGTCATTTAGCCGAAATATTAGGGCGTGAATTTTTAGATAGTGATCATGAAATTGAACGCAAAACAGGGGCTACTATTCCTTGGATTTTTGAAAAAGAAGGGGAATTCGGATTTCGTGCTCGTGAAACCATAGTGTTGAATGAGTTAACTTCCCGTAAGGCTTTGGTTTTAGCAACAGGCGGTGGTGCGATTACTCAAGCACCCAATCGTGAGTTTCTAAAGCAGCGTGGTATAGTCGTTTATCTTTACACTCCAGTGGAACTACAATTGCAACGAACTTATCGCGATAAAAACAGACCTCTATTACAAGTTGAAAACCCTGAACAAAAATTGCGAGATTTGTTAAAAATACGTGATCCTTTATATCGTGAAGTTGCTCATTACACGATTGAAACCAATCAGGGTGCTGCACGCGATCTTGCTCAAAAGATTCTGCAACTTATTTTGTCTAACACGCTAAAATAGCCAAACTTACTCGTGGTTTAATAAACTCATGCAAACTTTACATGTTGAATTAGGCGAACGCCGTTATCCTATTTTTATTGGCAGTCAACTTGATCCTAAACAGTTGCTTGAACCTTATATTCATGGTCAACAGGTCATGATTGTGAGTAACGAAACGGTCGCACCTTTATATTTATCTCACTATCAAGAAGCATTAAAAAGTTTGGGTAAAACTGTAGCTACGTGTATTTTGCCCGATGGTGAAAAATATAAAGATATTCAACATTTAAATTTAATTTTTGATGCACTACTTGAAACTGGTTTTAACCGAGATTGTACGGTTTTAGCTTTAGGTGGTGGTGTGATTGGTGATATGGCTGGCTTTGCATCTGCATGTTTTCAGCGTGGTGTTTATTTTGTTCAGGTTCCAACTACGCTCCTTTCACAAGTAGATTCAAGTGTAGGTGGTAAAACTGGTATTAATCATCCACTGGGTAAAAACATGCTTGGCGCATTTCAGCAACCTCAAGTTGTTTTGGCTGATATGGCTCAACTCAACACCTTACCGGATCGAGAGTTGTCTGCTGGATTATCAGAAGTCATTAAATATGCCTTGTTAGGCGACGCTGATTTTCTTGTTTGGTTAGAACAAAATATGGATGGGTTGATTGGGCGAGATGCTGATCTTTTAGCAGAAGCTGTTTATCGTTCATGTACTCATAAAGCCCGTATTGTTGCAAACGATGAAAAAGAGCAAGGAGAAAGAGCCTTACTCAACTTAGGTCATACGTTTGGTCATGCTATTGAATCTTATCTGGGTTATGGAACTTGGTTGCATGGCGAAGCAGTAGCTACCGGCATGGTTATGGCAGCTGATTTATCACACCGTTTAGGCTGGATTTCAAATGATGATGTAGAGCGTACAAAAAAAATTATTCAACGCGCTAATTTGCCGATATCATGTCCAAAAATTCCATTGGATGAATTCCTTGGATATATGGCACATGATAAAAAAGTTCTCAATGGTCAATTACGTTTAGTGTTGTTAAAGCAACTTGGACAAGCGGTAATTACTAAAGACTTTGATGTTGAACTCATGAAACAAGCTATTTTGGCAAATCAACACGGATAATAAATTAAGGTAACACATGACTGTATCACGTACACTTTGGCAGAATGTTCAACAATATATCTGGTTGGTGGGTGGTATCGTCTGCTTGTTTCTGGCTTTTCTTTTCTGGGTAATGACGGATAGTAAGAAGCTTGTAGAAGTTGAAAAAGCTGCTGATTCAGAAGCACCTGTGCAAATTCAGCCAGAAAAAGTGGCAACAACGGCTAACTTAGGGGCTTTAGCCGATGAGGTTAGGCCTCTTGATTTAACGACTCGCACAGTTGCTTCAGGTCAGCATGAAGCAGAGTTTCGCGGTACAAAATTTATTAACGAAAACAAGAAACAGTGGACGCTTGAGTTATTCCGTGCATCTGACGAAGATATTATTAAAAACTTTTTAAAGAATCGTTCAGACCGAAATAAATTTATCTACTTCCGATTAAGTGGAGAGAAGCAATCTGAACAATATGTTTTGACATATGGTGTATTTAAGCGTTCTGAGGATGCAATTCAGCAGTTAACGCAACTGAATCTTGATTTGCCTGAATCAATTAAGCCACAACCACAACAATTTTCTACTTATGTACCACTAGTTAATGACTTGGGTGCAGATGAAATGAAAGGTGGCATTAGCCAAACTTATGAAGTGCGTTTACGTCCAGCGGCTTTGCCTAAAATTGATGAGTCTTTGCTCATGGGCGCAGGTGTAAACGGTGCGACAAGTACGCAGCCGAAAGTGGCTGCTCCAGCAACGAACTCTACAACTCGAACGACCATTATTCGCCGAGATGCTGAAGGAAATGTTGTGGATGTACATCAGTCCAATTCTGCAGATGCTTCTAAAAAGACTCAGCAAAATCGTGAAATTGAAACTACTCCTAAAAATGCAACAAATGAGGGCACAAGAGGGAACTAAGGATAAGAATAATGTGCACAAATATAGTGCAATAACAAAAGATATATATAATTTTTGATCAAGTGTGGTGCATATTTGGTCATTTATTAAAATGATAGCCTGAATAAAACTGATCTATTTTTAAGAAATATAAACACTTAAGCTTTAAAAATCATATTGGCATAGTTTTTGCTTTATTCTTGTGCTTATTAATGTACTGCTAACTATTTTGGCGCTCTAAAGAGTGAAGTCTATGCAGAGTCGTGGGGTCGAGCTGCTTTAAAAGAGTGCGAAATAAGTCAAAACATTTTTCTAGCAAAAACCAGTGTACGTAAAAATGGAACAGCGTATATTGGCTTATCAGCCCAAAATTTTTTTTTGCGAAACATTGAGCTAACTATCGTCCGTAGGCAATATCGCAGAAATAAGTTGTTTGTTTGACGCTCGAAAGAGCCTTATTGAAAGAAGGGTACGCTATGCACATGCCATCGCCTAATACTGTAGCTCCCGCTCAAGGTTTATATCAACCTGATGAGTTTAAGGATAACTGTGGTTTTGGACTGATTGCCCATATGAAGGGTGAATCAAGTCATCATCTTGTAGAAACCGCGATTCACAGTTTAAGTTGCATGACGCACCGTGGTGGTATTGCCGCAGATGGCAAGACGGGAGATGGTTGCGGCTTATTATTGGCGATGCCAAAGCAATTTTTCCGTGATGAAGCAAAAAAACTAAGCGATATTACACTTAGCGAAGTTTTTGCTGTAGGAACGGTATTTTTAAATGTCGATCCGGCATTAGCGCAGCACTCTAAAAATATTTTAACTAAAGAAATCGAGGCTGATGGCTTACGCGTATTGGCTTGGCGTGTTGTCCCTACAAATAATGATGCACTAGGTGAAATTGCACTTCAATCTTTACCTGCTTTTGAACAGGTCATTGTGAACTGTCCAATGGGTGTAACTGAAGTTGAGTTTAACCGTAAACTATTTTTGGCACGTCGTCGTGCAGAACAACAATTACAAAATGATCCGTCATTCTATGTGACTACGCTTTGTTCGACAGTGATCAGCTATAAAGGCTTGATGATGCCGGCTGCAATTGCTGAGTTCTATACAGATTTGGCAGACGAACGTTTAAAATCACATATCGTGGTGTTCCACCAACGTTTCTCGACCAACACTTTACCTCGTTGGCCTTTGGCTCAACCATTCCGTTACCTTGCGCATAATGGTGAAATCAACACTATTACAGCAAACCGTAACTGGGCATTGGCACGTACGCCTAAATTTGAAAACCCATTGTTACCAGGCCTAACTGAGCTTAACCCAATTGTGAACCGTACTGGTTCAGACTCTTCAAGCTTAGATAACATGCTTGAAATCTTGGTTGGTGGCGGTATGGATTTATTCCGTGCATTGCGTATGCTCGTGCCACCAGCTTGGCAAAACGTTGAAACTTTAGATGCAGACTTACGTGCATTCTATGAGTTCAACTCTAAGCATATGGAAGCTTGGGATGGTCCAGCAGGTTTAGTAATTCAAGATGGTCGTCATGCCATCTGTATGCTTGACCGTAATGGTTTACGCCCTGCACGTTGGGTCATTACCAAAAATGATTACATTACCTTGGCATCTGAAATTGGTGTGTGGGGTTATGAACCTGAAGATGTTATTTCTAAAGGTCGCGTAGGCCCTGGTCAAATTTTAGTAGTTGATACTTTAACAGGTAAAGTACTTGATACTAAAGATGTTAGTACTCATTTGAAAAATATGCGTCCGTACCGTGAGTGGTTACGTGATCATGCAATTCGCCTCAATGCTAATCCTGAACTTGAAGAACAATTAGTTGATCAAGGTTTAACAGGTGATGCTTTAAAAGCAGCTCAAAAAATGTTTATGGTGACATTTGAAGAGCGCGACCAGTTGTTGCGTCCTATTGCTGAAAGTGGTCAGGAAGCTGTAGGTTCTATGGGTGATGATACGCCAATGGCTGTATTGTCTCGTCAAGTACGCCATGTGACTGATTATTTCCGTCAACAATTTGCGCAAGTAACAAACCCGCCAATTGATCCACTACGTGAATCGATTGTAATGTCGCTCGAAACCTGTTTAGGTCGTGAACAGAATGTATTTGAGCAAGGTCCAGAGCACGCAGATCGAATCATTATTTCGAGCCCTGTTCTGTCTAACTCAAAAATGCAGCAAATCCGTAGTATTGATCGTGCAGGGTATGCGTCTGTTGACATCAATTTGAACTATGCTGAAGAAGAAGGTTTGCAAGCTGCGATTACACGTATCTGTGAAGAAGCGGCGCAAGCGGTTCGTGAGGGTAAAACTTTAATTGTTTTAACTGATAAAAATATTCGCCAAGGTTTCTTGCCTGCAAACGCAGCGCTTGCAACAGGGGCAGTACATCATTACCTCATTAAAACTGGTTTACGTACTGATGCAAACATCATGGTTGAAACTGGTTTTGCACGTGATCCGCATCAATTTGCGGTATTACTAGGTTTCGGTGCAACCGCTGTTTACCCATACCTTGCATATGACGTAATTAATGATTTGATTGCGAAAGGTGAGCTTTTAGGTGATCCAATCCATGCTCAAGCAAACTTCCGTAAAGGTATTGAGAAAGGCTTATTAAAAGTTCTTTCAAAAATGGGTATCTCTACCGTTGCTTCGTATCGTGGTGGTCAGCTTTTTGAAGCAGTGGGTTTATCATCTGAAGTTGTAGATCAGTGCTTCTTGGGTGTTCCAAGTCGTATTCAGGGTGCAACATTTGCTGATCTTGAAAAAGACCAGAAAAAATTAGCTGCTACAGCATGGTCAAATCGTAAACCAATTGATCAAGGTGGCCTGCTTAAATTCGTATTTGATAAAGAGTATCACGCGTTTAACCCAGATGTGATTAACTCATTACACAAAGCGGTTCGCTCAGGTAAATACGAACACTTTAAAGAATATGCTGAGCTGGTGAATAACCGTCCAGTAGCAACTATTCGCGACTTATTTAAGTTAAAAACAACGAACTCGATTCCAGTTGAGCAAGTTGAATCAGTTGAAGACATTTTGCCTCGTTTTGACTCTGCAGGGATGTCTTTAGGTGCTCTTTCTCCAGAAGCGCATGAAGCGATTGCAATTGCGATGAACACGATTGGTGGTCGTTCAAACTCTGGTGAGGGCGGTGAAGATCCTGTTCGCTACGGCACAATTCGTAACTCGAAAATCAAACAGATCGCATCTGGTCGTTTTGGTGTAACGCCTGCATATCTAACTTCTGCTGAAGTATTGCAAATTAAAGTTGCTCAAGGTGCAAAACCAGGTGAAGGCGGTCAGTTACCGGGCGGTAAAGTAAATGGTTTAATTGCACGTTTACGTTACTCAGTGCCGGGTGTAACACTGATTTCACCTCCACCACACCATGATATTTACTCAATTGAAGATTTGTCTCAGTTAATTTTTGACTTGAAACAAGTTAACCCGCAAGCAATGGTTTCGGTAAAACTGGTATCTGAGCCAGGTGTAGGGACAATTGCAGCTGGTGTTGCGAAGGCATATGCAGACTTCATTACCATTTCTGGTTATGACGGTGGTACTGCTGCATCTCCACTTTCATCTATTCACCATGCGGGTTCTCCATGGGAGTTAGGTCTAAGTGAGGCGCATCAAGCTCTTCGTGTAAATGACTTGCGTGGCAAAGTACGTGTACAAACTGATGGTGGTTTAAAAACTGGTCTTGATGTGATCAAGGCAGCAATTTTAGGTGCTGAGAGCTTTGGTTTCGGTTCAACCCCAATGATTGCGTTAGGTTGTAAATATCTACGTATTTGCCACTTAAACAACTGTGCGACTGGTGTTGCAACTCAACAAGATCACTTACGTCAAGAGCACTACATTGGCGAACCAGAAATGCTCATCAATTTCTTCCACTTTATTGCGGAAGAAACACGTGAATGGTTGGCAGCATTAGGTGTGTCTTCATTGAAAGACTTAATCGGCCGTGTTGATTTACTCGAAGTATTACCGGGTGAAACTGAAAAACATGCTCACCTAGATTTAAGTGCATTGTTAACTTCTCATCCATCTGCTGACGGTAAAGCACAGTACTGTGAAGTACAGGGGAATGCACCATTTGATAAAGGTGTGTTAGCTGAGAAAATGGTTGCTGAAATGCTTCCTGCAATTGAATCAAGCGCAGGTGGTCAGTTCGACTTCAATGTTGTGAACTGTGACCGCTCGATCGGTGCTCGTGTGTCTGGTGAAATTGCTCGTCGCTATGGCAACTTAGGTATGGAAGTACATCCAGTAGTGATGAACTTAACTGGTACAGCTGGTCAGTCACTTGGTGTATGGAACGCGGGTGGTTTACACATCCGTCTTGAAGGTGATGCAAACGACTATGTGGGTAAAGGTATGGCAGGTGGTCGTATCTCAATTTTCCCACCAAAAGGTTCACCTTTCCAAACCCAAAACACAGCAATTATTGGTAATACCTGTTTGTATGGCGCAACTGGCGGTAAGCTTTTTGCAGCGGGTACAGCGGGTGAGCGTTTTGCAGTTCGTAACTCTGGTGCATTTGCTGTAATTGAAGGTGCTGGCGATCACTGCTGTGAATATATGACAGGTGGTGTTGTGACTGTACTTGGTAAAGTAGGCCATAACTTTGGCGCGGGCATGACTGGTGGTTTTGCTTATGTACTTGACCTGGACAATGACTTCGTAGATTACTACAACCACGAATTGATTGATTTAAATCGTATTTCAACAGAATCTATGGAAGATCATAAAGAGTTCTTGTTGCGTATTATCGATGAGCATATTAAAGAAACAGGTAGTGCCTGGGCTTATAAGATCCGCAATGAGTTCGATTTCTACAGCCGTAAATTCTGGCTTGTGAAACCAAAGGCTGCTAATTTACAAACGCTTTTGAAAACAACACAAGCTGATCCACAATAATTCCACGACTGCAACGACATAGGCAGGTGCGGACAACAGTGAAAACCGCGCCTACCCACGGAGAGAGACATGGCAGAACGCCTAAATAATGACTTTCAATTTCTGGATGTAGCACGCCAAGATCCAGAGAAAAAAGATATTACTGTCCGCAAAGCAGAATTTGTGGAAATTTATAAACCTTTTACATCGGAAACAGTTACGAATCAGACTCACCGTTGTTTAGGTTGTGGTAACCCATATTGTGAATGGAAATGTCCTGTACATAACTACATTCCAAACTGGTTAAAACTCATTGCTGAAGGCCAAATTTTCCAGGCTGCTGAGCTTTGCCATCAAACCAACACACTACCTGAGGTATGTGGTCGCGTATGTCCACAAGACCGTTTATGTGAAGGTGCTTGTACTTTAAATGATGGTTTTGGTGCAGTAACCATTGGTAATGCTGAAAAATATATCAACGATACAGCCTTTGCTTTGGGCTGGCGTCCAGATATGTCAGGCGTAAAATGGACTGACAAAAAAGTTGCCATTATTGGTGCTGGCCCTGCTGGTTTAGGCTGTGCAGATATTCTAGCTCGCGGTGGTGTTAAACCAGTTGTATTCGACAAGCGTCCTGAAATTGGTGGCTTACTTACATTTGGTATTCCAGAATTTAAAATGGAAAAAGATGTGATGAAACGCCGCCGTGAAATTTTCACAGGTATGGGCATCGAATTCCGTTTAAATACTGAAATTGGCACAGATGTAACCATTGATGAATTACTTGCAGAATATGATGCGGTGTTCATGGGTATGGGAACTTATACCTACATGAAGGGTGGTTTCCCGGGTGAAGATCTTAATGGCGTTTATGATGCTCTTGATTTCCTAATCTCTAACGTGAACCGCTGCCAAGGTTGGGAAAAAGATCCAAGTGAGTACATCAGCTTAGATGGTAAAAAGGTGATTGTACTTGGTGGTGGTGATACAGCGATGGACTGTAACCGTACTTCATTACGTCAAGGCGCTCATGATGTAACGTGTGCATACCGTCGTGATGAAAGCAACATGCCGGGTTCTGCACGTGAAGTAAAAAATGCCTATGAAGAAGGTGTAAAATTCCTATTCAATCGTCAACCGATCGAAATCGTTGGTGAAAATGGCAAAGTGACAGGCGTAAAAGTGGTAACGACCCAAATGGGTGAGCCAGATAGTCGTGGCCGTCGTAGTCCTGAACCTGTTCCAGGTTCTGAAGAAGTATTACCAGCCGATGCAGTTTTACTTGCATTCGGTTTCCGCCCAAGCCCAGCGGATTGGTTTGGTAACGCGAATATTAGTCTTGATGGTTCAGGTCGTGTTGTCGCAGCTGAAAAACAAGAATTCAAATTCCAGACATCAAACCCGAAAATCTTTGCTGGTGGCGATATGGTGCGTGGTTCAGATCTAGTCGTAACCGCGATTTGGGAAGGCCGTCAAGCTGCTGAAGGCATTTTGGATTACCTTGGTGTTTAATAAATTAATTTGTTAAAACACTCAATAAAAAAGCCTACTTCAAGTAGGCTTTTTTATTGTCTACCATTAGTCACTTTGATGTTTTTGGCAAATATAATAAGCTTTTTTGCCCTTTTTAGCTTTTTAAGCTCGCGACATACTCAAAACTTCCTTCTTCAATACAATAGGTGTTGAGTATGAACATCGCAGGTATGACGGCAGAAAAATCATATTTAAATCGTCGAAAAGCGTTGGGTATTACAGTGCGTCGTCTTGAATTTAATCCAAAAGCGATCAAGCGGCACTATTTTGCAAATTCACCCCTCATGTCTCATTTTTTAACTGCACTCTCATCGACGTTTCCGGTAGGTGAGCAGTTTTTCGTAAATAGCGTACGTAATGTGCGTGATAAAGTTTCAGACCCTCAATTACAAGCGCAAATTGCAGCTTTCATTGGACAGGAGGCTATGCATTCAAAAGCACATGGAGAGTTTAATGAAGCTTGGCGCCGTGATGATTATAATCTGGATAGTTTTCAAAACTGGTTAAATGAGCGGGATAAATACTTAAGAACGATTCCACCTAAGCTGCAATTAGCACTTACCTGTGCTTTTGAACATTTTACAGCTCTCCTTGGAGCATATGTCTTACAACATCCAGAGCTGTTAAAAACGTTAGATCAAGATGCGTTAAAACTTTGGGTATGGCATGCGATTGAAGAAATTGAGCATCGTTCAGTCGCATTCGATGTCTATCAACATGTATATGGAGATGACCGTATTCGTCGTTTACTCATGCGTAGCGTCACTACTGGGTTTGCGAGTCTGGCTTTTTATGGGACAACTCGTTTATTTTGGCAAGATAAATGGAACAGCTTACCTAAAATCGGAGGTAATTTATTTGGGTCATATTTGCTGATAAAGATGCTTGTCCAATTAATGCCTGAATACTTTGCATATTACAAAAAAGATTTTCATCCTAGTCAAAAGGATTACGACAAGATGGTCGATTACTGGAAAAGTTCTTTAGCTGAAGAATATCAAATGGCAAGTTTTCAACAAGAAAAACATCAAAGATTAAGTTAATAGAAAACTGGATTTAAAAATCCGGTTTTTAAAAATCAATAAAATAAAAGCAACACAATAATGCCAAATTCATCATACAATCGGGTAAAGAGGTCAAAAATATAAAGAAAAACTTGAGGATAATGTGACGATGAAAACATTGAAACAATTTGCAATCGCAACGACACTTGCCAGTACCTTACTGTTTTCGGGATGTGGCTATAACACTCTACAAGTAAAAGATGAGGCTGTAACAGCAGCGTGGTCTGAAGTACAAAACCAATATCAACGTCGTTCAGATTTGGTACCAAACCTTGTAAATGTGGTAAAAGGTTATGCTAAACATGAAGAGCAAGTATTAACCGAAGTAACACAGGCACGCTCGAATGTTGCAGGTTTAAAAGTTGATAAAGAAGTTCTAGAAGATCCAGCTTTACTTGAGAAATATCAACAGGCTCAAAGTCAATTAACAGGGGCATTGTCTCGATTGATTGCTGTGTCTGAAAACTACCCAGATTTGAAAGCCAATACTCAATTCCAGGAATTACAAGTTCAGCTTGAGGGTACAGAAAACCGTATTGCAGTTGCACGTAATCGTTATATTACAACAGTGCAAGATTACAACGGATATGTACGCCAGTTCCCGCAAGCAGTGACCGCAAAAGTAATTGGTATGCATCCTAAAGCCAATTTCTCTGCAGAAGCTTCTGCACAACAGGCTCCAAAAGTTTCTTTTGATTAATTTAATAAATCAAAGGAGTGCTGTATGAGAAATATTATATTGCTTCAGTCTAAGCAAATTAAGGTCTTTATTGCGACCTTAATTTTGCTCTGTTGTGGTGTTCTTTTTCAGAATACGGCATGGAGTGAAAGTAATATTGCAACTGCTACTGATGAGACCGATGCAGTAGTAGCGGGCAAAATCATTCAAAAACAGCAAAATCAAGCCACTGCGTCTAAGACAGGTGAACAAGCTGCTTCAAGTGTTGTTGCCTCGCCTAAAGTCTCTAACGATATGGCAGACGGTGAATCAATTCGTGGTTTGCCAACTTTAAATCAGCCTGTTATTGATCAAGCTAACATTTTAAGTGCAGCTGAGAAACAGCAGCTTGACCAAAAAATTCTAAGTTTATACCAACAAGGCAAAGCGCAAATTGGTGTCGTTATTGTCCCAACTACGGGTCAAGAAGATATTTTTGATTATGCATTACGAGTGGGTGAGCAGTGGCAATTAGGATCATCTAAACGTGACAACGGATTACTCATTGCAGTTGCGGTGAATGATCGCCGCATACAAATTTTAACTGGATATGGTTTAGAAGGCGTATTGCCTGATATTGTGGCAAGTCGGATTATTCGAAACCAAATTACACCTTATTTTAAACAAGCCCAATATGCACAAGGTTTAAATGCAGGTCTTGATGAAATTGGAAGGATTTTAAATCTTGACCCAGAAGTCGCTCAGCAAGCTGCTCAAGATTTAAAAGAACGCCAACATCAAGCTGCGGAAGAGCAACAAGCCAAACAAACAACCCTGACAATGGCTTTATTTATTCTTGTTGCTGGAATTGTGGGTTCATTTATTGTAGGACGACCTCTTAGTGCATCTACTGCAGGTGTTGCTGCCGCGGTAGCAGGTTTTGTAAATGGCGCAGGTCTAGTGACTAGCTTATTACTTGGTTTTGGAATCTTCTTTTTACTCATTACTTCTATTGCCCAACTTATTTTACAGGCCATTCTAAGTGGTTCTGGCGGTGGTGGCCGTGGAGGAGGCTTCGGTGGTGGTGGCTATGGTGGTGGTGGAGGTCGTTTTGGCGGTGGAGGTGCTTCAGGCTCATGGTAACAACATCAGAAACAACACAAATTATTACTCAGCCAAAAATTGAGGAATCTGTAGAGCCAAGCCTAAAACGTTGGTTTAAACATTTATGCTATTTTCCGGCCAGTAGTCGTTATTTTTCAAAACAAGATAAGCAAATTATTGCCGATGCTGTACAGCGAGCAGAACATGGACATGTTGGCGAGATACAGGTGGTAATTGAAGGCCATATTCCATGTTCACAAGCCTATAGACAAAATACACGTTTAAGAGCACAGCAGTTATTTGCAGAGTTGGGCGTTTGGGATACTGCATTAAATAGCGGCGTATTGTTATACCTAAATTTATGTGAACGTACTGTAGAAGTTATATTTGACCGAGGTATTAGAAATGCGACTAACGATCAGGTCTGGCAGCAGATTTGTGAGTCTATTGTTCAAAAACTTAAACAAAAACAATATCAACAAGCTATCGTGATGGGTGTGCAGCAAATTGGAGAGGTATTGTCACATTTTTATGATGAAAACATGCCCGATCAATCCAATGAATTGGGAAATGCTCCCATTATTATTAATTAAGTTATTTTCTAAAAGTTCTATATCTCATAATTTTAAAATTTTATTTCTTAAGGTGGTTGACAAAAAATGTCACCTATTTATTTATTTTTAAAGAGAATTTGTTCACAAAATAAATATAAATTTTGATAAGTTTTGTTTATTTTTTTTGATATGTGATCTGTTGTAATCAAAAGTTATGTGACGATTTTTGTCAGTTATTTACAGTGATTTTAGATTAATTAAATTTTAAAATAAATATAAGCTTTTGTTTTATAAGTAAAATAAAAGTTGGCATGGTTGCTGCTATATAGTTGAGAGCTGAAAAAGCTTATATAAAAACATACATACAATCTTTGGGGAAAAGGCTATGAGTGCACAAAAAGGTTTTACGTTAATTGAATTGATGATCGTGGTTGCGATTATCGGTATTTTGGCGGCAGTTGCTTTACCTGCATATCAAAATTATACAGTTAAAGCGCGTGTTTCAGAGGTTATTTTAGCTGCGTCTTCATGCCGTAGTACAATTACCGATATCGTTCAAAACTCACCAGTTAAAGATTTAGGTACAGCTTTGGGTTCAAGCTGTACAATAACAGCAACTAAAATGGTTGCTAGTGGTTCTGCTTCTAACGCAGGTGTAATCACGGTAGTAGGTAATGAAACTAATATGAGTGGTGAAACAGATGCTACCCATAATGCTATTGATTTAACGCCAATGATGAGCGCTACTACTGCATTAGTAGCAACTACTGATGGTGGTAAAACGATTCAAGGTTGGAAATGTGGACCTGCAGCAACAAATCCTATGCCAAACAAATATTTACCAGGTTCTTGCCAAGGTACATATTAATAATTAAGTACTTTTAAAAAGACTGGTTAGCCAGTCTTTTTTATTTGAAATATAAAAATCAGCATGAGTTTCTCGAGATGACCAAACGCCTAAAATTTTTCTTTAGCCATTTATCTATTTCTATTTTACTGGCTTTAATAATCATTGCTTGGGTTTTCCTTATCTGGTATCCGCAGCCATTAGCACAAGCTGTTGGTGTTACTCATATTTTTTTAATGATGGTTGCAATAGATGTAGTATTGGGGCCTGTTCTTGGCTTTGTTGTCTATAAAGAAGGCAAAAAAACACTTAAATTTGATCTTGTTGTGATCATTTTAATTCAACTTTCTGCATTAAGTTACGGTTTATATAGTATTGCACAAGGCCGCCCTGTGTGGTTGGTGTATAACGTAGATCGATTTGAACTCGTGCGTAATAATGAAATTATTGAGACTAATACTCAAAAAACTCAAGCACAATTTAAGACTCCTTCATGGTTTAGTCCAAAGTTTGCAGCTGTCCAAATAGCTAAAAATAATGATGAACGTAGCAAGAATATGTTTGAAGAACTACTTGGCGGTGTTTCTTTAGCGCAACGACCTGAGCGTTACGTAAGTTTAGCTCAAGTAAAACTACAAATACAAAAACGTGCTCAAAACTTAAATGAACTAAAAAAATATAATTCTAAGCAGCAAGTAAAAGAAATACTAAAAAAATATCCATCAGCTGATGCTTGGATTCCTTTAAAAGCGAATGCTATAGATATGGTTGTTTTGATGAATAAAAGCTCTGCTCAGGTTGTTAAAATTGTGGATCTAAGACCTTGGAAGTGACACGTTGGATGAATGGATATTAATAGAACTCAATTCTTATTATTCTCTTCCATGTATAATTCTTTTAAGTTTTAGCCTCTAACCTGTCACTATGCAAATATTCTTCCTATTCCTCGCTGCAATTCTGTTAGGTTTTGCATGGTTATCTCCATTTCACTATAGCCCTTGGGTCATGTTCTCTAGTGAAGTGAGTACTTTTGGGGCTGGATTATGCGTATTAGCCGCCTTAATTCAACAAAATATAAAAATTCCCAGAGCACAGCTATTGTTGCTGCCATTTAGTTTAATTCCGATAGTGCAGTGGAGTTTTGGTTTAGTTTTTGATCTGAGCACAGCCTTATTAAGTTCATTTTACTTGCTAGGTTTTTGGTTTATGGTCTTGGCTGGTTACAACTTATCTTTAGATCAACAAAAGCGTGATCAAATCTTTTCGGGTTTTAGTTTACTCGTAATTATTGTATCTATTGGCACTAGCTTTATTGCAATTTGCCAATGGTTGAATATCGAGTCTTATATTCCTTATGTGCTTAAGTTGCTAGGTAATCGTCCTTACGGTAATTTTGGCCAACCTAATAATATGGCAACCTTTTTAATTATTGGATTATTAGGATGTTTGTATTTATATGAAAAGAATAAAGTAACAATCTGGTTGTTACTACCTTCAGCACTGATTATTTTGTTCGCGGTTGCATTGAGTCAATCACGCACCTCATGGATTGTTTTCCCATTTTTATTCGTCTATTGGCTGATTAAGCAATTTAAACAGCAAAAACGTTTTGGATTTATTCAAAGCCTTTTGTGGTGTGTGGGTTTTTTTGTAGTTGCAGGGGAAATTCTACCCATTGTAACGAATCTAATTGAAGCATGGTCTAGTACAAATGTAACCGAAGCAAGCACTTTGGTGGAACGAGCAAGCTCTGGGTATTTGCGTTTTAATATCTGGTCGCAAATGTTGCTTGCTGTGCAGCAGCACCCTTGGTTGGGATATGGCTGGAATCAAACCAGTGTGGCACAAATTACTGTTTATCCTGCTTTTCCGACAGGAGAGTGGACGACTAGTGCCCATAATGTATTGCTTGATTTAATTATTTGGAATGGCATTCCATTAGCTGCTGTAATCATTGCTTACTTTACGTGTTGGTTCCTTTGGCTGAATCAACAAGCTAAAAATACCATCTCGATTGTAGCGATTATGATGGTATGTACCGTGCTTACTCATGCCATGTTAGAGTTCCCACAGCGCTATGCTTATTTCTTACTTACTTGTGGTTTTTTACTTGGTGTTATTCAAGCACAGAGTCCAGTACTCAAAGGAATTGTGCTTAATAAACAACTTTTCCGCTTAATATGGGTTACAAGTTTACTACTGATTATTGCGATTTTACGTGATTACAATGTGTATGTTCTAAATAGTAATTTGCTTTTTAATAATAAGCGTCCAAATGCTGAATTTATGGGAAGCAGTAAGATTTTTGTTTTAACGCAATTTGAAGAGCGTTTAAAATGGATTGAACTTAATTCTGAAACTGCATTACCCGAAGCTGACTTAGTTCATTGGGAAAATTTCGTAAAGAATAAACCTACTCCCTATAACTTACGTAAATATGCAAAATTACTAGCTTATAATGGAAAAGTAGAGCAAGCAGAGCAGCAAATATTTATTTTACAGCATCTCTATAAGCAAAAAATAACGCTACCAGAGTTATTAAAAGAAAAGTAATAAAAAAATCCCCTTGTATTCAAGGGGATTTTTTTTATGAGAAATTACATTTGACTCTGGATGTAATTTTCAATACCAACGCTGCCGATAAGGTCAATTTGGGTATCTAACCAGTCCCAATATTCTTCTTCTTTTTCTAAAATTTCTTGAACAAGATCACGAGTCACATAGTCTTGTTCTGTTTCAGCGAGTGCAACTGCTTTTTGAATCGCTTCTATATTTTCTTTCACTTTACGAATGTCACATTGCAGAACTTCTTCTGTATGTTGACCAATATAAAGTTTGCCTAAGTGCTGAAGATTAGGTAAACCTTCCAAGAATAAAATACGTTCAATAATTTTGTCTGCATGCTTCATTTGGCGAATGGATTCTTTATATTCAGCAGAGCCAAGCTGCTCAATTCCCCAATCATTAAACATGCGTGAATGCAAAAAGTATTGATTAATTGCAGTTAGATGATGATACAGCACTTGGTTGAGCTGATTAATGACATCACGATTGCCTTTCATTGTAGCTACTCCAAAACAATTTCTGCCTTAATTCAATTAAGGCAATCTATAAAACCATTCTAGTGAACAAACACTGATATGGCGAGTAATTTATAGAACAGCAAATGAAAATCGCAATCAAAAACAACACAATATTAGGAAAGGAGAGTTTCCAACCAAAAAAAACCGCTTGAATGAGGAACTATTAACGTTCCGCAAAAAGCGGTGGAGGAGCTAATAAATACTATTAAATTTTTATAAATCTTTTACGCAGCTACAGAAATACGAGCAGCGATTTCTGCTAATTCTTCATTAATAATAGCACGTGCTTCTGGTGCACAGCGTCCACAGCAAGTACCAAGATCAAGCAAATCACGAATTTCGCGATAGCTTTCTGCGCCATTTTCAACAGCGTCTTTAATATCTTGATCGGTAATGCCACGACACAAGCAAACGTACATGGGAGTGATCCCCAAATATAAATGCGATAATTGATATTATTGATAATTATTATCGTTTGTCAATGAAATTCATTTAAAATCTCATTTATTATTATTGGGAATTTGGATAAAAAAATACCACCTGAGCGGAAATCTGAGTTATGTTCAGATTTTATACAAAGGTGGTTCATGATTTAGAGTTAAAAATTTAACGGAAAATATTTAATGTATTTCTATATCTTATTGATTAATAACTACAATACCATCCATTTCAACTAAAGCACCTTTTGGTAAACTTGCTACACCAAGAGCTGCACGTGCAGGATATGGTTGAGCAAAATATTCACCCATAATTTGGTTTACAAGTTGGAAGTTTGATAAATCAGTTAGAAAAATATTGAGCTTGGCAATGTCTGCTAGAGAACCGCCGGCAGCTTCACAAACTGCTTTTAAATTATCAAATACACGGCGAATTTGAGCTTCAATACCTTCTACAAGTTCCATACTGTATGGGTCTAAACCAATTTGCCCTGAAAGATATAATGTATTATCTACTAAAATGGCTTGAGAGTATGTGCCGATAGCAGCAGGGGCATTTTCAGTATGAATTACTTGGCGGGACATTTGGTTCTCCTTGATTAAATCTCATTTCATCATAATCGATGATCGCTTTGGACAAAAGTATCATCGATTTAATTGATTAAGTGGATTTGGAAAGTTTGATTTTGTTAAAGAAACATAAATCTGACCAATAGCCCTTGTAAAGACTTAGCTTACTTTTGAAATTTCCATCTGTGGATTAGGCGCATCCAAACGCTCAATGCGCGGAAAACCATAATGCATACGTAAGTCACGGATGACTTTTGCAATATGTTTACGGTTGTTCACCACAATATTAACAAAAGTTCTTTGCTCATTTGAGTGAACCATTTCTACCCCTGCATTGTTTTTACGGCATTGATAGATCAGGTCTGATACCTGTTCATCATTCATTGCCATTTCTATAGCGAGATAGGCTGTAAAACGAACATCGTCTACGTCATCTGCTTTCCATTGAAGCGGCATAATATTTTCAGGATGTAGATGTTGTTCATGTAGCAAGTTATGGCAACGGATACGATGCACAATTAACCCACGACGTGTTAAATGCCCTTGAATTGGGTCACCCAAAACTGGATTACAGCAATGCGCATATTTAACGTCGATACCTTCAGTACTTTGAATGAGTCGATCTGAATTTTCCACTTGTGGATGCTTATCATGAGCAAATAAGTGATTAGCTACAAGTTGAGGTAGTAGGTCGCCAACCGCAATTTGTTCAAACAACGTATTTTTATTATCGATGTGGCGCCATTGAAGTAAATCTAACCAGTCGGCTTCAGAGAGATCGTTAATCGAACGGTTAAAGAGTTTCAGTGCTCGAGAAAGTGCTTGAGCACCGACTAAACGTTGTTCTTCAATATCTTGATCTTTAAGGACATGCTGTAAGGCACGGCGAGCTTTTTGAGTGTTAATAAAACTTAACCAGTCTGGGTTTGGTGTTGCTAAAACATCCGTAATAACTTCAATAACCTGACCGCTGATTAATGGTGTAGACAGTGGTTTAATCTCGCCATCTACTTTTGCACCAACGGCATGGTTACCTAAAAATAAACTGGCTGAATAAGCAAAATCAACTACGGTAGCACCTTGTGGTAACTCGTGGAGCTGGCCATGCGGAGTGTAAACCCAAATTTTTTCTTGATGTAAGTAATCTAGTAAATCATTGAAGGTCGTTTTTGCACATTCTCCATCGATCAGCGTATTCAGATTTTGCATTGAAGCCTGAATAGCTGAACGACAAGTTTGCGGTGCATTTTCACCAAGCACTACCCCAAAGCGAGCAGCTTTACGCATAAGCTCGGTTTGAATGGTAAGAGAGAGAGTAGTTTTTTCGCCTTTTAGCTTAATTAATAAAGACTGGTTGCCACCTGGTAGCGGACGACGGATATGGTCTTGATATTGAATGACCTGAAAGTTTTCTCTTAAAGCATCAACTAGGCGGTCACAGTCGGCAATTGATTGTAAAACGATTTCAAAAGCATGGCTGTGGGTAAGCTCTTGTAGATCCATCTCATTTTTAACGAAATGGCGTAATAATTCGATATTGTTATTTTTCTTTTTAATGCGGCCTTGAATATGATAATTATGAAGAAGTTCAGCGAGGTTTTGTTCCCAGATGCTTTGATATTTACATCGCTCTGGTTTGGTTAGACGTAGTGCATTTTGCACGTTATCAAACATATCAAGATCAAGATTTTGATAACAAAGATTTTCTAGATTATCCCCCATTTCATTCATGCCGACTAATCTTGCCATTGGCACAAAGATATCAAGAGTTTCTTGAGCAATACGAGCGCGTTTATCTGGACGCAAAGCACCTAGAGTTGTCATATTATGATAGCGGTCGGCTAATTTAATAATAATGACACGTGGGTCCTGTAGGGTCGCTTGCAAGATTTTTCTAAATGAGGCGGCCTTGTTATATTCTTTATCACTGGATTGGCTAAGTTTGGTTACACCGTCTACCAGCTCGGCAACTGTCAGGCCAAATTTTTCAGTAATATCTTCTTTTGTATATTGAGTATCTTCAATAACATCATGCAAAAGAGCTGCCATTAAGGTTTCAGCATCTAAACGCATGTTCGCAAGAATACAGCTGACAGCAATTGGATGCAGAATGTAGGGTTCACCACTTTTACGTGTAATGCCAGTATGCGCTAGATCGGCAAAATCACAGGCAGCAAGCACTTTCTCGACCTCACTTACCGATAAGTAAGGGTCGATAATCAATTTAAGCTGTTGCTTGGCTTGGCTGACCTCTTCGCCTGGCATAAATCACCCTTTTTCCTAATACTGAAAAACTAAATCTATCTACTTCTTAATGAAAAGCATATTGCGGAACTTGTCAATTTTTTCATTTGAAAAAGTGTATTTTTTTTTCAATGAAAATAATTGCTTTTTTCAATATCTTTAAATTCAAGACAAAGCCAAATAAAAAACCACCGCAGAAAAACGATGGTTTTTTTATGAAACAGAATTAATTAGAAAGAAAAACCTTCTAAATTCAAGCTGTTTGTAGAAAGAGCAAGATCAAGACTAGAAGTTTGATAATCTTGTTCACGTTGCTTAAGAATTTCTTTCGTAACGTGCCCTGCCGCGATTTCACGCAAAGAAACTACAGTCGGTTTGTCGTTATCCCATTCTACAGTTGGCTCCATGCCTTGACGTGCCAATTGACGAGCACGTTTACTTGCAACGAGCACAAGCTCAAAACGGTTGTCTACATGATCTAAACAATCTTCAACGGTGACGCGTGCCATAAAAGTTCTCGTTTTGGAATGGTGAATTTGAACAGACTAAACAGTATAAAAGGCTTTCGATCTAGACTCAAGTTATTCCTGTTTTGGTTGAGGAGTAATCAAGTCTTGAATTAATGTTTGATAACGTTTCGCTTGCTGAGATAGCACTAGACGGTTTGCTGTGATCACAGCTTCAATCTCATGTAAGGCTTTATTAAAGTCATCATTAATAATGATGTAATCAAAGTTCGTATAATGCTGCATATCTTCAACTGCACAGCTTAAACGATGTTCAATGACTTCAACTGAGTCTGTGCCGCGATTAGATAAACGCTGACGAAGGTCAAACTGTGTTGGCGGTAAAATAAATATTTGCTTGGATTCAGGAAAAAGTTTGCGTACTTGCTCTGCACCTTGCCAATCAATTTCAAGTAGAACATCGTGTCCTTGAGCTAACTGTTGTTTTACAGTTGCTTGAGAAGTGCCATAGTAATTACCAAATACTTCAGCGTATTCAATAAAACCGTCATGGTTGACTTGGTCTAGAAATTCATCTTTTGTAGTGAAGTGATAGTGAACACCATCTAATTCACCGGGACGTTGACCTCGGGTAGTATGTGAGACTGAAACATGTAAATTGCTCACACGGTCAAGCAGGGCTTTCACCAAAGATGTTTTGCCCGTTCCTGATGCAGCAGAAACGACAAACAATAGACCCGACATGATATTTTTCCTGATATGATAAAATATCTTCGCTATTGTAGTGTACCGTGCGTTTAAACTGAATAGTTTTAATTGCAAATATTCAAGAGAAATTCCCCTGTTTTATTAATTTTGAGGCTGTTATGGAAATTGTGTTAGCTAATCCGCGTGGTTTTTGTGCCGGTGTTGATCGAGCCATAGCAATCGTCAATCGGGCTTTAGAATGTTTTAACCCTCCTATTTATGTGCGTCATGAGGTTGTACACAATAAATTTGTGGTAGATGACTTACGTCAAAGAGGGGCGGTTTTTGTTGATGAACTAGATCAGGTTCCGGATGACTCAATTGTAATTTTTAGTGCTCACGGTGTTTCAAAAGCTGTTCAGCAAGAAGCGGAGCGCCGAGGTTTAAAAGTATTTGATGCAACTTGTCCTTTAGTTACTAAAGTTCATATTGAAGTGACTAAATATGCGCGTGAAGGTACTGAAGCCATTTTAATTGGTCATGAAGGACATCCAGAAGTTGAAGGAACAATGGGCCAATATGATAAATTGAAGGGTGGTGAGATTTATCTGGTTGAAGATGAAGCTGATGTTGCTGCGCTTGCAGTTAGACATCCTGAAAAACTTGCATTTGTAACTCAAACAACTTTATCTATTGATGATACGGCTAAAGTTATTGATGCTTTGCGTGCAAAATTCCCTCATATTCAGGGGCCGCGTAAAGATGATATTTGCTACGCTACTCAAAACAGACAAGATGCTGTACGTGACTTGGCTGAACAGTGTGATGTGGTATTAGTTGTAGGCTCGCCTAATTCGTCAAATTCAAATCGTTTACGTGAGCTTGCAGAGCGTATGGGTAAGGCGGCTTACCTTGTAGATAATGCTGATCAGTTAGAACAGTCATGGTTCAATGAGACTTGTAAAATTGGTGTGACAGCGGGTGCTTCAGCACCAGAAATTCTAATTAAGCAAGTGATTCAACGTTTACAAGATTGGGGCGCGCAAGCACCTAAAGAATTAGATGGACGTGAAGAGAATATAACCTTTAGCCTTCCTAAAGAATTACGTATTCATGTGACTCAAGCATAAAGTGTGACTTATTTAACATACTGATTTTAAAATAGTAAAACAGATAATTGTTGATATGACAGTTATCTGTTTTTTTATACCCTTCATCTGCTTTGTATTTGTTTTGTAAATCTAAACCGTAAAATTTAAATAATAAATAAAAAATTCTTAAGTTTATTTGGGGTTCTGGGGATGAGGGGAATTATTCCGCAAGAAGGGTTCACCTTGGTTGAGCTTATGGTGACGATTATAGTAATGACCATCATTGCGATGATGGCCGCACCGTCTTTTACTCAACTCATGGCTAAGCAAAAATTAAATGCAAATACGAGAGAGCTGATTTCTACCTTATCTCAAGGACGTAACCAAGCTGTTTTATTAAGAACGAATGTTACTGTCCATTTAGGTGATGGAACGAATACAAATACAGATTTTTATTGGGAACCCACTTCAGGAAATCGAGTAACTGCACCTACATCTATAAGTAGTATTACCTTTGGTAGAGATGGGGCGTTAGTTTTAGGTATTTCAGCTGATACGGATTTTGTGATTTGTAATTCAATCGCTAAAACTCAAAAATCTTTTGCATTAACCCGGATGGGAACTGTTTATTCAAAAAATGATGGAACTTGCTCATGAATAAATATAACCAAAAGGGCATAGGGATGATGGAAGTATTAGTTGCTTTGCTGATTCTTGCGATAGGGGTTCTAGGATTTACTGCATTGCAGTTAAGAGCCGTTGATGCCACCGATGAGGCTATGAGTAAAATTCAAGCCATGAATCTTGCCAGAGATTTAGCTGAACGTATTCGTGTAAATAGGACTGCATTTAGTACCTATGGCGATAATTTAAATGCAACAACACAAAGTACAACAGCGACTCCAGAATGTATTCAAACGACAAATACAACGCCATGTACTACGTCTGTTCAAATGGCAAATTATGATACGGCACAGGTTGTGAGTCAGGCAAATAATCTAGGAATGACGATTCGTTTACCTGACTGTCAGGTGAGTGGTACTCAAAACCGCAAGTGTGTCTATGTCGCATGGGGAAAAACAAAAGCAATAAATAGTTCTACTGATTCAGATGCTTGTACGAATGGTGGTGCATATTTGCCTCAAGCAAAATGTGTCATCATGGAGTTATATTGAGA
The DNA here is from genome assembly GCF_000196795.1 of Acinetobacter oleivorans DR1. NCBI lineage: Bacteria > Pseudomonadati > Pseudomonadota > Gammaproteobacteria > Moraxellales > Moraxellaceae > Acinetobacter > Acinetobacter oleivorans. The sequence goes on from NC_014259.1 coordinate 356,099, forward strand.
TGAATAAAATATATATTCAGCAGGGATTCACACTTGTCGAATTCATGGTGGCAATTGTTTTGGGGCTATTGATTACAGCTGCTGCCACTCAGCTATTTCTTACAGGACAAATTTCTTTAAATACTCAACGCGCGATGGCTGATCTACAGGAAAGTGGAAACTTTGGATTACGCTATATCTCGAATGACATTCGTAAGAGTAACTATGGAAACAATAACATCATAAATGATCGACTGGCTAACGGTGGAATTGTAATAACCACGAGACAAACTTCCCGTTTCCCAGCAGTAGCAAGTCCAACTTATACGGCAGATACGATTCCAACGAATATGCCAGACACAATTCCGTCAACAGTAGCTGTGCCAGTGACAAGTTTCGCTACCAAGGCCAGTAACGTACAAGTTTCGGCGGTACCACCCGCTACTGGAAAGGTAAATCAAGGTAGCGATCAATTAGTTGTCCAGTTCTTTGCAGAGCAGGCCGGCGTTGATTGTGAGGGTAATAATTATGAGGCGAATAGATACATTGTAGAGCGTTTCTTTTTAAGATCAGATTCAAATGCCATATCAAATGAACCTAATACTGCATTAGCACTTGCATGCGAAGCGGGGTCGTATGTAGCGGGTGACACCACGATTTTAAAAAATCCTTCAACATCTACCACTGTATTTGGTGCGACCGAAGGAGAAATCTTGGTAAGACGTGTAGATCATTTGCACTTTCTGTTAGGTATTTCTGATGATACCAATACAACAAATTTTCGGTATATCTCGATTGGGCAATATCTTGCTTTGAATGCAAATCCGCGTCCGCGAGTCAATTCCATTCAAGTTGGTGTACTTGTACGTTCCAATGAAAGCATTCGTGAGAATGGTTTGGTTTCAGATAGCCAAACTTATAAAGTACTTGATCAAAATGTATCTATTAAGGTGCCGACGGGGAACCCTCCAAAATATTTGCGTACAGTTATTACTCAAACTATCGCCTTGCGTAATGGTTTGTTTTCTCAAGATACGGCGGTAATGTAATGAAAGTACAAAAGGGTTCAACATTAATCGTTGTTTTAATTTTACTGCTAGTGATTACAGTAATTGGGACGTTGGCTGTTCGTCAGAGTCTAACAAGTTTAAATATTGCAACAAACAGTCAAGCGCAACAGTTACTCATGCAGTCATCTGATTCTGTACTTTACCGATTAGGTGCAGAAGGCTTCGCTAGTACGAGTGGTAATCCCACAAGTCTACTTGGCTATGCATTACAAAATCAGGGGAAAGAAGTAGTTTTTTGTTTTAGAAGTCAGACCTCTCCTGCAACGTCTTTCTCTGTCGCAAATACGAGTATTTTACAATGGAACGAAGAAAATACGGACATCACTGTAAATGGTGTATCTGGATTTTGTGATTTAAGTGCAGTTAATGATTATGCTAGCCGTCGCAAAGCACAAATGACACAAGTTGCTATTGTTGTAAATCCACCGCTAAGTACACCTGCACGCCCATTACAAATTGTCACTTTAGGGAGTGATCTTGAAAGTTTAGGGAAATTGGATAATGAGCAAACAAAAAGAATAAGAGTATATGTGACATCTATTTTACCCAATTTATCCGATGCTTCTCAGACTGCTATTACAAATTGTCTGAAACGTCCGAATAGCCAGCCATTATCAGGTTCAAACTCAACAGTATCGAGTTGTTTACAAGATTTGAATGTTCCATTTAATACGCAGTTCCAGGATTTTGTGTTGAGTACATATCAACGTCAGAACTCGGTTTAATTGGATTATTGGGGAATAGATGAAATGAAGATATTAAATACAAAAAAAGCTAAAGTTTTAAAGTGTAAAGTACTCGTCATGGCGATATCTGCCATTATGACGAGCACGGTAACAACATCAGTTGTTCGAGCGAGTGATGTGCAAATTTATCAAAATCCAACGGCAACTAAATATCCGATTATTATGTTGGCAATTGATAATTCTTTTAGTATGACAATTAATGATGCCTATTATAACAATACAAGAATGTCACGTTTAGATGCTCTGAAGCGCTCTTTAGTCACTGCTTTACAGGCTTTAAACACAGATGGTACCTATAAAATTCCTAATATCACTTATATGGGATTAACTAAATTTGCTGGTGATGTTAGTAATCCTAGACGTTCTAGAATTTGGGTGCCAGCAAAAAGACTAGATGCTTTAGTATCAGGGACAAAAACACAAAGACAATTTCTAATAGAGCAAATTAATGGGCTAGGTGCAGATTCAAGTACACCTACTTCAACTTTATTTGCGGAAACTTATGCCTATTTATTGGGTAGCCGTACGGATAGTCCTAATGCTGTAAATAACTTTTCAAATGGTTACCAAGCAGATCTTTCTGGTATGAGTAATGCTGCAACAGGTACTGTTTCAAACGGAAAATATATTGCGCCAATTGAATCTTTACCGAATGAAAATGATAAACAGTGTTCAACACAGGGTGTATTCTTTTTAACCGATGGTGCACCTTCTGGTATTCCAGCAACAAACACACAATTATTACTTAAGAATGTTGCTGCAAATGCAGGCATCACAGGAGTGGATGCTAATACCATTAGTGGTTCTGTTACAGATGTACCTGCTGTTTATTATAACTATAGTAAAGCTCGTAATTCAGCTACCACAAATGGTGAGTTTTACGAGATGAAACTATCAGCAGCGGATAATGAGGTGACGACTAATAATACAGTAACAGGTTATCAAGATCGAAGTGGGTGGTCATATATTGCAGATCTAGTTAAAGCGACATCAACAACTGCAACACCTATCTCAAAGAAAAGAATTTATTTAGCTACAGTTGGATTTGGACCTCTTTTTAATACCGCAGTTAATAGTGGTGGTAATCAGGTTGAAACCTGTGACAAAGATTCAACTGGACGCAATATCCATTGTTATATTGGTTCTAGGGGAGCTGTAAATACCAATTTGGGTAATTCTGATACTAGCCCTTACTCTAACACTCTTAATGCTGATGCATTAAAGATGTTGGGAGATAAAGTTGGTGAAGGTGATACTTATGGAACCGATAAACCTATTGGGGGCTATACCTATGCAGATACAGGTGAAAAAGTACAAAATGCTTTATTAAGGTTTGTAGGCGCAATTTCACAAGGGACTTTTGAGGCAGCTAGTTTCGGGACTTATGTGGTACCAGCTGATCCAATGGCAACCAGTGCATCTTATTCTTATGTTTTTGCACCACAGTTTCAGCCTAAAGTAAGTGGATCGGGTGGGACAATAGTCTCTACGCAACAGTTATGGTTAGGGAATCTTAAAAAATATACCTTAAATTCATCTGGTACTATGGTTGATGTGAATGGTAATACCGTATTAAAAAATACAGGTGGTATTAATACTTTAACTCAGGACTTTTGGAATGCTGAGAATATTAATGATGGAGACGATGCTCTCAAAGGTGGGGCATGGTCACAACTATCAGTGCCAAATACGTCTTCAGGTACGCTCAGCACGGTAACTAATGCTTCAGATATTCAAACCCGGCCTCTCTACATTAATGCAACTATTCCGACAGCTTTAACTGATACGAATAAAAATAAAGTTGTAGCTGCAAATAGTTTAACTCAACTGAGTACGCAAACTGTTCTGACTGCTAGCTATATTGACAGTACAGCAGGTTCAGGAACGACAGCATGGCGACAAAACGTTTACCAACCTTATCTGTTATCTGCACTAGGTTATAAGCTTACAAAAACTGAATTAGAAGCCAAAACAGCAGGCTATAAGTGGGATACTGTTGATAAAGTAAAAAACTTAAACGTTATGCAGCAAATGGGTGGCGTATTACATTCTGACCCATTACTAGTGACTTTAGAAGCCAAATATGACCCAACTACAGGTGCAATTTTAAGTAATACTCAAAGTACAGTAAACCGTAAAGATTATATTGTGATGGGATCAATACAAGGTTTACTGCACATACTGAATCAAGCCACTGGTAAAGAAGAAATGGCTTTTCTTCCCAATGAAATTCTTCAGGATGTTAATCGTCGAGATGCTTTATTAGATGTAAGTAATACAACAACATCTACAACAAATCCATTTTATGGTATCGATGCTCAATGGGGTTCATGGATCGAATATAGTATTGATGCGACGAATAATAAATTTAAAGCCAATATTGCCAATATTTATGGTGGTATGCGTATGGGTGGAAAAAGCTATTATGGCTTAAATATTAAAAATCCAGCAGATCCAAAATTTTTGTTTCAGATTGACCCTGTAAATGGGGTAATTAATAGTGGTACCAGTGGTGTGTCTGCTACAGGGAACCAAGTAACTGCACTTCAGGCAATGGGGCAGAGTTGGTCCAAGCCAACACTTGCAAAAATTCGTTTCAATAATCAAGTCAAAAACGTCATGATTGTAGGAGGGGGATATGATCCAGCTTATGAGACGGATGGTTATCAGCCGACTTCAACCACTGTAAATGCTGGCGCTGGTATTTATATTTTTGATGCGACTACAGGTGCTTTATTGTGGGATGCTCGTTACGGTAGTAGTAATAGCACTAGTACGGTTGATGTCAAGGATAGTAATTTAAAATATAGCGTAGTGAGCCAAATCAAAGCTTTCGATCGAGATGCAGATGGTTTGGTTGATAATTTATATTTTGGTGATTTAGGTGGGCAAATCTTTCGCGTTGACTTGAATAATGGTTATGGAACATCAACAACAAATTTTGGTCGAGTAAATCGACTCGCGAACTTTTCAGCACTTAACCAGCGTTTCTATGAAATGCCGACTTTAAGTATTCATGATCGTAACGGTAGCCGTTTTGGTGTGCTTGGCATTGCTTCTGGTAATCGAAGTTTTCCTTTGAACAAAGCCAATAGCAATGATAATCGAATTTATGCCTTATATGATTATGATATTGCTTCATCTAATTTATACAGTTCAACATTCTCTAAAACCAGTAATTTAACAGAATCAGATTTATATAATTGGAGTGCTATTGCTAGTACCAATGTAGCAAATCTGATGAACAATACGAAAAAGGGTTGGTACTATGTTTTGCGTGAAACTGATGGAACAGCCCAAACTGCAAATACGGGTACAGTAAAAGCACTTAATGGATACCTTGTGGTTGCAAATACCGCTCAATTTTCAGATTTCTACGTATCTTTATATAATCCAAATCATGCTTCAACCAAACAGCCAAATGCGTGTACAGGGGGTATTACAGGTTCAAGTGTAATCCGCCGTTTATGTTTACCTTATGGGGTTTGCGGGGATGCAACCGATGCTACTAATTTTAATGCAAATAAGATTGGTGGCAATGTCGGTAATGCTTCTGATGGCATTAGTAAAATTAATGCGGGAGGATTTTCAAATGGCGTAAATAATTTGATTAAACTTCTACCAGAAGTTGGGCGAAATTACAAAACGACAAAAATATTTCAAAGTACAAATTGGTATGAGCGACAATAGGGGATCTCTATGAAAAAAAATATGGGATTTACCCTGATTGAGCTAATGATTGTCGTCATGATTGTCGCTGTTTTTGCAGCAATTGCGATTCCATCATATCAAGCTCAAATTCGCCGTGCAGATACCGCAGCAGTCCAGCAGGAATTACTAAAGCTTGCTGGACAATTAGAAAGATATAAAAGCCAAAACTTTTCTTATCATGGTTTCGATCCTAAATATTTATATGGACAAACCTCAGCAATGAGTAGTATGGATTTTCCAAGCAGTACCAATAAAAAGTACACGATTACATTAGCTGATGTTAGTGAAACAGATGCTACTACTTTACTGGCTAGTAGTGCTGGATTGGGCCAAAGATGGGCGATTAGAGCAATACCGGAAACGGCAGGGTATGATGCTCTGTTAGTTACCAGTACAGGGATTAAATGTAAATCTAAGTATTTAGTGGCAAATGATCTAACTAATATCAATAATTATACGGGGTGTGCTACAAATGCTGAAAAATGGTAGTCACCAAGGATTTACATTAATTGAGCTGATGATTGTGGTGGCGATCATTGCAATTCTGGCAGCAATTGCTTACCCGTCTTATACTCAATATAAAATCCGTACTAATCGTACGGATTTACAAGCTGAGATGCTGCGTATTAATCAACGATTACAAAGCTATAAAGTTGTTAATCATAGTTTTAATAATGCTACTTTAGATAATGGTACAGCCTCTCAAAATTATCCTTTAGCAGGAACTGCTTTTTATACTGTAACTTTAGCGATTGATGCTGATAACCAGGGATATTTGCTCAAAGCCACTCCAATTATTACTTCTATACAAAATGGTAATGGTGAAGTTTGCGTAAATCAGGATCAACAGCGCTACTGGTCTAAAGGTCTAGCCTGCTCATTAATAAGCTTGTCAAATACATCAAATTGGGATGGACGTTAATTTAAATTCAAAACTGCGGATAACTCAAAAAATAATCTTTCTTTCAGGGCGAAAATCACGTAGAATGTCGCCCTCTATGAAAGGGGTTTGAAGTGTTGCCGATGGTCGGCGCAGGGATAATCCGTAAGAATTATAAGGCTTTTATCATGGTTGTTATTCGTTTAGCACGTGGCGGCGCAAAAAAACGTCCATTCTATCAAATCGTTGTGACTGACAGCCGCAATGCACGTGATGGTCGTTTCATCGAGCGTATCGGTTTCTTTAACCCGACTGCACAAGGTCAAGCAGAAAAACTTCGTTTAGACGCAGACCGTTTTGCTCACTGGGTTTCTCAAGGTGCTCAACCTTCTGAACGTGTTGCTTCTTTAGCTGCTCAAGCTAAAAAAGCTACTGCATAATTTTTTGTAGTAGGTAGCCCATGACATCAACACAGAATGTTCCCGAAGATCGTATTCAGATTGGACAGTTACGTTCAGCTTATGGATTGAATGGGTGGCTCTGGGTGTATTCAAATACAGAACCTATGAGCAACATGTTTGACTACCTGCCTTGGTACATTGAGACCAAGGCAGGTTGGCAAACAATAGATGTAAAACGTTGGAAACCACATGGCAAAGGTCTAGTTGTTGCTTTGAAAGGTGTGAGTGATCGCACTGGAGCAGAAAACTTGGTTGGCGCTAATATCTGGATTGCTAAGTCTCAACTGCCAAAAGCAGATGTAGATGAGTACTACTGGTCAGATTTAAAAGGCTTAACAGTGTTTGGTCTTGATGATGAAGAGCAGGAAGTAAACTTAGGTAAAATTCATGAGCTGTTTGAAACTGGAGCTAATGATGTGATGGTGGTACATGCTACCCCAGACAGCGTTGATTCAGAAGAACGCATGATTCCTTGGCATAAAGATGTAGTACAACGTGTTGATCTTGAAGCTGGTCGTATTTACGTCAATTGGGGCGTAGATTATTAATCCTTTTAGGATTAATACAGCAGGAAAATAGAGGAGTCTGTGATGTTTTTTGCAGTCATTACGCTTTTTCCTGAAATGTTTGAAGCGATTACAGCCTACGGCATCAGCGGACGTGCGGCAAAACGAGATATCGTACAAGTTACTTGTATTAACCCTCGTGATTTTGCTGAGGGAAACTACAGAAGAGTGGATGAACGTCCATTTGGTGGTGGTCCTGGGATGGTGATGATGGCTGAGCCTTTGGCGAAAGCAATTGCGCATGCCAAACAGCTTGCCTCACAAGCAGGACATGCTCATGTTCCTGTGGTGTACATGTCTCCACAAGGCAAAACTTTAAATGAACAGGCAGTACAGCAGTTTGTTGATTACGACGGCTTAATTGTACTGTGTGGACGTTATGAGGGAGTGGATGAGCGTTTGATCCAGCATTATGTTGATCAGGAATGGTCAATTGGTGATTACGTTTTATCAGGTGGTGAACTGCCCGCTATGGTGTTACTCGACAGTATTATTCGCCGTTTGCCGAATGTAATGTCAGATGAGCAGTCAGCAGTACAAGATTCTTTTGTTGATGGTCTTTTAGATTGTCCACAATATACAAAGCCAGACCATTTTGAAGGGTTGGATGTACCGGAAGTTTTAAAATCTGGACATCACGGCAATATCGAAAAATGGCGCTTTTTGCAGCGTTATCAACGAACTTTAGAACGTCGACCAGAGTTGACCGAGAAAGTAGAGTTGAATAAGCAGCAGAAAAAATGGCTAAAAGATGCGCAAGAGAGCGGTGGTAATTTTTAACCACTATTCTCAGGAACGGAAGTTCTGCAAAAATACGAGAAGCAATGCTTCGAGTTAAAGCATGATTCTATTTAATGAATAGTTTTATGTATATTCTAAGGCTCTTTATAGACATTTTGTCGTAAAGGGAAAGATAAACGGGTTGATATGCGCTTTAGCCTCTATCCCCAGCGGAATTTCAGACCTCTTCTGACTCCGCACATATTGGAGATTCCCACAATGAGTGGTAAACATCCTTTAGTTCAAGCTGTTGAAAATGCACAGTTAAAATCTGATATCCCTGCTTTTGCTCCTGGTGACACTGTTATTGTCCAAGTTAAAGTAAAAGAAGGTGAGCGTGAACGTCTTCAGGCATTTGAAGGTGTTGTAATTGCTAAGAAAAACCGTGGTTTGAACTCTGCGTTCACAGTACGTAAAATTTCTAGCGGTGTTGGTGTTGAGCGTGTATTCCAAACTCACTCACCAGTTGTTGCTAAAATCGAAGTGAAACGTCGTGGTGACGTTCGTCGTGCTAAACTTTACTACCTCCGTGACTTGTCTGGTAAAGCTGCACGTATTCGTGAAAAATTACCAGCTCGTAAAGCGTAAGCTTATCGCGAGTAAAAAAATGCGCCTTTTGGCGCATTTTTTGTTTTAAAAAATTACAGTCCTTGAAGTTTCAAACGGTTTGCATGTTGACGGTAAACCGAGACCGGATCTGATGCAAAAATAGAACGTATTCCAAGTACTTGGTTCACTTCATCTAAATGATTCCAGTTGTAATCATCACGAATTGTTTTACCAAATTTGGCACTGCATCGAGAAACAAGTCCATCATTATCACCAAATGGATCGACCACTAAGCTACTGCCTGTAAGAGCAATATCAAATGGATCTAATGGATTGGTTAAGGCTTTATTTCCAGAGAAAGAATACATATAGATGCCTTTCTCTTGATATGCTCCCTCACCACAAGAGGTGGTTGGTATACCCATAGGGAATTGAGTATTAAACTGAGCTGAACCTTTAGTTGATAAGCTATGGGCGCCTGCTAAAGAGTCATGCGGATAGCTAGTCGGATCTAGACCTCCTGCCCAAGTAATCGCTGCTGAAAACCAATTTACTAACGTTGCCAGTCCAGACAGAGGAGTACCCTCAACGTTCAGAATGACATCTGCCATTGGTGATCCCTTATGAGGCGCACCAATTGTGGTAAGTGAGGCAACTTTTTCTGGCATGATACCGGCCACATAGCGAATTGTTGGACCCCCATGGCTATGACCGATTAAGTTGACTTTAGGTTTACCAGTAATGGCAATAATCTCTTCTACTTGCTGGGCAAGTTGTTCTCCACGAACTTCTGTTGAGTTAAATGGTGAGACCCTTGTAGCCCAGACATTTCCTCCATTGCGGGCAAGATCAGGAAGAATTTGGTACCAGTAATCGAGACCAAGCGTATCTGTTCCGATTCTGTTAAAACCCGCCATACCATGATTAAAAACCATTGGATATTTTGTTTGCGCGTAAGATGAATAAACGAACGAGCTTTTAACTTGTTCAGCATTTGTTGCATGGGCCGCTGAAATACTCAGTCCTGAGAGCATTGCAGCGCAGAAAAACATTAACTTCCTTTTCATTTTTTACTCACTATTTTTATTTTGTATGAAAAGCAGCTTCTTACTGCTAGTGAATGTTTAGCCAGTTCCCAAAAAGGAAAGGCTTAGTAATTAAATGGCAGCTCACCTCCCTGATCATGGACCGTTTCAAAAGTTCGAAGTCTTAGTTGTTCTTGTGATGAATTGAATTGTTGTTGGCGTAACTGTTGAATAGCTTGATTTTTGGCGCTATCACTCATGTTACTTTTAATAATTTCATCTCGACCATTGAGATAACTTGTGACCCTTTGTTGCCAAGCATTCCGCTCTGTATCTAAAGTTTCTAATCGTTGAGTCGCTTCGACTCCAACAAGTGCTGTACGCATCTGTCTAAGCTCTTCTGCTGAACCTTTACGAGCTTTAATTTGTTTGGTTAGGGTATGTAAATCATCAAGTTTAGAAAGTTCTTGCAGGTTTTGTTGCCAGTCTTCTGGAAGTTCTTCAAAACGTTCTTTAAGCTTTCGTGCTTTTTCAATTTCACTTAGAGAAGAATTTTCAAGTATCTGCATTCGATCTAGCGTATAGTTCTGATAGATATCTTCGCTCGAGAAAAGGCCTTCAATTTCAGAAGTCGAAAAGAAACGTTTTCTTATATCTTGAATTGAATTAAAGATCTTTTGAAAATAATTTTTATCTTGTTGTTTTGCAGAAGGTGTTTGGATTTGAGCAAGCTGTTCACGATATTTTAAATAGCGGGCCCATAAATCCATAATTTGTGAGCGGGCTGGCTCTAAATATTGTCCTTGAATGAATTTCCCAAAGTGATTTTTGATCTGTTCTAAATCGTTTTCGCCATATTGAGTAATAAAATATTCAAAGCAGTCGCGCGTTTGACTATTAACGACCAAATGTTGAGAACTATCAGTTTTTAACTGGCAGTTAACTTCGGTGTCTTGCTGACTTTTACTATGGTAAGCATCTTCATTTAACGATGAATGATCTGTGGGTTGAGCTGATGCTAAATTTTGAGCTGTATTTTCACTGACTTGGGCTGATGTGTTTTTTGAGTCAGGACTTAACCAATAGACACATGCAATGAGGCTCAAAATAAAAAATCCGAGCACGCACCACAATACCTTCTTCTGCATTCCGTGCATAAAGATATCTTCCTTAAGTTTTAATTTGTTGTTTTTTTACTCGATCATTAATGTGCCATAAAATAAGTGAAAAGGCACCTAAATATTGTGAAAATATCTTGTCGAATTTGCTAACATGTCGGCACTTTTTTCTAGCTTTGTGTTCCAGTAAAAATGACGACAAAAAATCAAAAAATTTCTCGTCGCCATATCAGTGGTGTATTTCTATTAAATAAACCATTAGGGCTCAGCTCAAATGCGGCTTTGCAAAAAGTGCGTTGGTTATATCGCGCCCAAAAAGCAGGTCATACTGGAGCTTTAGACCCATTGGCGACAGGTTTGCTCCCGATTTGTTTGGGAGAGGCTACCAAGTTCTCACATTATTTGCTGGACTCAACAAAGCGCTACCAAACTACTGTTCGCTTGGGGCAAACCACGACGACAGGTGATGTGGAAGGGGAGATTCTACAAGAACGCTCCGTTCCTGTTCTCAACCAAGAGCTTATTGAACAAACCTTAGAAAAATTTAGAGGTGATATTCAACAAGTTCCGCCGATGTATTCGGCTTTGAAAAAAGAAGGCAGACCATTATATGAGCTTGCCCGAAAAGGTATTGAAATTGAGCGTGAAGCCCGCCCAGTCACAATTTATGCTTTAGAGCTCATTGAATTTACCGAAAATAGTATCACTCTGGACGTCACTTGTTCTAAAGGAACATACATTCGTGTATTAGGTGAAGATATTGGTGAAGCACTTGGTTGTGGTGGGCATTTAACGATGCTAAACCGGACTCAAACAGGACATTTTGAGCTTATTCCGAGTTATACCATTGAATATCTGGAAAGCTTAACTGAAGAGCAAAGAGAAGCATTGTTACTACCAGTGTATGCGCCAATTGACCATTTCCTAAAAATTCAGGTGCCTGAAGGGCGTGAAAAATATTTTTGCAACGGTTTAGAAAGCAATATTGAGCATTCTGCAGAAGCAGAAGTTTTGGTTTTTTCGGGTGAGCGTTGTTTAGGCTTAGCTGAGATTACCGATAAAAAACGGTTGGTACCTAAGCGTATCTTAAATTTGTAGTAGATGTAGAGTATAGAGCATGGGCATGGAATGGGACGTTATCCTAAGTTTGATCTTTTTTGCGTTTACTGCGGGAGCAATTGATGCTGCTGTAGGTGGCGGTGGACTCATCCAGATTCCCGGGATCATGAGCACTTTTCCTAACATGTCGACTGCTACGGTAATTGGTACCAATAAAGTCTCATCCATTTTTGGTACTGCATCGGCTGCTTATACATTTGCTAAAAAAGTAAAATTGCAGTGGAAGCTTTTAGCAGTTATTGCCATTTGTGCTCTGATTAGCTCTTTTGCTGGGGCAGCTTGTCTATCGCTTATTCCTCAATCGGTATTACGTCCTTTCGTGTTCGTGATGTTGATTGTGATTGCCGTTTATACGCTAGTTAAAAAGAACTTCGGGCAGGTTCACACTGAGCAAAAAATTACCAATAAAATGCTGATTTTAGCTGCTATAGGTAGTTTGGCGATCGGTTTTTATGACGGTATTTTTGGGCCAGGTACAGGTAGTTTCTTTATTTTCTTCTTTATCCGTTTTTTACAAGTTGATTTCTTGCATGCTTCAGCTTTGTCAAAAATCGGTAACTTTATGACGAACTTAGCTGCTTTGAGTTTCCTCATTCCGACAGGTCACGCTATTTTGCATATCGGTTTAATGATGGCCGTTGCAAACGTGCTTGGTTCTGTTGTTGGGGTCCGTACCGCGCTTAAATACGGTAGTGGATTTGTCCGTATTATCTTTTTAATTTTGGTGAGTATCCTGATTTGCCGTTTGGGCTATCAAATGTTTGTTACGGGTTAAATAAGATTAAAAGTATGAGCTGTTCCTAAAATGCAGTTCATACTTTTATGTATCATTTAAAATTAGAAATATAAAAATCATTACAGAAGTTTACTAGAAAGAAAACTGTGTAAAAAATAGTCTCATTTTAAGCTACTTAAACATTATAAATTTCAACGTATGATAAACCTTGAAATAAAAAAGATTTTTTAGCTAAAAAATGAGGAAGAGAATGAATATTTTCGAAGCATTAAGAGAAAGCCATGAAAATCAACGTAACCTTTCTGAACAACTTATTCAGACACATGGTTTAACTGAAGAAAGAAAAGAACTATTTGATGCATTAAAAAATGAACTTTATGCCCATTCAGTTGCTGAAGACCGTTATCTCTATATTCCTTTAATGTTTGATGATGTCGGTTTAGATATTACGAGACATGCTTTATCTGAGCATCATGAAATGGATGAGTTGGTCGAGCAGCTCGAAAAAACCGATATGAGTAGCCCAAGCTGGTTAGCAACTGCCAAACAGTTGAGTGAAAAAGTCCATCATCATTTAAAAGAAGAAGAACATAAATTTTTTCAACAGGCGGGAAAAATTCTTAAAGATAGTGAAAAAGAAACGCTGGGTAATAAATATTTAAAGGAATATAAAAAGTATAAAAAGCAGCAATAGTATTTAACTATGCTACTTTTTTAGTACTTCTTAAAGTAACGCCAATTGATGCCAACATTACACAACCTAAAGCCACCCATTGCAGCATGCTGATTTCTTCGTGAAGTAATAAGAAACCCGTTAATGCTGCTAATGCTGGTGCTAAACTCGTTAGGGTGCCGTAAGTTAATTTAGTAAGTTGTTTGAGTGCCATTAAATCAAGTGCATATGGTATAGCAGTCGCTAAAATAGCAATAAGTAATGCTTTACCCCAGTACTGTGTTTCAAGTAATGCAGGAGCATTATGCCAGATGCTAATCGGTAGTAAGGTTAGAGCAGATAATCCAATTCCAATGGTTAAAGCGTGCATCCCTATATTTTGGGTCACAACTTTCTGACCAAAATAAATATAGAATGCCCAGCAAAATCCAGCACCTAGCGCGCAGGCAGCACCGATATAGGAAAAGTGGTGTTGTGTTGGGTCTTGCCAAGGCACCATCAATGCAATACCTAACATCGCAAATGCCACCCAAATATAGTCACTCTTTTGTTTAATGGAAAGTAGAGCTAGTCCTAAAGGACCAATGAACTCTAAGCCCACGGCAATTCCTTGAGGTAACTTTCCAAGCGACGTATAGAATAAAATATTCATGAGACCCAAAGATGCGCAGTACATCAATAAATCACGCCATTTTAAATAGGGTAAGCGTGACCAGATTTTCCATGAGCGGAACATGATCGCGACAATAACCGTTGCAAAACTCAGCCTTAAAACTGTAACGGTAAGAGGGTCTAATATTGCAATGAGCTGCTTAGCAAATGAAGCACTGATTTGATATGAGACCATCGACAGAATCATATATAGCACAGCAATAATGGGAAGATTCTGCATGGAAATACCCTAGGGCCTCATCTAATATTATTTAAAACTAATCAGTGTTAATTATAGCGAATGCCATGTTTTAACTCGTGGTTTCAGTCGATTTAACTTACCGTTTTTTCACGTTCCTGACGTGCTTTTTGGGTAGTTATGGTACAACCGACCGAAGCTGCAATAATTGTTGCAAGTGCCAGCCATTGATTCCATAACAAATATTCACCTAAAAAGATAAAACCAGAAAGTGCAGCAACTGCGGGCTCTAGGCTCATCAATGTTCCGAAACTTAAGGGCGTTAAATTACGTAGGGCTAGCATTTCTAAAGAAAAGGGTAATGCGCTGGCTAAAATTGCCAAACCAATAAAATAAACAAGATAGGGGAGCTCTATAACTTGCCCTATTGAGCCTGAGAAAAAAGTAATGGGTAATAAGATGCATGCGCCCACACTCATTCCTAAACATACAGTGTGATTGCCTGATATACCTGACGGTTTCTGTCCAGCAATAATATAAAGTGCCCAACATGCGCCAGCACTAACTGCAAATAATACTCCGATCCAATCCAGACTATGAGCCTGATTGAAAGGGAAAAGTAAAATGAGGCCAACAATCGCTAAACTGACCCAAACAAAATCATATTTTTGGCGTGCATGGTATAAGGCCACACTTAAGGGACCAATAAATTCAAAAGCAACTGCAATACCAATGGGTAACCGTTCAATTGACAGATAAAAAAGCGCGTTCATTCCTGCAAGAGCAAAGCCATACGCTAAAATAGCTTTCCAGCGGACCTGACTAAAATTGATTTGCCAAATTCTAAAAATAAAGGCAAGAATAATTGCACCTAAGCATAAGCGCATTGCTGAAACGGTAAGGGTGGGAAAGCTCTGGAACAGAAATTTAGCTAAAGATGCGCTGCTTTGTACGCTCAGCATAGCGAGAATAAGAAAACCCAACGCATGTAGCTGAGATTTCTGGTTCGAACTGGACATTTTATTATTTGATCGATTGGTATACTTTTCACATGATAATGTAAATGTCCATAAAAAAGCCACAGACAATGCTGTGGCTTTTAAATTTACAGTTCGTATTAGAACAATACGCGCACGCGAATTGTACCTTCAACTTCATGCAACATATCTAAAGCTTCGTGAGAAGCAGAAGCGTCAACGTCCATTACGAGGTAACCGATGTCACCTTTAGTCATAAGTGATTGACCAGAAATGTTGATGCCTTGCTCAGCAAACAAGTTGTTGATCTTAGACAATACGCCCGGTACGTTTTTGTGGATATGCAATAAACGGTGTTGACCAGCAGTCAATGGTAATGCGATTTCTGGGAAGTTTACCGCAGAAAGCGTCATACCCTTGTCAGAGTAAGCAACAAATTTCTCTGCAACTTCTAAACCGATGTTTGCTTGCGCTTCCATGGTTGAACCGCCAACGTGAGGAGTCAAAATCACATTGTCTAAGCCACGAAGTGGAGAAACAAACTCTTCGCCATTTGCTTTTGGTTCTTTAGGGAATACGTCAACCGCTGCACCAGCAATATGACCAGATTTGATGGCATCTGCTAAATCTTCAATCACTACACATGTACCACGTGCAGCATTTAGGAAGATTGCGCCTTCTTTCATTTTTGCAAATTGTGCTTTAGTGAAGAAGTTGCGTGTAGATGGAACATCAGGCACATGTAATGTAACTACATCAGCAGTCGCTAAAAGTTCGTCTAACGAACCAACTTGGCGAGCATTACCCATTGGTAATTTAGTTACTGCATCGTAATAAATCACATGCATACCTAAGCTTTCAGCAAGAACAGAAAGCTGAGAACCGATGGAACCGTAACCTACAATACCTAAAGTTTTGCCACGAGTTTCGAAAGAACCGACAGCAGACTTGTCCCAACCACCACGATGACAAGCCGCCGATTTTTCAGGAACACGGCGAAGAAGAAGAATTGTTTCAGCAAGTACAAGCTCTGCAACCGAACGCGTATTTGAATACGGTGCGTTAAATACAGGAATACCACGTGCCATAGCTGCTTTAAGATCAACTTGGTTTGTTCCGATACAGAAACAGCCCACTGCGATCAATTTATTTGCAGCTTCGAAAACTTCTTCAGTCAATTGGGTACGCGAACGAATACCAATAAAGTGAGCATCTTTAACAGCTTCTTTTAGCGCTTCGCCTTCAAGAGCAGTTTTGCGATAGTCAATATTGGTGTAACCCGCAGCGTTTAGAGTATCGACTGCGTTTTGGTGAACGCCTTCTAACAAAAGGAAACGGATTTTATCTTTAGGTAGTGAAAGATGTTGGCTCATTACGGCTCCGCTACAAAGGCCAAATTTGGTGGCGCTATCATAACATAATGGTCGGTACTATAGATATTTCGTTTGCGCCATCGTCTTATGGCAATTTTATCTATGTCTAATCACTTCTATTTATGGCTTGTGAGTCATTTAGAATAGGTTTGGTATGAGATTTAAATGCGATTTTTCTCTGAAACTCTCATAGAAAAGCATTTATTTACGTTAAACATGTTTTGTAGTGACAGTATCTCTATTCTGAACTTTATCGCTTGAGCTGTTGCATGTAGAATATAGGAGTTCCTTGAACATTATGGCTTTGCTCAGGTGAAAACCCTGAAAATATGAAGTCATATTCCCACCATAGTTTACTTCTTGCTAGGTCTGCAAACGATGAATGCTCCAGTCGCTTTAACACCTGAGTTACTCACCCAATTAACAGCAATCGTCGGTGAAAACCGTATTAAAACCGATGCTGATAGTCTCGAAAACTGGGGTAAAGATCATACCAAGCATTTTAATCCGAACCCATCGGTCATCGTTTTTCCATCGACCACTGAACAAGTTCAGGCAGTTGTAAAGCTTGCGAACCAGTTTAATATCGCGATTACACCGTCAGGTGGTCGTACTGGTCTCTCTGCGGGTGCTGTAGCAACTAATGGCGAAATTGTCATTAGCATGGACAAAATGAACCAGATTCTTGAGTTCTTCCCAGCAGATCGTATGGTACGAGTGCAAGCTGGTGTAGTGACTGAACAATTGCAAAACTATGCTGAAGAGCAAGGTATGTATTATCCGGTTGATTTCGCGTCAGCGGGTTCTAGTCAGATTGGCGGTAATATCGGTACCAATGCTGGTGGTATTAAAGTTATTAAATACGGCATGACACGTAATTGGGTGCTTGGTTTAACTGTTGTCACTGGTAAAGGCGATATTTTACGTTTAAACAAAGGCATGGTTAAAAATGCAACTGGTTATGCATTACAGCATTTGTTTATTGGTGGTGAAGGTACATTAGGTTTAGTGACTGAAGCGGAAATTAAACTTGAGCGCCAACCACAAAACTTACAAGTTTTAGTTTTAGGTGTTCCTGATTTTGACGCAGTAATGCCTGTATTACATGCATTCCAAAAAGATATCGATTTAACTGCATTTGAGTTCTTTGGTGAACTTGCAATGCAAAAAGTTTTAGATCATGGACATGTACAACGCCCATTTGAAACTCAATGTCCATTCTATGTATTGCTTGAGTTTGAAGCGCCATATGAGCCGATTCTCGATAAAGCAATGGAAATTTTCGAGCATTGTATGGAGCAGGGTTGGGTACTTGATGGCGTAATGAGCCAGAGTCTTGACCAAGTGGAAAGCTTATGGCGTTTACGCGAAGATATTTCTGAATCAATCGCGCCATTTATTCCATACAAAAATGATATTTCAGTATTAATTACTCACGTGCCTGCATTTATTCGTGAGATTGATGCAATTGTTCAAGAAAACTATCCTGATTTTGAAATTTGCTGGTTCGGTCATATCGGTGATGGTAATTTGCACTTAAATATTTTAAAACCTGAAAACTTAACCAAAGATGAGTTCTTTGCGAAGTGTCAGGTTGTGAATAAATATGTGTTCGATACCGTTAAAAAATACGATGGTTCAATCTCTGCCGAACATGGCGTAGGTATGACGAAAAAGCCATATTTGGAATATTCACGTTCGCCTGAAGAAATTGAATATATGAAAGCATTGAAGTTGGCATTTGACCCGAACGGGATTATGAACCCAGGTAAATTATTTGATCTTTAATACTTGATTGAATAAAAGAATTTCTGTTAAAAGCGTATCGAAAGATGCGCTTTTTTTATTGTTAGGAAAGAGTGAATGATAGAAAAACAAACTATTTGTCACGGGTATATTTGCTTACATCGTAAAGATATTGCTGCTGACTACGTGGATTTTCACACCAAGAATAATGATTTATATATCAGTATGGTTTTATTTATGAAAATAGAAGATTCAACTCATATGATACGCTTATATCTGAAAGATGAAGAAAAGAAAATTTTGGATGAGTTTTTGGTCTGTAAAATTGTATTTGGACAAATTTTAGATCAAGTTGTTTTGATGAAAAATTATTTAATTACAGATTTTCAAGGTAAAAATATAGGAGAAGCTTATATAACAGAAATTAAAGTATAAGCAGTGATAAAAATTATTTCTTGTAAGCTTTCCAACCCGTCACAATATGATAAATCAACGGTAAAAGACTAAGAGCAAAAAAGAAACAAAGTCCAATGGCCCACACAGGTAAATCCCTTGGATTACCTAAAAAGAAATAGGCAAAAATAGAATAAGACAACGTCGAAAACATCGCCATTGTTCCAAGTGGAAGCGTGACTTTAAAAATTAACGTACTAGCAAATGTTTTGTAGGGTTCCATGTCGCGCTTTAGACTATAGGCAATAATCATGAGCAACACATAACCTAAAATAAACAGCATAAATAAAGCGGCTGCAAACAATAGAATTGTTCGCCAGCTTTTTTCTTGTGCGGTGTGATCACCTGATTCATAAACAACAGTAATATGTTCACCAACTGCAGGTACATCACCAGAGCGAACTGAGTTGTCTAAAGTTAGAGTTCTGTTTTGATTATCTTTAAATTGAACCTGAGCAGTATGCATGAGTGTCTTGGTTTTATATTTACGCCCATTTGAGTCGGTACGTTCAGTATCTACCCATTCCGAAGTATAACTCACTACAGTTGCATCGTAAGTTGGTTTGGTTGCTAAGCCGTAGACTGCCTGAGAAACCCAATAAGTAAATGGAAAAAATAAAGCACTAATACTAAAAACCACGGCAAATAAATAAGCAAATTCAAACTTACTACTTTTACGATTTTTAGCTAAACGCTTGACCCAAAACTTGGTGAGTACAAATGACCAAATCATCAAAACTGCAACGACCACCAAGAAAACTTGTCCCGCATAAGTCAGTTGCATAACGATCCTATTTGTTATGTGTAATAGAAATTAATTTTATCAAACGATTGTCGTTAAA
This sequence comes from Acinetobacter oleivorans DR1, assembly GCF_000196795.1. Lineage (NCBI taxonomy): Bacteria > Pseudomonadati > Pseudomonadota > Gammaproteobacteria > Moraxellales > Moraxellaceae > Acinetobacter > Acinetobacter oleivorans. The sequence goes on from NC_014259.1 coordinate 375,753, forward strand.
GTTGAGTGAGTAAGAACAATTATTTGATCTGTAAAAGAGTAGCTATCCTTAGAACTACATAGTTTCTACAGAGTAACCGAGCAAGGCATAGCATCATAAAGCTATGCCTTTTGTTTTTGGTGATAAAAATGCAACGTTTATTTTTAATTTCAGCGCTCTGTGCTGGACTTTTCACTGGGTGTGCGACGACCAGTAAATTAATTCCTTTTGTGGGTTCCGAAACCCCAATGCAACAAGTACTTAAAGCTCAACCTGAGATTGTAAAAGAGCATAACAATACCTCAGTTCAGCAAGTGTTTAACCGAGTAGAATCTCCAACAGTTTCTCGTATTGTTGTCATTCAAACAGGTTTAATGGATGACTCCATCTCTGCCATTCGAACAGAATATGCATTTAAATTAGTCGATGAAAAGTGGCAGTTGCAGAATAAGCAAAAAAGCTATCAGTGTGCGAGAGGGAAAGGCTCTAGAGGTTTCCAAACCCAGCTTTGTTCTTAAAATATAAAAAAAGACGATAAATATATCGTCTTTTTTTATGGGCTAAATTATACGCCGCTTTCTAAAATTTTAATTTTGACATCAATGACATCATCTTTAACTGCTTCATGATGTGCTTGCATATGAGGTGTAGCCAAATGTGCTTCAAGATGAGCAACACTTTCCCATTTTTCTAACATCACAATCGTGTCAGGCTCGTGAGTTTGGAAGCTCGCATTTGATTTGTGATCAATTAAAGGTTCATAACCATGACAACCATCTTCAGCTAAAACAGTTGGAATAATTTTTTGAAAAGCATCCAATACGTTTTGACGATGCTGCCCAGCTGATTTGGTGCGAATTTCTGCAATAATGGTTAGCATGGATTTCTCCTTATTAAGCTGCTACAAAAACACTATTTAAGTGTGCTTTATATTCTTCAATATAACTATCAACGTTAGGCATTTTAATCACGTCATTTACAATAAAAGTCGGTAATGTGCCCATGCCTAAGAACTGATTAGCTTTATGAAATGGTAAATAAACACCATCTACGCCTACGCCGTGGAAGAACTGATCTGCATCGTCAAATGCTTCCATTGGTGCATTCCAAGTGAGTGACAGCATATATTTTTTGTCATGAATTAAACCACCTGAACCATATTTTTTTGATGCATCAGAACGGCTACGACCATCATTTGCGTAAAGTGAACCATGACCTACAGTAAATACATCATCAATATATTTTTTTACAGTCCAAGGTGCACCCATCCACCAACCTGGCATTTGATAAATAACAACATCTGCCCATAAGAATTTTTCTACTTCAGCTTCTGCATTGTAGTCGCTATCTGCACGAGTCACTTGAACTTCATGGCCTAGTTCAGTGAGATGGTCGGTTGCCAATGTCGTGAGCGTGTCATTTAATTCACCATTTGAATGGGCAAATTGTTTGGCGCCATTAATCACTAAAATATTGCTCATGAGAGTTACTCTAATTAAATTCCTAAATTTGATGTGTACTTTAAGGAATTTACTCTTGTTGAAAAATGCATGAATTGGAAAAATATTATTGATTAAAAGTCACTAATATTGATTTGATGCATCATTTTATTTTCCACATTAAAGATGAACACTTTACAAAGTAGAACGGAAAAAATTATTTGTAGTCTTTAGCATTAAATTTGAGTAAATCTAAGAGATCATGTATGAGAAAAATGAGTTTGCTGATTGCTTTTAGCCTTGTAACGCTAACAGCATGTGCCCCAGCGAAAAATTCTTCTGCTCAACTTGCTGATAGCCCGATACAAGCGGTATTACTTGATCAGCCCGATCTTTTAAATGATGCAAACAATTTGGATATTTCACAGCAAATGAATGCTGCCGAGGATCCCTCTAATGCTCAAGTCACTATTTTACAGACAGATCCGAGCGAAGATGCGATAACAAAAGTCCGTACAGAATATTTATTAAAGCGAGACCAGCAAGTCTGGAAAATTGTTAATAAAAAGCAAAGCTATCAATGTACACAAGGACAAGATGCCCCAGACTTTCAAGTTAATCCTTGTCCTTAGTGCTTAATTTTTTATCGAATATGTGGATAACTTTGAGTTTGTGCACAACAAGAATTTGTGGGTATTTGAGTGCAAAAAACTGAAATTTAACCTTCTTGAAATTGCATGATTGCTGATCAATTTAAAAAGTGCTATTGTTGCGCTCGGTAATTGTGCCAATTGGTAAAAATTACCGAATCTCACGTCATATATTTTTTCTCGTTTTAGACACCTTGTGAATACGGTGTTTCACACTCTAAACATGCACTCTCACGGCATATAACAACTTAACTAAAGATTGATTGACCATACATGTCATCGTCATGACTACATCTTATTTTATAGGTAGTCGTACAGACATATGGCCGCTATTTTGAAGTGTACAACTCATGAAAAATATTCAAACGACAACGTTGAACCGTACAACGTTGATGTTTCCTTTGGCCTTAGTGCTATTTGAATTTGCGGTTTATATTGGCAATGACCTTATTCAGCCAGCAATGTTGGCTATTACTCAAGATTTTGGTGTAAGTGCAACTTGGGCACCATCTTCAATGTCATTTTATTTATTAGGTGGCGCTACGGTTGCGTGGTTACTTGGGCCATTGTCAGATCGTCTTGGACGTAAAAAAGTACTGCTAGCAGGGGTTTTGTTTTTTGCTCTATGCTGCTTCTTAATTTTACTAACACGGCAAATAGAACAGTTTCTAGCATTAAGGTTTTTGCAGGGAATTGGCTTAACTGTAATCTCCGCAGTCGGTTATGCCGCTATTCAAGAGAGTTTTGCCGAGCGTGATGCAATTAAAGTTATGGCACTCATGGCAAATATCTCGTTGCTTGCACCATTGCTGGGGCCTGTACTTGGAGCCTTTTTAATTGATTATGTGTCTTGGCATTGGGGCTTTGTCGCCATTGCTGTATTGGCATTACTCAGTTGGGTCGGTTTGAAAAAACAGATGCCAAGTCAGCAAGCCAGTGTAACTCGACAACCTTTTAGTTATCTTTTTGATGATTTTAAAAAGGTGTTTACTAATCGCCGTTTTTTAGGCTTAAGTCTTGCCTTACCGTTGGTGGGCATGCCTTTAATGCTTTGGATTGCTTTATCTCCAATCATTTTGGTAGATGAGTTAAAGCTCACTAGTGTGCAATATGGCTTGGCTCAATTTCCAGTATTTGTTGGTCTTATTGTAGGTAACATTGTCTTAATTAAAATTATTGACCGTCTAGCTTTAGGTAAAACTATTCTAATTGGCTTGCCGATTATGTTGATTGGGACACTCATTTTAATATTAGGAGTGGTGTGGCAAACCGATTTAATTCCTTGTTTGCTTACAGGCATGACGCTCATCTGTTTTGGTGAGGGAATTAGTTTTTCAGTTTTATATCGCTTTGCACTCATGTCATCTGAAGTATCAAAAGGAACTGTTGCAGCGGCCGTTTCGATGCTATTGATGATGAGCTTCTTTGCAATGATTGAGCTGGTACGTTACCTCTATACGCAATTTCATTTATGGGCCTTTGTATTATCTGCATTTACCTTTATTGCTCTTTGGTTTACTCAACCACGAAGTGCTTTAAAGCAGGAAATGCAAGAAAGAAAGCTCGAAGGAAATGATTAAATTAAAAATACCGGAATCGATATTCCGGTTTTTTTAGCTATTCTTTTAACATTTTTTCCATTTCCTCGCGGTCTGTTTCATAAGTACAACCTAATAATGTCATCGGACTTTTTCCGGTCATTTCTGATAAGTTGAGATTATGATAAACAGTAAAAGAATCTGCTGTTGCAGGTTCTGTCTTGACAGTGCGAACACCTCTAAAAAAAGGTAATGTTTTAAAGTCTGGATGCTGAGGAATATTAAATTTCTTTGAAAGTTGTTGAACATTTACATTACGAAAAACGGCAGTTATACCTTGACCAGCTAGGGCAATTTCGTTTGTCTTTAAACCAAACAGTTCAATGGGTTGATTAGTTTTATATAAATAAATGAAAGGTTGGTCTGAATCTTCAATTCTTTTAAAGCCAAGCGCTGATAAATTTTCATCATATTCAGAAGCAAAACTGGTATAAGTTTCTTGATCTGATTGACACTCTATAATCTTTTTTAAATCATTTATTTCAAATGCATATGATGTGCTACTCAGCAATAAAAAAGTGGCAGAAAGAAATTTATATATCTTTGGAAAGTACATTTTTATCCTCAATAAAGTGTTATAGCTATTTAATCTCTTGTTCTAAAAGCTGACCTTTTAAAGTTAAGAGTTCAGGTAGGGTTTCTAATAGTAAACTCATTTGTTTTAAGACTAGAGTATAGCTTTCCGAAAAGTGCTCATGAGTTGTTAGATTTTGAATTTGTTTTAAAGTTCGCTCAAGAAAATTAAAGTCAACAGAAGCTTGTTCAAATAAACTCTGATTAAGAATGTGCTGACAATCCAGTAAGAGCTGTAATACCTGTTGATCCTCAATTTTCTGCCGTTGGCTACCTAACGCTGCCACATAGCTCAGTTGGCTGTGGCTATAAACTAAATAGCGAAAAGCGTAATGAATGAGCTGAGGATTTGGATTGGGTTCAGCACTTAAACTCGAGATCATGTTCGATAGCTCGATTTGAGCATTATGGGCAGCCCGACGAATTCGGCGGTATTCTATATCCTGATTTTTGCCATATTGATATTGCTCAACAATCACATTGAAATAATCTAAGGTCGCTTTGCTACTTTTCTTAATATTGTTAGGAATATTGCGGAAGTTCCAATCAGGCCAAATAAAGTTTACGGCAAGCCATGCAATAAAACAGCCTAATAGCGTATCTATAAGACGAGGCAAAATAATGCTGTAGCCAGCACCTTTTAAGTTAAAAATTAACAGCACCATCAGGGTGGCCATAAGCGTCGCCAATGCATATTTCTTTTGTCGTAAATAGAAAAAGCAGACTCCGCAAATAATCGTAATGATGAGCTGACCTTCAATACTCGGTACAAAATATAGAATAGGTATTCCTAATAAGACACCGAGTAAGGTGCCAATGGTTCTTAGTTTAAGACGGCTTTTAGTCGCAAAATAAGTGATTTGGCAGACAAATAAACTAGTCAGTAAAATCCAATAGCCATGCTGAGCAAATGGTAATAATGAAATGGCATAACCTGCGGCGAAAACGACTGCAATTCGTATGGCATGTCTAAATAAGGCTGACTGTGGTGTAAGTTGTTGCCTGAGTTTTAAGATCAGATCTGAAAACCCTTGAATATCATCATCAAGTAAATTTAAGTGCTCTTGTCTTGTTTGGGTATTATTTTCAGGGAAAGGCTGTGCATATTGTAGTTGTTCAAACTGTTCATGCATCCCTTTTAAATTATCAAAAATAAGTCTTAAATTTTTAACTTCAAAGTTTTGAGGATGCTGCTGTATCCAGTCCTTTAAAGAACTCTCCAAATGGTTTAATACCGTCCGGCTTTCTTGCGAAGGCTGAGATGGTCGATTATGCAAAATACATTGAGCTAGATCTTGGCACGCTTGTGCTTGTAGGCGTAGGTTTTTTTGGAAACGGAAAATAAGATCACTACGACTGAAGTTCTGTTGAATATGTTCGTAATGTAAATAATTAGAGGTTGCTTGTTCGTGAATGTCCCGCGCAAAAAAATACAGGTTTAGCCAATAAATACTTTTATTACTGACCCGTGAAGCCTTGAGTCGAGTGAGCAGGGAGCTGCGTATTTGATTGAGACTTTGAGCAACTTGCGTATTTTGTAAGGACAGTTCATATAAAAGTTGTTCAACATTCTCTTTATTGTCGGGATCAAACAAACGTGCTTTTGCTTGTAGTAGAACAGAAATTTCTTTAAAAATTTGTGAGAGCTTATCTTGTAAGGGAAGGGTCGGTTTAATAATAAAAAATAAAATAGATGTAAAGCCGTACCACAAAGCACCATAAACAAAGTAGGTGGGTTGTTGGTACCAGTGCGCATATTCTCCTAAACCGAACATGCTATAAATGGAAAGCAAAATAGTGCCAAACGAAATTGTGGCATAACGTTGCCCTAAAGCGCCTAATAAAATGAAAAAAGCACTAGAAAGAGAAAGATATAAAATAAAGAAAATTTTGTAGGGAGCTAAAAAGCCAAGAATACTACTGACTGTAAAAAAGAGGAGGCAGACGTAAACCAAGTTACGTAATCGAATACTTAAACGATCATCAAAGTCGGTTAACGCTGCTGCAATCGCACCTAAAGTCACAGGAACGATGAGTTCGTTATGGCCTAGCCAAAGTAAACCCAAAGTTGTGCCTGTGAGTACAATCAAAATTTGCAGGCAATAAATTAAAATGGAGTTCGTCTTAAAACTATTAAATATTTGGGTCAGATAGTTCACGGCTTTTGTTCTAAATTAGAGAATACGTGAGAAAGCAGTATGTAACTTTAAATTTTTATTACTTCAAAAATATTATTCTTTTTATCTACAAAAGTCAGTCATTTTTTAAGATTTTATTAGGCTTAAATCAAGTTGTAACGATCAATAAATTAACAAAATTGTGGATATCTTTTTAGATACCCACAATTTGAAAAAGACATAAATTATTTAATCACACCACATGCAATTCGTGCTCCGCCACCACCGAGAGGAAGAGGTGAGTCTGAGTAGTTATCACCACCCGCATGAATCATGATAGCTCGACCTTGAAGATCAGCAAGTTTCAATCGAGGTGCGATTACAGCAGTCGTTGCAACACCAGTATTATCGACTACTAAAGCAGGTAAATCACCTAAGTGGCCAGTTGTTGGAGTACCGTGATGAGGAGCTTGATTCGGGTTGTAGTGACTACCAGCAGCTAAGGCAGCACCCAGTTTCCCATCTTTTACAGCTGGTTCACAAGAGGCATTTTCATGAATATGGAAGCCGCGTGTACCACTTGGTAAGTCAGCTAGAGCAGGCGTAATAATTAAACCTTTGTCGCTATCTTGAAAGCTAATCGTACCTAATTTTTTACCAATACCAGCGGCAGTCACTTCATTTACATCGACCACTTTTTTCGTATGCATTGTCGTTAATGCTTGAGCTGTATCTGATACAGTTTTTGTGACTGAACTACAGCCAACCGTAAAAAAAGCTGTAAGCGCACAGATTGCACCAATTTTATTAAACATCTGCATGATGGGATGTCCTTATAAATATATATGATTATTTGATTCAAACAAACGAAGGTTTAACCTACAAGTTAATTTAAATAGTTAATTTGTATCTAGAAACATTTTTAAATTAAATAAATAGGATCACTCTTTATCGTTAGAAGATTCACTTTCAGAATCATAAATCATAGTCGTTTTAGGCATAGGTTCAGGCTCAATGGTTTCATGTAACCATTCACGCCAAATTGCCAATAAAATAGCTAGAATTACAGGTCCAATAAATAAACCTACTAATCCAAAACTAGCAATACCGCCCAACACACCAAACATGATTAATAAGAATGGAATTTTTGTGGCACCAGAAATCACAAGTGGTCGAATCACATTATCTGAGCTACTAACAATCACTACACCCCAAACCACTACACCAATTGCTTCCATAGTTTGTCCCTGAGAGAACAACCATAGACCGACCCCTAAATAGGAGATGGGTGTACCAAATGGAATTAAAGCCAATAAGAAAGTAGCAATTGTAAGTACCATTGGGTTAGGGACACCTGCTACGAAATAACTTAATCCAGCTAAAACAGCTTGAGCAATTGCAGTTAAACCCACGCCATAGACTACAGCACGAGTCGTTTCAGAGATCGTATCGAGATAATGGTGAATACGAGGGCCTATAACCATTTCTAAGGCTTTACTCACCTGAGATAAAATCATTTGACCATCACGGTAGAAGAAAAATAGGCTAAATACGGCAAAGCCAAGTTTGACAATATTTTTACTAATTTCACCGAGCAGTACACGGCCATAACTTAAATGGCTTTGTACCCAAGCTGCAACATTTTGAATCGTGCTATTAGGGTCGTTATTTAACTCATTGAGTGTACGAGAAATTTCTTTTCCAACAAAAGGAAGATCACGAATAAAATCAGGAACACTTAAATGACCTGAAAAAACTTGACGTTGTAAGTCAAAATATAAGTTGCGGCCTTCATGCTGCAAAATGAAAATAGCGCATGTAAAAGGGACGCCAACAACCAAAATGACCAGACTAATCATTAGAGTTGCATTTAAAGTATTACGGGTTTCTCCAAAAAAACGTTGAATTCTTAAATAAATAGGCCAAGTCATATAAGCAATGATGGCAGCCCAAAGTACAGGAACAATAAAGTATTTCAGGATATTAAATCCTAAAAAAATCAAAATAAAAAACAGCCCAAACAATAAAACGCGCTGTAAATTAGGAGCGTATGGATGCACGAACAATATTTCTCTAATTTTCTACATAGAATAAAGTCATATTAACTGAAAAATAACCTGAGGCAAATTTTAAGGCCGCAATGTAAAGAACCTTATACATCTCTTTTTAGAGACTAAAAGTTATTTAAAACCACTCAGCTTTATCTTCAACTAACTTGTTTAGAACAGGTTGCCATTGATTTTGAATCGTAATAAAGTTTTTTTGAGGCTTATCAAAAATACTTAAGCCTTGCATTGCTAAGCTGCCATATGCAGTGCGTTCAGCAATCCATGCAACAGGTTCCTGTTCAATTTTTTCAAAAAACTGTTGAATATCTTTTGAGCTGGCACTGTTTGGTTTTACGCGATTTGCAAGAAGTAAAATCTGAACTTTGCCTTTACGAATACGCTTAATATCTTGTAAATGCTTTAAAAAGCGACGAGTACTGTCTATATCAAAAAATGAAGGCTGAAGTGGAGTAATAATGGCATGAGCTTCACTAATGAGTTGCTCAGCATGTTCACCTGAAAGTGCACCAGGCGCATCAATAATTAAATAATCCAGATTTTTAGGCGCGTCACCAATTGATTTTTCGTGACGCCAGTCGAGGCTTTGAATTTTTGCGACGCCATCGGGGCGCTGTTTTAACCACTGTAAAGCCGATTTTTGATTGTCCGAATCTGCTAATGCTACTTTATATCCTTTTTGTGCCAATGCTGTTGCCAACGTAATGGCCGTCATGGTTTTTCCGCATCCGCCCTTTTGATTTGCAATAAGTATCGTTTTCATAAATCCAATTATTTTCAGCAGCACATTTGTTTATGTTTTATACCTTAGCATCTTTTTATGTGAAGGAGATGACCACATTTGACAAAAGTTTAAGCTGTTTCGTTATTTTAGATATGATTAGATCTGTAATCTTAATTCGCGCTTTTTAAGGAAAATTTATGTCTGTATGGCTTGCCATGCTTATTGGTGCTGGAATTGGCATCATTATCACTACTCTTATTTTATCAAACACTCGGAATGGCCGAATTAAGGCTGAATATGAACAATATATTGCTGAACTTGAATTAGAGCATCAACAAGCTCTTACTCAAGCACAAAAGAGAAGTGTAAATACAAGCCGTGCGGTGTTGAAAGGAAAAATGGCAGAACAATTTGCTCCAGTTTTGCCTGAATTTCAGTATTTACCCAGCGATGCAAAATTCATGGGCGATCCGGTGGACTATATTATTTTTGATGGATATACCGATTTCCGTGATGGTGATGGTACGGCAGAAGACATTAATATTATTCTACTTGATGTAAAAAGTGGCGGTGCAAGGCTCACTAAAGGTCAGCAAGCGATTGCACAAGCGGTCCAACAAGGCAAGGTTCGTTTTGAAACTTTGAGAATAGATTTTGAAGATTAACAAGCTGTTTAATTCAGCACAAAAATAGACGAAATTGATCTGTATTGTTACTAAATTCCGATATTTTTTTCATCACTTAAGGCTACTATAAATTGAAGATCTATTCACTTTGATCTAGCAATATTTGAGGTGTAACGCGATGAAAAAACAATGTTTGATGATGGGCTTGCTGACTGCTATTGGCATGAGTTCAGCATTTGCATCGACCTCAAGTGAATATAATATTGCCAATGGTTTGAACCCGATAGAAAAAGATCAATCTATTTCTGTGTTACAGCCTTTTCAAGGAAATTTCAGAATCTTGGGTTCAAAAGTTTATCAAAATGATGAACAAGCTAAATTTTCTCCTATCGACTATGCGGTAAGTTGGGGATTGTTTGCACAGCCTGAAATTGCACGTCATATTTCAGTGAAACAATATGACCGCTATTTAAACTGGAAAATTCCTAAATTACCTGTTCCAGCAGAGCAAGCAATGCAAATGGTGTCTAACATGCACATCATTCCTGCAAACCCTGAAATTGCTCAGCAGATTAAACAAGTTAAACGTGGTGATCTCGTTTATCTAAAAGGGGATCTTGTCGAGATTAAAGACAAAAACTTAGTCTGGAAATCTTCACTTACGCCAACCGACACGGGTGATGGTGCATGTGAATTATTCCGTGTTCAGGCAATTCATTGGGTTGAAAAGCAAAATATATAATTTGAAAAAAGCCTTCATAAATATGAAGGCTTTTTTATAAGTAAATTAATACTTATTTCTGTTGCGATGCTTTCCAATATTTTAATTGATTTTGCGCTTGTAAATAGTCGGCAAGATCATTGATCTGTTCATCTTTAGTCGCGTGCTTATCGCTATAGTGTTTTTCTTGGTTTTCCCAATATTGATAAAGTAGTCCCTGAATGTAACGGCCTTGCTCAGTTTTTAAATCTAAATCTTTTAACATGGTTAGAGCAGAGCGCACATTATCGAGTGTACGTTTTTGCTCAAAATCTGTTGTGAGTGTTCCCGCTTCATGCATTTTTGCTAACTCATTTTCCATCTCGTCGCTCATTTCTGTAAAGCGGCGGTCATAGTCTTCTAAAAGTGCAATATCGTGTGCATCATCAGCAGTAGCAGGGAACGTCTTAACCGGTCTTTCATTTAGTTTTTCTAAAACCTGATCTGTAGATGAGGTGGCAGACGGTTGCTCCGTCTTAGCAGGCTCATCCGCTTTTTTACAAGCAGTAAGTAATAGGCTAGAGCAAAGCAAAGACATTAATATGACTTGAGGTGTTTTCTTCTTCATAACTTTCAACCAAACCTATTCACTAATTATTTAACGGGTAACGTACTTTTCTGAAAGTGATATGCATATGTGACATATGGAAAATCAATCTGATCTTGAGGACCTAATCCCGTAAAATCATAAACAATTTTTTCAAACTGTGCTTTGAGTTGTAACTGATCTTTTTCAGTCATTGCAGCAATAAAACTCGTAGAGAGCAAACGTTTACTCACGACTTGTTCGACAGGACCGCATTGCGACTGTGTAAATGTTTGTAGGCTATCAAATACGAATAAATCTTGTTGTTCAAACACACGTTTCCACTTTTCACTATGGTAACGCGGCGTGTCTCCTTCAAGTGGAAGTAGAAAATCAGCTAAGGCTCTCACCCAATCCGTACGCTCGTCGCGTTGATTCCAAACAAGTCCTAAATGTCCTTGTGGTTTTAATACTCTATACATTTCTGTTAGGGTATCAAGGTTGTCAAACCAGTGGAAAGATTGCGCACAAATAATGGCATCAATTTCATGGTCTTCTACAGGAATTGAATGGCTAAAAGCCTGTAATGTTTTGATATCAGTATAAACTTGTTGAAGCTGCTGTAACATCTCGCCAATTGGCTCAACTGCAATAACATCTGCATGTGTTTGTTTTAAGTAGGGTAAGAATTTGCCAGTACCCGATCCAAGATCGATAACAGTAGAGTTTTCCTGTATTTGTAGGCAATTTTGCAGCCAACTTACTATTTCTGCGGGATAATTAGGTCTAACTTGCTGATATAGTTCAGCAGCTGAGCTGAATCCTTTTTGAGCGGCAGGATGTAAGGATTGTGTCATATTTTGCGCTTTTTAATCTGACTGGCATCTATAAAATAAGATACTCCGCAATCATAAATTGGCAAAACACCTATTTTGTTTCATTTTTGACGTTGTATGTGGGAGTAAATTTTCTTTCGGTGTGAGCATGGATAAGCAAATTATTTTTGAAGACGAACACATTAGAGCCATTTTTTTACCAGGCGATTCTAATACATTGGTTCTCTCTTTTGGCGATTTGATTACCCGAGCGAGTGGCTTATCTATCAATGCTGAAAAGTCCCTAATTAAATACCAATATAATATTATTGGGGTAATGCCAAAACAAAAATCATGGTTTCCTCAAGCGAGCATGATTGAGCTGGCAAAAGCGATTTCGCCTATTCTAGAAGGCTTTAAAAATATTGTGGGTTATGGCGGTTCGATGGGCGGCTATGCAGCAATCAAATATTCTAATTTATTGAATATGAATCGTGTGATTGCATTCGTGCCTCAATATTCAATTGATCCTGAGCAGGTTGAAGACCGACGCTATGCCGAGTTTTTCGATGCTGTGGCAAATAAAGACATGCAGATCCAGTCGCAAGATGTCGATGCAGCACGTGAATACGTCATTGTTTATGACCCTTATTTTTCAACTGATCGTGAACATTATCTAAAAATAAAAGAGCTCTTACCAAACTTACATACGATTCATTTGCCATTTACTGGTCATGAAGCATTGTCTGTACTGGCAAGCTCAAGTTTGTTGCATGATTTTATTGAACATGAATTTGATGAAATTTATTTTTATCAGCAGGTTCGCAAGGTCAAAAAGCAAAGTAAGTTTTACTTCCGTAATGTACTTGCGCATGTACTTTCACATCATGATGACATGTTGTTAAAAATATTACGCCAAAATGATTTTCAGCTTGATGAGCGTTATTTTGATAACCCTCTTAAACAGGCTATTACTCGTAGTCTGATAAAGACACAGCAAGCAACTGAGCTAGACTTTCAAAAGTTAGGTATTAAAGTACAGCGAATTCAGGATGCTGCAAATTATAACGAAGGATTGCAGACCAGCTTTGGCTCAATTTTGGTATTCAACCTCATTAATTCAAAGTTTGAAAGTTATGCTCTAGATGTTCTGCTGGCGAATAAGTCTTATTTAATTCCAATTGTGGCTGAACACACTGGTGTAGTGCATATTAAATTAAATAATGAAACTTATTTGTTAGGAATGAATGATCGCAAAGTCATTAAATTGTTCAAGCACGACGAGCCTTTATCATCTGATATGAGTCCGTTTGTAGTCAAAAAATATTCCGACTGTTTTGCAATCAGCTATAAGCAATTAAATTTATCTTGTGATGAACATGGGATGTGTGAATTTATAGAAGGTTCAATTCAGCCGACTGAACAACTAGTCTCGATCAGCTTTTAAAACTTTATAGTGGTTAAATAAAGCTCAGACCTTAAGGTTTGAGCTTTATTTTTTGCTTAAAAAATATTTTTTCATAAACTTATTTGTATATTAATTTGAAATTCATTATTTAAATAAATAGTGTGTTTGTTCTACGAATATTTATTGTATTAAAAGTAGATATAGCTAGTGGTGAATATAAATACTATATTTTAAAATAAATGGGTTTTATTAATATATAAATTATAGAAATAGTGCCAGGTTAATTAAAATACATAAATAACGATGTTTTTTTATAACATTATGTTTTTGTTATTTATTTTATTTAAAGAGGATGGGGCTGCTTAAAATAAGTTCACTATTCAAAGATAATTGCATATTTATTTTTTTCTCCTAAAATGATTTTTTACTAAATTGTCGTTACAGTTTTTTATATGCAATCATTAAATTATCGGAATAATGATGCATCGCAACATGGAAGTTCTGCACCTTTGAAACGAGCAATGAGTACTCGACATTTGGTGATGATCTCCCTTGGCGGTGCCATAGGTACAGGTCTTTTTTTAGGGTCGGGTGATGTAATTTCCCAAGCTGGCCCAATTGGCGCAATTATTTCTTATTTTTTAGGCGGTTTAATTGCCTATACCGTGATGTTATGTCTTGGTGAGCTTGCGGTACATGTACCAGAATCAGGATCATTCGGTGAGTACGCTCGTCGCTATATTGGTCCGGGTACGGGCTATATGATCACTTGGTTATATTGGTTAACTTGGACCGCGACTTTAGGAACTGAATTTACCGCCGCAGCTTTACTGGTTCGGGAGTGGTTTCCTTCTACTTCGGTTTGGGCTTGGACGCTATGTTTTGGTGCCTTGGTTTTTTTCATTAATATTAGTTCAACGCGATTATTTGCCGAGTCAGAGTTTTGGCTGGCACTTGTGAAAGTTGTCACAATTATCTTTTTTATTGGCTTGGGTTTGCTGGCGATTTTTGGCTTCATTCCTTATCACGGACACGAAACTGCGCCGTTGTTTAGCAATTTAACTGCCCAAGGCTGGTTCCCACATGGGTTATTTCCAATTTTTACAACCATGCTGATTGTTAATTTTGCTTTTTCGGGTACAGAATTAATTGGTGTGGCAGCTGGGGAGGCAGAGAATCCAGCACAGACAGTTCCTAAAGCAATCAATGCTGCTATTTGGCGACTACTGATTTTCTTTGTCGGCACAATTGTTGTAATTAGTTCATTGTTACCATTCCAGCTTGCTGGTTTAAGTGGTAATGAGGTGAGTAATAGTCCTTTTGTGACTGTGTTTAATTATATTGGTATCCCATATGCCGAAGATATTATTCGCTTTGTGATTATTACGGCTTTACTCTCTGCTGCAAATTCTGGTTTGTTTGCTGCTTCACGTATGATGTGGTCGCTTTCTGCAAAGAACCAATTACCAAAAATCTTTTCTAAACTTACACCTTCAGGAACACCTATTGTAGCTATTGTGGTCACAATGCTGGGTGCTATACCAGGGTTACTTTCAGAGCAATTTGCACCTGAAACTATTTTTAAGAATTTATTGGGTGTTGCTGCTTTCACCATGGTTGTAGTGTGGATTGCAATTTGCGTATCTCAATTCAACTTCCGTAGACAGTGGTATAAATCAGGTAAGACTGCAAAAGATTTGCGTTTTGCTGCTCCTTTATTTCCTTTAACTCCAATCGTGGGTGGTTTGTTCTGTGCTATTACTTGTATTAGCATGGTATTCGATCCTTCGATGCAGGTTGGCTTTATCTGCTGTATTGTTTTCATTCTTGTGTGTTATGCGAGCTATTTCATTTTTTATCACAAGAAAGATGTGATGTAGAGCTAAGCAAAGATATGCTTTCTGAAGCATAGTCTAAAGGCCCCATTTGGGGCTTTTTTATTGCCTGTAGGAAATTAGAAAAGGGTGGATTTTATATATTTTTTTTAAAAATGAATTTTTATTTTTGATCATAAAAACAAATATTGTTTTATAAATTTACCACTGATCGGATTTTTATTAATATTTATTTATTATAAATATTTGATTAAGTCTATGTTTAGTCTTGTTATTTAATAGAGAGCTGTTTTTAGTTTTTTGGAATATAAGGGTTGAATGAACGCAATATGGATTTAATGTGAAGAATAGATAATTTTTTGATAGTTTTTTAAAAAATGAAAGTTATTAAGTTATTGTTATATATTAATAAAAATATTTACATTTTTTGTATTTATGGTTGTTTGTTTTCTATAATATTTTTTTATTAAAGTTAAGGGTTTTTTAATATTTGTTGTTTTTTTATTATAAATGTCAGTTCGATTTGATTATTTTTTCTCTTCTTATTTATTTTAAAATGTTCTAAATGAGCTTGCTCTATGCTATATTTATTGGAAGATTTTATATCTATGTTGCGGCTTAATTTTAAGCAGTATGTGTGGAAATAATTAATCTGTAGGATTATTGAACAAAGTTTATTTTAAAAAGACTAATGGAGGGATCTATCGATTAGTCAAAAAAATTTTATGGACTCATGGTTTTTGTAAATCATAGTTCTTTTTAACTCCCAAACGGTTATGTCACTTCTTTTGTATTTATATTTCAGCCGGCTGGTTTTAGTGGGTTGTGGCTAGTTTTTTGCTTTTATAAAACTCTCTTTATAAACAGCAATTTAGACAAAAGAAAACTTGTAAAAGATATCGGTATATAAAAGTAGATCGTACTTTTAGTACCAACAAATGGAATTTAAAAAATCTGATGCTTTAGAAGAGCAAAAGATTTAGTAAATAAACTAAGGCACTGTTATTTCAGGGTTTTAGTTGCTAAATAATAAAGATTACAGATTTATCAAATCTGAGTCTATGAAGGTATATAGGAAAAAAGATGTCAGATCTTTCATACGTAAACGAACACAGCGATGCATGGCAAACTTACTTGGCACAAATTGACCGTGTTGCTCCGTACTTAGACCACTTAGCTGAGTTTATCGACACTTTAAAACGTCCAAAACGTGCACTTATTGTAGACGTGCCAATTGTAATGGATGACGGTTCTATTCAGCACTTTGAAGGCTACCGTGTACAACACAACTTGTCTCGTGGTCCTGGTAAAGGTGGTGTTCGTTACCATCCGAATGTTGATTTGAACGAAGTTATGGCGTTATCTGCATGGATGACAATTAAAACTGCTGTTTTGAATTTGCCATTTGGCGGTGCAAAAGGTGGTATCCGTGTTGATCCGCGTAAATTATCTAATCGTGAATTAGAGCGTTTAACTCGTCGTTATACGACTGAAATCGGTCACATTATCGGGCCTCAAAAAGATATCCCAGCTCCAGACGTTGGTACAAATGCCAATATCATGGGTTGGATGATGGATACTTACTCTACAAGCCAAGGTTACACAGTAACTGGTGTTGTAACTGGTAAGCCAGTTCACTTAGGTGGCTCTTTAGGTCGTGTTAAAGCGACTGGTCGCGGTGTATTCGTTACAGGTCGCGAAGTAGCTGCAAAAATCAATTTACCAATTGAAGGCGCGAAAATCGCTGTTCAAGGTTTTGGTAACGTAGGTAGTGAAGCTGCTTTCTTATTTGTTGAATCAAAAGCAAAAATCACTCACGTTCAAGATCACACTGGCACAATTTTCAATGCTGATGGTATTGATCTTGTTGCATTACGTGAACACGTAAATGCAAACCAAGGTGGTGTTGGTGGTTTCGCTGGCGCGCAAGCAATTGCTGATGAAGATTTCTGGACTGCAGATGTAGACATCATTATTCCTGCTGCGTTAGAAGGTCAAATCACAGTTGAACGTGCTGAAAAACTTAAAGCTAAGTTGATTTTAGAAGGTGCGAACGGCCCGACTTATCCTAAAGCTGAAGACGTATTAGTTGAGCGTGGCATTGTTGTAGTACCTGACGTTGTATGTAACGCCGGCGGTGTAACTGTAAGTTACTTCGAATGGGTTCAAGACATGGCGAGCTACTTCTGGACTGAAGAAGAAATCAATGAGCGTTTAGACAAATTGATGGTTCAAGCTATGGATGACGTTTGGAACACAGCGAATAGCAACGCTTGTACTTTACGTACAGCAGCTTACATCTTGGCATGTGAGCGTATTTTAAAAGCTCGTAAAGAGCGTGGTATTTTCCCGGGCTAATCTGCGGAAATT
This sequence comes from Acinetobacter oleivorans DR1, assembly GCF_000196795.1. Taxonomy (NCBI): domain Bacteria; kingdom Pseudomonadati; phylum Pseudomonadota; class Gammaproteobacteria; order Moraxellales; family Moraxellaceae; genus Acinetobacter; species Acinetobacter oleivorans. The sequence continues at coordinate 393,239 of NC_014259.1, forward strand.
ACTTTTAGGAAAAGTGGTCTGAGCAAATATTAAGGATGTTATAGGGTTATTTGTTCAGCCCCTTTTCCTGAATGATTTAAATTTAAGTGTTATCGAATATATTAAATAAATACTGAGGTAAGCATGGAACAGCCAATTTCTGTAACTCGAAGCAACTTTAACGACTGGATGGTTCCAGTTTTTGCACCGGCAAATTTCATTCCGGTACGTGGCGAAGGTTCACGTATTTGGGATCAAGAAAATAAAGAATATATTGATTTTGCAGGCGGGATTGCAGTAAACGCATTAGGTCATGCGCATCCAGTGGCAGTGAATGCTTTAACAGAACAAGCAACAAAACTTTGGCATGTAGGTAACGGTTATACAAATGAACCCGTTCTACGCCTTGCAAAACAACTCACCGAAAATACATTTGCAGATAAGGTTTTCTTCTGTAACTCAGGTGCAGAAGCGAATGAAGCTGCATTAAAACTGGCTCGTAAAGTTGGTTTAGATAGCGGCGTTGCTGGTAAAAGTGGCATTGTGGCATTTAATAATGCTTTCCATGGCCGTACCTTATTTACCGTTTCAGCGGGTGGTCAGCCTAAATATTCACAAGACTTTGCACCACTTCCAAACGGTATCAACCATGTTGCCTTTAATGATTTAGAAGCTGCAAAAGCAGTCATTAATGAACAAACTTGTGCCGTGATTGTTGAACCGATCCAAGGTGAAGGCGGCGTTATTCCTGCTGACATCGAATTTTTAAAAGGTTTACGTGCACTGTGTGATGAGTTTGGTGCCTTACTTATTTTTGATGAAGTGCAAACTGGTGTAGGCCGTACAGGCGCACTGTATGCCTACATGAACTCTGGCGTTATTCCAGATGTGTTAACAACTGCAAAAGCATTAGGCGGTGGCTTCCCAGTCGGTGCAATGTTAACAACTGATAAATTTGCTCCGCATTTTTCAGTGGGTACACATGGCACGACTTATGGTGGTAACCCGCTAGCAAGTGCGGTTGCAGGTGCAGTATTTGAGTTTATTAATACGCCTGAAGTACTCGAAGGTGTGAAGCATCGTCATCAATATTTCCTCGATGCACTAAATGCATTAAACGCTGAACATCAGATTTTTGAAGAAATTCGTGGTCAAGGTTTATTGATTGGCTGTGAATTAAAAGCTGAGTATGCAGGGAAAGCTAAAGATATTACGACTTGGGCGGGTGAAGAAGGTTTACTTGCTTTAATTGCAGGCCCGAATGTGGTTCGTTTTACTCCGTCGCTTATCATTCCTGAACAAGATATTGATGAAGGGATTGCTCGTTTAAAAAGAGCGTTGGCTAAATTGGCTAAATAAAAAAAAGGAAAGCTAGCCATGATGATTGTCCGTCATGCCGAGTTTCGAGACCTTGAAGATATTTATAAATTAGCGGGTAAGTCGGGTGTAGGCCTGACTTCCTTGCCACAAAATATGGATACACTTTCGGCTCGAATTTCACGTACTCGCAATACTTTAAATGGCAATGTCCATAAAAGTGAACAAGGCTATCTGTTTGTTCTTGAAGATACAGAAGCTCAACGTGTTATTGGTTTAAGTGCAATTGAAGTTGCTGTAGGACTCATTGAGCCTTGGTACAACTTTCATGTTGGTACTCAAGTACACGCTTCAAAAGCACTAAACGTTTATAAGTCACTACCTACCTTATTTTTGAGTAATGACAGAACGGGTAGTAGTGAACTCTGTACATTATTTTTAGATCCAGAGCGTCGTGAAAACCAAAACGGTAAATTCTTATCGAAAATCCGTTTTATGTTTATTGCTGCCTTTAAGCAATATTTCGAGAAAAAGTTAATTGCTGAAATGCGTGGTTTCTCAGACGAAAATGGATGTTCTCCATTTTGGGATGCGATTGGTCACCATTTCTTTAATATGGATTTCTCAACAGCAGACTATTTAAGTGGAATTGGGCAAAAAGTATTTATTGCAGAGCTTATGCCACGTTTTCCAGTCTATGTGGATCTCTTGCCAAAAGATGCGCAAGAGGTGATTGGAAAAATGCACCCACAAACTTTGCCTGCTTACCATGTGCTTGAGTCAGAAGGCTTACGCTATCAAGGATATGTCGATATTTTTGATGCGGGTCCAACCATTGAAGCCAATATTGATGAATTGCGGGCAGTAAAAGAAAGTCAGTTTTTAAACGTCAAAATTACAAGTGAAGCTGCGGTCGGTAAGACCCAATATCTCGTTGCCAATGATAATTATCATGACTATAAGGCAATGTTGATGAAGCTTGATCTTGTTGATAACACTATAAATTTAACACATGAACAAGCTGAAAAACTCGGTGTACAAGAAGGTCACGTTGTTCGTGTGTTATCACTAAATCCAATGGAAGTATCCTGATGTCAAACTCTTTATTTATAAACGGTGTCTGGTTACAAGGCAGCGGCACAACATTTGAAAAAACAAATCCAGTTGATAACCAAACTGTATGGTCAGGTGCTGAAGCAACTGCTGCTGATGTAGAGCAAGCTTGTCAGGCAGCGCGTACTGCATTTCCAGCATGGGCACGTTTGCCACTTGCAGAACGTGTAGCGATTGTTGAGAAATTCGCAGCTTTGCTTGAAGAAAATAAAAAGCATTTAGCAGAAGTAATTAGCCAAGAAACCAGTAAGCCATTTTGGGAAACATTAACTGAAGTTCAATCAATGATTGGCAAAGTTGCGATTTCAATCCGTGCTTATCATCAGCGTACAGGTGAAAGCTCAACTGAAATGGCCGATGGTGTAGCATCTTTACGTCACCGTCCACATGGTGTGCTTGCAGTTTTCGGTCCATATAACTTCCCGGGCCATTTACCAAATGGGCATATTGTTCCTGCATTACTAGCAGGTAATACCGTGGTATTTAAACCAAGCGAATTAACACCTTGGACTGCTGAAGAAACTGTAAAACTTTGGCAGCAAGCTGGTTTGCCAAATGGTGTTATGAACTTGGTGCAAGGTGGTCGTACCACTGGTGAAGCGTTAGCTGCTTCACATGAAATTGATGGTTTATTGTTTACCGGAAGTGCAAACACGGGTTATCACTTGCATAAGCAAATGGCGGGTGCACCTGAGAAAATCCTTGCGCTTGAAATGGGTGGCAATAATGCATTGATTATTGATGAAATTATCGATGTCGATGCTGTAGTTAATCTCACTATTCAATCTGCATTTGTTTCGGCGGGTCAGCGTTGTACATGTGCACGCCGTATCTTGGTGAAAAATGGCGCAGAAGGTGATGCATTTATTCAACGTTTCGTTGAAGTTGCTAAAAATCTAAAAGTTGGTCGTTGGAACGATGAGCAACAACCATTTATGGGTGGCGTTATCTCGTCAGTTGCCGCATCAAATATGATGCTTGCTCAGCAAAAATTGCTTGAGCTTGGCGCAAAAAGCTTGTTGCCAATGACGCGTCCGCAAGAAGATAGTTCGTTACTTACTCCAGGCATTGTTGATGTAACAGGCATCACTGATATTCCAGATGAAGAATATTTTGGTCCGCTTACGACGATTCAACGTTATGACAACTTTGAAGAAGCATTAAAAATTGCGAATGCAACTCGCTTTGGTTTGTCTGTTGGTCTGGTTTCACCAAAACGTGCACTGTTTGATCAAGTACTTATTGAAGCGCGTGCCGGTATTGTGAACTGGAATAAGCCATTAACAGGTGCTTCAAGTGCTGCACCTTTTGGTGGTGTCGGTGCATCTGGTAACCACCGCGCAAGTGCCTTTTATGCAGCTGATTATTGTGCTTGGCCAATGGCTTCACTTGAAAGTGACAGCTTAACCTTACCAGAAAAATTATCTCCAGGGATTGTGTTGCCTTAAACACTAGGGAAAGAAAAATGAAAGGATATGAAGTAAATTTCGATGGTTTGGTGGGACCAACACATCACTACGCGGGCTTGTCGTTTGGTAATGAAGCATCGACAAAAAACCGTAATAATGCCTCGAATCCAAAATTAGCAGCTAAACAGGGCTTGCTAAAGATGAAGGCCTTGGCTGACATGGGAATGAAACAAGGTGTGCTTGTTCCGCATGAGCGCCCACATGTTCCAATGTTACGCCGTTTAGGTTTTACAGGAGATGACATTAGCGTAGTTGCTCAAGCAATGCGTCATTCACCTGAACTATTATCATCGCTAAGTTCAGCTTCGCCAATGTGGACTGCAAATGCGGCAACTGTTTCACCTTCGGCAGATAGCCAAGATGAACGCGTGCATTTTACAGCAGCGAACTTGAATAATAAGTTTCACCGTTCAATTGAGGCTGAAACTACAAGTCAGGTCCTACAAGCGATCTTTAAAAATGAACGTCATTTTGTTCATCATGAAGCTTTACCACAAGTGGCCTTGTTTGGTGATGAAGGTGCAGCAAATCACAACCGTTTAGGGGGTGATTATGCTAAGCGCGGTGTTCAAGTATTTGTTTATGGTCAACAACATTTAAATAATGGTTTACCAGGACCAAAACGCTATCCAGCTCGTCAGACGCGTGAAGCAAGTGAAGCAATTGCACGTTTGCATCGTTTAGATGATGCACATACTGTTTTTGTTCAACAAAATCCGGATGTAATTGATCAGGGTGTATTCCATAACGATGTTATCGCGGTAAGTAACCAGCAGGTTTTATTCCATCATCAACATGCATTCTTAAATCAAGATCAAGCTTTTGCTGAAATTCGCCAGAAAATGGCAAGCATCGGTGAAGATTTTATCTCGATTGAAGTTCCTGAAAACCGCGTTACTGTTGATGATGCCGTAGCAACTTATTTATTTAATAGCCAGATTTTGACTCGTCCAGATGGTGGAATGACCATTGTTGTGCCAGAAGAGTCTCGCCAGAATAAGGCAGTTTGGGGTTATCTGAACGATATGGTTCAGATGGGTACACCAATTGATGCTATTCAGGTATATGACTTACGTGAAAGTATGCGTAATGGTGGTGGTCCGGCATGTTTACGTTTACGCGTAGCTTTAAACGAAACTGAGTTAAATGCTGTAAATCCAAAAGTTCTCATGAACGATCAGTTGTTTGGCACACTCAATCAATGGGTAGATAAACACTATCGTGATCGCTTAGCGCAAGAAGATTTGGCTGATCCGCATTTATTGATGGAAAGCCGTATGGCACTCGATGAACTGACCAAAATTTTAGGTTTGGGTTCGGTCTATCCTTTCCAAAAATAATGAGGAGGTGACATGCAAGATTTTCTAGCATTAACCTTACAAGGTGAGCAACCTAAAACCCGCGAAGGAAAACAAGATAATTTTTCTTGGCGTTGGTTAGGTGAAGGACTTCTTGAATGTACGCCAAATGCACAGTACGACAAAGCTGTCGTACTGTCAGCTGGAGTACATGGTAATGAAACAGCACCAATTGAATTGTTATCTCATCTATGCACAGATTTGTTTGCAGGACGTTTAAACCTTGCTGTGAGATTACTGTTTGTACTGGGTAATCCTTATGCAATGCGTCAAGGTAAACGTTATGTGCATGACGATGTAAACCGAATGTTTTGTGGTGGATATAAAACTCTACCTGTGACTGAAGAGTCAAAGCGTGCTGAAGTTTTAGAGCAAGTGGTTGCGACTTTTTTTCAGGAAAGTTCAAGCCAAGCAAAACGTTATCACTATGATTTGCACACCGCAATTCGTGCTTCTTTGTTGCCAACGTTTGCTTTATTTCCCTATCAAACACATGCTTATGATGGAGATTTGACAGCGAGCCTTGAATCAGCTGACTTGGACGCTTTGGTTTACCACAATGCGGTCGGTAAAACCTTTACGCATTTTACCAGTGAAAATTTTAAAGCTGCGAGCGCAACTTTAGAGTTAGGCAAAGCCTTACCATTTGGACAAAATGACTTGAGCCAGTTTGCTGCAATTGATGAAGTGATTCGTCATGTGGTTTCTGAGCAAGCCTTGCCACCACGTAATAAAACAAAAATTCGGGTCTTTAAAGTATCGGACTCTTTAATTAAAAAAGACGAAGATTTTCAGATGAACTTATCGGCTGAAGCACCAAATTTTTCGACTTTTACCAAAGGTGAGATCATTGCGACTCAACCTTCTGGCAATTATGTTGTTGAGCAAGATCAAGTCTGGATTTTATTTCCAAATCCAAATGTGAAACTTGGTTTACGTGCAGGTTTGGTTTTAACTGAAACCAGCTGAACATTTGATTTTTAAGAAATAAAAAAAAGGGCAATGAATTGCCCTTTTTTTATTTATAAGATATTAGTTCGTACCGAAAAGGCCTTTAACCCAAGATTTCTTTTCAGCTTTTTGTGTAGACGTTTGAGCACCAGCGTTTATATTTGCGTTTGTGTTAACTCCAACAGGGCCAACGTTAACACCAACATTTACACCAGTTTGAGCATTAATTGCATGTGCTGGTTGAGCTGCATTCAACTGTGCTTGGGCATCAGCTTTAGTATCTGCTACAAATTCTTTTTGCTCAGCTTGATTTTGAGCTACACGAGTTTTTACTGCATCTACATGCGCTTGAGCATTAGCTTGTTTTTCAGCAGTAAATTCTTTTTGGTCTGCTTGTTTTTCTGTAACTTTAGTCTTTACAGCATTAAAACCTGCTTTTGTATCAGCTTTAGCCTCAACTGCTAGGTTTTTAGTGCCGTTTGCAGCTTTAGTCGCTGCATTTTTAGTACCTGTTACTGCTTCAGTAGCAAAATGTTTAGTACCAGTTGCAGCTTTAGTCGCTACATTTTTAGTACCTGTCGCAGCTTCGGTAGCAAAGTGTTTGGTGCCTGTTGCAGCTTCAGTTGCTATGTGTTTTGTACCATTTGCAGCTTTAGAAGAAAGTTCAGTCACTTTTCCTGTTGTTTTTTTAGTTGCTTTAACTGTAGTGTCAGCAGCGACATGACTAGCATGCTTTGCTGTGCTGCCTACAGTGTGTGCAGTATTTTTGACTGTATTGGCTACGCCACTAACAAGACCACCCGGTTGTACATTTACTTGAGCAGAAGCATCTGCATTAACGCCCGCACTTTGTGCAAAAATAGAAGCAGAAGCAAGAACACTTGCAGTAACGATAGCTGTTTTCATCATTTTCATTGCGATATCCTTCAAAGAATATACCCTTTTAGTGAGGTATTTCATAAACGCAAACGAATCATAGCCAAGGGAATATGGGCTTGGGAACTGACTTCATCAAAACGTTACAACAGTGTTACGTTGAGTAAACAGACTAGGGAGGAATTGTGGAGATTAATAAAAATTAATAATAAAGTGAAAAAGAACATTTATTTATTAGAAAATCTAATTAGGCAAAATGAGTTCTTATTATTTAGTTTTAAAAAAAATATCTTTTAATTTTTTCATTTCGTTTTTACGAATTTGTTCTCTATATCTTTAAATGTGATGTAAATCTCATTATTTATTGCAGTAAACGGCATAGTTATTGCTTATTATGAGAATAAGGCGCTTTTTAGCACTTTTTTGAACCATCTTCTGCCAGAAATATAAACGTACAGGGCAGAACTGTATTTTTGCTTATTCGGGATAAAGTTATTTTAACTTTTTAGTGGTTATGTATTTCATTAAATAGATTTTTCACATGAAAAATATATTAAGAAATGCTGCTTTATTTCAAATAATCAAAAATAAAAATAGATATCTATAAACAAAAAAACAGAGATATGACAGATGAAAATTATTGCTTCCCTTCTTGTAATAGTCGGCTTGATCGCCGTTGTTCTCTATTTAAAGCCCACAAGTGGTGCATCTGATGTGTTTAATTCTGCTTTACATGAGTCGAATTCGCCACAACCAGACACATCGTCTTTTCTTTCTAAACTTAAGGAGCCTACTCAACCTAGAAATCTATCTCAACATTCAACTCATTCACAATCGGTATCAGCTGATACTGTTCCTTTTTATGACACAAAAAGTGATCCTTCAATTCAACCGATTGATCCAGAAAAAGATCCAGCAAATGAAATAAAAGCGAAATAAGTAAATTGTTAGTTGAAAAACTACGGAGAAAAATAATGCAAAGTAAAACGTTATTTCTATTAGGTCTATGTACGATTTTAAGTACAACTGCATCAGCTCTTCCTTTAGATTCTAAAGGTGCTAAACAGCGATTAAATCAGGCAGCAAAACAAAAAGTATTTCAGGGCAAAATCGATTTAGATGCCTTGGTTAATAATGATTCGAATGATTTAATTGTTGAATACAATATTGCTTCGGTGAGCGTGCCTTCCGGGTTAGAACGGCGAAGTTATATTGCAACAAATAAGAAAAATTTACAGGCAAGGTTTAACCGTGCTGGTGGTGTTCAAGTACTTCGAGACTACAATAATTTGCCTTTAGCTTTTTATCGGATTAGTAACCGCGAAGCTTTGGTCTCTTTACTCAATGATCCGAATGTTAAAGCGGTTTATCCAAATCGTATTAATCAAACCACGACCAATGAAAGTTTACCTTTAATTAATCAACCACAAGCAAATACCAATGGTTTCACTGGTGAAGGCTCGAGTGTTGCAGTGATTGATACAGGGGTGAATTATCTTCATTCTGATTTTGGTTGTACGGCAGTAAATACACCGTCAAATACTTGTCGCGTAGTTTACTCATTTGATAGTGCACCAGATGATGGCGCTTTAGATGATGATGGGCATGGTAGTAATGTTTCAGGTATTGTGTCTAAGGTTGCCACCAAGACCAAAATTATAGGCATTGATGTGTTTAGAAAGGTCAGATCCCAAGGTAAATGGGTAAGCACAGCTTATGATAGTGATATCCTCGCAGGGATTAACTGGGCTGTAAATAATGCACAAACCTATAATATTAAAGCAGTTAACTTAAGCCTTGGCGTACCAGGTGTTAAATATACCTCTGAGTGTAGCGACAGCAGTTATGGAACGGCATTTGCTAATGCACGAGCTGCTGGTGTAGTACCTGTAGTCGCTTCAGGCAATGATGCATTTTCAGATGGAATTTCATCTCCTGCCTGTGTTGCTGGTGCAGTAAGAGTTGGTGCTGTTTATGACAGTAATATTGGTGGTGTGTCATGGGGGAATCCAGTGAAATGTTCTGACCCAACAACAGCAGCAGACAAAGTAGCGTGCTTCAGTAATGGTGGTAGCCTTGTGACTTTATTGGCACCGGGGGCAATGATTACCGCGGGTGGCTACACTATGGGAGGTACATCTCAAGCGACACCACATGTGGCAGGTGCGATTGCTTTATTACGAGCGAATAGCGTAAGTCCAACAGAAAGTATTGATCAAACCATCAGCCGTTTAAAAACGACAGGTAAACCAATTACTGACTCAAGAACGGGCTTGGTTTTCCCGCGTATTGATTTACTGGCAGCAACAAATGGTTTAACCATTAATTAATAGCTTATTTATAATTTTTTAAATTAGGTCCAAGAAATTTTTAAAATAGCTATAACCCGTTGCAGAAGGTAGCTTTTGCAACGGGCTTTTTATGAAAAAGTATTAATGACACTTTTCTAAATTTGCTGGATTAAAGTTATTTTGAAGTTTTTTGAAATTATTCTGAATTTCTGGATCTTGAATATTAAAAGTCGTTGAGCTTTTAGTCGTAGAGTTTGTTGCCTGATTTAATATGCCTGACTCATCAGGGTATTGTTGTGTAAATGATGTAGCTGAAATCAGCCCCTTATCATTAAATACCCAGTGTTCAGTAACGTGTCCGCCCCCTAAATATCCCGTAAATTCAATCATACAAGCTTGCTTATCTTGTTTAATGAGTTTGGCTACATTCCCTGTAGTTGATGGATAAGCTTCGATATTGGTATCTTGCTCTAAAACTTGTGCCTGAGAATAAGATGAAGAAGGCGGTGCAGAGGTTGCACATGCAGTTAATGCTAAGCAGCATAGTGTTGAAAAGAGAAGTTTTTGACTATTCATAAGGCAGATTCCTAGCTCTTTATAGTTGATGATCAATAGTTCTAAATGAATATCTGTATTTATAAAAGCGCGAATTTATCGCGCTGTCCTAGCAAATTAGTTAGTTGTTGTGCTCGATTTACTTAGCTCACCTTGTTCAATTGGGATATTTTCACCGTTTCGACTACTGGTAATATTTTGCTTCGCTTGATCTATTTTATTTTCTGTAAAAGCTTTGGCTGTATCTGCTTTTTGCTGGACGACTTCTGCTTTTTCAGCTGTAAATTCTTTGGTGTTTTTCCACTTTTCGCTAATTTTATTTGAGGTTTTTTCAGAAGCTCCTTGAATAGAGTCTCCTAAATTTTGTATGCCTTTTCCAGTTTTATACAACAATACACGACCTAAACTTGGGTTATCACCATAAGGTTGTGCTTTAGAGGTTGTTTCACCTACTTGTTGTGGTTGCGTTGTTTCTGCAAATAAGGTTGATGAAGCCAACATAGAGGTCGCAATACATAAAATGTGTATGGTTTTCATTTTGGATAAATCTCCCCAACCAGAATCAAAAGATGAAGTGGTGATCTTACTGTTAAAAATAAAGCTTGTACTGCAATGAGATAAAACCCATACGATTTGATTACGATAAATCATCACTTGATCGCAATAAAGTAATTATCCCAATGACTCATAAACAAAATTCAGACTTAATTAAATCTAAAAACATATCTCTGGCTTTATGGTTGCTCACATTTTTATGCCAAAAAAATTGATTCTGCATAAAGGCAAGGTGTTCAAATTTATAGCCTCGAATATTGGTTAAATTTTTATATTGTTCATAAATACTCTTCGGTACCAAAGACACCCCAGAGCCTGCACTGACGCAACCAATAATGGTGGCGTAACTGGTAATGCTAGTAATTGGAAGTGAAATATTTTTGAGCTTAAGCCATTCTTCGAGAGCTGCTCGGTAAGGACAGCCTTCAGTCCACATGAAAATTTCTTTACCAATCAGGTCTTCTTGGTTGTGGATCTCTCCCAAAGAATGGGATGCAATCAAGACCATTTCTTCTTGATAAATACTAAGTTTATTTAGCATCGGAAACTCGATATTGCCCGCGACAATTGCACCATCAAGTTTGTGCTGAGAAATATCGACTAATAGCTGTTTCCATGTGCCTGTAATAATTTGAATGGAAACCTCTGGAAAACGTTGATGATATTTCGCCAGTAAGTTGGGTAGGCGAGTTGTAGCAGAAGATTCAATAGCCCCAATTTTTAATGGACCAGAGGGCGGTGCATCAGGATGAATACTTCGTTTTGCTTCATCGCATAGCGCTAAAATTTTATAGCAATAATTAAGAAAAATTTCTCCAGAGGGAGTGAGCTTTAAACTTTTTCCTTCCCGATAAAACAGCGGTGCGCCTAATTCTTCTTCGAGTTGTTTAATGCGCGTTGTGATATTGGATGGTACACAATGTAGTTGCATTGATGCCTTAGCCATTGTTCCGCATTCAACCACGGTCTGAAACATTTTTAACTGTGCGATATCCATGTTTTATCATTCACTTTTAATGAATATTTGACTCAATATAAGTTAATTTTATTCAACTATCCATGCGCATATGATGAAAGAGTTCCATTTCATTAGTGCAGATTTAACATGGCAATTTCTCTTGCTGCCGAAACCCAGCCTCCCGCATTTAAGCTCTATTTATGTATTGCTGTGACCGTCTTTTGTTGGGGCTATTCACCTATTGGCGTACATAGTGCTTTGCATTCATATACACCGCAGCATATTGCCTTGCTCCGCTTTTTGATTGCATCGTTTTTTTTACTACTTTTGATCATGAAAAAAGGCGTTCAACCTTTAAAGTGGAAAGATGCTCCTGCACTTGCTGTATTAGGATTTTTCTCTGTAACGCTTCATCATTTGCTTATAAATACAGGGCAGCAATATGTGACTGCGGTTGCATCTAGTATTTTGAGTCAATCTATTCCGCTATTCACTTTTATTATTTCAGCTTTGCTTTTTAAAGAAAAAATTCGTTTCAAACAGTGGTTGTGTATTTTGTTAGGGCTTTGCGGAGCCGTGTTGGTAGTCAGTGGAGATCATGGTTTTGGTGTACCGAGTCCTTATAGTTTATTGATTGTTTTAGCTGCAATTGCGTGGGGCCTTTATTTTAATTTATATAAAAAATTTGCTTTAAATTATGATGCCTTGAGCATGATGTGCTACATCATTTGGTTCGGAACCATTCCTTTACTATTTTATAGTGCTCATTTACCCCATGAAATTTTACATGCTACTTGGCAGGCCAATATGTCAGTTGTCCTATTAGGTATTTTTCCAAGTGCGATGGCTTATGTGCTTTGGGGTTATGTACTTAAAAATATGTCGTTAACGATTGCATCGAATTTTTTATATTGTTCGCCGATTGTCGCCATGAGTTTGGCGGTTCTTTTTTTAAATGAAAAACCATCAATGATGGTGTTGCTGGGTGGAGTAATTATTGTGGGGAGCTTGGTATGGATGAATTGGAAAAATAATTCTTGTACCAAGCTAAGTGGATAATAATGAGACAGTTATTGAGCGCTGATTTAAGAGTGAGAATATTAATTTCATTAAAAAGTCACTTAAATCAGCATGCCTCAATAGTTTTTAGAATTTACTTTAATTAATTTCACCATGAAAAGTTTGGTTATAGCCAAAAAATAAGGATTTAAAATTAAATTATTCTACTCTTTCGACTTTTTCAATATGACTAGAGGAATCATACGTAATCTCAATTACTACTTTCTCTTTGTTAAGTGCGGAGTCTGAGATTGATACTGTTTCGTCAACGGAATCGAGTGATAATTCACTCGGCATTATATTGTGTAATGTCGACACGATTGTATTCGCTACTAAGCCGTTATATAAAGCCATTCCATATGCTTTTGGTTTATTGTTAATTTTATAATAAGTGATCGTATCTATCCTTTTATCACCAATGAGTCTACTTACTACGGGCGGATGGAATTTATTTAGAAATTCACTTCGAGACATTCCAACCACATTAATCTTTTCTATAGCAGGAGGGTTTGTAGTATCAGGTAAAGTGATCCGATGAGGATTTATAGAACAGGCTATTTGTCCAATGGATAAGATAGAAATAACAAGTAATAAAATATTCTTTTTCATTTATATAATCTTAATTAATAAAAGCAGCTAATTTATAACGATATTTTTTGAAAACATCAAATTATTATAAAGACTTATCTGCGAAAAATACTTACACGAATAAACGTCGTAAACAAGTTAGGGAATTGAATTAATTATTGCGCTACTGTGTAGGGTCATTATTATAAAAAGTTTTAATGTGGATGAACTGGGGGAATAGGCGTAGTATCGAATGAGCTATAGATCATTAAACTATCTGTAGATTGATGTTATGTCATGTGCTGCTTACTTTAAGAGAATGAGATGATTGTTGTTACCTTGACCTATAAAAAACTATTAGCCGAAGTTGATGCTGTACTCAAGGAGCATATTGCTTTTTTAGATCATTATTATGAGCAGAAGAAATTTCTGGCATCAGGGCGTCGAGAAAATAGAGTAGGTGGGATAATTTTAGTTTTAAGTTCTTCCATTCAAGAAGCCGAAGAAATCATGAAAAATGATCCGTTTTATATTCAAGATGTGGCTGATTATGATTTCATGTGGTTTGAGCCATCGAAAAGTTTAGAAGAAATTAAAGAGTTTGTTTGATTACATTAGAGAACTACTTAAATTTAAGTAGTTCTCTAGTCTTTTGGTTAATTTTTATTATTGCTCAACAATATAAATACTATTTTCGAATACATCTCCTTTACTTGTTTTAACTACACCAACACATAAATTGTCAGGAGTCTGTATAAAAGAAACTAAGGATGTATCTGCATTAGTTTTACAGTTCTTTTGCTTATTCTCATCAAATGCTTTTAAATTTAATTGATGTTGTAAATCTAAAGTGAATACTTGGCTAAGAGCGCCAAATGCTTGATCTGCTTTTTTCATAAATAATAAATTATTTTGAGCTTCCCATTCAGCTAAAGAAATACGTTCCTTGCTTACATAGTGATATAAGCGTTTTGTATCTGCATTATTGTCTGCCGCATTTTTAAATTGGGTCTTTAGACCAAAATTTACTTTTACAATTGGCTTTTCACGGAAAGAAAGGCGTGAATAAGGCACAATTTTAATTTCGGATGTCTGATTTAAATCTAATAATTTAAGTGTAGGATCTGCTTTATTTTGAGCGAGAGAATCGTTAATTTTTTGATTTGTTAATTGGTCAAATTTAATAGGTTGATTGATAGAGCTTTTTTCAATAGCTGAACTATTTGCATTTTTATCAATTGCCATTGCGACTCCTACTCCGATAAGGCCAAACATTCCAGAAACTGGACTGGCCGAAGCACTACTTGCATCACCAACTAATATTTGACTTTCCTTTACAAAGTAATCACCTGCACCTGATTCAGTCATTGAAGAAAGTTGTTCTGAAGAAACAGAAAGAGAGGTTTGTTTTCCCGCTGCTGGATATTGAATCGATTTAGTCGTTGCACATCCAGTAAATAATAATGTTGATATGAGTAATAAATTTAAGTTTTTCATTGCAATCATTCTTTATTAAGTTAGGTAATTATTTGTTAAAACTGGTTAAATTATGGATTAACTAAAATAAAAGTAAATAATTGTTATTTATTGAGCGTTCACAAATTAATCATTTATTATTTTGAATAAAATTAGAAAATAAAAGTATTAAAAAACCATGCTTCCGATTTAGATCGAAAACATGGTTTTAATAAAGCTTAATTATACAAAAATTAATTTCTATATAATCTTAGCCCTGCAACACACTCACATCAGCCACAGCAGTAAACAAATTACGTAACTGAGCCAATAAACGTAAACGGTTTGCCTTCAGGTCAGCATCATCTGCCATTACCATTACGCCATCAAAAAATGCATCAATCGGCGCGCGAAGTGCTGCAAGTTTAGAAAGGGCAGCAGTATAGTCTTTTGCTGCAAGTAATGGTTCAACAGCAGGGGTAACTGCTTGAAGTTCAGCGAATAATGCTTTTTCAGCATCTTCAACCAAGTTCGCTTCAACTACAGAACCTTCTGGGGCTGCTTCTTTCGCAAGAATGTTAGCAACACGTTTGTTTGCAGCAGCAAGTGCAGCAGCTTCAGGTAATGTGCGGAAGTGATTAACTGCATTTACACGCTTGTCAAAATCAAGTGGAGACTTCGGTGCAAGTGCTTGAACAGCTTGAAGTACGTCAACAGCAACACCTTGGTCTTCGTACTTAGCACGGTAACGACCTTCCAAGAACGCAACAGCATCAGCACGAGTCTTGTCGTGGTCTTTAACGATGTCGCCATAACCTTGAAGTGCAAGATTAACTAGCTCTTCAATTGTTATATCTAATTCATTTTCAATGATTAAACGTAAGATACCAATTGCTGAACGGCGAAGAGCAAACGGATCTTTAGAACCTGTCGGCGCTTGTCCAATACCGAAAATACCAACAAGTGTATCTAAACGGTCAGCAAGGGCAATGGTTGTACCTGTTTTGGTTTTTGGTAAAACATCACCCGCAAATTTTGGTAAATATTGCTCACCTAAAGCTTCAGAAACTTCAGTGTTTTCGCCTTCAATGCGTGCATAGTAAGTACCAGCAATACCTTGAAGTTCTGGGAACTCACCAACAAGCTCTGAGGTTAAGTCGCATTTAGCAAGTAATGCTGCTTTTTCAGCATCTGCTGGGTTTGCACCAGTAATTGGAGATAATGCAACTGCAAGTTTTGCAATACGTGTTGATTTGTCCCAAAGTGTACCAAGCTGTGCTTGGAATACCATGTTTGCTAGTTTTTCTTTACGAGATGCAAGCGGTTGCTTTTGATCTTGTAAGAAGAAGAATTCAGCATCAGACAAACGAGGGCGAACAACTTTTTCGTTACCTTCAATAATTTGAGTCGGGTCTTTAGACTCAATGTTTGAAACAGTAATGAAGTAAGGCTGTAATTTACCTTCCGCATTGATCAAACAGAAATACTTCTGGTTGTCTTGCATCGTCGTAATAAGTGCTTCTTGAGGAACAGCAAGGAAGCGCTCTTCAAAGTTTGCACGAAGAGCAACTGGCCATTCAACGAGGCTTGTTACTTCATCAAGTAAGTCAGCTGGAACAATCGCAGTTGCGTTAACTTCATCAGCCAATTTCTTTACTTGTTCTTGAATGGTTACTTGACGTTTTTCAAAGTTTGCAACAACGTAAGCTTTTTCTAAAGCAGCTAAATAGTCATTTGCATGCGCTAACGTCACAGCTTCAGGTGCATGGAAACGATGACCATAAGTCACATTACCAGCTTTGTGATCTTGAATAGTTGCGTCAACAATTTGGTCATCTTTAAGTAAAAGAACCCATTTCACTGGACGTACAAATTCAGTACGGCTTGCAGCAGAACGCATACGCTTAGCAATTGGTAAATTGTCTAGCGCAGTTTGTAAAATCTGTGGAAGTAAAGCATCAAGGCTTTGACCTTTTACATCTTTTAAATAGCAAACTTTTTCAACTTTACCTGCTTGGAAAGTAGAAAGCTGATCAACTGTGATCCCTTGACCACGCATAAAGCCTTCAAGTGCTTTAGTCGGTTTACCTTCTGCATCGTAAGCCGCTTGAACAGCAGGGCCGTCAAAACGTTTTTGTGTATCAGCTTGTGCAGTATCGATATCAACAATTTTAAGTGCTAAACGACGTGGCGCTGCATAAGCTTCAATTGCTGCGAAGTTTAAGCCCGCATCTTTTAAGCCTTTTACCGTTTCTGCCTGTAATGCATCACGTAAAGTTTTTAAGCTTTTTGGTGGAAGTTCTTCACAGCCAAGTTCGAATAAAACAGTATGTTTGCTCATTAGTTTTTCTCCGCCTTTGCTGCTTCACTTTCAGCTTGTGCTTTTAACTGTGCCAATACTTCATCACGTAAGTGTGGTTCTGCCATTGGGAAGCCAAGCTCTGCACGCGCTTGTACATAACTTTGTGCAATAGCACGCGCTAAAGTACGTACACGTAGGATGTAACGTTGACGCTCAGTCACAGAAATTGCGCCACGTGCATCAAGTAAGTTAAAGGTATGAGATGCTTTAACAACTTGCTCATAAGCAGGAAGAGAAAGTTTTGCTTCAATTAAACGGTTTGCTTCTGATTCGTAAAAATCAAACAGTTCGAATAGTTTTTCAACTGGAGCGTATTCAAAGTTATAAGTCGATTGCTCAACTTCATTTTGATGGAATACGTCGCCGTAAGTCACAGTACCAAATTGGCCTTTGGTCCAAACAAGGTCATAAACCGAGTCTACACCTTGAAGGTACATTGCAAGACGTTCTAAACCGTAAGTGATTTCACCTGTTACTGGGTAACATTCAACACCACCGACTTGTTGGAAGTAAGTGAACTGAGTCACTTCCATACCGTTAAGCCAAACTTCCCAACCTAAGCCCCAAGCACCTAGCGTCGGAGATTCCCAGTTGTCTTCTACAAAGCGAATATCGTGAGTAAGCGTATCGATCCCGATTGCTTTTAAAGAATCAAGATAGAGCTGTTGGATGTTGTCTGGATTTGGCTTAAGTACCACTTGGAACTGGTAGTAGTGTTGCAAACGGTTCGGGTTTTCACCATAGCGGCCATCTTTTGGACGACGTGAAGGTTGAACGTATGCAGCATTCCAAGTTTCAGGCCCTAAAGCACGTAAGAATGTTGCGGTGTGGAATGTTCCAGCGCCCATTTCCATGTCGTAAGGTTGTAGTACGACGCAGCCTTGTTCGGCCCAATAGTTTTGTAGGGCAAGAATTAAGCCCTGAAATGTATCAATGTGCGAGATGGCGCGACTCATGTAGCATCCACGAATTTATGAGAAAAATTGCCCCTAAGTATAAGGATTTTGTGGGGGAGTGGCAAAGGCTAGTTTCTATACCTATAAAAAATTATTGGCTGTCATTTAGCTGGGATTTTCCTGCATGTTTTGCTTTTAATCGAGGTTGAAATGAGGCAAAAAACCAAAAAATGAGGCTAAGAATAAAACTTACAGTGAATGTAGAGGTTGAGATCAAAGTACGTCCAACAGTTGGGAATACATAATCAAATATTGGTAAATTATGAGAAATATTTTCATAGACCGCTAAGAAGAAATAAATCAAGCTAAATGATACATGTGCACCTAACCACATTAATGGAAAGATAAAGCGGTTTTTAGTAATGAGTACTTGGCATATCTTAAGTAGTAATGGGAATAAGATAATATAATAAGTACCAACAAAGATTCCAATAATATAGAGGAGATCAAGTGCAAACTTGCCAGTAAGTACGGACAATAAAATTAAGAGGCTGATCGGAATAAGAGGGGTAATAATAAGAGCAATTTTAGGTTGGTATTCGATATTTGGCGTTGTTGGATTCATCTTAATCATAGTAGGTTATGTTTTTTAAATTCTAAAATGATCTGTTGATAATGTCCATGAACCATTAAAATAAGATTATTATCTTTTGTATTTAATACATCTTTTGATAGGATAATTTTTCATAGTTTGAATTAGATTATTTTAGAATGAATTTGAAAAAATATTATTTTGGAATTTTAATATTGTTTTTAGGCTTTGTTGGTTTTTACTATTTAAAGAATAATTGGATTTATTATTCAGCTAAATATAATTACAATTTCAATAAGTTAAATGCAGATGAGCTGAATAATTATGCTGCATTATTATATTATAAAAATAGAAATGATTGGATTCGAATTAAAGAGGGTGATGAGGCCACTGAAGCAAAAAAAGCCTTAGAAATTGAAAAGCTCTTTCAACAAGCGGCTGAACAAGGGAGTGCTTTAGCTAAATTGAATTTGACTACGCTTTATTATCGGAAAGAAGACTTAAGTGCTTTTGTACCTAAGATGTTCAAACTTTCTGAAGAGGCTGCGCAAGCAGGCAATGCTGATGCTCAGTTCAGGGTAGGTACGTTTTATCATCTAGGTTATGGTGTAGATACAGACTATAAAAAAGCAATGTATTGGTATACAAAAGCTGCTGAGCAGGGTAATCCAGCAGGGATGAATAATATAGGGGTTCTTTATCAACAGGGTTTAGGCGTAGCAGAAAATGGTAAGGTTTCAACAGAGTGGTATATTAAAGCCGCCAATCTTGGTTATGCGAATGGTCAAGAAAATATGTTTCAAAATTATTATTCTGGGTTAAATGGTCTACCTAAGGATAAAGAGGAAGCAATGAAATGGCGCGATATGTGCTCTTACCGTACAGAGGAGATACCAATACAACCGGTTTATAATATTGATCTTAAAGTTGATGAAACCTATCCAAATACCTGTAAAAATCAGTAAAGCTTTAAGCTGCCACCATATAGAATGGTTGGGAATATTTCATAAATAAAAGAAATGAATAGTTTTCTATTGCTGAAGAAAGTTCAACTTATAAGGGTTTTATATTCAATTAGCAGAGCGTTCATTCGATGTGTATGTTCTGCTCTTTGATTTTATTATCTTTATAGTTATACCAAGTCAATAATGCCCAAAAATTAAAAGCTGTAATTAAAGTAGAGATTCCAACCCAACTAAAAACTAACTCAGAAAAGAAGGATTCTAAAGGTATATAAATCAGCTCTTTAAAGAAAATGAGTACCCCAAATGTCGTTAATAGTATTGTTAGAAAACTTAATAGCTTAAATCTATTTAGTAGTGAGGATATTGCAATAAAGAATGGTAAAAAGAACAGATATATAATGATTAAAAAATAAAGTATAGGATTTGTTGAAATTAAAATAATGAGTACTGGTATGGGCGCGAGTAACAGACTTTTTATAATGTCTAAATACTGATAGGCAACCGTTATAGAATTTTTGTTATATTGCAGCATATTAAAAATTATAGAATTGAGAATAAATTATGTTGAAATTTTGCTGCAAACTCATTGTTTTATCCAGCCTTTTTTGTAGTCCATGGTTATATGCGCAGACCGATGCTGACGAGCAAGATGAATATAATCAATGTGTAGACCAGACCATTAAGGAAATGCAGCTTGAAAGTATTAATAACATGGTTGTACATAGTTGTTCTGAACAAGCTAAAAAGACTTATGAAGAAAAAATTGTTGCTCTCATTGATCAAATTCGCACACAAAGCGAAGAATACAAACAGCCAGAACGTTACCAAGATATTTTAAAATCTCAGCGACTTTGGAAAGCTTATGTAGATCAGGAATGTAGTAATGCAGGCTCATACATTGGCTCACCGATGTATTCGTATTGCCCAATGCAAGAGTATGCGGCGCGTGTAAAACAGCTTGAAGAATACGTTAATTAAGACGAATTATTTTAAACGTCACCTCATGACGCTGAGAGTACTTCACTGGATTAAATTTAAGAATGCAAAATGATATTTTTTAAACGATGCCATAAATGAGTCGTTTGATATGTCTGATCGCATTCGAGAAAAACTACAGATTCTTGCCGATGCTGCTAAATATGATGTGTCTTGTTCATCAAGTGGCAGTGACCGTAAAAACAAAGATAAAGGCCTAGGTGATGCCAGCCATTCGGGTATTTGTCATAGCTATACTGAAGATGGCCGCTGTGTATCTCTCTTAAAAATTCTATTTAGTAATGTGTGTATTTTTGACTGCGCCTATTGCGTTTCACGTCGTTCTAATGATGTCCAGCGTGCAGCATTTACAGTGCAAGAAGTCGTAGACTTAACCATTAATTTTTACCGTCGTAATTATATCGAAGGCTTATTTTTAAGCTCGGGCATTTTTAAATCGGCAGATCATACGATGGAGCGCATGCTTCAAGTTGTGAAGAAGTTGCGCCTTGAAGAAAACTTTAATGGCTATATTCATCTAAAAACTATTCCGGGGGCATCGCCTGAACTGATTCATGAAGCAGGTTTATATGCTGACCGTATGAGTATTAATTTAGAGATGCCGACCGAAATTGGCCTAAAAACTTTTGCACCAGAAAAATCACATCAGGAAGTGCAAAAAGATTTAGGTTTGGTCCGTGACAGGCTCATTCAGCTTAAAGATGAACGCCAAATCATTAAGCATGTACCGAAATATGTACCAGCAGGGCAGACCACCCAAATGGTAGTGGGTGCTCATCAAGAGTCAGACCAAGATGTCTTGTTTATGGCAGACAAACACTATAAGGAATTTAAACTCAAACGCGTCTATTTCTCTGGCTATATCCCAATTAATACCGAAAATAATTATTTGCCAGCAGTGGGTTCTGCACCGCCGTTGCTTCGTGAAAACCGACTCTATCAAAGCGATTGGCTGATGCGTTTTTATGGTTTTCAGGTCAATGAAATCGTCAATGAAAAACACCCGAATTTAGATTTGGATGTAGACCCTAAATTAAGCTGGGCTTTGAGGCATCCTGAACAGTTTCCGGTAGATTTAAACTGTGCGGATTATCAAATGATTTTGCGTGTGCCGGGTATTGGAGTGAAATCGGCGAAGAAAATTGTTCAGGCTCGCCGTTTTGGAAAAATCCATATCGATTTACTTAAAAAACTCGGCGTAGCTTATCAGCGTGCAAAATTCTTTATTCGCTGTGAAGACAGCCCAAAGTTCCAAAAAGAACTTTCTTCAAGTTTTATTCGGCAGCAGATTTTAACGCAGGGTTCTTCGAAATATGTGCAGCAACTCTCGCCACAATTAAGCCTTGGGTTTTAGCCATGTTTAATGATGAAGTGGCTTACTATTTTGATGGTTCAATGGTTGGGCTGCTGAGCTGTGTTTTTCGTGCATTTCAATTTAAAGAATTGCAGGTCAGGCTCTGTTTAAATGATGGGGCTCAACATGGCTTATTTGCCGATAAAATTGAGATTTCAAATAACGAGCAGCATGCTGAACGTGTTTGGTCCGCACTACAAAAAAAGCTTTCATCTTCTTCGTTAAAACAATTTTATTTTGCTTATTTATCTGAATCGTTAGATGCCTATCAGCATTTATTTAATTACTGTATTTATGTGTTTACTAGCCATTTTTCCGTAGAAAAAGATTATTCAAATCCTAGTGTTTTGGCGATTGCGCAGTGGACGAAAAAGGTCGGGCGAGAGAAGCATCGGATGGAGGCTTTTATTCGTTTTAAGAAAACTAAAGATGAGCTTTTTTTGAGTTTAGTTCGTCCCGATTTTAATGTTTTACCGCTTATTCAGCCGCATTTTAAACGGCGTTATCAAGATCAACGTTGGCTGATTTATGATGAGAAACGTAAGTTTGGAATTTATTATGATTTACGTGAAATACATGAAGTTTCATTAGAGGCTTCTGAGGTTGACCGTAATTTAAAAAATGGAATGAGTCAAAGCTTTCAGCTTGAGCTGGATAAACAAGAAGGTTTATATGACCAGCTTTGGAAAGATTATTTTAATAGCGTTAATATTACTGAACGCCAGAATATAAAACTTCATGTGCAATATTTGCCGAAGCGCTATTGGCGTTATTTAAATGAAAAATTGTTGGAATATTAAAGTTTTAAAATTATAAAGATTATTTTCAATAAGCTTTCTTGTTGTTTAAAGATATAATTTAAATGCACTTTATGTGGCTTTGGGCGTATACTTTTGCCCGTTATAAATAACGGCATATCCCCAAAGGTGTACTGTGAGTGTTATACAGCGAGAATGGTTACAGATTTTAAAGCCAAATTTTAAGGTTTTACCTTTAAAGGAACGGTTACTTTGCGGTATTGGAGCGTTGTGTGGTTTAGCAATTTCTTCCTTAATTAGCTGGTATGTTCTGGGTGGAATTAATGCTTGGTACATCGCCCCAATGGGCGCCTCATCTGTTCTATTGTTTGCTGTGCCGACTAGTCCCTTGGCTCAACCATGGAATGTGATTGTTGGTAATACCTTAGCTGGAATTATTGGTGTTGCCTGCGCACAGTGGATTCCTGATTTAACTACAGCTTTTAGTGTCGCAGTAGGTTTTGCCATATTTTTAATGATGACCACCGACTCTTTGCATCCGCCGAGTGGCGCAGTCGCAATTACGGCTGTGTTGGGCGGTGCTGCAATTCATAAATTAGGCTTTTATTTTATTTTTTATCCAGTTTTACTCAACTCGTTACTTTTACTCGGTTTCGCCATATTTTTTAATAGATTAATTGGGCGGCATTATCCGGTTACTGCTCATCTTAATGACCGTAGTAAAGACCCTACACCGACTCAAAAAGTATCTATTCAACCTAAAGACATTGAGTATGCATTAGGGCATCACACTGAGCTTTTAGATATTAGTCAGTATGATTTAGAAAAGATCATTTTAGAGGCTCAGGAACATGCCAATGAGCGTATGGTAAATCAATATATCTGTCAGGATATTATGAGTCGTGATGTCATCAAACTACATGAAGATGACGACATTCATCAGGCACTCGATAAATTTAAACAAGTGAACTTGATGAGCTTACCTGTAGTAAATGTAGAAAATCATTTGGTGGGAACTTTAGCGTTATATGAAGTTGTTGAATGGTTTAAGGGCGCAGCAGATCCAAGAAACTCTTGGCAGCACTATGTTAAACAAATTATGAGTCGTCGAGTGGTCACGGTACTGCCAACTCAACCTATTCAAGATTTGGTACCATACTTTGTTGAAAAGTCGTTTAACTACATACCTGTGGTTGAAGATCGCAAGCTCGTAGGAATGATTAGCCGTGCAGATATGATTGCTGCGTTACAGCAACAGTTAAATCAAAAGCTATAATTTTTAGAATAAAAAAAGCTACGGTTGATTAGGGGATGCAACCGTAGCGACCAAAATTATTAATTAACGTACTTGTTCTTCATTTACTGTTCGAACGGATTGTCGATAGCCTTCAATATGCTCTGGCTGTTTTTTCGGAATGACTAACCATAAAACCAGATAAACTAAAATTCCTGGAAAGGCCGCACTCATAACTGAGATCAAAACAAAAATGACACGTAGTAAAGTTACGTTCCAACCAAAACGTTCAGCAATACCACCCATTACACCGGCGATCATGCTGTGTCGGTTCGAGCGATATAAACCAGAACTGGCCATCTAATTCTCCTTAAAGATAAATAATTACAAGAAGCTATTATGCTCTTGCTTAATAAAAATATGGAGGCGAAATAACGGGTTTAAAGTCCTCTCAAAAGTAAATTGGTTAAAATATGTAAAGGATTGGAATGAAGGAAACCAACATCAACTAAAATGCACCTTTTCAGGGCTTAAGGGTTTATTACAGCAATTGGTTAATGCCTGAAATGAATATAAACATGGCGGTTGCTGTTATCTGTGAATAATGTATATGTCTTTGAAGCGGTCTAGTTTTTTAGTTAAGTATTTAGTTGTAGGGGCTATGATGTGCCTGACACTGAGTGCTTGCGATATAAACCATGCCAACTCAAAAGATCACTCTAGTGCCAGCTCTAATTCTACGCATGAAGAAAATCTAATAAAAAATAGTACATCTACAAAAACATTAGATTATGTGGCAGGACGTACTTTTTTACCTGAAGAGAACTTAGATCAAACCAAAAAGTTAAGCGGAACCTTATTGCAATATGTAGGGCGATATCACACCCGAATTTCATGTGAGGATGCTTTTGCTGATTGTGAGTCGGGCGAAGCAGAGTACATTTTAAATTTATTACCCAATGGATCGGCTTATTGGAATGTTATTCATTTTGGTCGCGTGGGAAGTAAAGATGGGGCTAAAAGTGCTGCTGTAAATGAATTGTGTCCTTCTTTAAATTGGAAGTTGGATGAAAAAGAGCATGAGTTAACCATTCAATGTCCTTTATCTAAAGTTAATTTTTATTTTAATTTTGATTCAAACAAAAGATTGGTCATGAATCTAGAAAAACTATTTTATAGCGATTATGGTAAAAATCGTGAATTTTTAGAGCAAAACTATTTTGTTCCAAATCAGGCTTATGTATTAACTAAAGAATAAATATTACTTGAATAAAAAAGAGCGCAATATGAATTGCGCTCTTTTCGTTTCTCTATTTAAAAATCATTAGTAGTCGAAGCTAAAGTGTTCAACTGGTAATGATGTTAATGTGCGAGAGCTTGTTACCATCGACTCTGCATGACCTTGAGTACGAGGCAACATACGGTCAAAGTAGAAGTCTGCAACTTTGATTTTAGCTTTATAGAATTCAGGTGTTTCTGCACCGTCACCTGCTTCAAGTTTTTCAGAAGCAATGACTGCTTGTTGCGCCCAGAAGTAAGCCATCATCACGTAACCTGAGAACATTAAAAAGTCTACAGAAGCAGAAGATACGATATCACGGTCTTTACGTGCAGCAAGCATGATACGAACAGTTAAAGTATTCCATTGAGCACAAAGCTTAGTTAAGTCCCAAGCAAAACGACGTAAGTATTTATTACGTGCGTGCGCAGCACAGAATTTTAAGATTTCAGCAGTGTAGTCACGAACCACTTTACCTTTTGAGCTAAGCAATACTTTACGACCAATCAAGTCAAGTGCTTGAATGCCTGTGGTACCTTCGTATAACGTTGAAATACGAGCATCACGAGCGATTTGTTCCATGCCCCATTCTTTGATGTAGCCGTGGCCGCCGTAAACTTGCATACCGTTATTTGCAGCTTCTAAACCAAGTTCAGTCAAGAAACCTTTTAAAATCGGGGTATAGAAACCAAGCTTGTCATCATAGTCTTCGTAAGCAGCTTGATCGCCACGTGTTAATGCATCTGTCATTTTGTCTGCAAGTTTTGCAGCATGATAGATCATTGAACGACCACCTTCAGCAATTGCTTTTTGAGTCAACAATAGGCGGCGTACGTCAGCATGATGAATGATTGCGTCAGCAACTTTATCTGGATCTTTCTTACCAGAAAGTGCACGCATAGACATACGGTCTTTCGCATAAGGTAACGCACCTTGATAAGATAACTCAGCATGTGCAATACCTTGAACAGCAGTACCAATACGTGCTGTGTTCATGAAGGTAAACATTGCATGTAGACCTTTGTTCACTTCACCGATTAAATAACCAGTTGCATTATCAAAGTTCAGCACCGCAGTAGCAGAAGCTCGGATCCCCATTTTGTGTTCGATTGAACCACAAGCGACTGTATTACGCTCACCAACACCGCCATCAGCAGTAGGGATGAATTTAGGTACAATAAATAATGAAATACCACGAGTACCAGCAGGAGCATCTGGAAGACGTGCAAGTACGATGTGAATAATATTTTCAGTTAAGTCATGTTCACCGGCAGAAATGAAGATTTTTGTACCAGAGATTTTATAAGTGCCATCTGCTTGAGGTTCAGCTTTAGTTTTAACTTGTCCTAAGTCCGTACCACATTGAGGTTCGGTTAAGCACATTGTGCCGCTCCAAGTTCCTTCAACAAGTTTAGGCATATAGGTTTGTTTTTGCTCATCAGTACCGAATTGCAAGATAGTATTCATACAACCCGAACTTAAGCCAGGGTACATCGTAAATGACCAGTTTGCAGTACCCATCATTTCTGATTTAATCAGATTTAATGACATTGGTAGGCCTTGACCACCAAATTCTTCAGGATAAGAAAGACCTTGCCAACCGCCCATTACGAATTGGTCATAAGCTTCTTTAAAGCCTTTAGGCGTTCTCACTTCACCATTGTCAAAATGGCAACCTTCTTCATCACCAGGCTGGTTAAGTGGCGACAATACGTTTTCACAATAATCTGCCGCACCTTCAAGAATCATATCAACTGTATCTGGATCTGCATTTTCACCATTTGATAAAGTTTTATAGTGAGCAGGGTAATCTAATACTTCATTCATTAAGAAACGAATATCATGTAGCGGGGCTTTATATGCTGGCATGGCTTTAATCCTAATTTTGAATCATTGTGGGATTATCTGAATCGATGATTTGATTATTCACTCACCTGATAAAAATACAATGATAATCACATCCGAAAGAAATGTCAGAAAAGCGAATTTTGTCGAAAATAAATACACCCGAAAATACATTTTCTGCTACATTCAGGACTTATACTTTTATGTGAAAAAACAACTATTTTTTATTTTTAGCAAGTTTTGCTAAAAAGATAAAGCTATAAGGTTTTAAAAAAGGTTATGCATTTAAAATATCTCAGTTTATGTTTATTTAGTTTGGGTTTGACCGCATGTGCGCAGCATAACCTACGTCCATCAGTGGCCTCTGCCAACTTAGATCAAAAAGTCATTCAGGGTATGAATGCGATGTATGAATACCCAAGCTATGACTACCGCGGGCATTTTAAAGTTAATGTTGATCCAAATCAGCCTAAGAAAATCAGTACTGTAGAGAAAACGGCTCAGCTTGATGCTGGAGTGCAAAAAAAAGTAGATCAATATTTACGTGAACAAAAAACTAATTTGAATAAAAAACAGAAGCAGGCGCTTTATGCTGCAATTGCAAATGAGCAATCTGTTTCGGGTGTATCTGACGAATCACGTTCAGAAAAAGTAAATGCCGTATTAATTAATTTATTAAATGATCTCCAATTTAGTTACGATGGTTCAGTTCATTACCGTCAAAAAATGGGGTCATTAAATCTCACTGCAAGATATGAGAAACCGACTTTATTGGTACAGGCAAAATTGCCAATGGTACTTGATCTGAAAGACTATAAATTTTACGTTAATTATTTCGGATTAATGCCTTATCTAGTAAATAAAGACAATCAAAATAACTTGGCGTATGTCGATTTTTCAAAGTATAAAAATCTGTTTACAAACGTCGATATGAAGAAGTTTGTTGAATATGCGAAAGCTTCTAGCGCGGTATCTTATCGTTTGGCTGAACCACAAAATTTACAGCGTTTACCCATTACCGATGCTGACCGTAAAGCTGGAATTGTAGAAAAAATTCGTCTAAAAGATACGGTCGAAGAGTTATTGCTGCAATCGGAACTCTATGGTCAAGTCAATGAAAAATATTTGCAAAAAAATGTTTTAGGATTTGATGATCAAAAGATTGCCGAATCTATAGCAACTGATCTTGCTGCTTCTGAAGCTAAGAAAAAGGCGACTGGTGCTGAGGGGCAGAAGGTTTCTTCTGAAGATGCAGCGGCTGTCAGTCAGCAACTTTATTCGCTTATTAATGCTCATTTTGGCAATACATTGGCTTCTGAGGAAGGTGATGAAGAGCAAGCAAGTGCAGCTCAAGATGTGGCAGCAGCAGAAGCAGCCTCTGATTCAGCTCAAGCCGAAGACGTTGCTGTTGCAAATGCTGAATCAACTGCACAAGATGAAGAAGTGGCTACACTTACAGAAGATCAGTGTGTTGAATTACAGTCTCTTAAGAAACCAGTTGCCTTAGGTGATATTAATTACTGTCAAATTTACGGTATTAATGTGCTTGATCAGAGCGCCGTAAATACCGAAAAAACTCAGATGAAAGCTCGTCAAGCATCCTTAAAACAAACTTTTGCTGCTTATGATCAGAACCAGTTTGTGAATGATGATGCATTTAAAGCTTTATGGTTAAAACATAAAGCCGAGATTGAACAAGCTTTACCAAAACAAAGAAATCCAATTACGATTGATGTTGGACTTGATGAAAAAGGCCGTTTAGTCAACGCAGATTACGATGTTGCCTATACACCAGCCGAGTTTAATCATCGCTTTAATATTAAAATGGACATGCAAATTTTAAATTATGGTAAAGCCACTTCAATTGACCAGCAGCAGCTTAAACAAGCTAAATCAGTTGCTGAAGCAAGCAAAGGTTCGTTATTTGAAAACTTTGTAAAAGGCTTTAGTGAAAAACTTGGGCAGAGTGATGTTTCTGAACATCCAGTTGGCTTACATAGCGATGTACAAGATTTAGATTCTAGTCTGGCGCTGTTGGCTAACCAAACTTATGATGCAACACGTGCCTATGACAAAACGTATAAAGCTGTGTTTATTGCAAAATTGACTGCCGAAAAACCGTCATATATTCATTATTATTCAGTTCAACAGTTGCAAGAAATTGCTGAAGTTTATGCTTACTGGTTCTCTGAAGAAGAAACTTATAATCCTCAAGGTAAGGCTTTAGAGCGTATAGAAGCACTGCAGAAAAAGCATCATCTTGAGCAAGAAGAGCAATTTGATAATGATTTAGGTCGTGCTGTGGACCATATTGTGATTACGACAATACAAGGTGAGGCAGGGCGTGAAGCATGGCAAAAATTACAGAAACAATATAAGCAGCCTGAGCAGCTTTTCTCGAAGCAATATCAATTAAAATTTGAACAACAAAATGGTGCTTCTGCTGAAGAAAAACAATTGTTGTCGCAAACAGCTGATATTTTAGGTAAGGCTTATGCTGCTGCGCGTAAACAGCAACTTACGGAAAAAACAATTCAGAATTTAAAACCTGAACATAATGAATTTATTGATTATGAGATTTTCCGAGATGTTTATCAGCAAATGGTTGTGACCAAAAAATAATAAATGCAGTCAAAAAAGAACCTACTTAAAGTAGGTTCTTTTTGTTTTATAGAAAATCTTTTAATTCAGGTCTTACACCATTCCAGATATAGAAGGCTTCAATAGCCTGACCCACTAACATTCCAAAACCTTCTGAATATGGCACATTGCGTTGTTTAGCTTGCTCAAGGAAGCTAGATGGCTTGCCATAAGCCATTTCATAGGCATACTTGAACTCTAGATTTTCTGGTAATTGTAATGCATCACCTGAAAGGCTTGCAGAAGTTGCATTAATTACAATGTCAAAACTCCCTTCTAACTCACTTAGAGAAATTGCTTGTAATTGAGCTTGAGGAACTGCTGCTTTTAAGTCATCTACAAGTTGCTCTGCACGAACGAGAGTACGGTTTGCAATCACAATCTTCTTAGCACCAGCCTGTACCAGTGGATAAATAACACCACGAGTTGCACCCCCAGCTCCTAAAATTAAAATATTTGTATTTTCTAGGTTCCAGCCTAAGGCTTGAATTGCGGCCACTAAGCCTTGGCCATCAGTATTATCGCCATGCAATTTGCCATTCTGCATCCATAATGTATTCACCGCTTTCGCAATTTGAGCACGTTCGGTTAGCACATCACACAAAGCAAAAGCTTGTTCTTTAAATGGTACGGTAACGTTCATACCACTTCCACCATTTGCAAAGAAACTACGCATACTCGGTTCAAAACCATCAAGAGGGGCAAGACGTTTTTGATAGTCGAGATCGACACCTGTTTTTTGAGCGAAAGCATGATGCAATTCAGGAGAGCGTGATTGTTCGATTGGGTTGCCAATTACTGCAAACTGTTTGGTCATTCTTATATCCAAAATTTTAAAATGGCATGAAGCAGTTAAAAACGTGTGCTGAATATTCAGCAGGCCTCACTATAAGCCAAATTGGAATAAGAAAAAATATTTGAATGAGGTTCAGAAAAGTGAAAATAAAAAAGGAGATTCTCTAGGGTGGAAGCCAAAGAATCTCCAAAAAGCAAAAAATTAAGCAACTTTTTCTTTTAGATTTAACCAGTCACGTGGTTTTAGGTAATAGTCAGTTAAACGTTTCTCTGGGGAATCTTCATCCCATTCTGGACGATACGACCAACCTGCAAGGTTCGGTAGGCTGACTAAAATAGATTCGATACGTCCACCTGTTTGTAAGCCAAACAATGTTCCGCGGTCATATACTAAGTTATATTCGACATATCTACCGCGACGGTAAATTTGGAACTCACGTTGAGCTTCTGTATACGGCTGTTCACGATGTTTTTCAAAAATTGGCAGAATGGCATTTAAATAACCATTACCTACAGCTTGAATATATTTAAAGCAAGTTTCGAAATCCCAGCCATTGAGATCATCAAAAAATAAACCACCAACACCACGTTGTTCATCACGGTGTTTTAAATAGAAATAGTCATCACACCATTTTTTATGTTCAGCGTAGACATGGTCACCAAAAGGCTGGCATAGGTCATGTGCGGCTTGATGCCAATCGATAACATCTTGCTCATCTGGATAAAAAGGAGTTAAGTCAAAACCACCGCCAAACCACCAAATTGGATCTTGTCCTTCAGGCTCTGCAACGAATAAACGTACATTGGCATGAGAAGTCGGAATGTTCGGGTTCTTAGGGTGAATCACCAATGACACGCCGAGTGCTTGAGCTTTAGCACCAGCAATTTGAGGGTGTCTTTCTGTAGCGGAAGCGGGCAGTTTACTAATGTTGATGTGAGAGAACATCACACCACCTTTTTCAATCACTGTACCATTTTGCAATACGCGTGAACGTCCACCACCACCTTCCGGACGTTCCCAATCATCAATAATAAATTCACTCGTACCGCCACCAGCTTTTTCTTGTTGTTCTAAAGCAGCACATATACGGGCTTGTAAATCGAGGAGAAATTCGCGGACACGTTGAATATCTGTGGAAGTCGGATGTTGCATAATGACCCTCAAAGATGATTGAGATAGGAGATAGATACATCAAAACACAAAACCATAAAAAAAGTAAGGGATTTTTAAGAAATGTCTCAAAAATCCCTTGTGATTGCTTTCTTAATATTTATTTTTTTAAAAAATCATCTTTTTGGTAAAGGTGATCCATACGTTCACGTTTGGTTTTTAAATATTGCTCATTAAAAGGGTTACGTCCAACCGTTAATGGAACACGGTCAACAACATTAATTCCTTGATCTTTGAGTGCCTGAATTTTCAAAGGATTGTTGGTAATTAATTTAACTTCTTTTACTTCTAAATGATCGAGCATGATGCTACACATGTCGTAACGACGTGCATCGGCAGGTAAATTTAAAAGTAAATTAGCATCTACGGTGTCATGCCCCTGATCTTGTAAAGCATAGGCGCGAATTTTATTTGTAAGCCCAATACCACGACCTTCTTGACGTAAATATAAAATAACGCCTTGGCCTGCCTCGTTGATGAGCTTTTGAGTTGCCTGCAATTGAGGACCACAGTCGCATTTTAATGATGCAAAGGCATCACCTGTTAAACATTCTGAATGTACACGAACCAAAACAGGGCCTGTAGGGGGATTTTCTAACCCTTTAGAAAGTGCCACATGTTCTTCACCTGATACTGGATCTTGAAACACAGAAATATTGAATTCACCAAAAGCGGTCGGGAGTTTTGATGTTGCAATGAACTCTATAGGCACAGATTAACTCATCTTTTAACCGAAAACGGTTTAAAGTATAGCGTAATGCTGGGAGATTGGTCGAATTGTCATAATCATTTTGCACACTAAGGTTTTCTTTTTTGTATAAAGATGACGATAATAGTTGATAAATAGTCAGATTATTCAGGATAATCTGCCAACCATACCCATGATGTATGAGAGACTGCTTTGCATGACCTCGTTCGCAAATGTGGCTGATTGAAGGTGACTTCATTCGATTGTATGATCGACCCATTTTGACCCAGCTTAGGATTTGCCAGGCTTATAAAGGCTTTGCCACATATGTTGTATACCGAAATTCCAACTCAACGCCCTGTTACGCCATTGTTAGATGCAATTGATCATCCTCAACAATTACGTCAGCTCGAGCATAGCCAATTGGTTCAAGTGGCTGATGAGTTGCGTCAATATATTTTATATGCAGCAGGCCAGAGTGGTGGCCATTTCGGTGCTAATCTCGGCGTGGTTGAGCTGACGGTTGCGCTGCATTATTGCTTTAATACACCAAATGACCGATTAGTTTGGGATGTGGGACATCAGGCGTATCCGCATAAAGTCCTGACAGGTCGTCGTGAGCAGATGACGACGATTCGTTCTAAAAATGGTTTAGCAGCATTTCCAGCCAGAGAAGAATCAGTTTTTGATACATTCGGCGTAGGGCATTCATCAACAGCAATTTCAGCTGGTTTAGGAATGTCGTTAGCACGTCGCTATCAAAACGACCCATGTGAAGTCGTTTGTATTGTTGGTGATGGTGCAATGACAGCAGGTATGGCATTTGAAGCCATGAACGATGCTGTTGCACATGATGCTGATTTAATAGTTGTTCTTAATGACAATGACATGTCAATTTCTTGTAGTACAGGTGGCTTTGCTAAACATTTGGCTGCAATTTGGGAAAAAGGTCATTTAGTAAATGTAGATGAACATGGTGAGGCTTACATTCAGCCACATCCAAAATGGACCTATAACTCTCGTTTGCATCAATCTGCAACAGATGCGGCAGATAATTTATTTAAAGCAATTGGTTTTGATTATTTTGGCCCATTCGATGGCCATGACGTAAATCAACTGGCCCAAGTATTTAATGCTCTCAAGAAGCGTAAAGGCCCACGTTTAGTCCACGTCTATACTAAAAAAGGTAAAGGTTTCACTCCAGCAGAAGCGGATCCGATTACCTATCATGCAATTAGCAAAATTAATGCAGTCTCGGCAGGTAAAACACCACCTAAATATTCTGATGTATTTGGTCAGTGGTTATGTGATGAAGCTGCACAAGATGAACGTCTACTTGCGATCACACCAGCGATGTGTGAAGGCTCAGGCATGG
Source organism: Acinetobacter oleivorans DR1 (assembly GCF_000196795.1). Lineage (NCBI taxonomy): Bacteria > Pseudomonadati > Pseudomonadota > Gammaproteobacteria > Moraxellales > Moraxellaceae > Acinetobacter > Acinetobacter oleivorans. The sequence goes on from NC_014259.1 coordinate 426,692, forward strand.
TTCAGTTTGCTAAAGAATTTCCGCAGAGATTTTTTGATGTTGCGATTGCTGAACAGCATGCAGTAACACTTGCTGCAGGAATGGCTTGTGAAGGCTTAAAACCTGTTGTTGCAATCTATTCAACGTTTTTACAGCGTGGTTACGATCAGCTTATTCACGATGTCGCATTACAAAACCTTGATGTGACTTTCGGAATTGACCGTGCAGGTTTGGTTGGTGAAGATGGTCCGACTCATGCAGGTGCATATGATTATGCATACATGCGTACAGTGCCAAACATGGTCATCATGGCGCCAAAAGATGAAAATGAATGCCGTCAGATGCTTCATACAGCCTATGTCTATAATGGACCAGCGGCAGTACGTTACCCACGTGGTGCAGGTGTAGGTGTTGAAATTCAGCAAGAATTGACTGCTATTGAGTTAGGAAAAGCTGAAATCGTTGCTGAAATTAAATCTGCTTGTGATGAACAGATTACAATTTTAGCATTTGGTAGCCGCGTTATGGTTGCCATAGAAGCTGCTGAACAATTTGCACAAAAACATGATGTGGGTGTGCGTGTTGTAAATATGCGTTTTGTGAAACCACTTGATGAAAAAATTATTCGTGATTTGGCTGAGCACACACATTTATTTGTCACTGTTGAAGAGCATGCCATTATGGGTGGTGCCGGAAGTGCAGTAAATGAGTTCATGGCGCAAGAACAAATTGTTAGACCTATCATTAATTTAGGCTTACCAGATTTGTTCTTACAACAGGCTTCACACGGACAAATGTTGCAAGACTGTGGTCTAGACGCTAAGGGTATTTTGAGCTCAATTGAGAAAGTTTGGATCAAGTTAAACCAGGTCGTTTAACCCTCAATAAAATTTTTGAAACATTTTCCCCCTAAAAGCGCATATATTTGCTAAAATATTTGCGCTTTTATGCATTATTCTTTGTCAAAATCTTCAAATTTGTCTAGTGGGTGTTCAATGGAACCTATGGTGGTTATGGCTGCGCGTGCGGCTCAAACAGTTGGTCAAGAGCTTTTAAAAGCGCATCAAAATCGTCATAAACTCGATTTACAAGTTGAAGAGAAAGGCATTGATGGCCCAGTAACGCGTGTAGATCGTTATTTAGAACAGTTAGCGATTGATACGTTACGTAAAAGTTATAAAAACCATAGCTTCTTAGGTGAAGAGTTTGGTTTACAAGAAGGCAAAGGCCATGATGCAGAGTGGTGCTGGGTAATTGACCCGCTTGATGGCACACAAAACTTTATTAATGGTTTCCCTCATTTCTGTATTTCAATTGCAGTTCAGCATAAAGGTGTTACTCAACACGGCGTAATCTACGATCCAGTACGTGATGAGTTATTCTCTGCTAGCCGTGGTCGCGGTGCAGTTATGAATCAACGCCGTATTCGTGTAAATGTAAAAGATAGTTTAGAAAATACATTCTTGGCAGTAGGCCATCCTTACCGTGCTAAACGTGCTGGCGAAATCGTATCTTATGCAGAGCAGCATTTCGCATCATTATTAGCTGTTACTGAAGCAGGTGCACAAATCCGTCGTGGTGGTTCAGCTGCTCTAGATTTAGCGTATGTAGCTGCGGGTCGTTTCGATGGTTTCTTTGAGCTTGGTTTAAAGCCATGGGATATCGCTGCTGGTGAACTTATTCTTAAAGAAGCGGGCGGTGTAGTTGTTGACGCACGTGGTGGTAATAACTCACTTGAAAATGGTCAAGTACTCGCATGTTCGCTTAAACTGCTAAAACCTTTAATGCAAACAGTTGTTCCAGCTTGGGATAAAGCTGCAAAATAATTTGGTTCATTATTAATAAAACCCTCTGTAATCAGAGGGTTTTATGTTTTAAATAAAGATTAAAATTAAGTTAATTCAAGAAATATGCATAAAGTTGATTAAAAAAGGTGACTTTTAAATTATTTCTGCTATAATCCGCCAACGCACTTAAATTTCCGTTCATTACCTGAACATTCTGTTCTATTCATTGTAAGCGCACGCTGTCCATAGAGAGGACCATTACTTGCGCCCCAATCGCTCAGCGATTCTTCAGGTTCGGCCGTAATCAAGCGTGCGTTTAGTCCACATCGTCGTTACTCGGATTGCTGCTGAAAAAACGTTTCAGCTAATTTTGCTTTGCCGCTTTTTGCCGATGTCTATTTTTTTGTATTTATTAAAAATGGAGCACCCACAAGGGTGAAACTCTCTATGAGCAAAACTTTTGCCGAATTTTCTTTGCATGAAACCTTACAACAAGCGCTTGAAGGTTTAGGTTTTACTGCCCCGACTCCTGTGCAAGAACAAGCAATTCCTGCTGCTTTAGAAGGTAAAGACCTTCTTGTATCAAGCCAAACTGGCTCTGGTAAAACTGCTGCATTCTTACTCCCAACATTAAATGCTTTAGCTGGTCAAGAAACTGTTGTACCGTTCAAAGACCGTATGAAAGCAGTAACTCAACCGAATATCTTGGTAATTTCACCAACTCGTGAATTGGCTCAGCAAGTAAGTCAAGATGCAATTGCATTTGTACGTCACATGAAAGGTGTTCGTATTGCTGCCATTATGGGTGGTATGCCATTTGCAAAACAAATTCAACAATTAAAAGGCGCGCAAGTTGTTGTTGCAACACCTGGTCGTTTACTTGACTTGGTAAATCGTCGTCAAATTAAATTAGATCAAGTAGATGCTTTAATCGTTGATGAAGCGGACCGTATGCTTGACCTAGGTTTCTCTGAAGACTTAGAAGCAATTAGTGAATTAGCGGCTAACCGTAAACAAACATTAATGTTCTCTGCAACATTTGCTGACCGTATTATTCGTCTTGCATCATGCATGATGAAAGATCCTATGCGTATCGCAATTGAAACAGGTCATTCAACCAATACTGATATTACGCAAACATTGCATTGGACTGATGGCTTCGAACATAAGAAAAAATTACTTACCCATTGGTTAAGTGATGAAAACTTAGATCAAGCTGTTGTTTTTGCTAGTACGCAAGAAGATACAGATATGTTGGCAGAAGAACTTGCTGAAGCAGGTCATTCTGTAGTTGCACTTCATGGTGCAATGCCACAAACAGTTCGTAACCGTCGTTTACGTAGTATTCGTGAAGGTCGTGCAAAAATCTTAGTTGCAACTGACGTTGCTGCTCGCGGTCTTGATGTTCCGACAATCTCTCACGTAATTAACTTCGGTCTTCCGATGAAGCATGAAGATTATGTACACCGTATTGGTCGTACAGGTCGTGCTGGTCGTACTGGTCAAGCAATTACTTTAGCGACTTATCGTGAACGCGGTAAGATTCGTGCACTTGAAGAATATTTAGAAGCGCGTTTAAGTGTTTCAGAAATTGAAGGCTTAGAGCCATCTCCACCTCCTGCTCGTTCAGGTCGTGATGGCGGTGGTCGTGGTCGTGGCGGTAATGGCGGTAGCCGTGATGGTCGTCGTGGTGGCGGCGGTTTCGGTGGCGGTCGTCGTTTTGAAGGCGAAAGCAATTTCAAACGCCGTGAAGGTGGTCGTGATGACCGTCCACGTCGTAGCTTCGATGATAAACCACGTGGTGAGCGTCCAGCATTTGGTGGTGAAGATCGTCCACGTCGCGAGTTCAATTCAGACCGTCCACGTCGTGAAGGTGGTTTTGAAGATCGTCCACGTCGTGAGTTCGGTTCAGATCGTCCGCGTCGCGAAGGTGGTTTCAATGATAAACCACGTTTTGACTCGAATGATGACAACCGTGGTAATCGCGTAGATTATAAACCACGTCGCGAAAGTGGTTTTGGTGACCGTCCAAAACGTAGCTTCGGTGGTGAAGATCGTCCGCGTCGTAGTTTTGATGACAAACCACGTGGCGAGCGTCCAGCGTTTGGTGGTGAAGATCGTCCACGTCGTAGCTTCGATGATAAACCACGTGGTGAACGTCCAGCGTTCGGTGGTGAAGATCGTCCGCGTCGCGAGTTCAACTCAGATCGTCCACGTCGTGAAGGCGGTTTCAGCGATAAGCCACGTCGTAGCTTCGATGACAAACCACGTGGTGAACGTCCAGCGTTTGGTGAAGATCGTCCAAAACGTAGCTTTGGTGGTGAAGATCGTCCGCGTCGTAGTTTTGATGACAAACCGCCGCGTCGTAAATTCGACCGCTAATCAATATTTAGTTTGAAAAAAGGCCAGTAAAATACTGGCCTTTTTTATTTTTCAGTTTTGTTATAAACTAATAAAATGTGAATTGGTTCAATTTTTTATTAAATAATGCGTAAAAGTAAGCGAAAAGAAACAATAATGGCACAGTTGAAGAACCTTCTGGTTCAGCATGGGTTGCCTTATCTTTTTATTGCACTCGTTTTGTGTAATGGGGTTTACTTCGCCTACGCTTTTATAAATGGAAGTTCTGTTGAGCAATTCCAAGCCTCTGAATTGACCTCTTTTTACGAACATACTTCTTCGAATTCTCTCAAGTAAGTTAGCTTTGCTTTTGTCAAAATTACAACAAGTTTGCTAATTTTCAGTGTTATAGTATGCGTGCATAAAAGTGCAGGAACGATTGCCATTATGAATAATAAAACTCCTCTCTCGACTCAACCGCTTATTGAAGTAAAGAACTTGAGTTTTAATCGAGGGGAACGCGTCATTTATGACAATATTAGTTTAAATATACGTCGAGGCCAGATTACGGCCATTATGGGACCTTCTGGTACAGGTAAAACAACTTTATTACGTCTGATTGGTGGACAATTAGTTCCAGATCAGGGGGAAGTTTTACTCGACGCTAAAGATATTGCCAAAATGTCTCGTCAGGAACTTTTTTCCGCTCGTGCACGTATGGGAATGTTATTTCAGAGTGGAGCTCTATTTACGGATATGTCCGTTTATGAAAATGTGGCGTTTCCAATCCGAGCGCACACAAAGCTTCCTGAAAATCTCATTGCTGAACTGGTTGCATTAAAACTTGAATCGGTGGGTCTACGTGGTTCTGAACAATTAATGCCGACAGAACTTTCAGGTGGTATGAATCGTCGTGTAGCATTGGCTCGCGCGATTGCACTTGATCCCGATTTAATCATGTACGATGAACCTTTTGCTGGTCAAGACCCAATTGTGAAAGGAGTTTTGACACGTTTAATTCGTTCACTACGTGAAGCATTAGATTTAACAACAATTATTGTTTCGCATGATGTTGCAGAAACATTATCGATTGCTGACTACATCTATGTGGTAGCTGAAGGAAAAATTCAGGGAGAGGGTACACCTGAAGAGTTGCAAAAACATGCTTCTCCATTTGTACACCAATTCTTAACAGGTTCGGCAGAAGGACCAGTTGAATACCAGTTTAGTCATCTAGCTTATTTAAATAACGAGGTTCGTCCATGAATACGATTGCCTGGTTAGGTAGACTCGTTATTGAGCGGATTCGAGGCATTGGTGCTGCGGCACATATGCTCTTGCAGATTATTTTTTCACTTCCTAGCAAGGGTGGTTTTGGTCGTTTTGGTTACCAAATGCACCGCGTAGGTGTGATGTCCTTACTTATTATTACCGTTTCTGGTTTGTTTATTGGTGCGGTTCTTGGCTTGCAGATGTATAGCATTTTGGTCACTTTCGGTGCTGAGTCAATGTTGGGTACAGCGATTTCGTTAACCCTACTCCGTGAGCTTGCTTCTGTGGTTGCTGCATTGCTATTTGCAGGACGAGCAGGTTCTGCATTGACTGCCGAAATTGGTTCAATGAAGCAAAGCGAACAGCTTGCCAGTATGGAAATGATCGGGGTTGACCCTTTAAAGCAAATCGTATCACCACGTCTTTGGGCTGGTATTGTCAGTTTGCCAATGTTAACTGTGATATTTGCCGCCATTGGGATTATTGGTGGCAAGATGGTCGGTGTTGACTTTTTAGGTGCTGATGAAGGCTCCTTCTGGAGTGGCATGCAAAATACAGTGCGTTTCGGGCATGACATTATCAATGGCACGATTATTAAAAGTATTGTTTTTGCTTTGATTTGTACATGGGTCGCTGTTTATCAAGGCTATGCTTGTGATCCGACACCAGAAGGCATTGCAACGGCAATGACCCGGACGGTTGTGTATTCTTCATTATGTGTTTTAGGTTTTGATTTCGTGTTGACTGCGGTCATGTTCGGAGGGATTTAATGAAATCACGTAGTAGTGAACTGGCCGTTGGTATCTTTGTTATTATCTTCGGTATTGCATTGTTTTTCTTAGCAATGAAAGTTAGTGGGCTTGTTGGTACTAACTTAAGTGATAGTTATACCATGAAGGCTCAATTTGATAACGTCAATGGGCTAAAGCCACGTGCTAAAGTAACAATGAGTGGGGTTACAATTGGTCGTGTTGATTCAATTACGCTTGATCCGGTTACGCGTTTGGCTACCGTAACATTTGGTTTAGATGGAAAATTGACAAGTTTCAATCCTGAACAATTAAAAGAAGTTCAGAAGAATGCGCTGGAAGAGTTGCGTTATAGCTCAGATTATACTCAGGCTTCTCCAGAGCAACAAAAAGCAATGGAACAGCAACTGACCAGTAACATGACCTCCATCACAAGTATTGATGAAGATGCTTATATAATGGTAGCAACCAATGGTTTGTTGGGTGAAAAATATTTGAAAGTTGTACCTGGTGGTGGTGTGAACTACTTGAAACGAGGTGACACGATTTCAAACACTCAAGGAACTATGGATTTAGAAGATTTAATTAGTAAATTTATTACTGGTGGTGGGGCTGGTAAAGTTGCTGCCGGTTCAGGCTCAACAGAAGCGAGTGCTCCTGCAAGCACTGATAAAGATAGTGCACAAGCCTCATTTGTTGAGTAAAAGATTATTTGAAGGAGTGGTTCCTGGTGAATACGTTGTTTAAACAAACCCTGACAGCAAGTCTTTTGTCTACCATGATTGCAGGTACAGCATTTGCTGCACCTTCAGAAGCACCACCTGATTTTATCAAGCGTGTTGCTGATGGTTTGATTACTCGTTTGAAAGCTGATCATGCAAAATTGCAAAATAATCCAGCATTAGTGAAGAGTATCGTACGTCAGAATTTAGACCCGTATGTTGATTCACAAGCATTTACTCGTATTGTAATGGGTACTTATGCAACAAATCAGTATAGTACAGCGGCACAGCGTGCTCAGTTCGAAACTAACTTCCGTAATACTTTAATTGAAAATTACGGTAGTGCATTTGCTAAATATACGAACCAAAGCTATACCATGCGCCCTTACAAGGCAACTGCGGGTAAAAACCCAGTAGTGACATTGGACTTCAGTCATAACGGCGACAAAATTCCAGTATCTTTCCAGTTAGCTGATAAAGGTACACAGTGGAAAATCCGTAATATCAATGTTTCTGGCATTGATTTGGGATTACAGTTCCGTAATCAGTTTGCTGCAACAGTGAAACGTAATGGTGGCGATTTGAATAAAGCAATTGCAACCTTCCAACCGGATGCGGATGCTGCTGTTAATCAGAACAAACAAAAATAGTAGGTGAAGAGTGGTTCAGTATCTCAACCAACAATTGGTTGTTTCGGGAAAAATTGATTTTGAAAATGCGGAACAACAGTATCAAGCAGGTTTAGCTATCATCAAGAAGCAGCAAAGCTTTCCTCTGGTGGTAGATTTAACAGAGCTTGAGCATGGTAGTACCTTGGCATTGGCTGTTTTAGTTCAATGGTTACGAGTGACTCCACAAAAAGCTGGTTTGCATTTTAAAAATGTACCCGAAAAAATGCTGAAGATCATTCAAGCCTGCCATTTGCAGGAAGATCTACATTTGATCTGATGTTCTAGATGTAAAAAAGCACCTATATTTAGGTGCTTTTTTATGCTTTGGACTAGCATTTTATTACAAAGCTTAAATCCATTTTTTCCAGCGGAAATAAATAATAGGGCCAATAAAGAAACCGATAATAATCAGTAAAACGATGATGAAACTAGTCGTACCATGGGCAAAAGGAAGTACATCTGTGTTCATCCCATAGATGCTGGCAATAAGCATCGGAGGAGCTAACATACTTGGTAAGATCGAGAATCGACGGATCGTGTCATTCTGTTCGGTATTAATGAATCCAGACGTTGTATCAAGCAAGAATCGTACTTTTTGGAATAAGAAAGCATCATGTTCTACGAGTGAGCGGACATCTTCACTCAATTCTCGAATATCAGCATCGTAAATATGACTGCCTAATGCTCGAGGACGTGATAAAAAAGTAAGTACACGTCGTAAATCAATTAAACAGAGCTGAGCTTTTCCTAGCATGTCTTCTTGTTGAGCTAGGCGCGTAATCATGTCATCTAGATCTAGAATTTGTTCACGTTGGTGATTGTTAAGAACCTCTGTCGAGTATTTTTCTAAATCTTTGTGGATATCTTCTAAGATATCCGCAAGCTCATCAAGCTTTGCTTCAAGAAGACCTAATAAAATCCATGTTGGATCTTTATAGTCCATGTCGTAGTCATTTCGGCGAGCACGCGCACGAAAGGCACGGAACGCAACTAATTTTTCTCCTCGCATCGTAAAGAGACGGTCTTTATGTAAAATAAATGCGACCGTTTGTACCATCGCTAAAATGTGTGATGAATCTTCTGCATCACCATCCACTTGATAGTTTTTATTTTTCGTTAAAAAATAAGTACTGATATGCAAAATACCATCATCATCACGGTAGAATCGTGCTGAGGATGAAATATCTTCTAGCGATTTTAGTGTGGGTAAATTTTGGTCATAGGCATCTAGTACCCATTGTTGCTCTTCTTGTGAGGGTGCAATAAGATCAAGCCAGACTAATTCGGGATGTAGATCAAATCCACCATTGATGGTGGCATCTTCCAGACTTCCGCGTTCTGTGGCATAAAAGGCTTCAAGCATGTGTCTTTTTTCCTCACGCAGTCTGATGGAAATGGATGGGTGTATTTTAGACAAGGATTTGCCGAAAAACACTTGCCAATACGCTATTTTGCAAAAAAAAACTCTATCGATAGTTTAGTTTGTCAGCATGACAGTTCAATAAAACGGTTTTTTACACTATGAATTCAATTTGTATTTTCTGTGGTTCATCTCTTGGTTCAAACCCAATTTTCCAACAAATTGCCAAAATTACAGGTGAGGCTATTGCAAAACAAGGTAAGACCTTGGTTTATGGCGGCGGTCGCTCAGGCTTAATGGGCGTTGTCGCTGATAGTGCCTTGCAGGCAGGTGGGCAAGTCATTGGCGTCATTCCTCGTGCTTTGGTCGATCGTGAGTTAGCTCATCCGGGCTTAACCAAATTATATGTGGTCGAAAATATGCATGAGCGTAAAACCAAAATGGCGGATCTCTCCGATGGTTTTATTGCTTTACCTGGCGGTGCGGGTACATTGGAAGAAATCTTTGAACAATGGACGTGGGCGCAATTAGGTATTCATCAAAAGCCATGTGCTTTCTTAAATGTAGCTGGCTTTTATGAAGATTTACTTAAAATGATTCAAGGGACGGTAGATAATGGATTTAGCCAAGCACGGTTCGTTGATAAATTGATCGCATCAGACAAAATTGAAGACATTCTTCAACAATTTGAGCAATATCAGCCTCCTGCTCCAAAATGGACAAATGCAGATGTTCAACCATAAACGAGGTTAAATAAGTGAAAACAATTACGGTCGCTGCTGCAGTGATCTTGAATGAGCAAAATCAGTTGTTGCTCGTGAGAAAGCGTAATACTCATGCTTTTATGCAAGTAGGTGGCAAGCTGGAAGCCAATGAAGCGCCAGATGTCACAATGCAGCGAGAAATTTTAGAAGAAGTTGGAAGTTCTTGTGTAATTGAACAATTTCTTGGTCGTTTCGAAACAGCAGCTGCCAATGAACCAGATCATATTCTAGTTAGTCATTTATATCTTGTTCAGCTCGATCAGGCTCCCAAAATCGCAGCCGAAATTGCAGAAATGAAATGGGTTGACTTAAATGATTCAGAAACGCACCTTGCACCATTAACTCGTGAAATTGTTATTCCTTGGTGTGAGCAGCATTTATCTACAGTTTAATCGTTTTAACTGGTCAGAGTTGCCGCTAAACAAGCGGCATAGATAGATGTGCAGCCTAATTGTTTAAGTGCTTGACTGAGCGCATGAATAGAGCTTCCAGTGGTTATTACATCATCAATAATAAGAACACGGCGATAACGCCGTTTTTCTTCAGAAAGCGCAATAAATTGTTGCTCAATGTTCTCAAAGCGTTCAAGTCGAGAAAGCCCTTTTTGCGAATGTTCAGCAAGACGTTGTACTGGCTGCCAAACAGGTATTTTTAATTGTTTGCTTAAGATGTTTGCAATTAACAATGACTGATTAAAACCACGTTCGATTAAACGTTGATTAGAAATAGGCATAGGCACAATAGCCTGTACCTTGGGAAATTTGAGTTGTTGTAAAATTTCACCTAACAAAATTTCATAATGTAATTTCTGTTCATATTTAAACTGCTGAATGATCCGGCTAACTGGATAAGCATAATCACAGGCCACAAGAACTGATTGATCATTGCGTTGAATTGTTTGTTTAAGCCAAGGTAACTGCTTCCAACAGTCCTTACAGAGCGAATGTTTTTCACGTACATCTGACTCACATAATAAGCAAGGTGAGAGTAATTGAATAAGATGCTGTGGGTTTAAGAAACTAAACATACGCGTAGCGAGGCGCTTCCGGAAGCCAACGTTTTAATAGCGCATCTGCTTGTTCTGGATAATCTTTTAAGACTTGCTGAGCTACATAATGAGCTTGACTGAGTAAGTGATCATCTCGCTCTAAACGAGCAACTCTAAAACCCATATCCCCAGTTTGTTTAGTACCTAGTAATTCACCCGGTCCGCGTAACTCAAGATCTTTTTCTGCAATCACAAAGCCATCATTACTTTCTCTTAAAATAGAAAGTCTCTCTTGCCCATTTTGAGAAAGAGGCGTTTTGTATAAAAGGACGCAAAAGCTGGCCTGTGCGCCTCGACCTACGCGACCCCGTAATTGGTGTAACTGAGAAAGTCCTAAGCGTTCAGCATTTTCAATGACCATAATAGAAGAGTTGGGGACATCGACACCAACTTCAATGACCGTGGTTGCGATAAGAAGCTGTAACTCATTATTTTTGAACGCTTGCATGACCGACTGTTTTTCGTCAGCTTTCATTTTGCCATGCACTAAGCCAATATTAAGCTCAGGAAAGCGTTCTTTCATTTCTTGGTAGGTGGCTTCGGCGGCTTGAGCATCTAAAGTCTCAGACTGCTCAACCAGTGTACATACCCAATATGCCTGTTTCCCATCTCTACAATTCGAAGCAATCCGTTGAAGTACCTCTTCACGACGATCAAGTGGAATCGTAACGGTTTGAATTGGAGTACGGCCTGGAGGCAACTCATCAATAATTGATGTGTCTAAGTCCCCATAGGCACTCATTGCTAGTGTTCTTGGAATAGGAGTGGCTGTCATGACGAGTTGGTGTGGGGTGAATTGCTCAGCACCTTTATTACGTAAAGCTAAGCGTTGGTCTACACCAAAACGATGTTGTTCATCAATGATTACTAGCCCTAATTTAGCGAAGCCAACATTGTCTTGAAATAAGGCATGTGTACCAACAATAAGTTCCGCGTGGCCTTCTTTAATCTGTTGTTCTGCTTGGGCACGGGCTTTACCTTTCTGTTTGCCAGATAGCCAAGCAACTGTAATACCTAATGGTTCAAACCAACGTTTAAAATTCAAATAGTGCTGTTCTGCAAGAATCTCGGTAGGAGCCATTAATGCAACCTGCCAATCGGCTTCTAAAGCATGACAAGCAGCTACAGCTGCAACCAAGGTTTTTCCAGCCCCAACGTCACCTTGTACTAGGCGCAGCATAGGTTGGTGTTGTTTTAAGTCGTTCAAAATCTCTTTAGATACACGTTTTTGTGCATTGGTCATTTGAAAAGGTAAGGCTTCTAAAAGCTTTTTAGCTAATATTTTACTGCTTGAGAAAGCTGGGGATGCAATTTGGCGAATATACGCACGGCGATTAAGTAAACTAATTTGGTGCGCAACTAGTTCTTCAAAAATAAGTCGTTGTTGGGCTGGGTGTGAGCCTTGGGCCAACTGGAGCATATTCGCATCAATAGGAGGCTCATGAATGTAATACAAAGCCTCTTTAAGCGCATAGCCATTAGTATATTTTTTTGGGAGCAGCTCTGGTAAGGCATCACTATGGTGCTTTAAAGCTTGTTTTACATATTCGCGGAGTTTGGGTTGAGTTAACCCATCCGTACTTGGGTAAATTGCTGTAAGCTGAGTTTTTGGTAGAGGTGTATGTTCATGAATGAGCTGAATTTCGGGATGATACATCTCAAGCCCGCGAGCGCCGACACGAACTTCACCAAAAATACGTAAGCGATGACCCGGTTTTATTTTGTCAGTCAGGTTTTTATAAATATGATAAAAGCGTAAGGTAACTTTACCGAATTCATCTTGAACCAAGGCCGCCATAGATTTTCGTTTTCCCGGAGGGAAGTCAATTGATCTGACCTCACCTTCGAGTAAATAGCTACGCCCAACCACAAGTTGATTCATTGCAATAATTGTACTGCGGTCTTCATAATCACGTGGCAGATGAAACAGTAAATCATCTGTGGTAAAAATATTTAGTTTTTCGAGCAGGGCTGCTGAAGCCGATCCAACGCCTTGTAACTGATGGACTGAAGTCATGTCCCCTCAACGAGTTTTCTATGCATATATTATTTATCGGTTATGGTAAAACATCTCAGCGTGTTGCTAAACAACTATTTGAGAAAGAACATCAAATTACCACAATCAGCCGTAGTGTAAAAACGGATCGTTACGCAACACATCTTGTTCAAGATATCTTTAAACTCGATTTAAGTAAAATTGAACCTGTGGATGTCGTATATATTTTACTTTCTCCAAACGAGAGTACGGTTGAGGGCTACCAACATACTTATGTCGATAGTATTGAACCGATTCGAGATGCATTAAAAATACATCCAGTAAAAAAAATAATCGTAGTGTCGTCTACACGGGTATATGGTGAAAATGCAGGGGAGATCATTGATGATTTTAGTGAAATTCAGCCAAATGATGCACAAGGCCATATATTGCGTACTATGGAACTCCTTTGGCAAAAACATTATCCAGCACAATGTGTAATTATTCGCCCAACTGGGATTTACGGAACCTCAGTTACCCGTTTGAAGAAGATGGCTGAAAATAGTCAAAGTTATCCAAATATACATTATAGCAATCGAATACATATTGATGATTTAGCAAAGTTTTTGGCTTTTATGGCGGACTATGAAAATCATCAAACCAGCTATATTGTGACTAATAACCAACCATTGCCTTTGCATGAAGTTGTCGTGTGGTTCCAAAAACAATTGGGTTTACCAGTGTTAACGTTAGAATCAAACCAAATCTCAGGTAAACGAATTTATGCGAAGCATTTGCCTGAAACGGGTTTTCAATTAGAGCATCCAATTTGCTTTAATGACTATTTATTATGTTTAAATGTTCATAGCACTAAATAAAATTTTGATTAAACTTTAAATAAGAACAGAAATACCTGATGAGGCAGTCAAATTGCCGATAAAGATAAAAAGTTTGAAAGCGAAAAGAATTTGTTTAGCTCTTATTTTGAGCGTAACAGCTGTTGCGAGTTGGGCCGAGGATCAGGTGTGGTGTGCATATGATCCGATTGGTTCCCAAGGGGATATTACACGTCGTTTAAATGACATTCGATTGTATGCACAGCAATACCAAGTCAAATTTAAAGTGGTGACCTATCAAAAAGAACAACAGGCCATACAAGCTTTTGATGATGGTAAATGTTCAGGTTTAGCGGCATCTAATTTTAATACTTATCGTTATAACCAATTTATGGGAAGCACTGCTGGTATCGGGCTTATTCCTAATAATCGTACCGCTAAAAGCTTATTACAGCTTTTGAATCATCCAACAGTCGAAAAAAGATTAATTTCTAAGGATTATGAAGCTGTAGGGATGATTCCTGTTGGTACGGCCTATATGGTTCTAAAAAATAAAAAAATCTCTAGAGTTGCTCAATTAAGAAATCAACGTATTGGCGTGTTACCAAATAATCCACCACAACAAGCATTGGTACGAAGTGTAGGTGCTCAGCCAGTTTATGTTGATTTATCTAATGCGATTGTGCAATTTAAGCAAGACAAAATCGATATTGTTCCAGCGCCAGTGTATGGACTATTACCATATAACTTACAAAAAGAATTTGGACCAGATGTCCAAGTCATTAACTTTCCTTTGGCATATTTTGGCGTTAATTTAATTATTAAGCCGCAAGCTTATCCTGCTAATTTTGGTCGAAAAATTCGAGGATGGTTTGTTCAAAATAGTCAATTACTGACTAACCGCGCAACCCAATGGGAAAATCATTTACCTGCCTATTACTGGGTAGATGTTTCTTTTTATGAAAAGCAGAGCTACGACGTGATGGTTGCCAAAATACGTAATCAGTACGTGCTTTCAGGTTATTACGATGCTTATTTTGTTCAACTTATGAAGCGTCTACGTTGTATGGATGATCCACGCTATTTTGAATGCCCAATGCGCTAATAAAATAAAAGGCAACCGAAGTTGCCTTTTATTTTGAGTAAAAACCTTAAGATTTTTTACGCTTTAAACGTCGTTTTGCTTGTTGAGATGCCATCGCTTCAAGCGCATCTTTTAATTCTTCGTCGCTAAAGGTCGTGATGTGCTGCAACATTTGTAAGGTTACTTCATCAAGAACCAACTGTGCGCCAGCAGCCATTTGACGGAAATTATCATCAAACTCGATTTGGCCTTGGTCGTTTGTACGAATGTAATTTTGCTGTGTAAGTACTTTTAGGAAGCTTTGGAATAAAGCTTTGTCGAAGAACTCTGGCGAATTAAATTCATATAGAACTGACAAGCGTTGTCCGAGTAAATGACTTAATTCTTCAACCTGTTTAGCAGAAATATTACCTGAACCACGTTGAGTAATGAGCGCAAGCGTCATGTAGTAACGCTCAAGACTTTGCTTAACAGGCGTAGCTAAAACAACAAGCTGATTATGCTCTTCAGTGTTTGGTGCAGAGCTAATTAAATTACCTTCATCATCTTGCTGAATAAGGTTTGATTGAACCAATGCATTTGCATATTGCTCAATTTGTTCTTTAAGTTCGCTGCTCTTCCATTTAAGGAATAACTCTGCTTTTAAGAATGGGTAGAGCGTATAGATGACATTGGTTAAATCTGAACGGCTGATTTTTCCATTATGTTCAACAAGTGATGCAACCAATGACGGTAAAACAAAGGCGTGCAAAATGTTATTACGGAAATAGGTGAGAAGAACAGCTTGGTTATCTTCAATCGCAATAATATCGCCGAGTGCATGCTGAACTCGTTTAATGAGTTTAAGCTTTAAACCATAAGCAATAATTCTTTACCAGAAAGCGGCGTTACTTCCATACGTTGGTCATATGGGAAGTTCGATGCTAGATTGCGGTAAGCTTCAAGCTGCTTAATGCAAATTTCTTCATCAAGCGTATGCTTTGGAGTTGCAAGTAAAATAATAGAAAGTAAAGAGACAGGGTTAATCACCACAGCTCGGTTAATATTTTCTAAAATTGCATGTGCAGAGCTATTTACGGCATCTGAAACTGCTTGAGGAATTGGGTCGTCATTTTTCTCGATAAAAACGTTTTCTGCATTATGTTGTTTAAGCAGATCATCAAGGAAAACAGGTTCACCAAAGTTCACGTGGACTTTACCGAAAATACGTTCAATTTTTCGTAAGGTTTTCACAATACCAAAAATTGATTCAGCTTCTTTCGGTTTACCTTGCATTTCGCCTACGTAGGTCGAGCCTTCCATCAGGCGTTCATAACCAATGTAGGTGGGTACAAATACAATTGGCTTTGTACGGCCACGTAAATGACTATGAACCGTCATGGCAAGCATGCCAGTCTTAGGCGGTAATAGGCGTCCTGTACGCGAACGTCCACCTTCAATAAAGTACTCAAGTGGCGTGTTACGTGACAAAATACTATATAAATATTCTTTAAATACCGTTGTATAAAGGCCATTTCCGCGGAAAGAGCGGCGAATAAAGAAGGCACCACCACCACGTAAAAGCTGACCAACGAAAGGTAAGTTTAGGTTATCACCTGCAGCAATATATGGAACCATAAGACCACGTCTATAAATCACATAAGACAATAATAAGTAGTCAATATGGCTGCGGTGGCAAGGTGTGTAAACCACTTCATAATCTTTTGCCAGTTCACGAACGGTACTGAAGTTATGCACATCTACGCCGTCATAAAGCTGGGTCCATAAGCGCGTTAAAGCAAGATCGGCAAAGCGCACTGCTGAATGTGAATAATCCGATACGATTTCATTGACATAACCAATCGCACGGCGTTCAGCTTCGAGCATACTCACTTTCCCGCGAATACTTTCACGGCGGATTGCTTCTTGAACATCACGAGATTTGACAACCGACTGCATGACATTACGTCGATCCGATAAATCGGGGCCTAACACTACTTCACGCTGACGATCTAAGTAATCATTTAACGTACTTACAATATAAGTGGCTGGTGAAAGGTTCGGATAATGCTGTTGAGCATATTCAACCAATTCACGTAGCGATTGTGGTTCATGAAACTCTAAGTAAGATTGACGACCATGTAAGCCAATGTTGACCAATTGCTTAACGGTACTTGGTGTAGCCCATGTATCTGAAAATAATAGCTTAAACCAAGAATCTTCTTTATCTGGTGAGCGTCCCCATAAAACGGTAACTGGAACAAGCTCTATATCAAGTTCAGGATTTTCTTGTAAGACTTCAATCAGTTTTAGTAAGCGTGGTGGAAAAGCATGAGGAGGAGGATTCAGTAAATTATTTTCATCATTGTGCTGTAAAAATAAAACTGATGCTTTTTCCTGATGAGTGCCAACAACTAATGGATCTAACGCAGGTTTTAAATTTAAACGACGCGTTTCTCCATCAACCACCAAAGCATTGCTTCGAGAGTGGTTTTGTAAGACATAGCACACCACTTTTTGGCGCTCAGTCTTTGCTTCTGTTTCTGTTGTTTCTGATACTGGTTCAGTAGGAACTTCCCCAAGAACATGTGGTGTTACCACGAGGTCAAGTAGTTTACTCGAAAGCCGACGATACATTTGACCAAACCCACTCTTGGACATAAGAACTCCTACTTCTTAAAGACAAATCCCAGCACCAAATGCGGAGGGTAATTATTTTGAGGCATTTATTGAAAAAAACAATATGCTACTTTCTTATAAATTATAATGCTTTTGGCATATTTTATCGTTAAAAATCGTATTTTTAGCTGTTATATGAGCAATGTTCATCAGAAGTTGACTGATTGTTCCATGTTCAAATAGTTTTTTATGGCACAATAGATTCTACACATCTGTCCTTTAATACGATTTTTTACCTGAAATATGAAGGTATCTCTCATGAATGCGTTAACCCAAGAACTAGTCGAGCTTCTCACTTTAGAAAAGCTAGAAGAAAATATTTACCGTGGCATGAGCCGTAATCTTGTCGGTAAACGTGTCTTTGGTGGACAGGTTTTGGGTCAGGCTTTACGTGCAGCATCTTATACAACTGATCGCCCAGCGCATTCTTTACATGCATATTTTTTGTATGGCGGCGATATTAATGCCCCAATAATCTACGAAGTAGACCGTTTACGGGATGGAAAAAGTTTTGTAAGTCGTCAAGTTCGTGCGATTCAGCATGGGCGAGTTATATTTTCAGCCATGGTGTCTTTTGCCAATCCAGAAGAAGGCTTGAACTATCAACATCAAGAACCTGAGTATCCTGCACCGGAAACACTTAAATCTGAAAATGAGCTAAAACAGGGTATTTTAAACTTTGTACCTGAAAATGTTCGTGCTAGTTTCATGCGCGAGCGTCATGTAGAAATTCGCCCAATTGATCCGGTAAACCCGTTTCAGCCGCAACCTGAAGCTCCCTATAATGCGCATTATATTCGTACCCATGACCGTATTCCAAAACAATTAGATGATATTGCCTTGCATCAAGCAATTGTTGCGTTTTATTCAGACTTTACCTTAATGACAACGGCTTTAAGACCGCATGGTTTAAGTTATATTTCTCCAAGTTTGCAATGTGCAAGTATTGATCATGCCATTTATTTCCACCGTCCATTGCGCGCAGATGAGTGGATGCTTTATGACATGGAAGCCACAGTGAGTGCGGCTTCAAGAGGTCTTAATTTTGGTCGTATGTGGCAAAATGGCCAGCTTGTATGTAGTACGGTGCAAGAGGGTTTAATTCGTTTGCGGGAAATTGAAACTCAATAGTCCTATTGAAGAGCCATCTAACCAGATGGCTTTTTTATTTTTAATGGGAACGATGTGACAAAAAATTGCTCGAATGAAAAGCAACCTCATGTCATATTGTAAACAGGTATGCCAACTGAAAAAAATAATGCTGATATGAACTTAAATACACAAATTCTGATTGCCGCCATTTTAGGTTTAGCCTTTGGTTTCCTACTCACCATGTATCCAGACACAGCTTTTGTAAAACATAGTTTATATGGGCTTGGAATATTAAGTAGTGTTTTTATCGGGCTTCTTAAAATGCTTTTGGTGCCCTTAATTTTCAGTTCGATTGTTGTAGGGGTATCAAACTTACAAGCGGGCGGACAGTTAGGGCCAGTCTGGAAAATCACATTTTTATGCTGTTTAACTACAACGACTTTAGCCCTAATTTTAGGTATTAGTTGTGCTCATTTATTTGAGGTGGGGCGTGGCATAGATATTTCTATTTTCCAAACATCTATGCAAAATTATCAAGCACCAGATAGTTTAAACCCGGCAAGTTTTTTCACTAATTTTATTCAAAATACTTTAATCAATCCATTTAAAGCATTTAGTGATGGTAACGTTTTAGCCGTTGTGGTCTTTGCTTTATTTGTCGGTGTTGCTTTGGTACAGGGTGGGGAACGTTTCAAAAGTATTCGTGTATTGAGCCACCAGTTCTTTGAAATGATGATGCTGCTTGTTGGCTGGGTCATGAAATTAGCGCCTTTGGGTATTTTTGCTTTATTAGCAAAGTTAATGGCAACCGAAGATATTTCGGTATTAAGTCGTTTGGCTGAGTTTGCAGTCGTTGTAACAGGCACAACCATTTTCCATGGTGCTGTTGTTTTACCACTATTGCTTTGGATTTTTGGTCGCATGAGCCCTTGGACTTTTTTCAAAGGGACACGTACAGCGTTAATTACAGCATTTGCAACCAGTTCTAGCTCTGCCACAATGCCGCTTAGCATGAAGTGTGCACAAGAAAACTTAGGTGTGCGCCCTCAAACAGCAGGGTTTGTTATCCCACTTGGCACTCAGTTAAACATGGATGGTACTGCTTTATATGAGGCGGCAGCTGCACTGTTTGTAGCGAATTTGGTAGGATTAGATTTAAACCTGACACAGCAAATTATCGTCTGTTTAACAGCAATGATTGCATCACTTGGTGCACCTGGAATTCCAAGCGCTGGCATGGTGACTATGATTATGGTTTTACAATCAGTAGGTTTACCAGCTGAAGCAATTGCTATTTTACTGCCAATTGACCGCTTACTAGATACGGTGAGAACTGTGGTAAATGTGCAAGGCGATATGATGATTAGTGTGGTTGTAGATCGCTATACGAAAGATAAAGATATTAGTGTCTAATATCTCGAAATAAAAAAGCAGGATTTAAAATCCTGCTTTTTTATTTTTAAGCTGCTTGAAGTTCTGCTCTTTTTGCTGCTGGAGATTGCGATAAATAGCTAACAGCATCTTCAGTGCTACCTTCTTTGACTGGATCATACCAAGGCATAAGGTAATCAATTTGTTGAGCAATAAGCCAAAATGGATTTGGTAATACTTGGTTATCTTTACGACTAATCTTAAGCCATTCTATAGCAACCCACACTGGGAAAAATCTAGATTTAGCGGCATCTGCAAAGCGTGGATCTTGTTTCATGATGTGTGCAGCACCGTCTACCCATAAACCAAGTACCAGCACAATCACGGCAAGGCTTAAATAGTAGCGCGGAATATAACCACCACCAAGATGACGATATAAATCAAAGGCTACCGTACGGTGTTCAATTTCTTCTGAACCATGCCATTTAACCAGATCGACCATTTCAGGGTCAGCGCCTAATTCTTCCCAGCGCTTGTTATATAGAGCATATTTACCTAACACACAGGTCATATGTTCAACAGTGGCAACAACACCTAAACGGAATAAATCCCATTGGCCTTGTAAGAAATTTGGAACTTCTTTATCAAAAGGCTTATCTGCCAAAGCTGTCGTAAATAAATAGTTCATAATGTCCAGATTTCTCTGAATATCAATATTACGTACGTTTAAATATTCTTTGTTTGCGGAGGTGTGTGCATTGGCATGCATAGCTTCCTGACGGATAAATGCTTGTACATCCTGCTTGAGTTTTTCATCTGTGATTTGCGGTAAAACCTTGTTATACAAACGGCAAAACCAGAACTCACCAGCAGGTAAGATATTATTAATTTCATTAATAAAATAACTTGCGAAAGGCTGATTTGGAATCCAGTCGACAGGGGTATCTTTCCAGTCAAATTTCACTTTACGTGGAAGAATTTTATAATCAATAGAAGAACCTAAAGCCTTATTCTTCAAAAAAGATAACAATTTCATCATTTAGTCCTGATTTTTAACTCGATGAAGTTATAACGAGTATAAAAAAAGCCCCTACATTTGTGTTTAGCAATAGGGGACAATTGAGTATAAATTTAATGAAAAAATTGTATCTGTTATGACAATTTAGCTTTCAGCATCTTCATCTGTCGCTTCAGGGATTGAATCGACATCAAATTCTGGCTGTTGATCTAGCGTAAAATGCAGACGTCCACCCATGACACTTGCAAGCTCTTCCAAACCTAATTTGTTAAGTGAAGAGAAAAGCTGAATGGAAAAATCAAGCTTCATTTTTTTAAGTTGTTGTTTAACTTCAAGCAATACTTTATTTGCAGGACCACGATTAAGTTTGTCTGCTTTCGTTAAGAGAATATGAACGAATAGATGACGCGAATAAGCCCACTCTAGCATCATCATGTCAAAATGCTGTAGAGGATGGCGAATATCCATAAGTAAGACTAAGCCTTGTAAGCTTTTACGGTGAATTAGATAGTTTTCTAATTCCTTTTGCCACACCTTCTTCATATCTTCAGGTACAGCTGCATAACCGTAACCTGGAAGATCGACTAAACGCTGATCAGGATTACCTAGACTAAAGAAGTTAATCATCTGGGTACGACCAGGCTTTTTAGAAGCACGGGCAAGTTGTTTCTGATTAGTTAATGCATTAATAGCACTAGACTTACCCGCATTTGAGCGTCCTGCAAAAGCAATTTCGTAGCCACTATCTTCAACACAAAGTGCCAATTTAGGTGCACTCATTAGAAACTCAGCTTGGCGTAACCAGTTTAGAGATTGCACAGCATAGGCTGTGATCGCCGGATCTGGTGCTTTTTCATAGCTGATCTTTTGCTTGGGTGCGAGTCTGGCTTTGGTGTCTTTTGATTTTTCACTACGACGCATAAAAAATAACTTTTTAAATGAGAGGGCTCGCGCCTAGTATAAAGGAGCTTGGGTATTCTTGCTAATTTTCAATAAATCAACTTATGAAAATCAATAGAAGTTAGATTTCTAAAAAGGCTATAGGGGAGTTAGCAGGAGCAGATTTTGATTGCTGCAAAACTTCTCCGAGAGTGTATTGGTCTAGGCTTTGATAAAAGCTCTCTAAAGCTTGATCTAAAATACCTTTTAAACCACAGTGACTGCGTAATACACAAGGTGGTGTATTGCATTCAACGATTTGATTATCACCTTGTAATATTCGAACAATTGAACCCAAATTGCAGTTAAGTGCATCTGGGTTTAAGCGAATTCCACCGCCTTTCCCACGAATGGTAATAATCCATTCTTGTTTGCCCATAAAGTGAACAACTTTAACCAGATGGTTTTGTGAAACATGCAAATCTTTCGCGATTTCTGCAATCGTGTAGGGTGCATCACTTGGGCGTGCAACATACATTAATATTCGTAATGCATAATCGGTAAATTTATTAAGCTGCATGATCACCAAAAATGGAAGAGAAAAAGGATGATCATCTTAGCCTGAAAGTTTAAATAAGAAAACTTTCAGGCAAGAGGTTTTTACATTACAGCGTTAAAGGCGCTGAAACCTGTACTTGATCACCAACTCTATAATGCTCAAGCAAGATGTTCGAAACTGAAAATTCAGTATGGTTTTCTTCAGGCTGAACGTCAAAGTGATATGAGTTATTTTCTTGAGCTTCTGTAAATTTAAAAGCTTTCGGCTGTTCAAGCTGTTGCTCTGGAACTTGTACCTTAACCGAAATAAAAGCATTTGCAGGACTGGTTAGTACGTCCTCATGATCAGTTGCTTTTAAAGTGAAACGTTTGCCAGATTCAAGAGGATCAATTTGTGTAATTTCAAATGGACGCCAGCCAGCCCATCCACCTTTTAAGCTCTCAAGTTGTTCATATTTTTGTTTTTCAACGCCAATCAAGATATCGGCCAATTGTAGATAAGCTTGCTTCCACGCTTCGATAAGTTCTGATTCAAATGGCACGTTAAGTACTTCACTAATTGAATGAAGTAGGTTGTCACCAACAATTGCATATTGATCAGGCTGGATATCTAAGCTCACATGTTTAGTGGTGATACGTTCAACAGCTTTAGCTAGAACAGTAGGGTTCTCAATATTTTCTGCATAAGCAAGAACGGCAGCTGCAAGCGCACGTGGCTGACGTAAGCTAGTTTGGTCATCTAAGTTAAAAACATTTTTTAATTCGGGATTGTTATTAAGCATACGCTTATAAAAGTATGTAGTCAGCGTAACACCGTGTTCACGTAAAACCGGTACAGTAGATTTAACAAGTTCAATTTGTTGTGGAGTCATGGCTAGACCTTATTTATCTGGCTATATAAGATGTATTTAAAATACATCTTTAAAAAATTAATGGCAATAGCTTTTCGAGAAAAACCATAAAAAAATTAGGGGATATAAAATCCCCTTAAATTAACGTTATGTTATTAAATATTTTTTATTTACCAAATAAAGAGCCAAGTAGGCCTCGAACAAGTTTTTGACCTGTACTTCCTCCTAAACTGCGCGCAGCACTTTTTGCAAAAGTTCCAACAATATCTTGGGTGAGTTTGGCTCTTTCACGCGCTGCTCGTTCTTCCTCTTTTAATTGATCACGTGCCAATCTTTCCTGCTCTTTCGCCTGCTGTTTTGCTAGGGTTTCTTGCTCTTTCGCTTGTTGTTTTGCAAGCTCGGCATTTTGTTGCTGCTGTTCGCGTTCAGCCACTTTATTTTGTAGCATTTCATAGGCGCTATCACGATCTACAACCTGCTCATAAACTCCAGCAATAATACTTTGTGAGATTAAAGCTTGACGCTCTTCTGGAGTGATTGGTGTAAATGCAGAGTAAGGAGGCATGACCCAGCCGCGCTCAACAATTTGTGGAGTACCTTGCCCATCTAGGCAGCTAATGAGTGCCTCACCAACACCAAGTTCAGTAATCGCTTCATCAACTTTAAAGTTTGGATTGGCTCGGAAAGTATCTGCTGCGGTTTTTACCGCTTTCTGATCTTTAGGGGTAAATGCGCGTAGGGCATGTTGAACGCGATTACCAAGTTGACCTAGAACACTTTCAGGTAAATCGAGTGGATTTTGGGTAATGAAATAGATACCTACTCCTTTAGAACGAATTAAACGTACAACTTGTTCAATTTTGTCTTGGAGTGCTTGGCTGGCATTGTCAAATAATAAGTGAGCTTCATCAAAGAAAAACACGAGTTTAGGTTTATCCATATCACCGACTTCCGGAAGCTGTTCAAATAGTTCTGAAAGCATCCATAAAAGGAAAGTGGCATATAGTTTAGGTGTATTCATGAGCTTGTCAGCCGCAAGAATATTAATGTAGCCATGACCATTTGCATCGGTTTGAATAAAATCTAAAATATTTAAAGCAGGTTCACCAAAAAATTGCTCTCCACCTTGGTCGGCAAGGGCGAGTAAATTGCGTTGAATAGCGCCTAGACTTGCTGGAGATAAATTGCCATATTCTGCTTTAAACTCGGCTGCATGTTCACTCACAAAAGTGATCATGGCTTTTAAATCTTTAAAATCGACTAATAGTAGACCTTGGTCATCTGCAATACGGAATACAGCAGATAGCACACCCTCTTGAGTATCATTTAAATTGAGCATACGAGCCAATAAAATTGGCCCAATTTCAGAAATGGTAGTGCGAATAGGGTGGCCTTGTTGACCAAATAAATCCCAAAAAACAACTGGATTAGCTGCGAAAGGAACGCTATCAATCTGCAAAAGCTTTAGTCGTTCATTAAATTTATCTGAAGCTTCTCCCGCTTTTGCGAGACTCGAAACATCACCTTTAGCATCGGCAAGAAATACCGGTACACCAATTCGAGAAAAACTCTCTGCTAGAACTTTTAACGTAACTGTTTTACCTGTACCCGTGGCGCCTGCAATAAGTCCATGGCGGTTAGCAAACTGGGAAAGTAAAACAATTTCTTTGGATGTGTCATTAATATTTTTAGCAATAACAATCGGTGTACCCATATATTTTTATCCTGTGGTTCGAGTCACTATGATCTTGTCGTTTTTACAGTTGTTTCAGTGCATTTTCGATATCTTGTATTAAATCTTGTGGATCTTCTAGTCCTATACAGAAGCGAACCAATAATCCTTGTTGTAAATGTGTATTCTCAAGTTTTCTCATCATTTTTAAATCATAAAGCATAATCAGACTAACGGGTCCTCCCCAGCTAAAACCGAGCTTAAATAACGCTAATGCATCGCAAAAACGACATACTGCTGTAATGTCATATTCAGGTTTGAAAATAACACTGACTAGACCAGCACTTTGATTATCTATGCAGATTTCTTGCCAATATTGATGGCCTGGGGCGGCCTCATCACTTGGATGTAGAACTTGTGCAAATTGAGATTGGTCTTTTAGCCATTTAAGTAAAGTTTGAGCATTGGTTGATTGTTGTTCATAACGTAAAGACATATGAGCAAGACTGCGTTGGACTTGAGCTGCATCATCTCCTGAAACTGCAATACCTAAAATGGCATGCGTACGGAATAGGCGGTGATGAAGTTTCTCATCACGAGTTACAATGCTGCCCATTAAGATGTCACCGCCGCCACTCGGATATTTGGTGAGTGCATGCACGGTTAAATCGACTGATAGATGTTCATCAGAAAAATTAAAAGCATTAAACGCAAGCCCAGCTCCCCAAGTGTTATCTAGGGCTGTTAATACACCGTGTTTTTTGGCTTTTTTGACTAGATTCTTAAGATCAGGAAATTCTAAAGTAACTGAGCCTGCTGCCTCTAACCATAACAGTTTGCTTTTTTCAGTTGGTTGAAAGCTTGAGGCGTCAATAGGGTTGTACACTTTGACAATAACGCCATATTGATTTTGCAGATGATTTAAATGCTCAAGGTTTGGTCCATAAATGTTGTCTGGTACCCATACTTCATCATCAGTACTTAAAAATGCTGAGTTCACAACATTAATTGCTGATAAGCCACTTGGTGCAAGTAAACAATGCAATCCACCTTCAATTTGCGCAATATTGTCGCCTAAGGTGAAGGTAGTGGGGGTGCCGTGTGTCCCATAGCTATAATCGTAATCATCCGTCCAGTGGCGATCAAAAAGGTGCGAAGTTGATTTAAAAATAATAGTAGATGCACGAAATAAGGGTGGTTGCACTGTTTCAATAAATTGCGGAGCCTTTCTTTGTGCATGAATGAGGCGAGTCTGGAAGTCGTTATGCTTTTTCATAGTGCTTTGCATTTCAAATAATAAAGTTAGATTAAGAGAAATTTAGATTCTTCGCTAGATTTACGAAGTTTTATAAGACGTTTCGTTACAGTAGACTCATAAAATAAAAACTTGGCTTTATTTTTGCAAAGACCACTACAACATTCTAACAACAATAGGTTTAAGCGCATGAAGTCGCATTTACGTGTTCACTATTTTCAACATATCGCGGGTGAGGGGTTTGGAAGTTGTTATTCATTTTTAAAAGCCCACCACGCGACAATTAGCTCTACAGAGTTTTTTGCACTTCCTGTTGATCGGTCACTTGAAATAGAAGCTTTGCCTCGAATTGATGAGGTTGATTTACTATTGGTCATGGGTGGCACAATGAGTGTAAATGATGAGGCAAACTTCCCTTGGCTAAAGATAGAAAAAAGATGGTTGCGTCGTTATTTGGCAGCGGGAAAGCCAGCTATTGGTCTTTGTTTAGGGGGGCAGTTAATTGCTAATGCGTTAGGGGCTGCGGTAAGCCGTAATCGCTATCAGGAACTTGGGTGGTCAACAGTTCAGAGAGTTGCGAATCTACCTCAAGAAAGCTTCCCATTACCAGAGAAAATAAAGGTGATGCAGTGGCATAGCGAGACATTTGAAATACCTAAAGGTGCTATACATTTGGCTGAAAATCAGGCCTGTCGCAATCAGATGTATCAGATTGGAAAAAATGTACTGGGTTTTCAGTTCCATCCAGAGATGACACCAGCAGCTCTAGCGCTTTTACTTGAAGATGAAGAAGAGCTTTCTATTTTTGATGGAGAATATGTTCAATCTACGCGTGAATTATATTCTTCCGAAGCACAAAAATTTGAACAAGGTAATCAACTTCTAAATAAAGCGATTGAATTTGTAATAAGTGCTTAGTTTAGTTCCCAATACTCGATTAAAGCAGGTTTTGTGGAGAAAATAGAAAAAGAGAATTGCATAAGACTTAAACAATCGTTATAATGAGCGACCCTCAATAGGAGGGGCATTTACTGCGAAGAAAGTGGTAAATGTGCATTACAGTCGTGGCATCGATCATGACCTTAGTGATTTTCACTGCCTTTGACACTTACCAATGGGTGAGATGCGTCAAAGGTGATTCTTTATATGTTTGGCTTGGAGTTTACTGGTATGTCTAACCAGAGAATTCGTATCCGTTTGAAGTCTTTTGATCATCGTCTGATTGATCAATCTGCTCAAGAGATCGTAGAAACCGCTAAGCGTACTGGCGCACAAGTTTGTGGTCCAATTCCGATGCCTACTCGCATCGAACGCTTCAACGTTCTTACTTCACCGCACGTTAACAAAGATGCGCGTGACCAGTACGAAATCCGCACCTACAAACGTTTGATCGATATCGTTCAACCTACAGATAAAACTGTTGATGCATTGATGAAATTAGATCTTGCGGCTGGTGTTGATGTTCAGATCGCTTTGGGTTAAGGCTTTCGGTTGATTAACTTTTAAGTTAATTAGGCCGCTTTTTTAGAGGTTTATGCACATGGCTATTGGTTTAGTCGGTCGCAAATGTGGTATGACTCGCATCTTTACAGATGCAGGTGTTTCTGTACCTGTTACAGTCATCGAAGTCGATCCAAACCGCATTACGCAAATCAAAACACTTGAAACTGATGGTTATCAAGCTGTTCAAGTAACTACTGGTGAACGTCGCGAATCTCGCGTAACTAACGCTCAGAAAGGTCACTTCGCGAAAGCTGGTGTTGCTGCTGGTCGTTTAGTTAAAGAGTTCCGTGTTACTGAAGCTGAGCTTGAAGGTCGTGAAGTTGGCGGTACTATTGGTGTTGATTTGTTCACAGTTGGTCAAGTAGTTGACGTAACTGGTCAATCAAAAGGTAAAGGTTTCCAAGGTGGTGTTAAACGTTGGAACTTCCGTACCCAAGACGCTACTCACGGTAACTCAGTTTCTCACCGTGTATTAGGTTCTACAGGTCAAAACCAAACTCCTGGTCGCGTGTTCAAAGGCAAAAAAATGGCTGGTCACTTAGGTGATGAACGCGTAACAGTACAAGGTCTTGAAATCGTATCTATTGACGCTGAACGTTCTGTTTTAGTTGTTAAAGGTGCAATTCCTGGTTCAACTGGCGGTGACGTGATTGTACGTCCTACCATCAAGGCCTGAGGGGAAATACCGTGAATTTGAAAACTGTTTCCGGCTCTGCTGTTGAATTGTCTGAAGTTGCTTTCGGACGTGAATTTAACGAAGCTCTTGTACACCAAGTTGTTACTGCTTACTTAGCAGGTGGTCGTCAAGGTACTCGTGCTCAGAAGTCACGTGCAGACGTTTCTGGCGGTGGTAAAAAACCATTCCGTCAAAAAGGTACTGGTCGTGCTCGTGCGGGTTCTACTCGTAGCCCAATCTGGGTTGGCGGTGGTAAAACTTTTGCTGCTCGTCCACAAGATTGGTCTCAAAAAGTAAACCGTAAAATGTATCGCGGTGCAATGCAATGTATCTTAGCTGAACTTGTTCGCCAAGATCGTCTTGTATTAGTTGAAGAGTTTGCTATTGCAGCTCCAAAAACTAAAGAATTGCTTGCAAAGCTTGGCGATTTAAATGCCGCTCGTGCATTGATCGTTACTGAAGCTGTAGATGAGAACTTATATCTTGCAGCACGCAACCTTCCGCATGTAGATGTGGTGGATGCTACTGCAATCGATCCTGTAAGCTTGATCGCGTTTGATAAAGTTGTGATGTCTGTAGCTGCTGCTAAGAAAATTGAGGTAGAACTCGGATGAACAACGAACGTATCTATCAAGTCCTTAAAGGACCAGTCTTCTCAGAAAAGGCACAAGTTTTAGGTGATACTGTTGGCGTTCAAGTATTCAAAGTAGATATTAATGCTACTAAACTTGAAGTTAAAAAAGCAGTTGAAAAACTTTTTGGTGTAGAAGTTGTTAAAGTTAACACTACTATTACTAAAGGTAAAACTAAGCGCTTTGGTAAAACATTAGGACGTCGTTCTGATGTTAAAAAAGCATACGTCACCCTGAAAGCTGGCCAAGATGTTGAAATGGCTGACTTGGGCGATACCGCTGAAAGCGCAGCGGAATAAGGACGAAAATTATGCCGATTCAAAAATGTAAGCCAACGTCTCCAGGACGTCGCTTTGTAGAGAAAGTGGTTCATGACCACCTTCACAAAGGCGCGCCTTACTCACCGTTGGTTGAAGCAAAAAAACGTACTGGTGGTCGTAATAATAACGGTCACATTACAACTCGTCACGTTGGTGGTGGTCATAAGCAACACTATCGTATCGTTGACTTTAAGCGTAATAAAGACAGCATCCCAGCTGTTGTAGAGCGCATTGAATACGATCCTAACCGTACAGCACATATTGCTTTGTTGAAATATGCTGATGGTGAGCGTCGTTATATCATTGCTCCTAAAGGCTTACGTGCTGGCGATAAAGTACAATCTGGTAACGATGCTCCAATTCGTCCAGGTAACTGCTTGCCACTTCGTAACATGCCTATCGGTTCTACACTTCATAACGTTGAACTTAAAATTGGTAAGGGTGCGCAATTAGCGCGTTCTGCTGGTGCTTCTGTTCAGTTGTTGGGTCGTGATGGTTCTTACGCGATTGTTCGTCTTCGTTCAGGCGAAATGCGTAAAATTCATGTTGAATGCCGCGCTGTAATTGGTGAAGTTTCTAACCAAGAAAACAACCTTCGTTCATTGGGTAAAGCTGGTGCTTCGCGCTGGCGTGGTGTTCGTCCTACCGTACGTGGTATGGCGATGAACCCAGTTGATCACCCGCACGGTGGTGGTGAAGGGCGTAACAAAGGTATTCAACCTGTAAGCCCATGGGGTCAAAAAGCTAAAGGGTACAAGACACGTACCAATAAGCGTACGACTAAGATGATTATTCGCGACCGTCGCGTCAAGTAAAGGAATCTGACTAATGCCTCGTTCTCTGAAAAAAGGCCCATTCGTCGATGCGCACTTGTTCGCTAAGGTTGAAGCGGCTGTTGCTAGTAACTCTCGCAAGCCGATTAAAACTTGGTCTCGTCGTTCGATGATCCTTCCAGATTTTGTTGGTTTAACAATTTCTGTTCATAATGGTCGTAATCACGTTCCAGTAATTGTTACTGAGCATATGGTTGGTCATAAACTCGGTGAATTCGCGCCAACTCGTACCTATCGTGGTCACGGTGTTGACAAGAAGTCTAAACGTTAATAGGTGTCATGATGGAAGTAACTGCTAAATTACGCGGTGCCGCTATCTCGGCACAAAAGGCACGTTTGGTTGCAGATCTTATTCGCGGCAAATCTGTTGCGCATGCTTTAAATATCTTAAACTTCAGCAATAAAAAAGCTGCTGTTTTAGTAAAAAAAGCATTGGAATCTGCGATTGCAAACGCTGAACACAATAACAGTTTAGATGTTGACGATCTTAAAGTTTCTACGATTTACGTTGATGAAGGTGTTAGCCTTAAACGTATTATGCCACGTGCTAAAGGCCGTGCAGATCGTATTACGAAGCGTACTTGTCACATCACCGTTAAGGTAGGGGTTTGATATGGGTCAGAAGGTTCATCCAATCGGTATCCGCCTAGGTGTTGTGAAACGTCATAACGCTAACTGGTATGCGAGTCCGAAACAATACGCTGAATACTTGCTTAAAGATCTTCAAGTTCGTGAGTTTTTAACTAAAAAACTTAAGAATGCGATGATCAGCAACATTCTTATCGAACGTCCATCAGGCGCTGCTAAAGTAACAATTAGCACAGCTCGTCCTGGTATCGTAATCGGTAAAAAAGGCGAAGATATTGAGAAATTACAGCGCGAACTTACCAGCATTATGGGTGTTCCTGCGCAAGTAAGTATCAATGAAATTGATCGCCCAGACTTAGATGCGCGTTTAGTTGCTGAAGCAATCGCTTCTCAATTAGAAAAGCGTGTAATGTTCCGTCGTGCTATGAAGCGTGCGGTTCAAAACACTATGCGTGCTGGTGCTAAAGGTATCAAAGTTGAAGTGTCTGGCCGTTTAGGTGGTGCAGAGATTGCTCGTACTGAATGGTATCGTGAAGGTCGTGTACCTTTGCATACATTACGTGCAGACATTGATTATGCAACTATGCGTGCAGAAACAACTTACGGTACGATTGGTGTTAAAGTTTGGATTTTCCGTGGCGAGATTTTAGGTGGCATGAAACAAGTCATGAACCCTGCTCCTGCTGAAGATCGTCCAGCTAAACGTGGTCGTGGTCGTGGTGAAGGTCAAGAGCGTCGTGGTCGTCGCGGTGACCGTGCTGCTGACAAGGGAGAATAATCCATGTTGCAACCTAAACGTACCAAATTCCGTAAGGTGCACAAAGGCCGTAATACTGGTCTAGCGCATCGTGGTAGTACAGTATCATTTGGTTCGATTGCAATCAAAGCAACTGAACGTGGTCGTATGACTGCGCGTCAGATTGAAGCTGCACGTCGTACTATTAGCCGCCGTATTAAGCGTGGTGGTAAAATCTTTATTCGCGTATTCCCGGATAAACCAATTACTCAAAAGCCTCTTGAAGTGCGTATGGGTAAAGGTAAGGGTAGCGTGGAATACTGGGTTTGCCAGATCCAACCAGGTAAGATCCTGTACGAAATTGAAGGTGTGAACGAAGAATTAGCGCGTGAAGCATTTGCTTTAGCTGCTGCTAAACTTCCGTTTAAAACCACTATCGTGACTCGGACGGTAATGTAATGAAAACTAAAGATTTACGTGAAAAGTCGGTAGAAGAGTTGAAAGCTTTGCTTGATGAGCAACAGCTTAACCAATTCCGTCTTCGTATGGCGAAAGCAACTGGTCAGTTGGGTAAATCGCACGAAGTGCAAGTTGCTCGTAAGACAATTGCTCGTATTAAGACACTCCTTACCGAAAAACAGGGGAACGGACAATGAGTGAAAAAACAGTCCGCACGTTAACCGGCAAAGTCGTAAGTGACAAAATGGATAAATCTATTGTTGTTCTTATTGAACGCCGCGTTCAACACCCGTTGTATGGCAAGTCAATTCGCCGTTCAACTAAGTTACACGCTCATGATGAGAACAATGTCGCTAAAATTGGTGATGTTGTGACAATCAAAGAAAGCCGCCCAATTTCTAAAACTAAAGCTTGGACTTTAGTGGAAGTAGTTGAAGCAGCTGCTGAGTAATTCGACGTTCTTGTTGCATCATCGGTCAATTTCGAGTACTCTTTGAGCCTTTCGAAATTGTGACCGGTGATGCTCGGTTTTGGAGTAGGGCAATGATTCAAACCGAAACTATGCTCGACGTAGCAGACAACAGTGGTGCTCGCCGCGTACAATGTATTAAAGTACTTGGTGGTTCACATCGTCGTTATGCTTCTGTTGGCGACATTATTAAAGTTACTGTAAAAGAAGCAATCCCACGCGCACGTGTTAAAAAAGGTGACGTGATGAATGCGGTTGTAGTTCGTACTAAATTCGGCATTCGTCGTCCAGATGGTTCTGTGATCCGTTTTGATGATAATGCTGCAGTTATTCTGAACAACAACAAAGCTCCGATTGCTACTCGTATCTTCGGACCAGTGACTCGTGAACTTCGTACTGAACAGTTCATGAAAATCATTTCATTGGCTCCTGAAGTTCTATAAGAGGCAATCATGGCTAAGATTAAAAAAGGCGATCAAGTTATCGTGATCGCAGGTAAAGAAAAAGGCAAACAGGGTACTGTATTGTCTGTTTCTGAAGACCGCGTTAAGGTTGAAGGCCTTAACTTAGTGAAGAAGCATCAAAAGCCGAATCGTGTAACTGGCGCTGAAGGCGGTATCGTTACTCAAGAAGCTTCGCTTCATATTTCAAACGTGGCAATTTTAAATGCTACAACCCAGAAGGCTGACCGTGTTGGTTACCAAGTGATTGATGGCGTGAAAACTCGCGTTTATAAATCAAATGGTGAATCAGTGGCGGTAGCGAAGTAATAGGTTGAAAAGGCAATGGCCAGACTTAAAGCACGTTACAATGATGAACTTAAAGCAAAGTTAAAAGAAGAACTTAGCATTAAGAACGTGATGGAAATTCCACGCATCACAAAAATTACCCTAAACATGGGTGTAGGCGCAGCTGCAACTGATAAGAAATTATTGGATGGCGCTGTAGTCGACATGCAATTAATTGCTGGTCAAAAACCAGTAATTACACTTGCTCGCAAATCTATCGCTGGTTTTAAAATCCGTGACGGTTGGCCGATTGGTTGTAAAGTTACTTTACGTGGCGACCAAATGTACGAATTCTTGGACCGTTTGATCTCAATCGCAATCCCTCGTATCCGTGACTTCCGTGGTTTCTCTTCGAAATCATTTGATGGTCGTGGTAACTACTCAATGGGTTTGAAAGAGCAAATCGTTTTCCCTGAAATCGATTTCGATAAGATTGATCGTATTCGTGGTATGGATATTACTATTACTACGACTGCTCGCACCGATGACGAAGGCCGTGCGCTTATGCGTGCATTCGGCTTCCCGTTCAAATAAGAGGTCGATATGGCTAAGAAAGGTATGGTTAATCGCGAATTGAAACGCGAAAAAACAGTTGCTAAATACGCTGCAAAACGTGCTGAATTAAAAGCTACGATTGCAAACGTAAATGCAAGTGAAGAAGAACGTTTCGAAGCGATGTTAAAGTTACAAGCGTTGCCACGTAATGCATCTCCGGTACGTCTTCGTAACCGTTGTGGTTTAACTGGTCGTCCTCATGGTTACTTCCGTAAGTTCGGTTTAAGCCGTAACAAATTACGTGACACAGTAATGCAGGGTGATGTACCAGGCGTTGTTAAGGCAAGCTGGTAAGGAGCGACTAAATGAGTATGCAAGATACCGTTGCCGACATGCTAACACGTGTTCGTAACGCACAAATGGCTAAGAAACAAACTGTTTCTATGCCTTCTTCTAAGTTGAAAGTTGCAATTGCAAACGTACTTCAACAAGAAGGTTATATTTCAAACGTAGAAGTTGCTCAAGAAGAGACAAAATCTACTTTGACAATTACTTTAAAATATTTCGAAGGCAAACCAGTTATCGAAATGGTTAAGCGCGTAAGCCGTCCAGGTCTTCGCCAATACCGTGGTAAAGATAAACTTCCAAGCGTTAAGCAAGGTTTAGGTATTGCAATTGTTTCTACAAGCAAAGGCATCATGACTGATCGCGCTGCACGTGCTGCGGGCGTTGGTGGTGAAGTTATTGCTTTTGTTTCTTAATAGGTGATTCCTCATGTCTCGTGTGGCTAAAGCCCCAGTAACTGTACCGAATGGTGTAACAGTTACTCAGAACGGCCGGCAGGTCGAAGTGAAAGGCAGCAAAGGTACGTTGTCTTTCAACCTGCATGCGCTGGTCGAGCTAAAACAGGAAGAAGGTAAACTTCAACTTGCTCCAGTTAAAGAATCGAAAGATGCTTGGATGCAAGCTGGTACTGCTCGCGCTGTATTGAATAACCTTGTAAAAGGGGTTAGTGAAGGCTTCGAACGTAAGTTGCAGCTAGTTGGTGTTGGTTATAAAGCTGCGGTTAAGGGTACTGTTGTAAACCTTAACCTTGGTTACTCACACCCAATTGACTACGCTTTACCTGAAAGTGTAACAGCGGAAACTCCAACTGCAACTGAAATCATTTTGAAATCAGCAAACAAGCAGTTGTTAGGTCAAGTAGCGGCAGAAATCCGTGCGTATCGTGCTCCTGAACCATATAAAGGTAAAGGTGTTCGCTATTCGGATGAAGTCATTCTTCGTAAAGAAGCTAAGAAGAAATAAGGCGCGAGGTTCTTATGAACGAAAAGAAACAAACCCGTTTGCGTCGTGCGAAAAGCACACGCTTGCACATCCGTGCATTGGGTGCGACTCGTTTGTGTGTAAACCGCACTCCGCGTCACATCTATGCTCAAGTTATTTCAGCAGATGGTGGCAAAGTTTTAGCGCAAGCTTCAACTTTGGATGCATCTTTACGTAGCGGTACTACAGGTAATGTAGACGCGGCTACTAAAGTAGGTGCTTTAATCGCAGAACGCGCGAAAGCAGCTGGTGTAACTAAAGTTGCATTTGACCGTTCTGGTTTTAAATATCATGGTCGTATCAAAGCCTTGGCTGATGCTGCTCGTGAAAACGGCTTGGAGTTCTAATCATGGCTAAAGTTGAACAAAACGAAGGTCTTGTTGAAAAGCTGGTTGCCGTTGATCGTGTAGCCAAAGTTGTTAAGGGCGGTCGTATCTTCTCTTTCACAGCATTAACTGTTGTGGGTGATGGTAATGGTCGTGTTGGTTTTGGTCGTGGTAAAGCACGTGAAGTTCCAGCTGCTATTTCTAAAGCACTTGAAGCTGCACGTCGCAACATGATTACTGTAGACCTTGCAGGTACTACTTTACAACACCCTGTGAATGCTCGTCATGGCGCAAGCCGTGTATACATGCAACCTGCTTCTGAAGGTACTGGCGTAATCGCTGGTGGCGCAATGCGTGCCGTTCTAGAAGCTGCGGGCGTGCATAACGTACTTGCTAAATGTTATGGTTCTACTAATGCTGCAAACGTAGTAAACGCAACTTTCAAAGGTTTGCGTGATATGACTTCTCCTGAGAAAGTCGCTGCGAAACGTGGTAAATCAGTAGCAGAAATTCAAGGGTAATCAATCATGAAAACGATTAAAGTTACCCAGACTAAATCTTCTTCACATCGCTTGAAAAATCACAAGCTTTGCTTACAAGGTTTAGGTCTGCGTCGTATTGGTCATACTGTAGAAGTGCAAGATACGCCTTCTAACCGCGGTATGATCAACAAAGTCTACTATATGGTTAGTGTAGAGGAATAAGCCATGACTCTGCGTTTAAATGAGCTTGCGCCTGCGGAAGGTGCAAAACGTGAAAACCGTCGTTTAGGCCGTGGTATCGGTTCTGGCGTTGGTAAGACTGGTGGCCGTGGTGTCAAAGGTCAAAAATCACGTAAAAGTGGTGGCGTTCGTCCAGGCTTTGAAGGCGGTCAAACAGCGATTTATCGTCGTTTACCTAAATTCGGTTTCACTAGCCAAATCGCTTTAAAAACTGCTGAAGTACGTTTATCTGAGTTAAGCAAAGTTGAAGGCGACATCGTTAGCCTAGAAACTTTGAAAGCTGCGAATGTTGTTCGTCGTGACCAAGTTCGTGCTCGTATCGTACTTTCTGGTGAAATCACTCGTGCATTCACTGTTCAAGGTGTTGCATTGACTAAAGGCGCTAAAGCTGCAATTGAAGCAGCTGGCGGCAAAGTCGAGGAGTAATCTCGAGTGTCTATGTCTCCTAGTTCTTCAGGTCATGTCAACATGATGAAAGGTCAGCCATTTCACGTGAAATATCGTGAAATTATTCGCCGGATGAGTTTTCTAATCGGTGCATTGCTGGTCTTTCGACTAGGAGCGCATATTCCAGTACCAGGCATTAATAATGCTGCGTTAGAAAATTTATTTCATGCGAACCAAGGAACTATTCTTGGGCTATTCAATATGTTTTCTGGCGGTGCTTTAGAGCGAATGTCTATTCTTGCTTTAGGAATTATGCCTTACATTTCTGCATCAATTATTGTGCAGTTAATGTCTACGGTAATTCCTTCACTAGAAGCCTTGAAAAAGGAAGGTGAGCAAGGTAAGCGTAAAATTAATCAATATACGCGTCAGGGTACATTGTTGCTTGCAGTGGTTCAGGCAGTTGGTATGTGTGCAGGTTTGATTGGTCAGGGTATTACTCTGTCAGTTGGTCTTGAGTTTTATATACCAGCAGTTACTTCACTTGTCGCTGGAACTATGTTCTTAATGTGGCTAGGTGAACAAATTACTGAAAGAGGTATTGGTAACGGTATCTCAATGATTATTTTTGCTGGTATTGTTTCTGGTTTGCCTAAGTTAATTATGCAATCAGTTTCATCAGTAGATAATGGTCAGACAAGCTTAATTGGTCTTGTGATCTTTGGTCTTTTGTCTGTAGGTGTGCTGGCTGCCATTGTGTTTATTGAAAAAGCACAACGTCGTATTCCAGTAAATTATGCACAAAAGCAACAAGGTCGTCGTATATTTACGGCACAGCAGACACATTTGCCATTAAAAATTAATATGGCTGGTGTGATTCCTGCGATTTTTGCAAGTTCTTTACTATTGTTCCCGGCGAGTCTTGGTCAATGGGTAGGAAGTGCAGATGCAAATGCTGGATTAATTAAACGTAGCTTACAAGATTTAGCTTTAGTATTGTCGCCTGGACAGCCTTTGTATTTGGTGCTCTTTGGTGCGTTAATTATCTTTTTCTGTTACTTTTATACGGCTTTAGTATTTAGCCCTAAGGAAGTATCAGAAAATCTAAAACGCAGCGGAGCTTATGTGCCTGGTATTCGCCCAGGTGAGCAAACTGCTCGTTACTTAGATCATATTCTTAATCGTTTGACGTTTATTGGTGCGATTTATATTACGGTCATTTGTTTAATGCCAATGATTCTACAAAGTTCTTTTGGGATCCCATTCTCTTTGGGTGGTACATCATTACTAATCGTAGTTGTCGTTGTTATGGACTTTATGGCTCAGCTACAAGCGCACTTAACATCTCATCAATATGATAATCAAACATTAATGAGAAAAACGACTGCTCATCCTAAGGGATAAGCGCACTTAGAGGTTTCATCATGAAAGTACAAGCTTCTGTAAAGAAAATTTGTGGTAGCTGTAAAGTTATCCGTCGTAATGGGGTTATTCGCGTAATTTGTAGCGCAGAACCTCGTCATAAGCAGCGTCAAGGTTAATCTAATCAAGACCTGTTGATTTCAGTAGGCGAATTGGGTTAATATCCGCCCCTCAAGATTTTGTGGGGCGGTTGATTATCTCTACTGCCTTTTTGGAGAAAGTGAATGGCTCGTATTGCCGGTGTAAACATTCCGGATAACAAGCATGCTGTTATCTCCCTCACTTACATCTTTGGTGTCGGTCGCCATACTGCTAAGAATATCTTAGCTACAGTTGGTATTACTGAAACTACTAAGATCCGTGAGTTGGACGATGCTCAGCTTGATGCGATTCGTGCAGAAGTTGCTAAGGTTCCTACCGAAGGTGACTTACGTCGCGAAATTTCCATGAACATTAAACGTTTAATGGATTTGGGTTGCTATCGCGGCCTTCGCCATCGTCGCAGCTTGCCTGTCCGTGGTCAACGCACCAAAACTAACGCACGTACCCGTAAAGGTCCGCGCAAACCGATTAAAAAGTAAGATTTCTGGAAGCTAAAAGATGGCTAAAGATACTCGCACACGCAAGAAGGTCACTCGTACCGTCTCTGAAGGTGTTGCACACATTCACGCGTCTTTTAATAACACCATTGTTACGATTACTGATCGTCAAGGTAATGCATTGGCTTGGGCCACCTCTGGTGGACAAGGCTTCCGTGGTTCACGTAAATCAACTCCGTTTGCTGCTCAGGTAGCTGCTGAAGTTGCTGGTAAAGCAGCTTTAGATTACGGTTTGAAAAATCTGGATGTCCTTGTAAAAGGTCCTGGTCCAGGTCGTGAGTCTGCGGTTCGTGCATTAGGCGCAGTGGGTTATAAAATTAACAGCATTACCGATGTGACGCCAATTCCTCACAACGGTTGCCGTCCACCTAAAAAACGTCGCGTGTAAGGAGAAACATTCATGGCTCGTTATATTGGTCCAAAATGCAAACTCTCTCGCCGCGAAGGGACAGACCTGCAACTTAAATCTGGCGTTAAACCTTTTGACGTCAAAACTAAAAAAGCTAACAAAGCACCTGGTCAACATGGTCAGGCACGCGGTGGTAAGCAATCTGAGTATTCACTACAATTACGTGAAAAACAAAAAGTCCGTCGTATTTACGGTGTGTTAGAACGTCAATTTAGTAACTACTATAAAGAAGCAGCTCGTGTTAAAGGCGCAACAGGTGAGAACTTGTTGAAATTGCTTGAAAGCCGTCTTGATAACGTTGTTTATCGCATGGGTTTTGGTTCTACACGTGCAGAAGCTCGTCAGTTAGTAAGTCACCGTAGCATTACTTTGAATGGTCGTCGTGTAAACATCGCATCTATTCAAGTTAAAGCTGGTGATGTAATTGCGGTTCACGAAGGTGCTAAACAACAATTGCGTATTAAAAACGCGATTGAGTTAGCTGCACAACGTGGTATTCCAGCTTGGATCGATGTTGATCATTCTAAGCTTGAAGGTACGTTTAAAGCTGCACCAGATCGTGCTGATTTACCTGCTGAAATCAATGAAAGCTTGATTGTAGAATTGTATTCTAAATAATCCTTGAGGTAGCAATAATGACGCGTACTGCAAACGAGTTTCTAACTCCGCAAGCGATCAAGGTCGAAGCGGTTAGCGGGACCTCGGCAAAAGTGATTCTAGAACCTTTAGAGCGTGGTTTTGGCCATACTCTGGGTAATGCTTTACGTCGCATTCTATTGTCTTCTTTACCTGGCGCTGCTGTGGTTGAAGTAGAGATAGAAGGTGTCGAGCACGAGTACAGTACTTTAGAAGGCTTGCAGCAGGACATCGTCGAGCTCTTGCTGAACCTAAAAGGATTGTCTATTAAGCTGTTCGATCAAAATGAAGCATATTTAACATTAGAGAAACAAGGTCCTGGCGAAATTACTGCTGCTGACCTTCGTTTACCTCATAATGTTGAAGTGGTTAACCCAGAACATTTGATCGGTACTTTGAGTGCTTCAGGCTCATTAAAAATGCGCTTGAAGGTTGCTCAAGGTCGTGGTTATGAAACATCTGATTCTCGTTTCCCTGAAGGTGAAACACGTCCTGTTGGTCGTTTGCAATTAGATGCTTCTTATAGCCCGATTAAGCGTGTTTCTTATACCGTTGAAAATGCGCGTGTAGAACAACGTACCGATTTAGATAAACTGGTAATCGACCTCGAGACAAATGGAACGGTTGACCCTGAAGAAGCAATCCGCAAAGCGGCAACAATCTTGCAACAACAAATTGCAATTTTTGTTGATCTTCAGAAAGACCAAACTCCAGTTGCTCAAGAGCCTCGTGAAGAAGTTGACCCAATCTTGCTTCGCCCAGTAGATGATCTAGAGCTTACTGTTCGTTCTGCTAACTGTTTGAAAGCAGAAAATATTTACTACATTGGTGATCTTGTTCAACGTACTGAAGTTGAGTTGTTAAAAACTCCTAACCTTGGTAAAAAATCGTTAACAGAGATCAAAGATGTTTTGGCATCGAAAGGCTTACAACTCGGTATGCGTCTTGAAAACTGGCCACCAGCTAGTCTTCGTATGGACGACCGTTTTGCCTATCGTAGCCGTTAATTAAGTAGGACTATCACCATGCGTCATCGTAATAGTGGTGTGAAATTAGGCCGTACAAGCAGCCATCGTAAAGCGATGTTCCAAAACTTGGCTAATTCTTTATTTGAACACGAGTTGATTAAAACAACTGTTCCTAAAGCTAAAGAATTACGTCGTGTTGCTGAGCCTTTAATCACTCTAGCAAAAAACGATACTGTAGCAAATCGTCGTTTAGCATTTGCTCGTACTCGTAATGCTGCAACTGTAGGTAAATTATTTACCGTACTCGGCCCTCGTTACAAAGAACGTAACGGCGGTTATCTACGTGTTCTTAAAGCGGGCTTCCGTGCTGGTGATGCAGCACCGATGGCTTACGTTGAGCTAGTAGATCGTGAAGTGAATACTTCAGCTGAATAATTGATTTTATTCAAAAAAGACCGGTTTTATACCGGTCTTTTTTATTTTTGATAATTACTAAAATTATAAAAATGTCCTCAAGTGACATAAAAAAACGGATAAACGGTCAAACTTGACATTGTGTATTGTCAAAATTGTGCTTTAATAAACTCATATTCTCAACAATGGGTATAAAAATAAAATGGAAAAGCAAGTTGATATTTTAATCATTGGCGCAGGTATCTCAGGAATTGGAGTTGCTGCCCATTTATCA
Source organism: Acinetobacter oleivorans DR1 (assembly GCF_000196795.1). NCBI lineage: Bacteria > Pseudomonadati > Pseudomonadota > Gammaproteobacteria > Moraxellales > Moraxellaceae > Acinetobacter > Acinetobacter oleivorans. The sequence goes on from NC_014259.1 coordinate 467,615, forward strand.
AAAAATTCTCCACAACGCCAATTTGAAATTTTAGAGCGTCGTGAATCTTTTGGTGGCACATGGGATCTTTTCCGTTATCCAGGTATTCGCTCAGACTCAGATATGTCCACATTTGGTTTTAATTTTAAGCCGTGGTGTAAAGCGAATGTATTAGCTGATGGTGCTTCTATCAAAGGATATCTAGGCGAAGTTATTGATGAATATAAATTAAAAGAAAAAATTCACTTTGGTCATCGTGTACTTTCTGCTAATTATGATTCTGAATCAAAGAAATGGCAGGTTGTAATTGAAGATGGCAAGAAAAAACAACAGACTTGGATTGCTAATTTTGTTGTAGGGTGTACTGGTTATTATAACTATGATCAAGGATATGCGCCTTCTTTCCCAAATCAAGAAGCATTTAAAGGGCAACTTATTCACCCGCAGCATTGGCCTGAAAATTTAGATTACACAGGTAAAAAGGTCGTTATTATTGGTAGTGGTGCAACAGCGATTACTTTAGTACCGGCAATGGCGAAAGGTGGGGCTGGTCATGTAACGATGTTGCAGCGTTCACCAACGTATATTGCTAGTGTACCGTCTATCGACTTTATTTATGAAAAAACGCGTAAATTTATGTCTGAAGAAGCAGCTTATAAATTTACCCGTGCACGTAATATTGGTATGCAGCGCGCTATTTATGCATTGTCTCAGAAACATCCAAAGACTGTACGTCGTTTACTCTTAAAAGCAATTGAAGTGCAGTTAAAGGGTAAAGTTGATATGAAGCATTTTACCCCTTCATACAATCCTTGGGATCAACGTCTATGCGTGGTACCTGATGGTGACTTATTTAAGATTTTGCGTGAAGGTAAAGCGAGTGTAGAAACAGATCAAGTTGAGAAATTTACTGAAAAAGGTATTTTACTTAAATCTGGTAAACATCTTGATGCGGATATTGTGATTTCTGCAACCGGTTTGCAAGTGCAAATTATGGGTGGGGTTCAGGCTACAATTGATGGCAAAGCTCTTAACTCATCTGAACATATGCTTTATAACGGCGTGATGTTGAGTGATGTACCAAATATGGCCATGATTATTGGCTATGTAAATGCATCATGGACGCTTAAGGTTGATATCGCTGCGGAATATATTTGTCGCTTGTTAAACTATATGGACAAAAATAGTTATGATGAAGTAGTTCCGTCTGGTGATAAGACTGAAATGGAAGAAGATACTGTAATGGGTAAATTATCTTCAGGTTATATCAGTCGTGCGGCACATGAACTTCCAAAACAAGGTAAGCATGCTCCATGGCAAGTTACTAATAACTATTTAGAAGATAGAAAGTCGCTAAAAAATTCAAAATTTGAAGATGGTGTTCTACATTTTCATAAGCGTTCAGAAACGAATGAGCGTAAGCCCAAACTAGTATCTTAATAGATATTAGATAAATAAAAGGGGCGTAATGCCCCTTTTATATTGAATTTATTAAAGTGTTCTAGAGATTAATTCTTTCATAATTTCATTGGTACCTGCATAAATTCGATTTGCTCGATGATCTATGTAGGCACGAGCAATTGGATATTCAAGCATGTAACCATAACCACCATGTAATTGAAGACATTCATCTACAACTTTTGAGAACATATCTGAAATTTTATATTTAGCAGCTGCAGCAGCTTCCACACTCAATTTTTCTTCAAGTTGTAATTCCATACAACGATCTAAATAAGTACGGCAGAAATCTATTTCTGTTCTCAGTTCAGCAAGCTTAAAACGCGTATTTTGAAATCCACTAACAGGTTTGCCAAATGCTTTACGGTCTTTTGTATATTGGACAGTATGTGCAAATGCAGCTTCAGCGCCTGCCTGACAAATAATAGCGACTAGCATTCGTTCCCAAGCCAATTCTTTCATGAGCATGATAAAGCCCATGCCTTCCATACCTAAGAGATTTTCTTTAGGAACACGAACATTATCAAAAAATAATTCGCACGTATCTTGGCCTTTCATTCCAATTTTATTAAGAGGCTTACCTTTGCTAAAACCAGTTCTGTCTGCCTCAACAATAATGAGTGATAAGTTCGCTGAACCTTTGTCGTTATTACCCGTTTTACAAACAACCACGACCATGTCACATAAGTAGCCATTGGTAATGAAAATTTTAGAACCATTAATGACGTAATCATCACCATCAACTACAGCTGTGGTTCTCACTGCTTGTAAATCAGAACCAGTACCAGGCTCAGTCATGGCAATAGCCGTGACCACTTCTCCGGTTGCCATTTTTGGTAACCACTTTTGCTTTTGTTCTTCATTACCAAAGTTATTTACGTAATTGGCAACAATATCTGAATGCAAAGAAAAGCCCGTACTAGAGTCCATAGCATAAGCTTGTTCTTCAATTAAGATCATACTGTACAAACGGTCTACTCCAGACCCACCATATTGCTCTGGCATTGTGGTGCAAAGAAGACCTAATTCTCCAGCCTTATTCCAAAGATCTCGATCAACATGTTGCTGTTTTTCATATTTTTCAATATTGGGAACAACTTCCTTTTCATAGAATTTACGTACTGTCTCGCGAAAAGCTTCATGCTCTTCGTTAAATAGTTTTCTCGGTAACATATTTGGAATAGGACGGATGGCACCAGATTGCATTTGTATTTCTTCCTTGGTTCAGGTGTGATGTTATTTCCTTAAACATACGGAAGCATTTCATGGCGAACAATGTGATGAATGCTCAATTATGAGTACAAGATGATAAATTTGGTCAATTTGATATTTTTAGCGATCTTTGGAATGTGATCAGGTAAACTAGGCGCACTATCAACGCAGATGGGGAAATAAATGTCTGACGAAATGACCTTGGAAGAACGTAAAGTAATTTATCGAGCACGCCGCGGCTTAAAAGAAATTGACGTCTATTTTGACCCTTATGTAAAAAACTATTATCTAACTGCGGATCCGGCAGAGAAGGCCTTATTTGCAGAATTAGTCGAACAAGAAGATCCAGATTTGCTAGATTGGTTCATGGAAGTTTCTGAACCTCCACGCACAGAGTTACGTGAATTTATTTATAAATTAAAACAGTACGTACATGGCTAAACTGTTTTGATAAAAGAATTGAATTTTGAGCTGAAATATAGTCGTTTCTCGATAATATTTCAGCTTTTTATTGGCTTGTGTTTAGTAATCCTACTTTATCAATTGTTACCACCTATGTGGTGGTTATTTAGTCTGATCCTTTTATCTATTGCTTTCCTATTGTTTTTAAAACAATCACGAATTTCTCAAATTGCATATTTAGATCAAAAATCTTGGTCAGTTGTTTATCTTCCTAAAAAAGTGATTCACCGTGTAGAAATTAATAAAATAATTGATTATCAGCTATTTATGGTTGTTTATTTTGAGGGAGCACCTGTGAAAGTAGCCATAATCTGGTTTGATCAACTTCCTTTACAGTATTGGAAAAAGTTAAAAGTCCTACAGAAACTTCATTAATTGTTAGACAATTCTACATTTGTATATTTATTTAAAAATTATAAAAAACAATAATTTAATCTTTATTTTTTTGCTTGCGCTCAGGATTGTCTAATTAAAATATAGAAAAAAGCTAAGGAAATACAATTGTCTGACAATTTCACCTATGGGTATCTATTTGATCGGTTAAAGTACAAACACCAACGTAAAGTGTGTCGGAGGTCTCAAAATGGAGATGCCAACATGGTCGTTCTTGGTCATTGCCATCATTCTGGCAGTGGTGATAGGAAGAGCAGGAACTTTACTCAGGGAACATCTTAATAGAGTTAATTTTAACAAAGTTAAGAGACAGAGGATGCAAGGTCGTCGATCAGTCAATTATTAAATTGGTTAGTCGATTAATTTCATCAAGTGTCCAGTTTATAACTGGGTGCGATTGTAGTAAGGAGGTCTCTCATGGAGATTTCAATGTGGATGTTTCTGTTAATTGCAGTAGTTATGGCTGTGGTAGTAGGAAGAGCAGGAACTTTACTTAAGGATTATATAGAACAAAAATAATATAAGCCGTTAAAAGCTTATCTCAGTTAATAAGTAGCATGTGCTGAACCGTCGCAATGCTACTTTTTTTTGCCTAAAATTTCTGTTTCCCTGAAAAACTGTCAATTTTATCTGCTGTGAAGTGTGTCAAAGTATAAGCGCTACAATTAGAGTAATTACTCTTTTATTCAAGATATGCATCTGCTAATGTACATCTGAAAAGGAAAAAACAAATTACATAGAGGACAGGAAGATGTCTAAAGTCCAAAAAATAAGCCAAGGTTTGGCGATGAGTTTTCTTGCAGCTTCAGTTTTATCAGGTTGTTCATACGTCGTGAAAACTGGAGCAAATGTTGCTTTAGGTTTTACGGAAAAGCACGTCGTTCCGCCTATTCTGGCAATGCAAGATGCTGAAATGGTTTGTAATACTGGTAGTGCCTTAACACCAGCAATCATGTCTACTAAAGGTATGGGTGCAGATCCAACGCGTGTTGCGGTATTAATGTATGCGGCTTCAGGTGTATGTGCTGAAAATCAAGCATTAGAACAGGAGTTGCGTTATTTGCGTGCATCAAAAGCAGGGCAAGTAACTGAAGCTCAAGATGCACGTATTGCACAAAAGCGTTGGGCCGCAATTGCTGCTGAGCGTCAATATACAGGCTATAAGTTGTTTGCTGATCGTTGGGAATCTAAATATAAATACCATTTAGGTGATTCTTGTCCAACGATGCGTAGTGATACTGATCAAACAGTTTATTTACTTGGAATGATTAGTGGTCTTCAGGCTGTGACCAATGATATTAACTCTGGTGGTGCAGTCAATGTTCCAAAAGATATCGCTGCTATTGTAGAGCGTGGCATGGTCTGTCTAGATAATGAAAAGTTCTGGGGAGCACCTAACGCAACGCGTGCTGTTATCTGGACTTTATTACCGGGGGCAGATGAAGGGAAACCTGATCCATATCAGACATTAAAGCAATCAGTGCAAATTGGTGAGCAAAAAGGTGTTCGCTTATCTCATGCGTTATATGCGGTAGCTGCTCAAGCAAGTGGTGATGATGCAAAAATCCGTGATGCATTAAGATCCTATGCTGCCTCTCAAGCTGATGATAAGCCTGTTAATCCAAACTTTAAGTTAATCGATAGTATGGCAGGTCTGATTGTACGTGGTATTTCTGACCGTTACTGGACTGAGCATACAGGTGTGCGTACTGGAGATGATGGTATGTCACATTTCTGGGATGATAAGAACGAAGGTGCAGCAGAGCTAGATGAGTTATTTGATGGCGGAGCCGCATCAGAAGCTCCTGCAGATTCATCTGCTCCACCAGCAGCACAGTAAACATATTTGAAAGACTAACTTCTTGCGAGTCTATTGTTAAGTTCTACAATAATTGTAAGAAGTTTAATTTCAAGGAGTGTGCCATGAAAGATCATGTACTGAATAATAAAGTGCTTTTGGTCGCAGTGTGCATTTCCATATCTGCATGTCTACAAGTATTTCCTGATACTTTTATTTATTGGCGCGAAAGTTTACTTGGTGAATTCTGGCGTTTATGGACTGCACATTGGGTACACGTAGGATGGATTCATTTCCTTTTAAATATGATGGCTTTTGCCTGTTTACCGTTTATCTTTCCGCATACCAAAGCATGGCATCTTTTAAGTCTACTTTTACTGTTGCCACCGTTCATTAGCTTGGTCTTCTATTTTTATTTACCTTATATCGAGGCATATGCTGGTTTGTCAGGTGTTTTACATGGGCTATATACAGCAGTTGCTTTAGTTTACTTGCAATATCGTAAAGAACGGAATTTTGCTTTTCTGGTTTTAGGATTAATTATTGCAAAACTGATATGGGAAAATACTTTTGGTCAAACAGGAACTGCCCAGTTAATAGGGAGCCCAGTCTTAACTGAAGCTCACTTATATGGAGCAATTGGTGGAGCAATCTTTGGAGGCTGCTATTGGCTTGCTCAAAGATTAAAAAAGAAATATTGACAATACAAACTGTTAAAAAAGTGATTTTAGTCATTCTTTATTAACAAAGTTTGATGCAAATTTGATCGTTGAATAAAGGGATTGGTAGAAGGGGGAAGGAATTAACCCCTGACCAAGAAAATTGCATGACTCAAGCTCCTGTTTTCAGGTTTTTGAGAGAACAAAATTGGAATATTTATGCAAGAACATCAGGAAAAAAGATCTGGATTAGGTCTGTTGGGTTATATCTGGAACGAATGGATCTCAACATTCGTCATCCTCATTCTACTATTAATGACACTAATCATTGGTACCGGGGAGATGATCCACGGGCAATTATTACGTATCGGGGAGCGTCTTTATGGTGATCCTGCGATAGGCATGCAATATTCATTTTTGCGTGCTGAACCTGAAAAGCCGACTTGTGATCGACATCCAAATATCGATGCTCAAGTAAAAGAACAAATGAAAGCGAATGCATCTGATGATTTTTCGAGTTTCTTTGGTGCAGCATCGGAAAGTGATGTCCGTGCATCGCTTCTCGCAGCGCAGCAACAATGTGACGAGAAATATCAGGCATATGACAAGACAATTAAATATATCGAAGCTAACCCTGGTGTGCGTACTTACCGTGCTATCGAGACCGGTTTCTTTGGTATTTTTAAATTTGGTACAGAAAACCGCGCAATTTTACTGATTTTTATGGTTCTAATTTCTGCGATTACTGCATCGTTAAAATTTCACCATATTGGCTTACGTAATCCAGCAACAAAAATCGATTACAAAGTCTATTCAATCTTTATGGTGATTGGTAATGCGCTACTCAGTTTCTCTGTAATTAGTCAGTATCGTTCAGTCATTAACTCTGGTGTGACACCTACCTATGAAACAGTAATTATTTACTGGATTTGGATGATTCTATTCGTTGTTCTGACTTTAATTAGTCTTTATCAACTATTTTTTTCACCACCAGCAAAACGTGAAGGCGGTAATATTGGCTTAGCCTTATTAAGTGTACCTTTATATGCTTACATGGCTTTGATTACGGGCATAGTATTTACATTCTTTATGGATTATCCAATGGGGCAAGGGATTTACCTTGGCTTGTTGGTTGAGTTCTCAGGTATTTTCTTAAACCTTGCCTTGTTTATTTGGGCAGGTATGCTTTTAACTCAAACACGTGTTATGGACTTGTTCCTTAATGTGCTTCGCCCATGGAATTTGGCACCAGAAACCTTAACATGGTTAATTCTAATTGCAGCTGCGGTACCGACGGCTTATACAGGCGCGTCAGGTATTTTCGTTATTGCAGCAGGTGCAATTATTTATAAAGAAGTCTGGAATGCGGGTGCTCGCCGTCAATATGCATTGGCTGTATCTGCAATGTCAGGTTCTTTAGGTGTGGTAGTACGCCCATGTCTACTGGTTGTTTTAATTGCAATGCTGGACAGTCGTCATGTAACGTCCGATGAGTTGTTTGGCCATGGTGTCTATGTATTTTGGTTAACAGCATTTATTTTCTTGGGTGTTTCATTACTCTTGGCTGAAGAGAAGTTCCGTGTAAATTCACCAAAAGTTGCGATTCCGGGCATGATGCGTGCCTTTGTACCTGTAATTCCATACATTCTGATCACTGCTGTTGTTCTTGCTATTTATAAATATGCGCTAGACACAGGAATGAATGAATTTACTGCCCCAGTAATTTTGCCATTAGTTCTGATCGCAATGATTTTGTATGACAAATTGGTCGCTACAAAAGAAACTCCTGCGATCAATATTCATGAGGCGATTGTTCGTGAACACGAACAGAAATCACCATTCCTTCGAGCGCATGATCCGCATAGTTCTCAATTCCGTCTTGGTTTTGGTGGAGCGCTTCGTTTTGCAACTTCAGAAACTGTAGGCCATATTGGTGCACTAATTATTCTGATGGCATTGTCTGCAAGTGTTGGTGGTTTAATTGAACGTTCTGAAGTGGTTGAATTATTGCCGACTCATTTAGGCAGTATCTATATATCACTGGCATGTATTGCACTGTTACTTGCTATTATTGGTATGTGTACAGATCCATTTGGTGCTGTAATTTTAGTTGCTGCAACCATTGCGCCTGTAGCATACGAAAATGGCATCCATCCAATTCACTTCTGGATGATTGTGTTGGTTGCATTCGAATTTGGTTATGTAACTCCACCAGTTGCCTTGAACCATCTACTCACGCGGTTGTCCGTCGGAGATGATGAAGTGAACGCTGCCGATGCTGAAGCGAAAGAGAAATATACAAGCTTCTACTTCCGTTATGAGCGCTGGTTGCTACCAATTATTGTCTTGTTCTCATCACTAGTATTGGTTACTTATGTGCCATATGTATTTAAGTTATTTGGTTGGTATCATTAACTTAAATTAAAGTATCAGTTATATAAAAAGCCTTCCTAAATGGAGGGCTTTTTTATTAAGAAGATTCAATAAATTTAGGAAAAACAATGGCTGGAGTTATGAATTAAAATAAAAAAAGCTAAAGTTATCTATCTTTAGCTTTTTTATTTCCCATTGAAAAACTATTGCTGTTTGAGCTGAGCTTCAAGCAATTTAACTTGTTCTTCTTTGAGTTTAGTTAATTGATCAGCATCAGCATGCTGTGCTTTTAAAGTTGCTTCCTGATCTTTTAGCTGGCGATGAATGTCATCGAGTTTAGACACTTCTTCTTTTGCTAAAGACTCTTGAGCTGGTACAGGCTGTTTGAGTACATCTTCATTCACAAGCTGTTGTGAACTTGCAGCTTCTGCTACAGGTTCTGAACTTGATGATGGATCCGTGGTTTTAGCAGGAGCGGGTGTCGAAACAGGTTGAGGATCAACCATTGGTGCGGATGACTCGGTTTTTTTGAAAAACCATTGTGCAGCTAAAAAAAGCACTACAAGAATGCTTAAGCCCCCAATTAAAATCCACAATAGTTTTGAGTTTTGTTTTCTTTGTAGTGGCATCTCTAAGACCTTTAGTCAGGACGACGAGGCTTGAACTGTATTACTCCAACTTCATCAGGTACAGCGGGTGCTTCAGGCTCATCAATATGAGTCGGACGATTTTCACTATAACCGCATTCGATACATTCAATCCATTCGTCTTCAGCGGTGGTTAGCATGACAATCCGATCTGTTGCTTCACATTTTGGACATTTAGCCCCAGCAATGAAACGTTTTTTCATCTTTATCACCCTAACCACACGATCAATTTAGGCCCATAGTTTAAGCGGTTTTATTGTCATTCGTCCAACCTTGATGACGTAACAGTGCATCAATTTTAGGTTCACGTCCACGGAAACTCACAAATGCTTCAAGTGCAGTATCTTTACCACCCACTGCTAAAATTGCTTGACGGAATTCTTTGCCAGTTTGAGTGTTGAAAATACCTTCGTGTTCAAAGCGGTCAAATGCATCACTCGCTAAAACTTCTGCCCATTTGTAAGAGTAATAACCCGCCGCATAACCACCAGCAAAAATATGACTGAAGCTATGCTGGAAGCGGTTGTAGTCCACAGCTGGAACAACTGCGTATTGCTTACGAATGTCATCTAAGGTCTGCTGAATTTGCTCACTATTCAAAGCAGGTGTTTTAGTGTGAATAGTCAAATCAAACAATGCAAATTCAAGCTGACGTAAAGTTTGCATACCAGACTGGAAGAATCGCGCATTTAATAAAGCATCGAGTAATTCTTGTGGCAAAGTTTGTTTACTGTCGATGTGTTCACTTAATACATCTAGGCTTTCTTTATCCCATGACCAGAATTCCATGAACTGGCTTGGTAGCTCTACTGCATCCCAAGCAACACCATGAGTTCCTGCAACTGAAATATTATCTACTTCGGTTAGCATGTGATGTAAACCATGTCCAAACTCATGGAATAACGTGATCACTTCATCATGGGTGAGTAAAGCAGGCTGATCACCTACTGGAGGCGTGAAGTTACACACCATGTAGCAAATTGGTTTTTGTAAACCATGAACAGTTTGCATGCGTGAGCGGAAACCATTCATCCACGCACCGCCACGTTTACCCGTACGTGCATAGATGTCAAAGAAGAAGCCACCAATCACTTGGCCTTGGTCTTCTAATTCAAAATAACGTGCATCTGGATGCCAGACTGGTGCTTGTCTTTCGATGATACTAATACCATATAAGCGCTGCACGATCTGGAATAAACCTTGAATGACTTTAGGTGCAGGGAAGTACGGTTTTAATGCCTCTTGCGATAAGTTGAATTGTTGCTGTTTGAGCTTTTCAGAATAGTAAGTACTATCCCAAGGTTTAAGTTCGTCAACACCATCTTGCTTGGCAATCTCTTGAAGTTCAGCAACTTCTTGAAGAGCAGGGGCACGAGCATGCTCAGCGAGATCAACTAAAAAGTCATGTACCGTTTTTACATCTGGTGCCATTTTGCTTGCAAGAGAATATTCAGCGTAGTTATTGAAACCAAGTAGCTTCGCCATTTCCTGACGAAGACTTAAAATTTCTTCCATAATTTTGCTGTTATCAAACTCAGTTTGTTCAGACTGATCAGATGCACGAGTAACATAGGCTCTGTAAAGCTCTTCACGCAAAGCGCGGTCATCTGCATACGTCATGATTGCAAAATAAGCTGGGAAATCTAGAGTTGCTACAGCTTGATCGAGTTCACGTTGTTTACCGTATTGTTTTAATAACTCAACATTACTTTCAGGAAGACCTTTTAGCTCAGTTTCTGTAAGCGGTTTAAAGTATGCTTGTGTTGCATCAAGTACATGGTTAGAAAAATCAGAAGAAAGCTGTGAAAGGCGAGCAGAAATATCTGCATAGCGTTTTTTCTCTTCACCCTCTAAAGCCACACCAGAAAGTTTAAAATCACGTAAAGCAAGTCGAATAGCACTTTGTTGGGCTGGACTAAGAGAGGTATAACCCTGACCATCATGGATATGCTGATAAGTTTGATAGAGCGCCGTGTGTTGACCAAGTTGAGTGTAATATTCACTCAAAGCTGGCAATAACGATTGATAGACTTCTCTGGTTTCAGCATTGTTCATTACCGCATTTAAATGTGATAAAACACCCCATGATTCACTGAGGTTATTTTCAAGTGTATCGACTTGTTCAAGTACGGCAAGTTGTTGAGCGGTATCGGTAGGTACAGCGGTAAGTGTATTTAAAAATTCTTGGCCTGCTTGAATCGCTTGTTGGATGTCTTGTTTTAAATTTTCTAATTTAATTTCATCAAAACGCGGAGTTGGTAAGGTCGCTTGCTGTAAAGTCATTGCTGTTAGCCACATTATTTTTTAAACATGTTATTAGATGTAGGTCCTCTCAAGCCAGAAATCAAGTTTAATGTGCAAAATAAGCTTTCTAAAAAGAAATAAGTCCCAAATCGGGACTTATTTCTAGACTGGCAACATCTAATGTTTAATTATTCAGCCTTTGATTTTGCATTGGCCTTTTTCTTTTTAGGCTTAGACTTTTTCTTTACTTTTTCTGGTTTACTTTCGGCTTTTGCAGAAGGTTTTTTACCAGACTTTTTAGTATAAGAACTCGCCTTGGCTTTTTCTTTCTTTTTGTGAACAGGTCTTTCGCCATCGCTACTTGTTGGTTTACTGAAAACTTCTTCAGTTGCCTGTGAAGATGTTTTAGTTGTGCGTGGAGCTCGGCTACGAACGACTCTTCCAGCATGTGTGACTTGTTGAAGAAGCTGGAAGTCAATTTTACGTTCTTCAAGATTTACGCCAGCCACCTGAATTTTAACTTCATCGCCTAAACCAAAGACTTGACCACGATTTTGACCTACCAGATTTTGGCTCGCTTGGTCATAAATAAAGAAGTCATCGCCCAGTTGGCTAATATGGATCATGCCATCGACATATAGATCTTTAAGTGTAATGAATAAACCAAATTCGGTTACTGCACTTACGATACCAATAAACTCGTCACCCAAATGCTGTTGCATATAGTGACACTTCAACCAAGTTGTTACGCTACGAGAAGCTTCATCTGCACGGCGTTCAGTTTGAGAAAAATGTTCACCAGCATCATCTAGCGCAGCACCAGAGAGAGGATAAGGCTTTTGTTTCAAGTGTGCCTTAATAGCACGGTGTAACAATAAATCTGGGTAACGACGGATTGGCGAAGTGAAATGGGTATAAGCTTCATAAGCCAAACCATAGTGTCCCGCATTTTTTGCGCCATAATAAGCTTGCATCATTGAGCGTAATAAAACGGCATGAATACTTGGTGCATCAATACGGTCTTTGGTCGCTTCAATAACTTTTTGATAGTCTGCTTGAGTTGGTTGGTCAGGGAAGGGTAGACCAAGCAATTTCACAAAGTCTTTTACTTTCTGAATACGTGAAAACTCTGGAGCTTCATGCACACGATATAACATTGGAACATCATGTTCTAATGCATATTCAGCTGCAGCAACGTTAGCAAGCAACATACATTCTTCAATGAGCTTATGTGCTTCATTACGTGTACGTGGCAAAATTTCTTTAATCCCGCCCAGCTCATCAAAAGTCATGTACGTTTCAATGGTTTCAAATTCCATTGCATGGCGGTCGGCACGCAAGTTTTTCAAAATTTGATAAAGCTGGAAAAGTGTATTCAAAGATTTATGAACATCACGATCTTTTGGAATCGCATCTGTTGCACCTTCAAAGTATTGCGCTACCTGTGTATAGGTCAAACGTGCCTTTGAGTGCATAACCGACGGATAAAAATCGTAACCAGTTACACGGCCTGAACGAGAGAGCTTAAGGTCACAGACCATACATAAGCGGTCTACATGAGGGTTCAGAGAACACAAGCCGTTTGACAAAGCCTCTGGTAGCATTGGTAATACGAAGTGTGGGAAATATACCGAAGTGCCTCGTTCTTCTGCTTCTTCGTTGAGGGCTGAGTCTAAGCGTACATAATGGCTAACATCGGCAATTGCGACGACAACGCGGTAACCACCACCCGGACGTTTTTCTGCATAAACTGCATCGTCAAAATCTCGAGCGTCTTCACCATCAATTGTAACTAATGCCAAATCTCTTAAATCAATACGACCTTCACGGTCTTGAGCAGATGGTTCTTTAAAACTTTCTGCTTCTTTTAATACCTGATCTGGAAATTCATATGGCAAACCAAACTCAAGAATGGTTTGTGGAATGATAATTTCTGTATCAGCTTTGTCTGCCATAGACTGAATAATATGTGCTGTTGAAAACTCTTCACGGGTTGGATAGCTATCAATTGCAACACGTAGCATATCGCCAACATTCGCCCCAGCATGTTTTACGAGTTCTTTTTCTAAAGGAATAGGCTGATGCTGATTAGGATTGTTGGGTTGAATAAAATATTCACCCTCATGAACTGACAATTTACCAATTAATTGTTTAACACGATGCTGTAAAACTTCTGTGATAAAACCCCAAGGTTTACCTTTACGGTCTACTGAAGTCTGGCGCACTCTAACTCGGTCACCATTAAATACTAAACGTAGTTCACGTTCAGGAAGTAAAAGATCAGTTTGACCATCAATATGTGCTGTACCTAAACCTTTACTATTAATATAAACAGTTGCTTCATATGTTGGTTGATCTGCCACCAACTGAAATTTAAAACCGTCTTTCATGATTTGACCATCACGAACCATAGCACTTAAACGATGACTTAATGCTTCGATACTTTTTTGGTCATGAATATTAAAATGATCGACAAGCTCTGCATGAGATTGTGGTGTTTGCAACTGTTCCAACGTATCTAAAATCAGAGTACGGCTTGGAATAGGATTGTCATAACGTTCAGCTTCAGCTTTCGCTTCAGGGTCAGCCCAGTTTTTTGTCATGTCGTTTTGTTTCACGCTTGGCAGATAAGTTTAGCATAAGCCATACAGACCCGAACTGCACGTTCAGGTTTGCAATAATGTGTTATGCACTACAGTATTTTGATGAAGAAATAATATCTATCTTAACAAGCGTTTGATCGAAAAAGACGAAAATAATGAGGAAATTGCTTAAAAAATAATTCATTGAACTAAAAAACAAGAAAATTTCAGTATGATGACTTGAACAATGTGGTTTTAGTTTGTATTATGGCGGCTCGTTCCGGTGAGGTGGATGAGTGGCTGAAATCACTTCCCTGCTAAGGAAGCATACCTATTACTGGTATCGAGGGTTCGAATCCCTCTCTCACCGCCATTTACTTAATGCGCTCATAGCTCAGCTGGATAGAGCACTTGGCTACGAACTAAGGGGTCGGGAGTTCGAATCTCTCTGAGCGCACCAAGTAAAACAGAACGAATTGCTGAAAGGCACACAAGTTACGCGCTCATAGCTCAGCTGGATAGAGCACTTGGCTACGAACTAAGGGGTCGGGAGTTCGAATCTCTCTGAGCGCACCAACTTGAAGAATTAACCGCTTTTATAGCGGTTTTTTTGTGCTTATTTTTTAGTAATTTTAATAAATCTAAATTTATAACTTTTTAATTATATTAGAGATAATCATAAATGAACCTAGCTTTATTTGATTTTGATGGCACCATCACTCATAACGACACGTTCAGCTTGTTTCTTAAATTTTCTTTAGACAGAAAAACACAACTCGTCGGTGGTATTCGGCTTGCACCTTATATAGCTGGCTATAAACTTGGTTGGGTAACGGATAAAACCATTCGAACTAAGCTCTGCCAAGTAGGATATGTGGGTTATGACGCGAATTCCCTAAAAGATATGGGGCAAGAGTTTGCTAAAAAGGTACTTCCTACATGTGTTCGTGAAAATGCTTTGGAGCGTATTCTCTGGCATAAACAACAAGGTGATCAGATTGTTGTTGTATCAGCATCATTAGGCGTTTATTTAGAAAGTTGGTGTCATTCTTTAGGTTTAGATGTTATATGCAACCAACTTGAAACACATAATGGTATTTTAACAGGCCATTTTATTGATGGTGATTGTGGTTATTTGGAAAAAGTAAATAGAATAAAAAATAAATATGATTTAAGCCAATACCCGACTATATATGCTTATGGTGATACTCCTAATGATTATGCAATGTTGGAATTAGCACATAAAAAGTATTATAGATGGCAAGAGATTGATTAGTATTAAATTAATATTTGAAACTATATTAAATCAGAAAGCCACTTATAAAAGTGGCTTTCTTTTAATGATATTAAACAGTATGGAAAGAATTATCTAAGAAGTTATCAGTAAGTAATGACTGAGGTACGATAGTATGCGTCGTATTTGTTACGCTAGATACTGTAGAAGTTACTCCAACGAGTAAGCTGCCACTTGTTAACCCACCAAGTAAATTAGAAATGACA
Source organism: Acinetobacter oleivorans DR1 (assembly GCF_000196795.1). Lineage (NCBI taxonomy): Bacteria > Pseudomonadati > Pseudomonadota > Gammaproteobacteria > Moraxellales > Moraxellaceae > Acinetobacter > Acinetobacter oleivorans. Next base: position 482,922 of record NC_014259.1, read on the forward strand.
TCTAAGCCACCTTGACCAGTCGCCCCACCAGTTAAGCTACCTACGATATCCGTTACGATACCAATAGGGTTTTCTGTGCCACCAGTAACGCCACCAGTTAAACCGCCTAGAAGGTCAGTCACTACACCGAGTGGACTATCGCCGCTAACACTACCAGTTAAACCTCCAAGAAGATCAGTTACTACACCAAGAGGGCTATCACCACCAGTAACTACACCAAGAGGGCTATCACCACCAGTAACTCCACCAATAGTGCCTGTTACACCGCCAAGGATTTCTGTTAATAAACCAGTTGCAGTAGAGCCATTAGTAATAAGTGTACCGATAATACCAGTCGCTGATTCAGTTGCACCTTGAATATCACCACCGACTAAGTCAGATACAACTTCAAGAGCACCATTTACTGTGTCGCGAGAAGTTTCGAAAGTTAGTGTGCCGAGGTCAGCAATTTCAGAAACAGGATGTTCTACTTGTGGAAGAATACCGATAATTGTATCCGCTACGGTATCAATACCAGTGTTGATAATTTCAGTTTTTAGGCTTTCAACGCCTTGAAGAATATCGATACCACCTTGAACCACGTCGATCACTGGGGAGATTGGAGATGTGCCGCCACCGATACCGCCTGTTACGCCGCCGATGATGTCAGTTACGACTTCAAGAGGGTTACCACCAACGCCGCCTGTGACACCACCGATGATGTCAGTCACAACTTCAAGAGGATTACCACCAACGCCACCTGTTACACCGCCGATGATGTCAGTCACAACTTCAAGAGGATTGCCACCAACACCGCCTGTGACACCACCAACTACATCTGTAACACTTCCTACCACACCAGTGATAATACCAGCAGCAGTTGTACCATTATTAATAAGTGTACCAATAATACCAGTTGCTGATTCAGTTGCACCTTGGATATCTCCGCCAACTAAATCAGAAACAACTTCAAGTGCACCGTTTACAGTGTCGCGAGAAGTTTCGAAAGTTAATGTGCCGAGGTCAGCAATTTCAGAAACAGGATGTTCAGTTTGTGGAAGAATGCCAATGATTGTGTCGGCAACAGTGTCGATACCTGTATTAATAATTTCAGTTTTTAGGCTTTCAACGCCTTGAAGAATATCGATACCACCTTGAACTACGTCGATTACTGGAGAGATTGGAGATGTGCCGCCAACGCCGCCCGTTACGCCGCCGATGATGTCCGTCACAACTTCAAGAGGGTTACCACCAACGCCGCCTGTTACACCACCGATGATGTCCGTCACAACTTCAAGCGGATTACCACCAACGCCACCAGTTACACCGCCCACTACATCGGTAACACTTCCAACTACACCAGTGACAATACCTGTAGCAGTTGTACCATTGTTGATAAGTGTTTCAACAATTCCAGTTGCTGATGCAGTTGCGCCTGAGATATCTCCACCTACTAAATCAGAAACAACTTCAAGAGCACCGTTTACCGTGTCGCGAGAAGTTTCAAAAGTTAAGGTACCAAGGTCTGCAATTTCAGAAACAGGATGTTCAGTTTGTGGGAGTACTCCAATGATTGTTCCAGCAACAGTTTCAATGCCAGTGTTGATAATTTCTGTTTTTAGACTTTCGACACCCTGAAGAATATCGATACCACCTTGAACGACATCAATGACTGGGGAAATTGGTGATGTTCCGCCGGTCACACCACCTGTTACGCCACCGATAACACCAGTGACTACTTCAAGAGGGTTGCCACCAGATACGCCTCCAATCAAGCCACCAGTTACACCACCCACAACATTGGTTACTGTTTCTAATGGATTTGTAGAACCGACAGTACCGGTTACAGTGCCAACCACATCAGAAACTAAGCCTGTTGCTGTATGCGTAACTGTATTAGTTACTGTAGAAATAACATTTGAAAGTAAGCCTGATGTTGAAACGTGTGCATCAACAGAAGAACCCGTGTTTACAGTGGTATTTACCGATACAACATTACCCAAGTCTTGAGTAACTTTTGAGATCGAAGATACGAGATTTTTTAGTAAAAACATGTTGGTCTATTTCCTATATAATTATGTATTTTTAAGTAAGTATTATTTATTGCGCTACATAATTAATGAGATGTATATCTCAATAATTGGAATTTAGTATTGGTTAGATATCAAAAGCTGTCAATGTGTATTTTTAGTCACATTTTTTAATATTAAATAATATTTAAAGAAATAATAATTCATTTAATTTAGACGTAAAAATAATAATGGTTTTTATATAATATTTTTTTAATTAATTATATTTTTTCTTATATTTCCACTTATTTGAAGCAGTATATTAGATAAATTTTACTTGGGTCTATAATGTTAGGGCTTAGCTAGAAATATATTATTTCTATAATGTTGAGTGAAATGGTCGACTTTAACTTTTAGATATATGGCGAAATACGTCAAAAAGTCTATAAAACTTATTTGAAAAAAAATATTTCAAATACATCTTAGGTAAGAAAGTCTTCAATAATTTTAGCTCCTATTTTATGTAAAAGAGGAGTGTGGCTAAGAACTAGACGGTTGATGACAGAAAGATGAAAAAAGGCTTCCTAAGCCTTAAAAAATGCGTATAATGCGCAACATCAAGTACGCGCTCATAGCTCAGCTGGATAGAGCACTTGGCTACGAACTAAGGGGTCGGGAGTTCGAATCTCTCTGAGCGCACCACTTGAAGAATTAACCGCTATATATAGCGGTTTTTTTGTGCCTATTTTTTGTCATTTCTATTCAAAGCCGGTGCTCGTGGCAACCAGCTTTGAAAAGAATTAAAAAGTAGAAAATTAGCCAAATGTTTTAAAACGATTTTCATCTTCAATAAAAGCTTTTTCTCCGGCTTCGCCTTCGATTGAACCAAATACTAATTGAGCTCTTAATTTCCAATGAGCGGGAACATTAAATGTAGCATTAATTTTCTCATCAATGATTGGATTGTAGTGTTGCAAAGAAGCCCCAAGACCTTGTTCAGCCAGTACGTTCCATACTGCAAATTGTGCAATTGCTGTTGAGTGCTCAGACCAGATTGGAAAATTATCTGCATATGCTTCAAATTGCTCTTGTAGACCTTTAATCACATGTTGGTCTTCAAAAAATAAAACTGTACCTGTACCTGCCGCAAAACTTTGAATTTTCTGTTCAGTTCCAGTTAGGGCTTCTGCTGGAATAATCGTTTTTAATACATCTAAAACAATATTCCAGAAATTTTGGTGGGACTGATCAAATAAAATCACAACGCGAGAAGACTGGGAGTTAAAAGCAGATGGGCTATGTTTTACAGCCTCTTGAATTAATTTTTCAATTTCAGTTGGGGACTGTTTTAAGTTCTTTCCTATTGAATAAATTGAACGACGTTTTTTAATTAATTCTAAAAAGCTTGGTTCATTTGAAAGGTTCGTCTCTTGAGTGGTGTGCGTAACCACATCTTTTGAGACTGTTGCTTTTTGATTTAAGCCAAATAATTTTGCAAAAAAAGACATGAGACATTCCACTAAGAAGGTGATGCTCTTATTGTAGAAATTTTAAAAAGTGAAATAAGCTCAAAAAATATGAATCTACGTTCCATATATGCAACGAAAAATATTTTGCAACTGAACTATAACTGCTTCTTTTAAACAAAACAAAAAATAGCCTTTGATTCGTTTTAAAGCTGAAATGAATATGCTCTAATAGTTTCGATTTATTGAGTATTGATGCATTGCAATGACTGAGCAAAAAACAGCTTTATCTTTACGTTACTATTTGAATTTAGAAGAATCACAAGATGGATTTTCGTTAGTAACATTTGGGAAAAAACAATTTACCCGTTTTCTAACACCTGCGATTAGCATTGCAATTATTATTTGGGGACTTTATTTAGGTTTCTCTGGGGTTGGCCGATATTATGTCGGATTAGGTTTGTTTTTTCTGGTGATGCAAGGGCTGATGCGTTATTGGCTTTTACCGATGTTATTTAAACGTCAATTTGTTCGTTACCAGTTCGGAAAGAGTGAGCAGGGAATCGACCTTTATCAAGATTATTTTGAGCTTTATTCCAGTGAGCGTAAGCAAGTAGTGCAATATGCGGATGTGCAAACCTTTGCTAAAGGTAAGCTGACGTACATGCTTGAGTTAAAAAACAAAACTGTAATTATTGTGCCAAAGCGAGCATTTGCACAGGTTTCAGATCAAACGATATTTGAAAATACATTTAAGAAATAGATTATTGGAATTATTAGCCGCAACAACAAAGGAAGCCTCATGAATACACGTCCTTCAAAAATCGTTTGCGTAGGCAGAAGCTATGCTGATCATGTCAAAGAATTAAATAATGCTATGCCTGACAAGCCTATATTATTTATTAAACCACCTAGTAGTTTGATTGGTTTAAATGACGGTATTTCCTGGAATCCAGCTTGGGGCAGTTGTCATTTTGAGTGTGAATTAGTTTTACGCATTGACCAGCCTTTAAAAGGTGAAACAGATCCTGAAAAAGCATTAAAAGCGATTGGTGCGGTGACATTAGGTCTTGATTTAACAATGCGTGATTTACAAAATGATCTGAAAAGTAAAGGTCATCCATGGGAACGTGCAAAAGCTTTTGATGGTGCTTGTGTATTAGCTGATTGGGTAGATTTGAGCGAAATTACAGATTGGCAAGAAACTAAATTCACTTTCCATATTAATGATGAATTGCGTCAAGATGGTAATACGGCATTATTAATGTTTACCATTGGTGATCTATTAGCTGATATTAATCAGGTATTTTCACTAGAACCGGGTGATGTAATTATGACAGGTTCACCTGCTGGTGTTGGGCCATTACACTCGGATGATCAGTTAAAAATGACATTAAAAGGTGCAACGCAAGATTTTGTATGGAAAACTTTTGTGAAAGCATAAGCTATTCCTAAATTTCCCAATAAAAAACCCTATTATTTTTCAATAATAGGGTTTTTTATTGTCTAGAAGTGGAAGATATTTATATTAATAAATCGCCTTATTTTTCTATTTCTCTTCAAAAATTGTTGAAAGTGGAATAGAAAGTTTTGCAGCCAAATAATCATTAGATTCAATGAGCGCTGGTCCAATTTTTTCCATCCATTCATCGTCATCATGCACATTTTGGACATCTTGACGTAAAGGCAATGGGTACGGAAGGGCTGTGAAAAAACTCCAGAAATCAACTTGGGATAAATTACGCGCTAGAACATATTCATCTTTATCGGTGCGTTTAACTAAATTTTGTTCTTCTAGTAAAAGCACATAAGCAGGCCAGCGACCAATTTCTCCACGGCCTAAAATTTCTAAAGCTTCTTTATCACTTACACTTTCACCCAGCTTTTGCTTTTTATAAAACAGCTCAAGAATATCTAATAACATTAGAACAGGATGTCGTTTTTGTTCTTTACCTGAGTGAAAAGCAGTTAAAGCAAAACTAACTTCTACACCCAGTAAAATAATATTCCATGAAAGAAAGATCCATAATAGGAAAATGGGTACTGCTGCAAATGCGCCGTAGATCAGTTCATAGCTGGTGAAATTTGACATGACGAAGCTGAATAAGTTCTTGAGAATTTCAAAAAGTACAGCACTTAAGCAGGCCGCTATACCAGCTGCATAAACTGGAACTGTTCGGTTCGGAATAGTCCAATACAAAATAAAAAAGCCAACAATGGTCAATAAGAAAGAAATTAACCAGAGTATAAATGACCCATCAAGTTGATATCCTGCAAAATTATTGCTGAGAATATTCATGGAAGCGACAGTCGAGGAAATGACGAATGCACTTCCTAAGATAATCGGACCTAAAGAGATGATGGTCCAGTAACGCATAAAACCCATAATGCCACTACGAGTTTCTTTTACGCGCCAAATGCGATTAAAGACGGTTTCAATTGAGGTCAGCATTAAAACGGTAGTGACGAATAAAAACAGCACACCAATAACGGTCAGGTTGCTCGATTTCTCTGTGAAAGCGTTTAGAGCTTTATCAAATGCAATAGTGCTCTTAGGTAAAAAATTACTATAGATTAAATGTTGGAGCTGTTGTCTTGCAGGTTCTAGCGCTTTAATTGAAGAGATAATAACTAAAAAAACCGTTAACATCGGCACAACTGCGAATAGTGTTGTATAGGTGAGGGAACCAGCTTGTTCACGGCACCGATCAGCTTCAAAACGTTTAAATACATATAAAACGAACTGAAACCAGGTTTTATTATAAAAAGGAAGCTTACTTAAAAAACGTTGTAACATGCGTTGTCTATCCCGATTTTTTTAATCATCATGTTGGGCGATTAATAGCTTATCAAAGTATGAGCTGAAGAACTCAAATCGTAGATTAAAGCAAAATAATAACTTATAGAATTAAAGTCGTTCTGTAAGTTTACTATGCGCTATAGAAAAAATTGTAGCCATAATCTTTTCAGAAAAGTTGGCTTTCTGTTGTGTGATCATAAGATTCAGCAAAAATTGATGAACCTTTTACTCAACGAATTTGAGAAATTTGCTCGTGTTGCCTTTAACGCTAAACAATCAATCACCTCTAGAATTTCATAAAATTGGTTTCGCCAAAAAAATAAAAAATACCGTATAGTGTTCTTTTTAACAAAATTTATGAAACCGATGCAACCTTACATTCTTGTACTCTATTACAGTAAATATGGTTCTACTAAAGAAATGGCGCATTTAATTGCCAATGGTGTTGAGTCTGCGGGTATGTCAGTGAAAATTCGGACAGTGCCAAATATTGCTCCGGTCGTCACGGTAGCTGAACCTAGTATTCCGGCAGAAGGCGATATCTACTGTACGTTAGATGATCTAGCGAATTGTGCAGGTCTGGCGTTGGGTTCCCCAACTCGCTTCGGCAATATGGCAAGTGAAATGAAATATTTTTGGGACCAAACGACGAGTCTTTGGCTCAATGGGGCATTACATAATAAACCTGCTTGTGTTTTTACTTCTTCTGGATCAATGCATGGTGGACAGGAGAGTACTTTACTCACGATGTTACCGCCGTTATTTCATCACGGGATGATGATTTTGGGATTACCAAATGCAATTCCAGCTTTATCTAACACTAAAACAGGTGGAACACCATATGGGGCAAGTCATGTAAGCGGACCCCGCCATGACCAGAGCTTAAGTCAGGATGAAAAGATTTTGTGTGAAGCTCAAGGTAAGCGTTTGGGTGAAGTTGTTAAAAAGCTTGTAGTTTCTCTTTAAACAGCCAAAAAAAAAGAGCGGATATCCGCTCTTTTTTATTTGCACAATTTATTCTTTTACAAAAGTAACTTTACCATCTGTAAGAGAAAGAACACGTGCTAATGACTCAACTCGGTAGCCTTTTTCAAGCAATAAATCACGGCCCGGTTGGAATGATTTTTCAATCACGATACCAACTCCCACAACTTCTGCATTTGCTTGGTGAATTAAATCAATTAGTCCTAATGCTGCTTGGCCATTCGCCAAGAAGTCATCAATAACTAATGCTTTATCAGTTGAATGAAGGTGTTTGTTTGAAATCGCAATCGTGCTTTCAGTTTGTTTAGTAAAACTAAATACTTTAGAGCGATATAAGTCATCTTTTAACGTCAATGACTGATATTTACGAGCGAAAATTACAGGTACACCAAGTTCCAAACCTGCCATGATTGCAGGTGCAATACCTGATGCTTCAATGGTAATAATCTTGGTAATCCCTGCATCTTTAAAGCGAGCGGCAAATTCTTTACCAATCTGCTGCATTAATACAGGATCAATTTGGTGGTTTAAGAAAGCGTCGACTTTCAAGACTTGATCAGATAGAACGATACCTTCTGTTAAGATTTTCTGTTCTAGTGCGTGCACGGGAGAATCCTCTAGACGGATGCTTTTAAAGCAAATGCGTATTTTAAAAAGCATCCGAAAAAATGCAAGCTTTAATTCGTTTTACCTGTATAACTTGTTAATAACAGGCCGTAAGAAGTTTTACCATCAACATGGCTGACTTTAACTGGTAAGTAGTCCAATTTAGGTGCTAACCAGAAAATAGTATTACGGTCTGGTTTACCATGTTCTAAAACAACTTTTACGGTATCAAATGTGCCATAAGAAGTTTTAATTTTCTCATTACCTTGTTTTACAAAACGACGATTTTCAACTTCTTTTGCATCAGCAAGAGGGTATGAGGTTTTAAGTGAACCATTTTTTAAATCTTCACGCACTTGTAATTCTGCATTTAACTCATCAAGCACACCAGCCTGCCAAGCAAATGAACGAGCTTTATCGTCTTTCTTGGTAGAAATAGTTTTACTGTTTGGGTTAAAGTTAATATTCATGGTGTTGTTATGAATCAAAATTTTGCTGGTACGGCTAAAACTTTGAGATCCAATTTTACCATTAGCAAAACTAAATTTACTTGTTTCACTTGCAGAAGCAATTCCACCAGCTTTTGCCGTGAAATTGTAAGTCCAATTATTACCTTGCTGGCTTAAGGTACGTGTAGCCGAACCCATACCTTTATTATTATAAGTGAACTGATAATTTGCCTGAAATGGGCTCATGGCAAGTGCATGGCTTGAGAAACCTGCAAAAAGCAAAGTTGTTGAAATACCTGTTGCGATGCCAAACGATTTCAGAAATTTTGTTGCCATAAGTAAATATCCTTGTACAGACTGAAAAGTCAGTGCTGATGCATCTATAACTTAAACATATTATGCCTGTTGATCATGGAGAAAAAATCAGGATTTATGCTAAATGTGTAATCTATTTGTGTTTTTTGGCAGTTAATTCATTTTTATTCATCACAGCGCTATGCATCTTTTTGCTGGATTGGTGTGATTTCAGAATCTTCTAATTCATCTTCAAAATCATCGTCCTGATCACGGTAAAGTAACGCAGCTAAATTCACATTTCCAAATACGACTAACTCAGCCTCACGAACTCGTGCGTAATTTACATGCACTTTACTTAATGTCTCGATAATACTGGCTTTTTTACCAAACCAGCGATTGAGGTCAAGAAATATCAGTTCATCACGTTCCTCTGCTACATTAAAACGTTCCAGAATCATTCCTAAAGGATCTTTTTTCAAAATTTTATGGTAGTAAAAAACCGCGGCTTTTACGGCAATCTTCTGCCAAATGTTTTTATATTTAGCTTCAATAATTTGTGTATTACTAATTTGTTCAAAAACTAAAAGCTGTTGTTCTTGATTAAATTCCATCTGAATCAGCTTTAAATCAACAGATAGTGTCGTCTCTAGGCCTTTTACATGCATGGTTGCATATAACCTTAACCAGTCATGATAAAGATCCGCATGGAGGTCATCTAGAAATTCAACATTATTAGTGACATAACGTTGTAAAGTTGCATTCAGAAAGGTTTGTGATAACGTAAAATCTCTTTCTTCTTCAATGAATGCTTCTGCTTTTTGGTAGACCTTTTTAAGGCGTCTGACTAATGAGGAAAATAGCGTTTGCATAAAAGAACTTCCAGAAGATAATTTACTTAAGAACCAACACAATCTTTATTATGATAAAAAACGAGTTTTGATATTGCAGTGTAACAAATTTAATTGATACATTTTGACAAAATGAAAATGGATAAAATTCTATATTTGAAGTGAATCACACTTTTATCCAGATTTGAATATCAGTTTATATTTTATTCGGTATTAAACCGTGGGGATAAGGCATTTATATGCTTTTAAGATTATGTTGAACAGAAGAAGTCTATCCATAGAGCCTTTTTACCATTGGTGGCAAGACCGAGTCTTTATTGCTGCAACCATATTGGCAATCTTACTGCATGTTTTTGTGTTGCTCATCCACTTTGCCATGCCTAGCCCGTCAGAGCAATCTACTAAAGAAATTGCAATTTCAATTCGATCAAGCAATGAGCCAGTTCAGCAGGCAGACTTTTTGGCACAAGCGGACCAGCAGGGTTCGGGCACATTTCGTGAAGCCCATCGTACCTCTAGTGATACTCCAAATCCGATGCCTAATGATGCTTCAACAGGAAATGCAGAGTTAGAAAGTTTGCAAAAGGTTCAGCAACAAAGAGAGCTTAAATTTGAAGAAAAAGTCTTAATGACTGTTTTGAGTTGGCAAAAACAAGCTGATGCGAGTCAAAGGAAAAAAGAACTAGAACAATTACAAAGTCAATTTCAGGCAAAAGCTGCGATGGTTGCGAGTCTTGAAGCACAATATTTACAACGTAGACAAGATTTCAGTCGGCAACAAAAAATCAAAACAGTAGATGGAATTCAAGCGAAGAAAGATGCTTCGGCTGCTTATTTAGATAAGTTCCGTGAAAAAGTAGAGTTGTATGGTAATCGCTATTATCCAGAAGAAGCCAAACAACAACAGCTAAGAGGCGAAGTCCGTTTAATGGTGATTTTGAATGCCCAAGGCGGAATTCGTGCAATTCGATTACTTGAAAGCTCAGGACACTCAATATTAGATGAAGCAGCTAAGTCTTCAGTACGTCGCGGTGCACCATTTGGTCATTTCGATGCCAATATGAAAGATATTTCTGAATTACGTATTGTACGTACGTGGCGTTTCGATCCGGCTCAAGCAGAATTTGAAGTACATTAATAAAAAATGTGGATAAGTTTTAGCTTATCCACATTGATTATAATTAATTAGACAAAAGGCTATTTGAATATAGACTAGGTTTTTATCTAATTAAGAATGATTAGATCTGTTCTTGGTAAGGATTTTCGATATTCAGCTTTGCTAGAATTTCGACTTCAATCCCTTCCATTTCCTCTGCATCTTCATCACTGGTTTCATGGTCATAACCAAGCAAATGTAAAACACCATGTACTAATAGATGTGCAAAATGGTTTTGGGCAGTTTTTTTCTGTTCTAATGCTTCTTGTAATACCACTGGAATACAAATAACTAAATCGCCTAAAGGTAAGGCATCTAGCATTGGTAAAACTTCTTCAGGAATATCACTTGGAAATGATAAAACATTAGTTGGTTTATCTTTCTCTCTATATTGCAGATTAAGTTGTTGGCTTTCTGCTAAATCGACACAAGCAACGCCAATTTCGCAATCTTCTTTATAGCCAACGTGGCGTAAAGTTGTCTCAATAATTTTTTTGAGTTGAGCTCGTTTGAGCTCTAACTCAGGTGATTGAAAGTCTTGTTGTAAACTTAAACTGATTTTCAAAATAAATCCTTAAGCATCCTGATGTTGCAAGTCTGCTGCTGTATCGTTTTCAGCAACTAATGCTTCTTGACGTGCTTTGCGCTCAGCACGTGCTTCAGCATTAAGACGCTGTTGTTCACCATCCCATCCTTCATACGCTTCAACGATTTTTTGAACCAGTTGGTGACGTACAACGTCACGGGAATGGAAACGGGTAATATGAATTTCTGTAATATTTTCGAGTACGCGGAGTGCGTGTGCCAAACCAGATTGTTGACCTCGAGGTAAATCTACTTGGGTAATGTCACCTGTAATCACTGCACGAGAGCCAAAACCTAAACGAGTCAAGAACATTTTCATTTGTTCTGGTGTTGTGTTTTGAGCTTCATCCAAAATGACAAATGAATGGTTAAGTGTGCGCCCACGCATATATGCAAGAGGCGCAACCTCAATGACTTGACGCTCGATTAACTTAGCAACTTTTTCAAAGCCAAGCATTTCGTAAAGTGCGTCGTAAAGAGGACGTAAATAGGGGTCAATTTTCTGGGTTAAATCACCAGGTAAGAAACCCAGCTTTTCTCCAGCTTCTACAGCAGGACGTACAAGTAAAATCCGTTGGATTTCGTTACGTTCTAGCATGTCTACGGCGGCAGCAACTGCTAAATAGGTTTTACCTGTACCAGCAGGGCCTACACCAAAAGAAATATCGCTTTGTAAAATACGTTGTACATAACGTTTTTGATTGGCACCACGTGGATTAATGCGGCCTTTTCGGGTCTGGAAATAGACATCAAGCGGCGCATCGTGTTCATCCATTTCGTCACCAACCAACTCGAAATTGCGTTCAGTTTGTGACGATTGAATGAGGAGGTGTAATAGATCAGCACTGATTTGCTGGGATACCTCAGACTCTTCGTAGAGTCGTTGCAATAATGCTTCGGCTCTCCCAACAGCATCTATTTCACCATCTATGTGAAAAACATCTCCACGATGAGTAATTTTGACATCTAAACGCTGTTCAATTTGCTTCAGGTGCCCATTATAGGCACCTAGAATGCTCTTTAAACGTTCCATTGAAATTTCAGGAAATGTTACGGTACGTCGAATCGCTGCAGTCAAGAGAAAACCTTTCAGTAGACTTTAGAATACCTCTACATTACGCCACGTCAGGTTCAAGATTCAAGAGCTCACCGTAAACAAAATTTAAAGTTTTAATTTCAGTAATCTCGATCTCTGCAAAACGGCCAACCCAAGTTGCATCACCAACGAAAGTGACTAGACGTGTATTGTCAGCAGTACCAATTAAAATATTAGGGTCTTGATCAGATACTTTTTCAATAAGTACACGTTCAATTTTACCTAACATGGCATCTGTTTTTTCAATACTAGACTGTTTAATGACTTTCTGAACTTGAGCTAAACGCTCTTTTTTAACTTGCTCAGGTGTGGTGTCTGGCAAGTCCGATGCAGGTGTACCTGGGCGTTTCGAATAAACAAAACTATAAGAATGGTCGAAATCTAAATCTTTGATAAATTGTAATGTTTCTGCAAAATTTTCATCAGTTTCACCAGGGAAGCCAATAATAAAATCACTTGATAAATGCATGTCTGGACGAATTTTACGTAGCTTCGCAATTTTATCGATATAAACATCAATCGTGTGATTTCGCTTCATTGCCTGTAAAACGTCATTCGAACCACTTTGAACAGGCAAGTGTAAATGTGACACCATTTGAGGTAAATCTTCATAACACTGAATTAACTCATCAGAGAACTCAAGTGGGTGCGATGTTGTATAACGTAAGCGTCCAATACCCGGAATTTCTGCAACGAGTCGTAACAATTCAGGGAAAGTACAGATGCCACCTTCGAAGGTTTCACCACGATAACCATTTACATTTTGACCAAGAAGTGAAATTTCACGGACACCTTTTTCAGCAAGGCCTGCAATTTCTGCAAGTACATCATCTAAAGGTCGAGAAACTTCTTCACCGCGTGTATATGGAACTACACAGAAAGAGCAGTATTTAGAACAGCCTTCCATGATAGAAACAAATGCTTTAAAGCCTTCTACGCGTGGTTCTGGTAAAAAGTCGAACTTTTCAATATCTGGGAAAGAAATATCAACGAGTTTGATTTTGTCTTTTTTAGGTTTTTCTACTTGAGCATTATGTTGATCAAGCATTTGTGGTAAACGGTGTAATGTTTGAGGGCCAAAAATCATGTCTACATAAGGCGCACGTTTTTGAATATTGTCGCCTTCTTGAGAGGCAACACATCCACCGACACCAATCACAAGATCAGGATTCTTGTCTTTTAGTTTACGCCAGCGCCCTAATTCACTAAATACTTTTTCCTGTGCTTTTTCACGGATAGAACACGTATTCATGAGCAGGATGTCTGCTTCATTAGGGTTACTCGTTAAAATGTAACCGTGAGAGTCCCCTAAAAGGTCTGCCATACGGTGACTGTCATACTCATTCATCTGACACCCTTGAGTTTCAATATAAAGTTTTTTTATTGAAACATCAGTGGTGTGCGTTGGCTGGGTAACAGTGTTTTCTGAGGCAGCTTTGGCACCATTGGGAATGAAGGTTTGAACCGTCATGCAGGCTCCTAACAGATCGATCTAAAAAAGAATAAATTTGCCCAAAATGGGTCAAACCATTCATTATAGCAGTATTTGGACCGAACCGATAACAGTAAACCTTTAGAACGTGACACCGTTTTTTTGAAGTAAATTATGTGAATTTTAATGATGTTGAATCATAGAGTTACATAACACAACAAAAGAAAGCACGAAGACTAATTAAACTATGCTTTGAAGGTGAATAGTCAGGGTTTAACACATTTATGAGACCAAGTAGAAAGAGCTCATCAATCCATAGTCGTGTAATGAAAAATAAATATATGCATCGTAGCTGGTTAGGAGCTATGTGTTTACTTGGTTGTTCATTTACCTATGCTGCCGAAGAGCAGTTCAATGATGCATTAAATGCTGCAAATAGTGGCAATACCGCGTTATTAGACCAATATCAGCTTGCTATGCAAAATGATGTATTGGGGTACTATCCAGAATATTGGAAACTTAATACCAATCTTGGCTTTCAACCTTCAGCTTCGATTGTAAGTTTTGCTCAACGTTATCCTCAATCAGCAATGGCTGAGAAATTAGCAGCCGATTATGTTGAAGAAAAAGTTAAACAAGCTGACTTCGCATCTGCACAACCTTTACTATCTTATGTCACGAATCCAGATCAGGCCGAAAACTGTGCATTGGCGCAGGTGAGAGCCAAAACCGGTGATGCATTAGTTTTTGCTGAATATAAAGATGTATGGTTAGCCACCGAATCGCAACCTGAATCTTGTGTGGGGCTTGGACGCTTGATGTTATCTAGCCCATTAATGAGTCAGCAAGATAAGCAACAGCGCCTTTGGGTGCAATTACGTTCTGGTTTAACAGGACAGGCCCTTGCTACGGCACAGACTTTAGGTATGAATTTGTCTTTGGCTCAGCTTAATCAAATTCAGGCTAACCCACTCAATTATTTATGGAGTGCGCCTAAAACAAATGATACGGACTATGCTTATTTGATTTTTGCATTAGGTCGTTTGGCTAATAATGACTTACCTAATGCTTTTTCGAACGTACAACGTGTCGCTCAAGGTACACCAGATAATATACAAAAGTATTTATATAGAACGGTCGCTTATATTGGTGGCACCACAGTCATGAAAAATAATTTCAATCGTGAAGTTCTTCAATATTTTGATGCAAGTTACGGTTACCCTCTAAGCCCTGAAGAAGCTGAAATTTATGCGCGTCAGGCAATTCGATTTGGTGCGTGGGAAAGTTTAATTCGTGCTATTGATGCTATGAGCGTGACACAAAAACAAGAAGATCGCTGGCAATATTGGCTTGCTCGTGCAACAGAACAGCGCAATGACAGTAATTCAAAAAATACTGCGCAACGTATTTATAAGAAATTAGCTGAAAGTGGCGATGACTATCACAACCTGTTAGCTAAAGATCGTTTGGGTGAACGTTATAATCACCAACCTTATGATGACCAGCCAACAGCAAGTGATTTAAGACGTTTAGATCAGAATGTTCACTTTAATCGTGCTTTTACTTTAAGACGTATTAATGCAAATCCAACTTATACCAATCGAGAATGGAACTGGGCCGTTCGACAAGCTTATCTTCAACATGATGATGGTGTGTTGTTAGCTGCTGCAAAGCGTGCTCATGATATGGGATGGTATGACCGTGCGATTTACGCAGCAGATCGTACAACAAATAAACATAATGATACGTATCGCTATGTGACCCCCCATAAGACTAATGTCGTAAGTCATAGTTACAATGCAGGAATTGATCCAGCGTGGGCTTATGGTTTAATGCGACAAGAAAGCCGATTTGTTACCTCTGCACGCTCTCACGTTGGAGCGGGTGGACTTATGCAAATTATGCCCGATACGGCAAAGTTGATTGCACGTCAAATGGGCGAAACCTATAATCCAGCGGCATTAAATGAAATGAATACCAATATTCGATATGGTACATTTTATTTGTCGATGATTCAGGGACAATTAAGCAATAATCCAGTTTTGGCAACGGCAGGTTATAATGCTGGACCTAATCGGGCAAGACGTTGGCAACCGGACTTTCAATCAATTTCGGCTGATCAATATACAGAGACAATTCCATTGTTAGAAACCAGAGACTATGTCAAGCATGTTATGACGAATGCAACACATTATGGTGTGATATTAGGGCAAGGGGCTCAATCATTATCACAACGTATGAAAGTCATTCCAATGCGTACATCGCCTTAAGTTTAGGTGGTTGATGATGGATCTTCTTTTAATTGGCATATTCAAGTTTTAATTAAATGAAATATAGATATTTGGAACTTCGTTCAATTTTGCAACTTGCATGGTGGCTTATCTGTGCAGGGGTAGGATTGATGAGTTCCGTTTTGCATGCCGAACCTGTTAATTTACAGGGATATGTTATGCACGTACAAATGACACCTGCCGCATGTGCGTTAGATCCCTCTAAACAAAAACAACGTAAATGTCTTGAAGGATATTCACTGACAATTACAGGCCTTATGCCAGAAACAAATCAGACTGATTGTTCAACAGAAAGTTCGGCAGCTCTTTCCCCATTGCAAGCCAAAGTCGTAGCTCGGGTCATGCCTGACAACAATGCTCGTGTACAGCTTTGGAAGAGTGTAGGGGGATGCGTTCCTATGAATGCAAGTCAATATTTCCGGACAGTCATTAACTTTGCTGAACGTTTAAAAATTCCAGCTAGTCTTACCAGTTCGACAAATGTTGAAATTCAACAGTCGGCCTTAAAACAGCAATTTACTCGTCTTAATCCGAGCTTGCCGCAAAATGGTATTCGTTTGACTTGTCAGTTATCACGTTCAGATGTTGTTTTAACGGAAGTGAAGGTATGTTACACGGTAAAAGGCCAATATAAACAATGTGCAAATCATGTGGTATCGAATTGCCCTGGTGAAATTACGATTAAAGGTAGTTACTAAAGGTAACTATCATTTCGTAAAAAAATGCTGACCATACATTGAATCTATTTGTAAAGATTAATTTGTATTTTCTATCAGACTTTTGGTGAAAATGAGTCGCTTTTACATGCATCTGCCACATCTTTAGAGTACAATCTTTGCCGTTTATGATGATTTGGTTAGATGGAATTCCTATTTAGCCCGATTAAGGACACTCATTGGAGACAATTACATGAAGCAACCCGTTCGTGTTGCCGTGACTGGCGCTGCAGGTCAAATTGGTTACAGCTTATTATTCCGTATCGCAAGCGGTGAAATGTTAGGTAAAGATCAACCTGTTATTTTACAATTGCTTGAAGTTCCAGTTGAAAAAGCTCAACAAGCGCTTAAAGGCGTAATGATGGAACTTGATGACTGTGCTTTCCCTTTATTGGCTGGCATGATCGGGACTGATGATCCGAAAGTTGCATTTAAAGATGCTGACTACGCTTTATTGGTAGGTTCTCGTCCACGTGGTCCTGGTATGGAACGTGCTGACTTGTTAAAAGTTAACGGTGAAATTTTCATCGGTCAAGGTCAAGCATTAAACGAAGTTGCTAGTCGTGACGTTAAAGTATTAGTTGTAGGTAACCCTGCAAACACTAACGCTTACATCGCTATGAACTCTGCTCCAGATCTTCCAGCGAAAAACTTTACTGCTATGTTGCGTCTTGACCACAACCGTGCGTTGACTCAAGTTGCTCAAAAAGCTGGTGTTGCAGTTGCTGATATCGAACACTTAACAGTTTGGGGCAACCACTCTCCAACAATGTATGCTGACTACCGTTTTGCAACTGCAAATGGCGAAAGCTTAAAAGACAAAATCAACGATGCGGCATGGAACAAAGATGTGTTCCTTCCAACTGTTGGTAAACGTGGTGCTGCGATTATCGAAGCGCGTGGTTTGTCTTCTGCTGCTTCTGCTGCTAACGCTGCAATTGACCATATGCGCGATTGGGCACTTGGCACAAACGGCAAATGGGTAACTATGGGTATTCCATCTGACGGTTCTTATGGTATTCCAGAAGGCGTTATGTTCGGTTTCCCTGTAACAACTGAGAATGGTGAATACAAAATCGTTCAAGGTTTAGAAATCGATGAATTCAGCCGTGAGCGTATCAACTTTACGTTAAATGAGCTTGAAGAAGAACGTGCAGCAATTGCTGACATGTTGAAATAATTTATCTTTTTGATAAGTTAAAAAAAGCACTCTTTTTAGAGTGCTTTTTTATATTTAATCATTTGAAACAAAACACAAAAAACAACAAGAAAATATAAACATTATCATGCATATAAAAAGGTTTTATTGTTAGATTAGTTAATAGATGATTTAAAACAAGTTATAGGAGAATAACAATGTTTGAACAGCAACCTACTTTAGAGCTTTTATTTGATCAGCTGGGTTTAGCTTCAGATGAAGCAAGCATCGAAAACTTTATCAAAACACATCAATTGCCTGCTGAGCAGAAATTACATGAAGCCTCTTTTTGGTCAAAAGGTCAAAGTGATTTTTTAAAGAGCCATTGGGAAAAAGATGATGAATGGATTGTGGTGATTGATGAACTTAATGAACAACTACACGAAGATAGTGTGAAAAAATAAACGAATAAAACAAAGGCCTGTTTTACATTCAATATATAAAACAGGCCCAATTACATTAACTGTTTAATGTGTCTTTATTTTTAATTGATCCTTGTACCATGGCTCATGACGGACAAGGTCAAATACAGGTTGGCCATGAAGCAATTCAAGATCACACGTGCTTGTTGATAAATATTTAGTTAACCAATGGCGAGTCAATGCCGACTCTTGTCGAGCGGCTGACGCATAAGCCAAGAAGAAATAAATATCAGCATGTTCATGATGTGCTAATGGCTTCAAAATTTGTTGAGTAATCAACGCAAAACGTTTTTCTTTATTTAGTTCAAAATAAAGCATATACGCTTTGGCTAAGTGTAGAGACAAATTAAGATATAAGCTCAAAGGCATTTCTTCATATTCCATACGAGCTTGTTCAAGCAAAACAATCGCTTCTTGTAAAAAATGAAGTTGTTCTTGGCGAACACGACTTAATACGACAAGTTGCATGCGTAACTCTGCACGCTCCAAAGCAAGTTCAGGCGTATTTTCAGTCAAATAAAGTTGGTCTGTTTCACCAATTCGGTTCACAATTGTTTTACTTTCAATAGACATACGCCATTACCTTCTTTAATCAATAGCTTTTATATCGGGTTCATTTACCAAATTTAAAGAGTAACCATTAAACCCAAATCGAATTTCCGCTACGAAGCCAAGCTGTGATAGAGAGTCTTTGTTGTTTTGAAGTTAATACTTCATGTAATAAGTAGCTTTGAAATATTACAAGTCGATTTGGTTCTGGATTAACGATATGCCACTTCTCATTTTTATCTTGCAGTCGTAATTGACCACCCCAATCTTCTTGCCATTCTGGATGTAAATAATAAACGGTTGAGATAATACGATCATTTTTTTGCTGAGGATTGTCTCGGTGTAAAGCATAAAACTCACCCAAACCATAACGGGCGAAATGAGCTTCCACTTCTTTAATTCCTAAATAGAATGCTTGATTTAGATTTTGTGAAAAAGAAGTTAAGGTTTCAATATGTTGCTGAGCAATAGGAAGTTGATCATTAATCCAGAGAATATGATCGCTACGGATATTACTCATCACGCCGTTTTGAATGCCAGCTTCTCTAAACTCATCAATATGATGGTTACACTCGTTAGCGACTTGAGCGCGATATTGATCCGAATAGGCTTGATTAATAATCGCAAAGCCATGCGTATTTAAATCATCTAGAATTTGATCCAGATCCCATGAGTCTGGAAGCGGGTGAGAGAGCATATAACCTCGAGTAGATCGTAAAAATATCAAGCCGCTCTATTTTAGATGATCACAACCTTACGAAAGAATATTTTTTTCATGTTAAACTATTTGTTGAATTGAGGAATTAAAGTCAACATGAATTACCGTCACCATTTCCATGCGGGCAACTTTGCAGATGTTATGAAGCATGTGCTTTTGCTACAGCTTCTCAACCGTTTAAATGCTAAAGATAAACCTTATCGTTATATCGATACGCATGGAGGTGCAGGAAAATATGATTTATCTCTGGCGCCTGCACAAAAGTCTGGAGAGTTTCTTACAGGCATTCACCGTCTAGTTCAAATATCTGAAATGGAAAAGCGTCAGGCACCTGAAGCAATCCAACAATATTTGAAGTTGGTAGAACAGCTACGCTCTGAAGAAGGCAAAGGTAGTTATCCGGGCTCACCATGGTTTGCTTTGCAAGGCATGCGTGAAATTGATAAGGCAACAATTTTTGAAATGCAACGTGATGTCTTTCAACAATTGCGACACAATATTTATGATAAACGTGCAGGTTTACATGAACGTGATGCCTACGAAGGTCTGCTCGGCGTAATTCCGCCAAAAGAAAAACGTGGTTTGGTCATGATTGACCCACCTTACGAATTAGAACGTAAAGATTTTCCGCAATTAGTTGAACTGTTACAACAAGCTCATAAGAAATGGCCAACAGGCGTTTTTGCAGTTTGGTATCCAATTAAAGACCGAGCGATGATTGAACGTTTTGAAAAGAAAATGTTTAAAACAGGAATTCGCCGTCAGTTGGTCTGCGAAATTTGTGTATGGCCAGATGACACACCTGTAGGCTTGAATGGTTGTGGTCTATTAGTGATTAACCCACCTTGGCAGTTCTCTGAACAGGCTGACCAGGCTCTACAGTGGTTATTCCCGCATCTACGCATGCAAGAAACTGGTGGTCACGCTGCTGTTCGCTGGTTAGTAGGTGAGTAACAGTTAACTTAAATCAATGCACATGTTTGGAATAGAAAATAATGACAAATGCGCCTAAACCAGAGCAAGATTTAACTCATAATGAACATTCATTTGATGGGATTACATTCGAAGTGGTTGAAGAAGAGGATAATCCGGAAGGACAAAAAGTGAAGCGCCGAGGTATTTATCTTTGGCCTAACTTAATTACGACAGCCGCTTTGTTGTCTGGTTTCTATTCCATCATTGCAAGTATGAATGGGGATTTTACCCAAGCTATTTATGCCATTTTTATAGCAGCGCTTCTAGATGGTCTAGATGGCCGAGTTGCTCGCGCGATTGGTGCACAAAGTGCTTTTGGCGAGCAATATGATTCTCTTTCTGATTTATTAGCTTTTGGTGTGGCTCCGGCAATGCTGATGTATAGCTGGAGTTTGCATGATTTAGGCCGTATCGGGTTAGCATGTTGTTTTGTTTATACAGCATGTGCAGCTTTCCGTTTAGCACGTTTCAATGTACAAATTGGTGTTGTTGATAAGCGCTATTTTATTGGGATTGCAAGTCCACTCGCTGCCATTATCATTATTTCCCTTGTGTGGGTTGCTCGCGATTATCCTTTCATTTTTGATTTACGTGATATAGCGATTAAATCCATTAATGCTGTGATTATGGTTGTTGTGGGGTTGCTCATGATTTCCAATATTAAATATTACTCTTTCAAACAAATGGACCGTAAACGCGTTCCCTTTGTAGTTATGTTGCCAGTAGTACTGATTTTTGCAGCAATCACTTATAATATTCCAATGGGCATTTTGACTGTTTCAATTCTCTATGCTCTTTCTGGTTTTGTTACGACACTATTTGCACGAAAGAGTAACGAAACAATAAAAACATAAAATAGAAGAGGTTCAGTATGCCTAAGTTGATAAGTCAAATTAATCAATTACAGCAGCTGGGCCTGAATGCTAAAGAGGGGGTTGTATATCAGCCTTCTCGCGGCTTTTTTAAAATAGTTTATCAAGGCTTAATCCTTCCAAATCTTCCTGCTCCACTGCGTTACTTTAATTACATTAGTCTAGTTGGGCAGCCACGAATTCCTCTTTGCTATAACGCTCACACCATTACGACTTCGGCAATTGATACTGCAACTGTGCTTGTAAGTAATAGCCAACATAGTGTGGGACATTTAAAAACTTATTCTATTCGGCGGCAGTGCCAGTTTGACTCAGAGCAATACAAGTTTGATAAAACAGACTTGATTGAGTGGAAAATCCCAAAGATCCATCTCCAGAGATTAGACCTAGAAATGGGTTGTAATCTTACTATTCATATTTCAGAAAATATCTCTAATAATTCTGCATTGCAGTGGGGTGTTTCGGACTATTGGTCAACACTATGTTTATGTGAAGGTGAAGTTTTTTATAAAGGGCAAAAGTATCAAGTTGAAGGGTTGGGACGATTTAAACACGCAAGAGCCCTGCATTTACCGTTCTTATCTTTATGTTTTTACACATGCCAAATTATTAATTTAAATGAAACGACTCAGCTTGCATTTTCACAAATAAGAAATCAGTGGAATATCATCTTATGTTCAAGATTAGATATTCAAGAATTTGGGAAGCCTGTTGAGAGTTTTACTGAAGATGTAAATTTACATATCCATCGCGTTTATCCAAAAGTTAGAACACCGAACGGTAAAGAGATGTATTTACCCAGAGAATTTTCTTGGCAGTGTAAAAAAAATGGAAAAATTATTTTTGAACTTTATGCACAAAGCCGTGGTGACTATAAGTTTGGATTGGCTGCTGGGTATGTAGGAAGCTTTCAATACCAATTAAGTTGGAATGAACAATGTTTACAAGGTGAGGGTGGATATTGTGAATATATTGATTGTCGCCCACTTAGGTGGCAGGAAAAGAATCAAGACGAGAAAATTTTAGATAAATTGATGCTTTTACAGCCATGTTTATATAAAAAATGATTATTTTTGGTATTTTTTGATTAAAAAGTGAACTGTTGTTGCAGTAATATTAAAAAAGGGGTTGCCAACGAGATTTAATGGTCTATAATGCACATCCATCGGCGGTGATGCAGATAAGAACTTGTTGAAAAACAGTTACTTGGAATTAAGTTGGTTACTTTAAGTGATGAATTTAATGAGAAGTTGGTTTTGAGATTAAGTTTTAAAAATATCGAAATTACCTGTTGACTTTTAAGAGATTAAGAGTAATATAGCCGACCTAGCTTGCTGGTGACGAACCAGGAAGAAGATCATTAAGAGAATTGAAGAACAACTTGTGTGGATTTTTACTGATTGATTAATCGAAATATTATCATTGATTGATTGGTTTAAATTACTCGAAGTTTATTTGAGCGAAATTTAAGTCAGAAAATTGATGAGCCAGAATTGGCACCTTGTCTTTAATAAGGTGCAAAATGATTTTTAACTGAAGAGTTTGATCATGGCTCAGATTGAACGCTGGCGGCAGGCTTAACACATGCAAGTCGAGCGGAGAGAGGTAGCTTGCTACTGATCTTAGCGGCGGACGGGTGAGTAATGCTTAGGAATCTGCCTATTAGTGGGGGACAACATTTCGAAAGGAATGCTAATACCGCATACGTCCTACGGGAGAAAGCAGGGGATCTTCGGACCTTGCGCTAATAGATGAGCCTAAGTCGGATTAGCTAGTTGGTGGGGTAAAGGCCTACCAAGGCGACGATCTGTAGCGGGTCTGAGAGGATGATCCGCCACACTGGGACTGAGACACGGCCCAGACTCCTACGGGAGGCAGCAGTGGGGAATATTGGACAATGGGCGGAAGCCTGATCCAGCCATGCCGCGTGTGTGAAGAAGGCCTTATGGTTGTAAAGCACTTTAAGCGAGGAGGAGGCTACTTTAGTTAATACCTAGAGATAGTGGACGTTACTCGCAGAATAAGCACCGGCTAACTCTGTGCCAGCAGCCGCGGTAATACAGAGGGTGCAAGCGTTAATCGGATTTACTGGGCGTAAAGCGCGCGTAGGCGGCTAATTAAGTCAAATGTGAAATCCCCGAGCTTAACTTGGGAATTGCATTCGATACTGGTTAGCTAGAGTGTGGGAGAGGATGGTAGAATTCCAGGTGTAGCGGTGAAATGCGTAGAGATCTGGAGGAATACCGATGGCGAAGGCAGCCATCTGGCCTAACACTGACGCTGAGGTGCGAAAGCATGGGGAGCAAACAGGATTAGATACCCTGGTAGTCCATGCCGTAAACGATGTCTACTAGCCGTTGGGGCCTTTGAGGCTTTAGTGGCGCAGCTAACGCGATAAGTAGACCGCCTGGGGAGTACGGTCGCAAGACTAAAACTCAAATGAATTGACGGGGGCCCGCACAAGCGGTGGAGCATGTGGTTTAATTCGATGCAACGCGAAGAACCTTACCTGGCCTTGACATAGTAAGAACTTTCCAGAGATGGATTGGTGCCTTCGGGAACTTACATACAGGTGCTGCATGGCTGTCGTCAGCTCGTGTCGTGAGATGTTGGGTTAAGTCCCGCAACGAGCGCAACCCTTTTCCTTATTTGCCAGCGAGTAATGTCGGGAACTTTAAGGATACTGCCAGTGACAAACTGGAGGAAGGCGGGGACGACGTCAAGTCATCATGGCCCTTACGGCCAGGGCTACACACGTGCTACAATGGTCGGTACAAAGGGTTGCTACCTAGCGATAGGATGCTAATCTCAAAAAGCCGATCGTAGTCCGGATTGGAGTCTGCAACTCGACTCCATGAAGTCGGAATCGCTAGTAATCGCGGATCATAATGCCGCGGTGAATACGTTCCCGGGCCTTGTACACACCGCCCGTCACACCATGGGAGTTTGTTGCACCAGAAGTAGCTAGCCTAACTGCAAAGAGGGCGGTTACCACGGTGTGGCCGATGACTGGGGTGAAGTCGTAACAAGGTAGCCGTAGGGGAACCTGCGGCTGGATCACCTCCTTAACGAAAGATTGACGATTGGTAAGAATCCACAACAAGTTGTTCTTCATAGATGTATCTGAGGGTCTGTAGCTCAGTTGGTTAGAGCACACGCTTGATAAGCGTGGGGTCACAAGTTCAAGTCTTGTCAGACCCACCATGACTTTGACTGGTTGAAGTTATAGATAAAAGATACATGACTGATGATGTAAGCTGGGGACTTAGCTTAGTTGGTAGAGCGCCTGCTTTGCACGCAGGAGGTCAGGAGTTCGACTCTCCTAGTCTCCACCAGAACTTAAGAGAAGTTCGGATTACAGAAATTAGTAAATAGAGATTTAGATCTTAGTTTATTAACTTCTGTGATTTAAGTATCACGGTATTAAGCATGACCTGACGAAGGCGTGTTTATTCATTAACAGATTGGCAAAATTGAGTCTGAAATAAATTGTTCACTCAAGAGTTTAGATTAAGCAATTAATCTAGATGAATTGAGAACTAGCAAATTAACTGAATCAAGCGTTTTGGTATATGAATTTAGATTGAAGCTGTACAGTGTTTAAATACACAGGCAACAGATAGTAGCGATGAAGAATCGCACGGACAACACTCACTTGTAAGTGTTGACGACTGTTTGGGGTTGTATAGTCAAGTAATTAAGTGCATGTGGTGGATGCCTTGGCAGTCAGAGGCGATGAAAGACGTAATAGCCTGCGATAAGCTCCGGGGAGGCGGCAAATATCCTTTGATCCGGAGATTTCTGAATGGGGGAACCCACCTACTTTAAGGTAGGTATTGCAACATGAATACATAGTGTTGCAAGGCGAACGAGGGGAAGTGAAACATCTCAGTACCCTTAGGAAAAGAAATCAATTGAGATTCCCTTAGTAGCGGCGAGCGAACGGGGATCAGCCCATTAAGTTATGTGTGTTTTAGTGGAACGCTCTGGGAAGTGCGAACGTAGAGGGTGATATTCCCGTACACGAAAGGGCACACATAATGATGACGAGTAGGGCGAGGCACGTGAAACCTTGTCTGAATATGGGGGGACCATCCTCCAAGGCTAAATACTCCTGACTGACCGATAGTGAACCAGTACCGTGAGGGAAAGGCGAAAAGAACCCCTGTGAGGGGAGTGAAATAGATCCTGAAACCGCATGCATACAAGCAGTGGGAGCCGACTTGTTCGGTGACTGCGTACCTTTTGTATAATGGGTCAGCGACTTATATTCAGTAGCGAGGTTAACCGTATAGGGGAGCCGTAGAGAAATCGAGTCTTAATAGGGCGTTTAGTTGCTGGGTATAGACCCGAAACCAGGCGATCTATCCATGAGCAGGTTGAAGGTTGGGTAACACTAACTGGAGGACCGAACCCACTGTCGTTGAAAAGCCAGGGGATGACTTGTGGATAGGGGTGAAAGGCTAATCAAGCCTGGTGATAGCTGGTTCTCCCCGAAAGCTATTTAGGTAGCGCCTCGGACGAATACCATAGGGGGTAGAGCACTGTTTCGGCTAGGGGGTCATCCCGACTTACCAAACCGATGCAAACTCCGAATACCTATGAGTACTATCCGGGAGACAGACTGCGGGTGCTAACGTCCGTAGTCAAGAGGAAAACAATCCAGACCGCCAGCTAAGGCCCCAAAATCATAGTTAAGTGGGAAACGATGTGGGAAGGCATAGACAGCTAGGAGGTTGGCTTAGAAGCAGCCACCCTTTAAAGAAAGCGTAATAGCTCACTAGTCGAGTCGGCCTGCGCGGAAGATGTAACGGGGCTAAAACTATGTGCCGAAGCTGCGGATTTGACTTTTAGTCAAGTGGTAGGGGAGCGTTCTGTAAGCCGATGAAGGTGTATTGAGAAGTATGCTGGAGGTATCAGAAGTGCGAATGCTGACGTGAGTAACGACAAAACGGGTGAAAAACCCGTTCGCCGAAAGACCAAGGGTTCCAGTCCAACGTTAATCGGGGCTGGGTGAGTCGACCCCTAAGGCGAGGCCGAAAGGCGTAGTCGATGGGAAATTGGTTAATATTCCAATACTTCTGTGTAATGCGATGAGAGGACGGAGAAGGTTAAGTCAGCCTGGCGTTGGTTGTCCAGGTGGAAGGAAGTAGGCATGCATCTTAGGCAAATCCGGGGTGCTCTATGCTGAGATCTGATAGCAAGCTGTACTTGTACAGCGAAGTGGCTGATACCATGCTTCCAGGAAAAGTCTCTAAGCTTCAGTTACACAGGAATCGTACCCGAAACCGACACAGGTGGTCAGGTCGAGTAGACCAAGGCGCTTGAGAGAACTCTGCTGAAGGAACTAGGCAAAATGGTACCGTAACTTCGGGAGAAGGTACGCTGCTGACGGTGATGACCCTTGCGGTCTGAGCTATTGGCAGCCACAGAAACCAGGCCGCTGCAACTGTTTATTAAAAACATAGCACTCTGCAAACACGAAAGTGGACGTATAGGGTGTGATGCCTGCCCGGTGCTGGAAGGTTAATTGATGGGGTTAGCGTAAGCGAAGCTCTTGATCGAAGCCCCAGTAAACGGCGGCCGTAACTATAACGGTCCTAAGGTAGCGAAATTCCTTGTCGGGTAAGTTCCGACCTGCACGAATGGCATAATGATGGCGGCGCTGTCTCCAGCAGAGGCTCAGTGAAATCGAAATCGCTGTGAAGATGCAGTGTACCCGCGGCTAGACGGAAAGACCCCGTGAACCTTTACTGCAGCTTGACATTGAACTTTGACCTTACTTGTGTAGGATAGGTGGGAGGCTTTGAAGTTGGAACGCTAGTTCCAATGGAGCCGTCCTTGAAATACCACCCTGGTAATGTTGAGGTTCTAACTCTGCCCCGTAATCCGGGGCGAGGACCATGTCTGGTGGGTAGTTTGACTGGGGCGGTCTCCTCCTAAAGAGTAACGGAGGAGTACGAAGGTGCGCTCAGCGTGGTCGGAAATCACGCGTAGAGTATAAAGGCAAAAGCGCGCTTAACTGCGAGACCCACAAGTCGAGCAGGTACGAAAGTAGGTCTTAGTGATCCGGTGGTTCTGTATGGAAGGGCCATCGCTCAACGGATAAAAGGTACTCTGGGGATAACAGGCTGATACCGCCCAAGAGTTCATATCGACGGCGGTGTTTGGCACCTCGATGTCGGCTCATCTCATCCTGGGGCTGAAGCAGGTCCCAAGGGTATGGCTGTTCGCCATTTAAAGAGGTACGCGAGCTGGGTTTAGAACGTCGTGAGACAGTTCGGTCCCTATCTACCGTGGGCGCTGGAAATTTGAGAGGATCTGCTCCTAGTACGAGAGGACCAGAGTGGACGAACCTCTGGTGTACCGGTTGTGACGCCAGTCGCATCGCCGGGTAGCTATGTTCGGAAGGGATAACCGCTGAAAGCATCTAAGCGGGAAGCCTACCTCAAGATAAGATTTCCCTAGGACTTTATGTCCTCTAAAGAGCCGTTCGAGACTAGGACGTTGATAGGTTGGATGTGGAAGCATAGTGATATGTGAAGCTGACCAATACTAATTGCTCGTGAGGCTTGACTATACAACACCCAAGCAGTTGTATATAAAGCATCAATCGATTCATTAATATGCAAAGCAACTTGATTTAGTTATACGCTTAGCTAAAATGAACAAATAAAGTAAGATTCAATCAGCCCATCTGTAAAGATTTGGAAAACGCATCGGCACATTAAGACCAATGCAAGTATCCATACCAGTTGTGCTGGCGACCATAGCAAGAGTGAACCACCTGATCCCTTCCCGAACTCAGAAGTGAAACCTCTTAGCGCTGATGGTAGTGTGGGGTTTCCCATGTGAGAGTAAGTCATCGCCAGCTCATTATTCTAAACACCCCCAACTTAACAGTTGGGGGTGTTTCTTTATGGGAAATTAAATTGATTGTTTAATTTAGATGCAGTAAGACCATAAAAAAGGACTCTATATGAGTCCTTTTTTATATATGAAGGAAACTTCGAGCCCGTTCTAAGTTAGAAATGGCTGCAAGACCTACATCTTCTAAATCAATATTAAGTAGCTCGATTACATTTTTATATGGAAACTTATTCTTTAAACTGGAAAAGTAAATAGGATGAAAATTATAAAGAGTAAGAACAATGAAATATCAAGGAAGTTGCCATTGCGGTCAGATTAAATTTGTAGTGGAAGGAGAGTTGTCAGAGGTTTTATCTTGTAATTGTTCAATATGTCAAAAAAAAGGCTCATTGCTTTGGTTCTTACCCAGTAATCAAGTTAAAGTTTCTTTAGAAACGCCTGAAATTTTAGCGAACTATACTTTTAACAAGCATGTGATTAATCATCATTTCTGCAAAAATTGTGGTATTCATCCTTATGCTCAAGGTATAGATCCCCAAGGTAATTCTATATTGGCGATTAATGTTCGATGTATAGATGACATTGACTTAGATAAAATAAAAATAAATTATTTTGATGGACGTTCAGTTTAATAATTATAAGGATTTATTCAATGACAACTAAAAAACAATTAACTCCAACACAATTAGATTCACTGCTTGAACTATTAAAGAAGAGATTTGAAAAGAACACACATCGCCATAAAGAAATTGATTGGACAAATGTCCGAGCTAAATTATTAGAATCGTCTGAAAAATTATGGTCATTGCAAGAAATGGAAAATACTGGAGGAGAGCCTGACGTTGTCTCTTATGATCAACAGAAGGATGAATATTTATTTGTCGATTGCTCTCCTGAGAGTCCAAAAGGTCGTAGAAGTCTTTGTTATGATCGAGAGGCTTTGGAGGCTAGAAAAGATCATCCTCCAAAAAATAGTGCAATCGATGTGGCTAAAGAAATGGGAGCTGAGCTTCTCACAGAAGAGCAATACCATGAATTACAAAAGTTAGGGGAGTTTGATTTTAAAACATCAAGTTGGCTCAAAACCCCAGATGAGATTCGACGGTTAGATGGAGCTATTTTTGCTGACCGACGTTATGGTCGGGTATTCATTTATCATAATGGAGCACAGTCTTATTATGCTGTTCGTGGTTTCCGTTGCTGCTTAAGAGTATAGGCGTTGTACATAAATAAAAATAATTCTGTTTGATGTTTTATGCCAAGAAAATGGAGATTCTTGCAACTTTTGATTGACTGTAAACATGACAAGATATGTGCAGGAATTAAATAAAAACATTAGGACATTTCTAAACATGCAACTCAATCCAATTTACTACAATGAACAACACATTGCTTTTGCTGACAATGTTCGCCGATTTGTACAAAAAGAAATGGCTCCTTTTGTTAATGAGTGGGATGAGGCTGAGACATTTCCTAGAGAGCTTTATAGAAAGGCAGCTGAAATTGGCCTATTAAGTTTAGGTTTTTCTGAAGAATATGGTGGTATTCCTGATGCAGATCCATTTTATTCATTACTGGCTGGTATTGAAATGGCAAAGGCGGGTTCTGGGGGAGTACATACCTCACTCATGGTACACACAATTGGCGCCCCTCCCATTCAGCATTTTGGAAGTGAGGAGTTAAAGGCTAGAGTCCTGCCAGGTATTATTTCCGGTGAAAAAATTTCTGCTTTAGCTATTACAGAACCTGGTGGTGGCTCGGATGTCGCTGCATTACAGACTAAAGCTGTTCGTGATGGTGATTACTACATTGTCTCGGGTGAGAAGACGTTTATCACATCGGGAATTCGTGCAGATTACTATACAGTTGCAGTGCGTACAGACCCAACTAAAACAGGTGCAGAAGGTATTTCAATGTTGCTCGTTGATGCGCACAGTGAAGGAATTACTAAAACACCTTTAAAGAAAATGGGGTGGTGGGCTTCTGATACAGCTCATTTGCATTTTGATCAAGTACGAGTATCTGTATCAAATCTGCTCGGCAAAGAAAACGTCGGTTTTAAAGTCATTATGAATAACTTTAATATGGAGCGGTTCTTCTTGGGAGTAGTGGCTTATGGGTATGCATTGGTCTGTTATGAAGAAGCTTTAGAATGGGCACAGCAACGAAAAACTTTTGGTAAGCGATTAATTGATCATCAAGTGGTTCGTCATAAATTGGTAGATATGGCAACGCAATTAACCTCAACACGGGCATTGCTTGAAGAAACTGCATGGAAAATGACTCAGCCGAAGTTACAAGGGCCTGAGTTGGTGGCACAAATTTCAATGCTTAAAAATGTTGCGACTCGCACTATGCAATTTTGTGCTGATGCAGCTGTGCAAACATTAGGTGGCATGGGCTTTATGCGAGGTACCAAGTCGGAACGTATTTACCGTGAGGTGAAGGTCAATATGATTGGTGGTGGTGCTGAAGAAATTATGAAAGATTTAATTAGTAAGCAGTTAGGTTATTAATTTTAGAGTAGGTTTTGCTTGTATAAACCATCTCATTCAGAGTTTACTGAGATGGTTCTATCCATTTCTCATTTAAAATTGCCCAACGTTCATGATCTTTCCATGTTTTTTCTCCAATTCGAAGATATTGCCGAGAAAAACCTTCTTTAATGAAACCAGCTTGGGTCACTAATTGAATCGAAGCAATATTGTCAGGTTGTATATTCGCTTCTAACCTATGTAAATTTAAATTTTTGAATGCTTCATTGAGTAATAATTTGAGGCCTTGCGTCATATAGCCATGACCTTGATAGGGATGAAATGCTTCATAACCCAAATAGGCTGAATGAAAGTGACCGCGTATAATATTTGAAATATTAAATGTTCCCGCAATCGCATGGCTATCGGTTAAGCAGACAAAATAGCGATGCTCTTGTTCTAAATATGTTTGAAAGTCAGCTGGTGGATATGCCCACGGTTGATGTAATTCAACACTACGTGCATAAGCTTCTTTAATTTCTGCAAGGTCATTTTTCTTGGGTTTACGTAAATAGACTAGACTCATTTTAATGCCATCTCCCAAACCATTTCGGTTAACTCATCAATTTTGACTTTACCCTCAGCTTTATACCAAGTGACGGTCCATGAAATTGCACCGCCAACTAATCTTCGCCAAATAAAGGCATCATGCTTTACCTTGCCTTCAGTACGTAATTTTTCAATAACATCTAACCAGATTTGCTCATATTCATTACGCATTTTTAAAAGATCATCTTGTTTTTCTTTTGACAAGGCAAACCATTCATAAACCAAAACAGCCATGGCTGCACCTGTATCTCCAGTAATTGAAATGAGTTCAGCTTTAATAAGAGCACGTAATTGTTGTTCTGGATCGGTAGATTGAGCTGCCGCATCTTGTAAACGAGCAAGATTGTAAATAATGGTTTCCTCCATCACGTGAGCGAGGATGTCATCTTTACTTTTAAAGTGATGAAATAAACTACCTGATTGAATTCCAATAAATTGAGCAAGTTCGCGTACAGTAGTTTTGTCATAGCCTTGTTTATGAAATAGATAGGCAGCCCCTCGTAATAAGCGACCACGTGGGCTGTCATCAAAACAAGAGATATTTGGAATCTGTTCAATTGAAGTAGCAATCATGCGAAAGCCGGATCCTTTATATAAAAATACTTAACAGAAAAGGTTGCCAAATCTCATCATGTTTTAGCTGAGCTGTCGAGTTTGGCAGTTTTGGTCAATTTCACAATAACATTTTGCTCTTTACAAACCAAGCGCTTGCTTGGTAATGTTGAGTGTAATTTTTAAACAAAATAATGAGAAATAAGATGGCAAGTAATCAACAGGATGATGAGCGTGTCGTGAAAATAGGTTGTGCCTCAGGATTTTGGGGGGATACCAATACTGCCGCTTTCCAATTAGTACATCTAACCGATATTAATTATTTGGTTTTTGATTATTTGTCAGAGATCACCATGTCGATTATGGCAAAAGCGAAGATGGTGGAACCAAAGCATGGCTATGCATTGGATTTTGTCAGCCGAGTGATGGCACCTCTACTTAAAAAAATTGCAGAGAAAAAGATTAAGGTGATTAGTAATGCTGGTGGTGTTAATCCATTGGCGTGTCGAGATGCCTTGCAAAAAATAATTAAAGAATATGGTCTAGATCTGAAAGTGGCTGTGGTGTTAGGTGATGATCTTTTAGCGCAGCATGAGCAACTTAAGCAGCAAAATATTCAGGAAATGTTTAGCGGTGAAGCTTTGCCAGAACAGGTGGCGAGCAGTAATGCTTATTTGGGTGCAGTGGCTATTCGCGATGCCTTAGACTTAGGCGCCGATATTGTGATTACTGGCCGTGTTGTTGATTCGGCAGTGGTGCTTGCCCCTTTACTTCATGAATATCAATGGTCTTTAGATGACTACGATAAGTTGGCACAAGGTTCGCTGGCAGGTCATGTCATTGAATGTGGTGCGCAATGTACAGGCGGTAATTTTACCGATTGGCAATTGGTACAAGGCTTCGACAACATGGGGTTTCCAGTGGTTGAGGTGAGTGAAGGTGGTTCATTCGTTGTGACCAAACCACAAGGGACAGGTGGTCTGGTTTCTACCGCCACGGTTGCTGAACAAATTGTTTATGAAATTGGCAATCCCCAAGCATATTTACTACCTGACGTAATTGCTGATTTCAGCCACGTGCACTTAGAGCAAGTCGGGGAGCACCGAGTTCGTGTGACAGGTGCAAAAGGGCAAGCACCGACTGGGCAATATAA
Organism: Acinetobacter oleivorans DR1; assembly: GCF_000196795.1. Classification (NCBI taxonomy): domain Bacteria; kingdom Pseudomonadati; phylum Pseudomonadota; class Gammaproteobacteria; order Moraxellales; family Moraxellaceae; genus Acinetobacter; species Acinetobacter oleivorans. The sequence goes on from NC_014259.1 coordinate 516,028, forward strand.
AGTTAGTGCAACTTATCCTGATGGTTATCGGGTTTTAGTCAGTTTTTTAATTGCAGGCCGTGAAGCACCACAAAAAGCACAAGTCATTGCTGATGCGATTTTGGCGAAATGTGAGCGTGTTTTAGCAATGCGTTCGGTGCCGCCATTTAGTGAAAAGTCTGTTGAGATTTTAGGTATTGAAAGTACCTATGGCGAACATGCTCAGGCTTTAAATAGTCGTGAAGTGGTGGTCAAAATAGCTGTAAAACACATGTTTAAAGAAGCATGTATGTTCTTTGCATCTGAAATTGCACAGGCTTCTACAGGTATGGCTCCAGCCTTGGCAGGTATTGTTGGTGGGCGGCCAAAAGCATCTCCAGTGATTAAGTTATTTTCATTTTTAATTGATAAAAAACAGGTCAATGTCGAAATCGATTTTGAGGGGAGTCGCTATTCGGTTGAGATTCCTCGGAACACTTCTACAGAGCAATTCAATACTTTAGCAGCGGGTGAAAGTGCGGTTTATCAAGGGAATGAAATTGAAGTTCCTTTGATTGAAATTGCGCATGCTCGCAGTGGTGATAAAGGCAATCATAGCAATATCGGTGTGATTGCCCGTAAAGCAGAATATTTACCGTGGATTCGTGCAGCACTGACTGAACAGACGGTTGCAAGCTATATGCAGCATGTTTTGGATGCTGAAAAGGGACGTGTAATTCGTTATGAATTACCGAGTTTAAATGCACTGAATTTTATGTTGGAGAATGCCTTGGGTGGTGGTGGTGTTGCAAGCCTGCGAATCGATCCGCAAGGTAAAGCATTTGCACAGCAATTATTGGATATGCCTGTAAAAGTTCCGGCAAATCTTTTAGAAAAATAAAATGAATGGATGAAACAAAGATGAGTTATCAATCAATTTTTAGACCAGATGCTTTCGCTAATAAAGTCATTATTGTGACAGGTGGCGGCTCAGGAATTGGCCGTTGTACAGCACATGAGCTTGCAGCCCTTGGCGCTCAAGTGGTGATTACAGGACGAAAAATTGAAAAATTAGAGAAAGTAAGCCAAGAAATTATAGAAGATGGTGGGCGGGTTCATTTCATTGTTTGTGATAACCGTGAAGAAGAACAAGTGAAAAATATGATTGCCGAAGTGATTGAGAAATTCGGCAAGCTCGATGGTCTTGTAAATAATGCGGGTGGCCAGTTCCCGTCAGCTTTAGAGAATATCTCTGCAAATGGTTTTGATGCAGTAGTGCGCAATAATTTGCACGCAACTTTCTATTTAATGCGTGAAGCTTATAACCAATGGATGGCAAAACATGGCGGCAGTATTGTCAATATGACTGCTGATATGTGGGGCGGCATGCCAGGAATGGGGCATTCTGGAGCTGCGCGTTCAGGGGTCGATAACTTAACAAAAACAGCATCGGTTGAGTGGGGCAAATCTGGCGTTCGTGTAAATGCGGTTGCACCGGGGTGGATTGTGTCATCTGGTATGGATAATTATAGCGGTGATTTTGCCAAAGTAATTATTCCAAGTCTTGCTGGCAATGTACCGCTAAAACGTATGGGAACTGAGTCAGAAGTATCGTCGGCGATTTGTTATTTACTGTCCGATGCTGCAGCTTTTGTGTCCGGTGTAACTCTGCGTATTGATGGCGCTGCGTCGCAAGGAACACGCATGTATCCACTAGCTGAGGCGACAAATAGTCAGTCTTATAATGGTTTCCATCGTGCATTTATTCCTGAAATTTTTCAGAAAAAAACTGAGGCTGAGGAGGAATAACAGTGACTATTCTCCAATCCGAAATTGCTGTTGGTAGTGAACAGTATCAAAAAAATAAAGAGGCACTACTTACTCAACTGAGTGAAGTCCGTGCAATTCAGCAAAAAAGTATTGATAAATCGTATGCGGCTAAACCTAAGTTCGATAAAAAAGGCAAGATTTTGCCGCATGAGCGTGTGCGATTGCTGCTAGATGCTGATTCACCTTTTGTTGAGCTGTGTGGCTTGGTTGGCTACAACATGCATGATGATAAAGATGGTTCAGAAGCTGGTGGTGGTGTAATTGCTGGCATTGGTTTTGTCAGTGGTGTGCGTTGTCTAGTCTCTGCAAGTAATAGTGCGATCAAAGGTGGAACCATGTCACCGATGGGTGTGCAGAAAACCTTGCGCCTACAAAAAATTGCCTTAGAACAAAAACTCCCGCTGATTACGCTGACCGAAAGTGGCGGCGCTAACTTAAATTATGCGGCTGAAGTATTTACCTATGGTGGTATGACCTTTGCCAATCAGGCACGGTTGTCTGCGGCAGGTATTCCACAACTTGCAGTTATTCATGGCAATGCAACGGCAGGAGGGGCTTATCAACCAGGACTTTCGGATTATGTCATTGCTGTACGTAAGCAAACCGAAATGCTTCTTGCAGGGCCACCTTTACTATTAGCTGCGACTGGTGAGGTAGCAACAGCTGAAGAGTTGGGTGGGGCAGAAATGCACGCACAGGTTGCTGGAACAGCAGAATACTTAGCTGAAAATGATGCTGATGGTATTCGACTTGCACGGGAAATTTTTGAACATCTGAACTGGAAAGAGCAAATCAAACCAGTTGAAACGATTTATAAAGAACCTCGTTACGATGCTGATGAACTGTTGGGTGTGATTCCAAATGACCCTAAACAACCATTTAACATGAAAGAAGTGGTTGCGCGCATTATTGATGATTCAGATTTTCTAGAATTTAAGCAGGAATATGATGATTTAACGGTATGTGGCTGGTCAAAAATTGGCGGACTACATATCGGTATTATTACCAATAATGGCCCGATTACACCTCAAGGGGCAGCGAAAGCAGCTCAGTTTATTCATCTGTGTGAACAGACCAAACGTCCGTTATTGTTCTTACATAACACTACTGGTTTTATGGTGGGAACCGATGCCGAACAAAATGGCATCATCAAACATGGTTCGAAACTGATTCAAGCTGTTGCCAATTGTTCTGTACCTAAAATTTCAATTGTTGTGGCAGGGTCATATGGTGCAGGTAACTATGCGATGTGTGGTCGGAGTTTATCGCCAGACTTTATTTTTGCATGGCCAAATTCGCATGTTGCTGTAATGGGTGCTGCACAAGCTGGAAAAGTGCTACGCATTGTGGCTGAAGGAAAGCAAAAAGCTTCCGGTCAGGAACCGAATCCGCAAATGCTCGATTTTCTTGAGCAAAGTACGGCCATGAAATTAGAGCAGCAATCTACCGCACTTTTTAATACTGCCATGTTGCATGATGATGGAATTATCGATCCGCGAGATACCCGAAAATTATTAATTTTCCTTTTACAAACCATTTATGAAGCACAGCAACGAGAGCTAAATTCAACTCGTTTTGGTGTGTCCCGTTTTTAATCAACCTTTACCGCAATTAAAAAAATTAATAGGAATAACACAATGAAATTTACTGCCGAACATGAAGCATTACGCCGTACAGCTCGCCAATTTGTTCAAAATGAGCTGAATCCACATATTCCAGAATGGGAAGCTGCGGGGAAATTTCCAATCCACGATGTATTTAAAAAGATGGGTGATCTTGGTTTATTGGGGATTTGTAAGCCTGAGGAAAATGGCGGTTTAGCGTTAGATTATTCTTATAACCTTGTGGTTGCAGAAGAAATTGGCTATGCAGCTTGTGGCGGGGTACCTTTAGCAATTGGTGTACAAACGGACATGGCAACACCTGCTTTGGCGCGTTTTGGTAGTAAAGAATTACGCGATGAGTTTTTAACACCAGCGATTGCTGGGGAATATGTTGCCTCAATTGCAGTATCGGAAGTGCATGCCGGTTCGGATGTTGCTGCTATTAAAACGACTGCTAAAAAAGATGGCGATGACTATGTCATTAACGGCAGCAAAATGTGGATTACCAACTCACTGCAGGCTGATTTCTTCTGCCTATTGGCGAACACATCTGACGATAAACCTCACGTTAATAAGTCGATGATTATTGTGCCAGCAAAAAACAAAGGGATTAGTTTTTCAGAGCCACTTAATAAATTAGGGATGCGTTCAACGACCACAGCGCAGGTTTATTTAGACAATGTACGTGTACCACAGCGTAACTTAGTGGGTGTCGAAGGCATGGGCTTCATGATGCAAATGATGCAATTTCAGGAAGAGCGCCTATGGGCTTGTGCCAATGCGATTGGCGGGTTGGAAAATTTAATCCAAAAGACCATCGACTATACAAAAGAGCGGACCACTTTTGGTCAACCCCTCATTAATAACCAATATATCCATTTTCGTTTTGCCGAACTCATGACCGAAGTGGAAGCGCTTAAAGCCTTAACCTATCAAGCGTGTGAACAGCATATTGCTGGTGAAGATGTGACCAAGCTGGCATCTATGGCAAAACTTAAAGCTGGACGTTTAACTCGTGAAGTTGCCGATAGTTGTCTGCAATACTGGGGTGGCAACGGCTTTATGTGGGATAACCCTGCATCACAGCTGTATCGTGATGGCCGTTTAGGCTCTATTGGCGGTGGTGCAGATGAGATTATGTTGGGGATTATCTGTAAGTTAATGGACATTCTGCCTAAAAAGCAGAAATAAAAATAAGGAATACACCATGACACTTTCGATATCTCTACAAGCCCTAGATCTTGATGACAGCATTCAATTAGAACAAGACGGCAGTATTCTATATCTCTGGTTAAATCGACCAGAGAGCCGTAATGCCATGAACTTGAAGATGGTCAATGCCATTCAACAAGTCTTTAATGCTATTCGCGATGACCTTTCAATTCGTGCGGTAATTATCCGTGGGGAAGGCGGAACCTTTTGTGCAGGTGGTGATATTAAAGATATGGCTGCTTTACGCGTTGAAGCAACTAACGTTGGTAGCCTGCAACCTTATACTGATTTTAACCGCCGTTTTGGTGCCATGCTTGAGCAAGTTGAAGCTGCTCCGCAAACGGTTGTAGTGATTTTAGAAGGTGCTGTTTTAGGTGGTGGTTTTGGTTTGGCCTGTGTTTCCGATGTTGCGATTAGTCGTGACAATGCCCAGTTTGGTTTACCTGAAACAGGGCTTGGTGTGATTCCTGCACAAATTGCTCCTTTTGTGGTGAAACGTATTGGCCTGACTCAGGCGCGCCGACTTGCTTTACTCGGCATGCGTTTTGAGGGCCATACAGCACTTAGTACCGGAGTGGTTCATCAAATTGCACATAATGAAATCGAATTAGAGCAAGCTCTAGAGGAAACCATTCAACACATTAAACGAGCAGCTCCTCAAGCTTCGCGTGTGACTAAAGCACTGTTACATCGAACACTCAATGAGCCTTTGAGTGATTTACTAGATGATGCTGCACAGCAGTTTGCCCAAGCGGTTGGTGGGGCTGAAGGACAAGAGGGAACGATGGCTTTTATCCAGAAACGGTTGCCAAACTGGGCTGATGAGCCATAAGAGATAAGGATAAAAATAATGAAATTTTCAAAAGTACTGGTTGCCAATCGTGGTGAAATTGCAGTTCGAGTCATGCAAACTGCTAAGGCAATGGGTTATCAAACTGTCGCAGTTTATTCTGATGCTGACCGTAACGCTCGCCATGTGCAAGAGGCGGATGAAGCTGTTTATATTGGTGCTTCAAAAGTATCTGACTCTTATCTTTCAATTGCCAAAATAATAGATGCATGTAAAAAAACTGGGGCGGACGCTGTGCATCCGGGTTATGGTTTTTTGTCTGAAAATACTGATTTTGCTCAGGCATGTATAGATAACCAGATTACCTTTATTGGGCCTACTGCTTCTGCAATTGAGTTAATGGGCAGTAAACGCCTTTCAAAAATTGCCATGATTGAAGCAGGTGTCCCTTGTGTACCTGGTTATGAAGGAGACCGACAAGACCTTGAATATTTAGCAGCTCAAGCAGAACAGGTTGGCTTTCCAATTATGGTCAAAGCTTCTGCGGGTGGTGGTGGTCGTGGTATGCGTTTGGTACAGCAAGCATCCGAATTGGTTGAGGCATTGCAAACCGCACGTTCCGAAGCTGAAAATGCATTTGGTTCTGGCGAGCTCATTTTAGAAAAAGCAGTCATTGCGCCACGTCATGTCGAAATTCAGGTTTTTGGTGATACTCACGGCAATTATGTGTATTTATTTGAGCGTGATTGTTCGATTCAACGCCGTCACCAAAAGGTTGTTGAAGAAGCACCATGTCCTGTCATGACGCCTGAATTGCGTCAGAAAATGGGTGAGGCTGCTGTAGCAGCGGCTAAAGCATGTGCTTATGTCGGGGCTGGTACAGTTGAGTTTTTGCTAGATGCATCGGGTGCATTTTATTTTTTAGAAATGAATACCCGTTTACAGGTAGAGCACCCAGTCACTGAGCTTATTACTGGATTAGATTTAGTTGAATGGCAGTTACGTGTCGCGAATGGTGAGCAGTTACCGTTAAAGCAACAAGAATTGATCTTACATGGACATGCGATCGAAGTGCGTTTGTATGCAGAAGACCCACGTCAAGATTTCTTACCACAAACAGGCCAAGTCTTACGTTGGCAGCCAGCAACATTGCCAAATGTACGAATAGATCATGGTATGTTGGCAACTGATGAAGTTAGCCCTTTTTATGACCCTATGGTGGCGAAAGTGATCGCATACGGTAAAACCCGTGAGGATGCAATTCGCTTACTTGCTCGTGCCGTAGATGATTGTATTTTGCTAGGTGTAAACAGTAATAAGCAGTTCTTGGTCAATTTACTGCGCCATCCAGTTGTTGTTACAGGGGATACCAATACAGCGTTCATTCAACAGCATTTTCAAAACGACAGTAGTCTACATAAGCAGGTTCTGTCTTTAGAAACTTTAGCGATTGCAGCGGCATTATTTAGTCAAAGTAAAAGTACTACGGTGTGGCAAACTGGGCTTGGAGTGCCATTACCATTAAAATTTAAATATGATGATCAGCAAATTCAATTACAGCTTTCATCGGTAAATAACACGTTTACGGTACAGCTCTGCGATCAAACAGTTTATATTGAAGTGCTTGAGAGAACGCCAGAGCAATTAGTTTATTTAATTGATGGTGTACGTTGCCGTGTGCAATATGTATTAGATGGTGATCAGCTTTACTTAGATCGAGAGAATGGCAATCTTGCGATACGAAATGTGACTTATGCTGCTCCTGAAATAGCTGATGTGGCTGGTGATGGCAATATTCGTGCGCCGATGGATGGCGCTGTGGTAAATATTTTGGTTAATAAAGGCGATCAAGTCGTGAAAGGTCAAACTTTATTAGTACTTGAAGCCATGAAAATTCAGCAACAGATTAAATCTGATGTGGATGGTGTAGTTGATGACGTGTTAGGACAACAGGGGCAACAAGTAAAAAAACGACAAATGTTATTTAGTATTCAAATTTAATTAAAAAACCGCTCTATTTGAGCGGTATTTATTTTCGATCAGTAGTTTTGAGTTATTCTCCATCTGCCTCTGCGATCAACTGACTTGCTTTTTTTAGGCTATACAAGAGTTGACCTAAAAGGACCTCTTTATTACTCAGCGTGACCATGACCATCGGGTGATGAATTGCTGGAATAGCCGTCAGAATAGCCTTACCATTATCTGCATCTAAAGTAATGTTATTACAGCCAGTGAGCTGAATCTCTTTTAAAAATGCAGTGACCATTGCCAAAATTGAGCTACTCACTGCTGCTAACTTGGTGGTGTTATGGTAGTTTTTATGACTTACTGTTGCTAATTCAAAACCATCAGAAGAGCAAATCATGACAAAATCTACACCACGCGTATTCATCAAAATATTATGAGCTTCAGTTTTTGCTAGCTGTAGCAATTGTGTCGGTGCGGTGCGTTTCTGAGTTGGAATACTAAGCATGATCATTCCCTTGAGATGTTAAGCCTACTTTGATTTCAAGTGATGCAATTAATGATTCAACCATCATTAAAATTTGTTCTTGCTCGCGTGCATCAATAAAAAACAATGGATATGACAGTTCGTTTTCTTTTATCCAATGACGATATTGTTGAAGTGACGATTCTTTATTTTCGTCAACATGCGTAATACCAATCGCAATATTATCGTTATAATTTTTAAAAGTTTCTAAGTAGCTTTCTAGCTCGTCAATCGGATTAGGACTATTGTGATCTAATAATAAAATAATGCCAATTGCACCTTCACAAATGACCGACCATATAAAATCAAAACGGCTTTGTCCTGGGGTGCCATAGAGTCCGATTTTGATTCCATCATCTAAAGTAATTTCACCATAGTCAATGCCTACAGTGGTCTGGGTTTTCTGGTGGCTTTGTACATCAGTGTTGAATGCTTCTGTTTCAAGAATTGGAATTTCAGATAGCGATTTAATCGCTTCTGTTTTACCTGCCCCCATACTACCTGCAAAGACAATTTTATATTGCTGTATAATCATAACTTCCCTTAAAGACCAAAACGCCGTCTAATCTTCCCTATAAAATTTTTAAAAAAATGATTGTCTGTATTTGAGTTTTCTAAATAAGAATTTGGTGTGTAAGCACATTTATTCGCAGAAATAAATTTTCCATTATTTGCCATTAAACAAGCGGTAACGAAGCGCAAGACATCATCAATTGACAAGTTCAGCTGGTTAGCCACATCAGTAATTTTTGCTCCCTGTATAAAACAAGCAGAGAGTTGTAGGCTCACTTTTCTATATTCTTTTTGGTAGGGTTGTGGCCAGTGGTCAATTTTAAAATATTTATCTTCTGTAGCTAGATTTCCAAAGTTTTTTGAATGCCAAATCAAATTCCATAGCCAGTCCTGCAAATAGTAGTTTTTTTTACGAGACACTTTCGTGAAGTCAGAGGTTTTAGCAAAAGTGAAATCAAAGCTTTGATTGGTTTGAGTTTGTTGGCGTGATGGTTCCAACCAAGCCATCTGAGTCCTGTTATCAATAATGGCGAGAGTGCCTTTATCATCAAAAAGGTATAGTTTGGCATGTTTTGGGCTGTGCAAATTCCTTATAAATTTATCATCAATGAGCATGGGCTCATTTGATAAATCTGAAACTACGACAGTCTTCTTTTGATTTAAATAAGATATTAGGTTTATTTGTAGCCAGTCTAATAGAGATTCTACTTTTTCTAGTGGCAGATGCAGGGTATGTTCATCAAGTTGATATCCATTTTGTGAGGGAGTTTTAGTAATTTTTAAATAAGGACATCTTTTCTTTTGAAGGATGTTTTGAATATTATCTGAATCAAAAAAGTTTTCATTAATTAATAATAGATCAATATGACTGTTAGAAATATTAACCCAATTAATACTATACTCATTAGATATTAACTTTCTGATTAAAGTTTTTAATTCATCTAAAACTTTTAAGCTTAAACCAGTAGTAGCAATATTTATGTAATTCCTATCCATAGTATCACATTAAGTTTTATTGAGTAATATAATAGTTTTAATATGCTTTTTATAATAAATATAAAAAGCATATCTTAGATTAATTAGCTAAAGTCTAGCTCTTTTTCAAATGACTTTAACTCATGACGAGCCATAGCCAAGTTCGATTTAGCACGATCAAGCACTAAGTAAAGGAATAAATTATTATTACTTTCTAGAGGTCGAATTAAGTGGTAAGCCTTACCCAATGTAATTAAAATGTCTTCAATATTGTCATTTAATTTCAAAGCATTGGCGATATTTCGCTTTGCACGAACTACTTCTGTATTTCCAGCAGCCGCCAATTCTAAATCAATTTCCCCACCACCTTGTGTTGCAAGTGATAATCCACTTTCTGAATCAACAAGTGCAGAAGCAATAAAACCATCAATTTCAGTTAAGCTATCTAAAGAAAGTTTAGCCATGTTTTTATCTCTCAGGATTCTAAAGTTATATTTACTACTTTTTCCTAAAAGTAGTTAAAATTCATTATATTTCTGAACAATTTGAAGTCAATTAACCAAGTGAATTGAGAGGTTTTATTTTTGGGAAAGAAGTGACATAAAATGTCAGATTGGAAAAACATTATAAGATTATTTATACATTATACTTTTAAGACTGCGATGAGGTTTACATTATATATTTTAAAATTTAGTTAAAGTAATTGTAATAGAATATTAATACAATATTGATTAATAAATTATTTTAATTTTAATCAAAGAAGGGGAATAAAAAAATTCCCCTTTTTATAACAATGATTAAACTAAACGAGTTGTGTGTAAATACAATAGAGATAGCCCAAAATTGCTAAAGCAACGACAGGGGCAATAATCTTTGACCATGTAGGTACAGAACTCTCAGTAGCTTGTTCTTCAATATGTAAGTCATCATGATGAGGTTGGGCTTGGTGAACCATTTGGTTGAACTCCTTCATTGTTGTATCCAATGATAGCTCTTCTTGTTCCACAGGTTTAGAACCAATTAACTCATTTAGATGGTTTGTTGACCAAACCCAATCTTCTGCCTGACCTGATAAATGTTCTATTTGGCCTAAAATTAATTCTTTTAAGCCATTATGCCCAAAACCACCTGTTTCATCGAGTTGGTTAAGCTCTGCTAATTGCAAAGTTAAAATTTCAGAAATACTCTGTTCTAGCTCTGAATTTTTTAAAGCTGACTGATTATGCTTAGACGTTGTTAAATGACGAGCAACTTCTTGAATATAAAGTGGATCTGAAGTTTTGATTTCTTGATAAATCTTATTGTCATCTTGGCGCCACAAACTAATCAGTTTTCCAAGCGTAAGAATATTCACCTCATCAATCAGTTTATTTTTTTCATTAACTGGATATTGATTTAAAAGCTGAGGCTTTTGAATTTTTATCTGCTCAGCAAAGTATTGGACTAAATCAAATGCCATGCTTTCTTCCTCTAAATTTAATCTAAAATTCTTAACGTTGGTTTTTTCTTAGTTGATGTTGTTTCAATTGTTTCTTGTACTTCAGACTCTACTGTATTTTCTACAGGCGCTACATTGGCATATTCTTCAGGATCAAAAAATAAACCTTGTCCATTCTCACGTGCATAAATACCTAAAACAGCTTGAATAGGTACATAAATGTCTTTTGATGCTCCCCCGAAACGAGCAGAAAAAGTAATGGCTTCATTTCCAATAATAAGTTGATGAACAGCATGAGGCACGATATTTAAAACGATTTGGCCATCTTTAACAAATTGCTGTGGAACATCAGTATGTGGCTGTGTCGCATCCACTAATAGATAAGGAGTAAGCTGGTTATCACAAATCCATTCATAGATTGCACGAGCAAGATAAGGACGTGTAGGGGTTAAATCAATAGTTTGCTCAGACATATCACACTATTCCATATTTAATAGTTCATTGTAACGGTTTTTCTCTTGAGCCGTCATTGATTTAGCAAAAGAAGGTCTCTCAAAGATACGTTTACAATACAAAAGTATCGGTCGGCAATGCTGTTTCGGTAAATCGATTCCCATGCTATTTAATCTTAAGAAGATAGGTGCAAGCATACAGTCCAGAATTGTGAAATTTTCAGACATAAAATAGGGAAAATGCTGAAATAGGGGAGTAAGTGAAATTAAAGTTTCACGTAATTCTTTTTGAGCTTTTTGCTTTTGTTCGATATTTAAAGAATCAGCATGTTTTAACATGTGATCTGCTAACTTAAACCAGTCGTTTTCAAGTCTCCATATATATTGACGCTGCTCTGCACGCATCATTGGAGCATCTGCGTAAAGCTTACTTTGGCGATAACGATCATCTAAATACTCAGCAATAATAGGCGCTGAAAATAATTTAAGATTTTGCTCGACCAACATCGGCAATTGGTTATAAGGATTCAAACTTGCCAAATCTTCGTCTTCATGGTCAGTTATGATCAATTGATATTTGATTTGCTTTTCTGCTAATAGAAAACGAATCCAGTGAGAACGGAAATCATCAGCATGACTGTAAAGGGTAATCCCCTGAATAGAGGTGTTTTCGACCGACATATCACAAGACGACGTGGTTGAGTGAATCGATTAGGATACTAAAAATGCTCTAGGAAATCACGGTTCTAAAGAGATAGTTTGTTTATATTTATAAGTTTGCATTTTATTGTTCGATTTTCATAATAAAAAAGCCTTGGAAAAATCCAAGGCTTTTTGTCCAACTCGGCAAACGAATTAACGTTTAGAGAATTGAGGACGCTTACGAGCTTTACGTAAACCAAGTTTCTTACGTTCAACTTCACGAGCATCACGAGTAACGAAACCAGCTTGACGAAGAACAGGTTTTAAAGTTTCGTCAGCAGCGATAAGCGCACGAGTAATACCGTGACGGATCGCGCCAGCTTGACCACCGATACCACCACCTTTAACAGTGATGTAAAGGTCAAACTTTTCAGTAACTTCTAAAAGTTCTAAAGGTTGACGAACAACCATACGAGCAGTTTCACGACCGAAATATTGCTCTAAAGTACGGTTGTTAATAACGAGTTTGCCTGTACCAGCAGACAAGAAAACACGTGCAGTTGCGGTCTTACGGCGACCTGTACCATAATTAGTAGCCATGTGCTGTATCCCTTAGATGTCCAAAACTTGTGGCTGTTGAGCAGCATGCGGATGCTCAGTACCAGCGTACACTTTCATTTTTTTGATCATTGCATAACCAAGAGGACCTTTTGGTAACATGCCTTTAACTGCTTTTTCAAGAACAGCTTCAGGCTTGTGAGCAATTAACTTCTCGAAGTTAGTCTCACGGATACCACCAGGGAAACCAGTATGGCGATAATATTTCTTATCAAGCGCTTTTTTACCAGTCACTTGAACTTGTTCAGCATTAATCACAACGATGTAATCGCCAGTGTCAACGTGAGGAGTATAAGAAGTTTTGTGCTTACCGCGTAAACGACGAGCGATTTCAGTCGCAAGGCGACCTAAAGTTTTGCCAGAAGCATCAACAACATACCAGTCATGTTGAACTTCAGCTGGCTTAGCGCTGAGAGTTTTCATTAAACCACTACCTATTATAGTTGGTTTGGACTATGGAATCTGTCCAAACAAAAGGAGCGAGCATTCTAAACGAGTTTGTTCAAAGTCACAAGAAAAATCCAGTTTAAGCCACATAATTTAATCCATAAACCGATGAATGCGGGATATGTTAAAATCAAACAAATTTTAGTTATGTGTCTGGGATGATTGTGCTGCCTTTATATGTCACTTCCGGTGAGCCGGCTGGTATTGGTCCAGATATTTGCTTGAGCTTGGCTCAGCGAGTTGATGAACGTCCTGTTGTTGTTTTGGGTGACCAAAATTTATTAGAACAACGTGCCCAGAAACTCGGTATAAATATTCAATTTATAGAATATACGGGACAAGCTGAATCATCGTCTTCAGGTGAGCTTTATATAGAGCATGTACCTCTAGAAACGGCGGTTATTGATGGCCAATTAAATTCAGCTAATGCAGCTTATGTATTAGAACAATTACGCCGCTCAGCTGATTATGCCATGTTTGGTAAAAGTGTTGGGGTAGCTACGGCACCAGTGCAAAAATCGGTCATTAATGATGCAGGCATTTTGTTTAGTGGTCACACTGAATACTATCAAGAGTTTGCAGGGGTAAAGCGCGTTGTCATGATGCTTGCAACCAAGACTCTGCGTGTTGCTTTAGCGACTACGCATTTGCCTTTAAGAGATGTTGCCGATGCAATTACCAAAGAGCGTTTACATCAAGTCATTGATATTTTAATACATGATTTAAAAACTAAATTTAAGATTGTTGATCCGCGCATATTGGTGTGTGGCTTAAATCCTCATGCGGGGGAAGATGGCTATTTGGGCCGTGAAGAGATTGATACCATTAATCCGGTACTCGAAACTTATCGAGCGCAAGGAATTAAAATGAGCCTAAGCTTGCCTGCGGATACCTTATTTACCCCTGAGCATCTTAAAAATGCTGATGCTGTACTCGCTATGTACCATGATCAAGGTTTACCTGTGTTAAAATCACAAGGGTTTGGTGAGGCCATCAATATTACATTGGGTTTGCCATTCATCCGAACCTCGGTCGATCATGGCACTGCATTGTCGTTGGCTGGGACTGGTTTGGCAAAAAGCTCAAGTTTAAATGTCGCTGTCGATTTAGCGTTATCTTTGGCAGCGAGCTAAATTTTTCATGTTGGAAATGTTATATGTATCAAATTAATGCCCTAAACCCGAAAGATGAAGGGCATAAAGCTCGTAAACGTTTTGGTCAAAACTTCTTACATGATCAGCGAGTCATTGCCAAAATCGTGCGCTCTGTGAATCCGCGTGCGGGTGAAAATGTTGTTGAAATTGGACCTGGTTTGGCTGCTTTAACTTCTCCTTTAATTGGAGAGTGTGATGCATTAACAGTGGTTGAGCTAGATCGTGATTTAGCGGCAGGCTTACCAGAACGCGTTCCACATCCTGAGCGTTTAACTATTATTGAAGCTGATGCATTAAAATATGATTTTAATGAACTGGTAAAAGATGGTCGACCATTACGTGTAGTTGGTAATTTACCTTATAACATTTCAACTCCATTACTTTTCCATCTCTTGGAATTTGGCAGTAAAGTTAAAGATATGCACTTTATGCTGCAAAAAGAGGTGGTTGAACGTATTACAGCCGAACCAAACACGAAAGAATATGGGCGCTTGTCGGTAATGATTCAGTATTATTGCCAACCTACGTTTTTATTTGAGGTGCCAGCTGGTGCATTTAACCCGCCACCTAAAGTAACGAGTGCTGTTTTCCGCCTTGTTCCATATGAACAAAAACCAATTGTTGCAAAAGATGAAAAAGCTTTAGCTCGTTTGGTTGCTCATGTATTTACCCAACGCCGTAAAACCCTAAGAAATAGTCTAAAAGGTATGATTGCTGACGATGGTTTTGAAAAAGCAGGCGTTAATCCAATGGCTCGTCCAGAAACGTTAACACTTGCTCAATTTGTTGCCTTAGCCGATCAAATGGTGGCATAAATGACTAAACGTTTTAATTATGTGATTGGTGATGTACAAGGGTGTTTTGAAGCTCTGAAAGCCTTACTTAAAGAAATACGTTTTGATCCAGACCAAGATTTTTTATGGTTTGCGGGTGATTTGGTTGCTCGTGGCGAAAATTCAGTAGGTGCTTTACGTTTTGTTAAAAAACTTGCTGATCGGGGAGCTGCTGCAACTGTACTTGGTAATCATGACCTGACTTTAGTTGCTGGTGCGCGTGGTTTAAAAGAGATTAAAGAAAAAGATCGCACGCAGGATGTTATTGATGCAATTGATGGCGATGAGTTAATCGATTGGTTGCGTAAACAACCTCTATGTTTATTCCCGAATGAGCACACAATTCTTACTCATGCAGGTATACCTTGTATTTGGGATGCACAAAAGACTGCAACGCTTGCAAAAGAGGTTGAGGCAGTACTCTCTCATCAAGACTTATCTGTATTGGACGCTTTTTTGGCAGAAATGTATGGTTCAAAACCAGATTTGTGGGAAGACGACTTAACGGGTTCAGCTCGTTTACGTTGTATTACTAATTATTTGACCCGCATGCGTTTAACCAACGCAGAAGGGGCTTTAGAGTTCAGTTTTAAAGATGCTCTAGATGCGCCAATGCCAGAGGGTTATTTACCTTGGTTTGAATTTCCGAGCAAAGCGGCAAAAACTCATCAAATTATTTTTGGCCATTGGGCTGCGCTCGAGGGCAGAACTATTAATGATCAGATTCAGAATATTGATGGCGGCTGTGTCTGGGGCAGAAAATTAATGGCTTATCGCCTTGAAGACAAAGAAATCTTTGCTGTTGAAAATCCAGTGATGTAATAAAAAAGCCGCATAAGCGGCTTTTTTATTTTTAACTTTTATTCTACGCGTAACCAAATTTGGTTACGGCCTAATGCTGAAACGCCAAGATATCCACGCATATGAAGACGTTTACCAGTTGCACTGAGTTTTGCTTTAAGCCCGTAAACTTTACCAGTATTAGGATCTAAAATTTTCCCACCTGTATAATTAAGATCATCTGTTTGTTTTAAGCCAGTTGCAATATCCAATCCTATAATTGGTTTATTGGTATACGGCGAAGGGCAGTTATCACAAATCTCTTTAGGGGTATAACCTGGGCGTGGTGTAACTTTGATAATCTTTCCGGCATATGTCCCATTTGCTTCTTTTCGTATTTCTACCTGTGCTTTGGGAGCACCAGTTTTATCATCAATTGTTTGCCAAAGACCTGTAATGTCTGCTGCAAATGTAGCAGTGTTGATCCCCAGTAAGAGCAGAGCTCCAATAAAAATTTTCCCCATGATTAAAAATCCTTTTAACATTGAAAGGTCATCTTATTTCGAATTGATATACCGTTCAATGTTTATTTAATAGGCTTCTTAATTATGGTGTGCCAAGTGACAACATTAATGTAGGCAGCCAAATTGCAGTGAATACGCCGTTTAAAGCCATACCAAATGCAGCGTAGCGACCTGCAACAGGTCCGCGTTGCCATGCTTGAGCTGTTCCTATGGCATGCGCAGCTAAACCTAAGGCTAATCCAGATGCTCTTTCATCATGAATATGTTTAAGTAAAAATGGTGAAAAAGCTGCTCCAATAACGCCAGATAAAATAACAATAAGCGTTACCAGCGTTTCAGGAGCATGCAATAACGTTGCGATATTTAAGGCGATAGGGGTAGTCACCGCGCGGGTTGCAAATGCAAGAATGGTAGGTTCCGACATATGTAACAAGTAAGCTAGACCCATAGGCAAAGCAACGGCGCTAATACTTGCAAAAAGTAAAATCCCAATGACTGATTTAATTGGAAGATCATCGTAACGCATTGCAGCTAAAGGAATAGCTAAGGCTACTGTGACATAACCTAATAGATGACCAAATAAGTCATTCACATAAAGGCGATACTGTTCATAAGGAACTTGTAAAACTGAAAGTAATGCAATGACAATGAACATGCCGAAAACTAAAAGTGGAACTTGCGGAAAGCGTCGATTTAAAGGTTTTGCACATAGATAACCAATAAGTGTGATCAAAAAACCGTAGAAAATCGTAAACATTTTATTCTCCTTATAACCAACGTTTTGCTATTTTTGCATAGACCCACAAAGGTATAAGGGTGCTGACCACTAAAACAAAAAGGAATAGTGGAATTTCTTTACCCATATGCACCAACATAATTAAGGAGCCAGCACAAACAGGTAAAAAAGCAAAACCACTTTCTTTCATGATTTTATTATTCGTATCAACTATTCGAAGAGGGATTTTTTTGAATTTTCTCCAGATAATCAAAACAGTGAGTAAGCTGATTAACCCGACCAGATTACCTAATTCTGGATGACCAAAAGCACGCATGACGATGACAGAGCCTTCACGAAAACCAATAATGAGTAGTAAAGTTGCTACCCATGCTGTCCAGTCTATACTTTTGATCTTATCCATATTTTTTATCTCTAAAAGTTTACTTATCGAGTTTTAACTGATCTCGCCCTTGATTTCAAACTCTTCCAATGGTCGCTTAAATTGATTAGCGCGTTCTCCCAAGATTTCTTCTAAGGGTAGTTTTGCTTGGCGAATAAGCTTTTCAAGCTTATGTGGTGCAATACGTACATCAATATGTAATAAGCCTGCATCATCGTAGTGTTCAGACTCAATTACATTTAAGGCATAAAGCTGTGTGCGAAATTTGCCATAAGCAGGTTTAAGAATCAGAGAAAACTTTTGAATTTGCCCCATTAAACATTCTTGTACTGCTTTTTGAAGTAGCTCTAGACCAAGGCCAGCGTGAGCAGAAACATAAACTCGATCTGGTACGTGTGGTTCTGCATAAACAATTTTGGCTTCTTCACCACTTAAGTCAATTTTGTTGTATACCCGAAGTACTGGAGCATCTGCACCAATCTCTTTTAATACGCCTTCAACTGCTTCAATTTGATCAAGCATGTCATGACTATTACTATCAATGACATGTAGTAAAAGCGTGGCTTCTAGGGTTTCTTCGAGTGTTGCTTTGAATGATTCAATTAAATCGTGCTGTAAGTTTCGTACAAAACCTACCGTATCTGCGAGCACTACAGTACCAATACCATCCCATTCCAAACGGCGTAATGTCGGGTCGAGTGTTGCAAACAGTTGATCGGCTGCGTAGACATCACTTTTCGCTAAAATATTAAATAGAGTCGATTTGCCAGCATTGGTATAGCCTACTAACGACACAGTTGGAATAGCTGCCTTTTGTCTTGCAGCACGTCCTTGTATACGGGTTTGATGTACCTTTTCTAATTTATCTTTTAATTGGGCAATACGTACACGAATGAGACGACGATCTGTTTCTAATTGCGTTTCACCAGGACCACGTAAGCCAATACCACCTTTTTGTTGTTCAAAGTCAGCAGACCAACCACGAATAAGACGAGTAGATAAATGTTTAAGCTGTGCAAGTTCGACTTGTAATTTACCTTCATGCGTACGGGCACGCAGGGCAAAAATATCTAAAATTAATCCTGTACGATCAATGACTCGGCATTTTAATATTCTTTCTAAATTTCGTTCTTGGGCGGGTGACAAAGCATGGTCAAAAATCACCAGACTTGCTTCTAGTTCCTGAACTCGCTCTGCAATTTCTTCGACTTTTCCTGAACCAATAAAAAATTTAGGATTGGGTTTATTTCGTTGAACCTTAATATGTTCAAGGATATCTGCACCAGCAGACTGTGCAAGTAGAGCAAACTCTTCGGCATCCAGATCATCTAATAATTGTACTGAAACACTCACTAAAATTGTGCGTTCACCGCCTTGATGCCGATCAACATATTCCACGTGGTTGTAAATCCTGAAAATGGGAAAACTTTATTCTAGATGAAACTTATGCAAAAGGGGAAAGCGTTTGTTCTTATCCTTTAGATTAGTTAAATGCTGTTAGAGGTGTCTGAATTTATTTTTTTCCCCATTCTCTATCATCAATGCAAGTTTATTCTGAAACGTATAGAATGCTTGAGATGGGTATAACAATGATTGATCGTTAGTGAAATTTTATGGCTCAAACGCAAAGTATAGTTAATTCAACGTTAAAGAAATTATCAAAAATAGGTTTGTACGGAAAAAAAGTCACTTCGGCTACCGCTGCAATTAGTGAAGGTTTTTATTTAGTTTATCGACACGGCCTTTATAAAGATCCTAATAATCCGGTCAATACACGCTATGTTCAATATTTTTGCCGCCGTTTATGTCAGGTTTTTAACTTAGATGTAGAAGTACACGGAACAATTCCTAGAGAACCTGCTTTATGGGTAAGTAATCATATTTCTTGGCTCGATGTTGCTGTTTTAGGTTCAGGAGCTCGTGTTTTCTTTCTTGCCAAAGCTGAAATTGAAAATTGGCCTATTTTAGGCAATCTAGCTAAAGGTGGCGGCACTTTATTTATTAAGCGTGGGTCTGGTGATTCCGTTAAAATTCGTGAGCAAATTACTGAATTTTTAAAACAAAATATTCCTGTGCTGTTTTTTCCTGAAGCGACCACTACAGATGGACATTCTGTTAAGAAAGTACATGGTCGTTTGCTCGGTGCTGCTATTGAGGCTCAACGTCCAGTACAGGTATGTTTAATTTGTTATGTAAACCGTCATGGACAATTAGATACAGTTGCGCCATTCATTGGCGACATGTCATTTGCTGAACATATTCAACGCGTACTTGAAATGCCGAAAGTAACTGCTCATCTATTAACTTTGCCTCCAATTTCAGTGGAAGGGCATGATGTGAAGAGTTTAACGCGTGAAGTTCAAGAAAAAATGGTAGAAGGTTTGGCTCAACTACATCAGAAAGTACTTAAGCCAAAAAATTAATTACATAAAGCCTTCAAGTGGCAGCCATGAAAGAAATTTCATGCCTGCTTTTTGCCACCATTTCATTTCGGGTTCTTGTTTATAAATTAAAGGACCATTGGGAGTTTCTTGCTGCCAATAAATATGATTATTAGAGTCAAGCTTTAGCTTATAAGCATATTTATTTAAATTTTCGTCCATCGTATGGTGAATTGTCTTAGCCAGCGATGGACTATCTAAAATTACGCCAATTTCAGTATTTAAATAAGCTGAGCGTGGATCAAAATTAAATGAGCCAATAAAAACCTGTTCATCTAATGCCATCAGTTTAGTATGTAAGCTTGAGCGGCTTAATCCTTTCATGTTTACTTTTGCTTTAGTGGCAAGCTCATCTGTATTTTTATTTAAATCTCTTTTATCTGGCGTAGGTAAAAATTCATAAAGTTGTACGCCGTTTTTAAGCAGTTCTTTACGGTATTTCCCATAAAATGCATGTACAACGGCAACGTCATTCGCTTTAAACGAGTTAGTTAGAACACGTACTTCCACACCTTCTTTAGCAAGCGTGCTTAAAATTTTAGCGCCTTGTTTTTCAGGAATAAAATAAGCTGAAATTAGATCTACGTTACTTTCTGGTTTTTCCAGATGGTTAATTAACTGGAAATTTAAGTGCTCTTCTTTTTTTGCCTTTGATTTAATTTTATCAGGTGAGTCTTTTACGACTTCTGCTTTAACCCAGTCGAATTGAATATTGTGATTTAACCATTTATCAAATGCATGTGATTTTGCAGTTAAATTTAGAAAGTTTTGGACAGTTGCTTGTTGGTAGTGAGCTTCGAGTTGCTCTTTTAATCCTTCATAGCGTAAGCGGTGCTGCTCAGGACTTACAATACTTTGAACTGAATATGCATACTCATGATTCCAGTAGTCATCAAAAGAATTCACAATGTCATCAACCGCAGCACCGACCAACATCACATCGACATCAGAAAATTGATAGCTATCGCTTACATTATAATATTGATTGGTCATGTTACGTCCGCCAATAAGAGCAACCTCATTGTCGGCAATAAAACTTTTATTGTGCATGCGACGATTGATACGCTTTAAATCAAGCACCATATCCATCGCACGATATTTGCGGAAACGGTAGGGGTTAAAAAGCTTAACTTCAATATTTTTATGCTGAGAAAGAGCGAGTAAAATCCCTTCCATTTTTTTTGCATTATTGTCATCAATAAGAAGTCGGACTTTTACTCCGCGATCCGCTGCTCGAATAATTGCATGTAAAGCTAAAGCACCAACTTTGTCATTATCCCAAATGTAATATTGTAAATCTAAAGTCTTTTCAGCTTTATCAATTAATCTTAGACGGGCTGCTAGAGCCTCCAATGGATCATTTAAGACGTGATAACCCGTTAGCTTTGGATTTTGCTGACGTAAGGGAGTAATAATTTGAGCAAGTGAAGTCTCTGATGTGTCGATATCATTTGCATATTCCAATGGTTCAATACCATGTTTTGGCAGAGTACTACATCCTGTCAAACCCACAGCAAAACTAGAACATAGGACTATAGAGGCTTTTATCAAAAAGCTTCTAGCTTGTTGATTCGTTTGAAGCTGTTTGGAATGAGAGGATTGTGCCATAATCAGTACATACGATAACGTGAGCTAGAGTATAATTCGTGCATATTGAAAGATAAATATTGAATTTGATTACTAGCAATCAATAGAAGATAAGTCGAGAGTCGTAATGTGGAATCCAAATTCAATTATTTTTTGTTTTTACTTTATTTTTTCAATACTTGCTCTATGGGGAATTTCTGAGGCTTGGATTCATCAATCTCGGACCGAGACAATTCATCCATTTAAAGCTTTTGTGCATTTACTCGCATTTTATCTCTCTTATCTACTTATTCCTCTCTGGTTTTTTAATTTATATGCTGCTTGGATTGGTTACTACTCAATTCACCAAGGTATTTTTATCTTTTTCTTAAGTGGTGTTTTAATTTATGCCCGATTTATTGAGCCTCATCTAGTCCGTGTCGATACTCATCAATATCGCTTAAATCCAGATCGTAGTTTTAATAAGCCAGTCAAAGTAGCCCTAATTGCAGATTTACATATTGGTTTATTTTCAGGGCATGAACGTCAACTCAAAACTATAGTTAGAAAATTAAATGAACAGCAACCGGATTTAGTGGTTGTGGCTGGTGACTGGACATATGAACCAGAAGATAGACTAATTGAAGAGTTAAGTGTTTTAAAAGAAATTCAGGCGCCTGTTTACTCAGTTCCTGGAAATCATGATGAGCAATATCCTGGCCCACCGATTCAACAATTATTAAAAGATGCTTTATTTTATAATGAAGTTGTTGATATTGAAGGAAAGATCGTTGATTTTGAAGAATTCCGTCTGATTGGTATTGGTGATCTTTGGGCTGGAAAAACAGATATGCGTTCTATGCCAGATTTACCTCAAGACAAACCTTGGTTAATTTTGTCTCATAATCCAGATACAGTCGATATGGTACCTAAATTACCGAATCGTCCATTAATGTTATCAGGACATACACATGGAGGGCAGGTGGAGCTCCCATGGCTGACTAACTATATTATGAAAAAAGTATCAATTTTAGGTCACAAACGTGGATTTTACTCTCACGAACATGCAGATGTCTTCGTTACCGTTGGCACAGGAATGGTCGGAATTCCTTTACGTTTTAGAGTGCCGCCAACCATTGATATTATTGAGTTAGTTTAAAATAAAAAAGCCAATCACAGAGGATTGGCTTTTTTATGAATTAAACTTGCTTATGGAATAACGACAATGGCAACACGTCGGTTAATCGCACGATTTTCATTGGTTGTATTTGGAACATAAGGTTGTGTTGAACCACGACCAATCACGTAGATATTTTCTTTCTTAAACCCGCGAGCTAAGAAAAGGTTTGCTACACTTTGTGCACGCTCTTCAGACAGCTTTTGATTATAAGCAGCATCGCCAACATCATCAGTATGACCCACAATTTTCAATTTATTTAGATCATATTTATTCAATTGATTTGCTAGACGTACTAACTCAGCTTCATGACTTTGTTTTAACTCTGCATTATTGAAGTCAAATAACAAACGTTCTGGCAAACCTAAAGTCCATCCTTCATCGGTAAGAACGAAACCTTCTTTTTTGAGCAATTTTACCTGACGATATTTTAATGGACCAAAACTCAGGCACCCTGCAAGAGTAATGCATAGCAATGCAATAAAGGAGAGTTTTAAAGATCTTGTATTCATAGATTAGCCTAAATTTAATTTTCAGGTTTATAGATAAACCAGCGTTCATCCGAATTTTTAGCCTTATACATTGCCTGATCTGCTTGCATAATGAAATCTTCGGGGCTAGATGCAAATTGTGATAAAGCAATACCTACACTAAAACTGAAGTAAATGGTTTGACCATTCAGATGCAAAGGTTCTTTACAGCTTTCGAGTAAATTTTCAGCAATAGATATTAAATGATCAGCATGACTAATGGAATGCAAAATAACAGCAAATTCGTCGCCACCTAAACGCGCGATAAAATCTTGATGACGTAAACGCGTTTGCAAGCGATTTGCCATTTCTTTTAAAACTTCATCTCCAGCCAAATGCCCAAACTGGTCATTAATCGCTTTGAAGTTATTGTTATCTATAAATAATAAAGCAGATTTGTTATCAAACCCCTTATCTTCAAACATATCTAAAAGAATTTGATAAAAATAATGTCTATTAGGTAATAAGGTGAGCTGATCGTGATGAGCCTGAAATGACAATTTACGATTTTCTTTTTGTAATTGATTGTCCCATATCTGAATTTCTTCAAGTAACTCATTAAAAACAGTATTTAAATCTTGAAATTCTTTAATTCGATTATAAGGGAACCGAAGATTATAAGCTTTTTGCTCACTTACAATTTGAGCAATATTGGTAAGTGGATAAATAGCTTGCATAATTTGGCGATAAGTTAGATTTACTGACCACCACAAAGCGCAAACAATAAACAACATCGCAATTGCGAGCCCTACCATAATCATTTTTAGGAACTGCAAGATTTTTTCTGAACTACCAAAAAGGGTTAATTCACCTACATTTTGTTCGTGATGATAAATTGTAAGATGAACAGGTTCATTTAAAAACCAATGATCAAACCAGCCCTCTAAAATTGAAGTCTGACTTGATAATTTAAAACTTTGCGCAATGAGGTGATGTTCTGAATCATAAATATGAATAGTACGGATTGAGTGATCATTCGTATATTCATTCAAAATTTGCTCTATCGTAATTTTGTCATTAAATACAACTGCTGGCTGAATACGTTCTAGCAGAGTATGGCTAAGCAATTGTAAATTTTGCTTGGCATAGGTTTCCATTGTAAAAACAGAAATCGATACAAAGGTAAAAGAACAAATAAAGAAAGTAATTGCAAAAATCGTAAATTGAGACTTTCTAAATAAAGCATGCAATGAAGTGGACTGATACAACTTAGATATCATAATCCTTACTCCGCATTCTTAGCCAAGAGCAATACTCTCGGATCAATATGAACTTTGGAGTGACTTAAAGCATCTAAGTTAACTTTAAAGGTAGTGTAATTATTTTGATTATATAAACAAAAGATACTTCCTATTTCACAGTCTGAATTATTGATGCTTAAAGAAAGTAAAGAACGATAAGGATAATTCTGAATAAGGCTTTGTTGTTGCTGTGGAGAAGTAGTAGAAAAATAAACAGCCTGACAATGTGACCGTGCAAAATCTTTCGCGTTTACAGTTTGAACACGATAATTATAAGACATTTGCTGGATATAAGATTGAAAGGTAGATGTAATAGAGGGATTATCAATAACACAAAGAGTAGGAGTATTTACATTCTCCCACTTACTGTAGCTTAGAATAGATAAAGTAAGCACATAGAAGTTATGTTTTGAATTGGCATAACAAGGCCCACTCGTAGCAAACACTACAAGTATGCAAACAAATACTTTCTTAGCGAACTGCCACATGGTGAGTTAATGCCAAACTATTGCACGAATAATCTATTCTACATGAAGTTGATAAAGTAAAAAAAGTTTAATATCTCATCTAATATTGACTGAAATGCCTAAAAAAAAGGCATATATATCACTTTTTTGGTAAAATAGTAGAAAAAAACGGCACTCAATTGAAAAAGGCTGAAATACCCCTTGCAAAGGGCTCTTAATCCTCTATAATGCACATCCATCGGCGGTGATGCAGATAAGAACTTGTTGAAAAACAGTTACTTGGAATTAAGTTGGTTACTTTAAGTGATGAATTTAATGAGAAGTTGGTTTTGAGATTAAGTTTTAAAAATATCGAAATTACCTGTTGACTTTTAAGAGATTAAGAGTAATATAGCCGACCTAGCTTGCTGGTGACGAACCAGGAAGAAGATCATTAAGAGAATTGAAGAACAACTTGTGTGGATTTTTACTGATTGATTAATCGAAATATTATCATTGATTGATTGGTTTAAATTACTCGAAGTTTATTTGAGCGAAATTTAAGTCAGAAAATTGATGAGCCAGAATTGGCACCTTGTCTTTAATAAGGTGCAAAATGATTTTTAACTGAAGAGTTTGATCATGGCTCAGATTGAACGCTGGCGGCAGGCTTAACACATGCAAGTCGAGCGGAGAGAGGTAGCTTGCTACTGATCTTAGCGGCGGACGGGTGAGTAATGCTTAGGAATCTGCCTATTAGTGGGGGACAACATTTCGAAAGGAATGCTAATACCGCATACGTCCTACGGGAGAAAGCAGGGGATCTTCGGACCTTGCGCTAATAGATGAGCCTAAGTCGGATTAGCTAGTTGGTGGGGTAAAGGCCTACCAAGGCGACGATCTGTAGCGGGTCTGAGAGGATGATCCGCCACACTGGGACTGAGACACGGCCCAGACTCCTACGGGAGGCAGCAGTGGGGAATATTGGACAATGGGCGGAAGCCTGATCCAGCCATGCCGCGTGTGTGAAGAAGGCCTTATGGTTGTAAAGCACTTTAAGCGAGGAGGAGGCTACTTTAGTTAATACCTAGAGATAGTGGACGTTACTCGCAGAATAAGCACCGGCTAACTCTGTGCCAGCAGCCGCGGTAATACAGAGGGTGCAAGCGTTAATCGGATTTACTGGGCGTAAAGCGCGCGTAGGCGGCTAATTAAGTCAAATGTGAAATCCCCGAGCTTAACTTGGGAATTGCATTCGATACTGGTTAGCTAGAGTGTGGGAGAGGATGGTAGAATTCCAGGTGTAGCGGTGAAATGCGTAGAGATCTGGAGGAATACCGATGGCGAAGGCAGCCATCTGGCCTAACACTGACGCTGAGGTGCGAAAGCATGGGGAGCAAACAGGATTAGATACCCTGGTAGTCCATGCCGTAAACGATGTCTACTAGCCGTTGGGGCCTTTGAGGCTTTAGTGGCGCAGCTAACGCGATAAGTAGACCGCCTGGGGAGTACGGTCGCAAGACTAAAACTCAAATGAATTGACGGGGGCCCGCACAAGCGGTGGAGCATGTGGTTTAATTCGATGCAACGCGAAGAACCTTACCTGGCCTTGACATAGTAAGAACTTTCCAGAGATGGATTGGTGCCTTCGGGAACTTACATACAGGTGCTGCATGGCTGTCGTCAGCTCGTGTCGTGAGATGTTGGGTTAAGTCCCGCAACGAGCGCAACCCTTTTCCTTATTTGCCAGCGAGTAATGTCGGGAACTTTAAGGATACTGCCAGTGACAAACTGGAGGAAGGCGGGGACGACGTCAAGTCATCATGGCCCTTACGGCCAGGGCTACACACGTGCTACAATGGTCGGTACAAAGGGTTGCTACCTAGCGATAGGATGCTAATCTCAAAAAGCCGATCGTAGTCCGGATTGGAGTCTGCAACTCGACTCCATGAAGTCGGAATCGCTAGTAATCGCGGATCAGAATGCCGCGGTGAATACGTTCCCGGGCCTTGTACACACCGCCCGTCACACCATGGGAGTTTGTTGCACCAGAAGTAGCTAGCCTAACTGCAAAGAGGGCGGTTACCACGGTGTGGCCGATGACTGGGGTGAAGTCGTAACAAGGTAGCCGTAGGGGAACCTGCGGCTGGATCACCTCCTTAACGAAAGATTGACGATTGGTAAGAATCCACAACAAGTTGTTCTTCATAGATGTATCTGAGGGTCTGTAGCTCAGTTGGTTAGAGCACACGCTTGATAAGCGTGGGGTCACAAGTTCAAGTCTTGTCAGACCCACCATGACTTTGACTGGTTGAAGTTATAGATAAAAGATACATGACTGATGATGTAAGCTGGGGACTTAGCTTAGTTGGTAGAGCGCCTGCTTTGCACGCAGGAGGTCAGGAGTTCGACTCTCCTAGTCTCCACCAGAACTTAAGAGAAGTTCGGATTACAGAAATTAGTAAATAGAGATTTAGATCTTAGTTTATTAACTTCTGTGATTTAAGTATCACGGTATTAAGCATGACCTGACGAAGGCGTGTTTATTCATTAACAGATTGGCAAAATTGAGTCTGAAATAAATTGTTCACTCAAGAGTTTAGATTAAGCAATTAATCTAGATGAATTGAGAACTAGCAAATTAACTGAATCAAGCGTTTTGGTATATGAATTTAGATTGAAGCTGTACAGTGTTTAAATACACAGGCAACAGATAGTAGCGATGAAGAATCGCACGGACAACACTCACTTGTAAGTGTTGACGACTGTTTGGGGTTGTATAGTCAAGTAATTAAGTGCATGTGGTGGATGCCTTGGCAGTCAGAGGCGATGAAAGACGTAATAGCCTGCGATAAGCTCCGGGGAGGCGGCAAATATCCTTTGATCCGGAGATTTCTGAATGGGGGAACCCACCTACTTTAAGGTAGGTATTGCAACATGAATACATAGTGTTGCAAGGCGAACGAGGGGAAGTGAAACATCTCAGTACCCTTAGGAAAAGAAATCAATTGAGATTCCCTTAGTAGCGGCGAGCGAACGGGGATCAGCCCATTAAGTTATGTGTGTTTTAGTGGAACGCTCTGGGAAGTGCGAACGTAGAGGGTGATATTCCCGTACACGAAAGGGCACACATAATGATGACGAGTAGGGCGAGGCACGTGAAACCTTGTCTGAATATGGGGGGACCATCCTCCAAGGCTAAATACTCCTGACTGACCGATAGTGAACCAGTACCGTGAGGGAAAGGCGAAAAGAACCCCTGTGAGGGGAGTGAAATAGATCCTGAAACCGCATGCATACAAGCAGTGGGAGCCGACTTGTTCGGTGACTGCGTACCTTTTGTATAATGGGTCAGCGACTTATATTCAGTAGCGAGGTTAACCGTATAGGGGAGCCGTAGAGAAATCGAGTCTTAATAGGGCGTTTAGTTGCTGGGTATAGACCCGAAACCAGGCGATCTATCCATGAGCAGGTTGAAGGTTGGGTAACACTAACTGGAGGACCGAACCCACTGTCGTTGAAAAGCCAGGGGATGACTTGTGGATAGGGGTGAAAGGCTAATCAAGCCTGGTGATAGCTGGTTCTCCCCGAAAGCTATTTAGGTAGCGCCTCGGACGAATACCATAGGGGGTAGAGCACTGTTTCGGCTAGGGGGTCATCCCGACTTACCAAACCGATGCAAACTCCGAATACCTATGAGTACTATCCGGGAGACAGACTGCGGGTGCTAACGTCCGTAGTCAAGAGGAAAACAATCCAGACCGCCAGCTAAGGCCCCAAAATCATAGTTAAGTGGGAAACGATGTGGGAAGGCATAGACAGCTAGGAGGTTGGCTTAGAAGCAGCCACCCTTTAAAGAAAGCGTAATAGCTCACTAGTCGAGTCGGCCTGCGCGGAAGATGTAACGGGGCTAAAACTATGTGCCGAAGCTGCGGATTTGACTTTTAGTCAAGTGGTAGGGGAGCGTTCTGTAAGCCGATGAAGGTGTATTGAGAAGTATGCTGGAGGTATCAGAAGTGCGAATGCTGACGTGAGTAACGACAAAACGGGTGAAAAACCCGTTCGCCGAAAGACCAAGGGTTCCAGTCCAACGTTAATCGGGGCTGGGTGAGTCGACCCCTAAGGCGAGGCCGAAAGGCGTAGTCGATGGGAAATTGGTTAATATTCCAATACTTCTGTGTAATGCGATGAGAGGACGGAGAAGGTTAAGTCAGCCTGGCGTTGGTTGTCCAGGTGGAAGGAAGTAGGCATGCATCTTAGGCAAATCCGGGGTGCTCTATGCTGAGATCTGATAGCAAGCTGTACTTGTACAGCGAAGTGGCTGATACCATGCTTCCAGGAAAAGTCTCTAAGCTTCAGTTACACAGGAATCGTACCCGAAACCGACACAGGTGGTCAGGTCGAGTAGACCAAGGCGCTTGAGAGAACTCTGCTGAAGGAACTAGGCAAAATGGTACCGTAACTTCGGGAGAAGGTACGCTGCTGACGGTGATGACCCTTGCGGTCTGAGCTATTGGCAGCCACAGAAACCAGGCCGCTGCAACTGTTTATTAAAAACATAGCACTCTGCAAACACGAAAGTGGACGTATAGGGTGTGATGCCTGCCCGGTGCTGGAAGGTTAATTGATGGGGTTAGCGTAAGCGAAGCTCTTGATCGAAGCCCCAGTAAACGGCGGCCGTAACTATAACGGTCCTAAGGTAGCGAAATTCCTTGTCGGGTAAGTTCCGACCTGCACGAATGGCATAATGATGGCGGCGCTGTCTCCAGCAGAGGCTCAGTGAAATCGAAATCGCTGTGAAGATGCAGTGTACCCGCGGCTAGACGGAAAGACCCCGTGAACCTTTACTGCAGCTTGACATTGAACTTTGACCTTACTTGTGTAGGATAGGTGGGAGGCTTTGAAGTTGGAACGCTAGTTCCAATGGAGCCGTCCTTGAAATACCACCCTGGTAATGTTGAGGTTCTAACTCTGCCCCGTAATCCGGGGCGAGGACCATGTCTGGTGGGTAGTTTGACTGGGGCGGTCTCCTCCTAAAGAGTAACGGAGGAGTACGAAGGTGCGCTCAGCGTGGTCGGAAATCACGCGTAGAGTATAAAGGCAAAAGCGCGCTTAACTGCGAGACCCACAAGTCGAGCAGGTACGAAAGTAGGTCTTAGTGATCCGGTGGTTCTGTATGGAAGGGCCATCGCTCAACGGATAAAAGGTACTCTGGGGATAACAGGCTGATACCGCCCAAGAGTTCATATCGACGGCGGTGTTTGGCACCTCGATGTCGGCTCATCTCATCCTGGGGCTGAAGCAGGTCCCAAGGGTATGGCTGTTCGCCATTTAAAGAGGTACGCGAGCTGGGTTTAGAACGTCGTGAGACAGTTCGGTCCCTATCTACCGTGGGCGCTGGAAATTTGAGAGGATCTGCTCCTAGTACGAGAGGACCAGAGTGGACGAACCTCTGGTGTACCGGTTGTGACGCCAGTCGCATCGCCGGGTAGCTATGTTCGGAAGGGATAACCGCTGAAAGCATCTAAGCGGGAAGCCTACCTCAAGATAAGATTTCCCTAGGACTTTATGTCCTCTAAAGAGCCGTTCGAGACTAGGACGTTGATAGGTTGGATGTGGAAGCATAGTGATATGTGAAGCTGACCAATACTAATTGCTCGTGAGGCTTGACTATACAACACCCAAGCAGTTGTATATAAAGCATCAATCGATTCATTAATATGCAAAGCAACTTGATTTAGTTATACGCTTAGCTAAAATGAACAAATAAAGTAAGATTCAATCAGCCCATCTGTAAAGATTTGGAAAACGCATCGGCACATTAAGACCAATGCAAGTATCCATACCAGTTGTGCTGGCGACCATAGCAAGAGTGAACCACCTGATCCCTTCCCGAACTCAGAAGTGAAACCTCTTAGCGCTGATGGTAGTGTGGGGTTTCCCATGTGAGAGTAAGTCATCGCCAGCTCATTATTCTAACACCCCGGTCTCGAAAGAAACCGGGGTGTTTACTTATGCAGGAATTAAATTAATGAAAACAATTTAATGTATAGAAGAGCCAGATTTTTATTAAGGGAACTCTTCTAAATTGATTATTTCAACTGTCTACGAGCATGTTTTAAAGCAGTGCGAAGACCTTCTTCTAGAGTAGGGTGATAGAAAGGCTTCTCCAGAATATCATTTAAAGTCAATTCTTCACCTATTATCCAGCTTAATAAATGAGCCATATGTTCTGTTGCTTCTGTAAATAATTCAGCACCAAGAAGTTTTTGGCTTCCTTTTTCTATATAAACCTCAATCGCACCTCTGTTTTTCCCAAGAACTATAGCTCTTCCTTGCCGTTCATAAGAGGCTTCACCTGTAATAAAGTCTATACCATTGTCTTTTAGTTGTTTATAACTTTGCCCGACGACCGCCATTTCAGGATGACTGAATACAATTCCTAATGGAGTAAGCGTCTTAACTGAATTAACCTGTGGATAATTCAAACAGTTATAAACAACTTTTTTCCCTTCATGTGCCGCCTCATGTTGCAGTGGTGTTGAGGTATAAGCATCACCAACAACAAAAATTGGATATGTGTCTAACTGCTTGGTTTTTGCATTTATAGGTAATAACTTAATATCTTTAAAAGAGTTATCAATATTTTCTAGTTTTAAAGTATCAATTAAACTTGTACGGCCTGTTGCTGCTAAAACATATTCAACTTTGAGAGTTTTCTCTATTTCATTAAGTTGGTAAGTTAATACAACGTTTTCTTCACTGCATTTAACTTCATTTGGTAGTGTTTCGAATAGAATTTTTAACTCTTTGCCTAGCTCTTTTTGTGCAAGTTGTTGAAGCCTAGAACTAGTAAGTACTCCAATTCGTTTACTACGAGCAAAGATAGTAGTTTCTACACCTAAACGATGCATTGCTTGAGCAATCTCAAGAGCAATCACACCACTTCCAATGACAGCAATAGATTTAGGCAGTGTTTTTAACTCAAATATTTGATTTGTTGTTATAAGCCGATTACCAAGTTCTTTTTTCCAGGTTTGATCATAATTAGGAGTTGAACCGACAGCGAGAATAAAACTTTTTGATTGGTACTGTTGCCCATTAACTTCTACAGTTTGTGAATCAATAAAATGTGCTTTACCAGAAATTTTATGTTCTGCAGGCCATTGTTCTACATCTTTTAATGTTGCTTGTGTAAAACGATCACGTAAAGTTTGTACGTGCTGCATCACTTGATCTGTATTAATTTTTGCAGATACATTCAAAGCAACCTCTTGAGCATTTTGAATGTCAAACATACGGTTTGCTGTAGAGATAAGGACTTTACTTGGCATACAACCTACACGAGCACAAGTAGTATCCCATGGCCCATCATTTATAATTAAAATATTATTGGTATGTTTAATGGCTTCTTTATATGCGCTAATACCAGCAGTACCTGCGCCAATGATAATAATATCGAACATTGTCATTAAGCTATTTTAATAGATATTTAGAATATATAGAAAAACCCTCTTGAACAGAGGGTTTGGCTCTAATTATTTAGCTTTAAAATGTAAATTTTTGCATAAAAGGTGTTTTTAAAGTGGTTGAAACAGTCCCATTTTGATTAATAGATTGACCTTCAATGCTGATACCATTAATGACATGCTTAAAGTTTAATGTAGTTCCATTCGGAGACTGTTTAAAAGTGAAAATATTTGGTCCTTCTAAATAAATACTGCCATTAAATTTTTGTGCATTCGTTGTTGGAGATTGATTCTCAACGCGACTTCCTTCAATACCAGTAATACTTGGTAGACTCAATACTTGATTACCACTGAGTTTCACTTGATATGTCGCATTGTTCGTATTGCCTGGAGTAGAGTTCACAATAAATGAAATTGGCTCTGCAAAAGGAACATTTGGGTTATCATTAATAAGTACGTTGAAACCAGAACCACTCTGAACTACGTAGAGATCACCATCAGTTGATGTATTATCTTTATATACACTCATTGCACCAGTAGTAACTTCTTTTTCAGTCGGTTGAGCTGTATCTGGATCTTGAACAATAGTCGATGTAGTGATTTTATAATCACTTGTTGTTGAATTAATTAATACGAATCTTTTTTGCTTAGTTTGTTCAAGTCCCCATGACTGTTGGAATGGATACGCAAAGGCTCCGGTAATTGTTACATCTTGGAAGTTTTTATCATTATTTTCATTTTGAAAAATATAAATTCTGGTATTTGATTGATAGTCCTCTAAATTTGGAGACGTATTGTCATTCGCCAGTTTAATATTTTTTAAATCGTCTGCTGTAATATCAAAGTCCCAGTCACTATATCCAGTGAGTAAACTTTTAATTTCTTCACCTTTGAATACATAGCAGGCGCGGTAATCTGTAGTACTTTTAATAAAGCATTTATCACGATAGTGGTCGGGGTACTTGGTAAGATCTACTTTGCGAATATCCAAGGTTAACTTGAGTGGTCCTTGAGCGAAGGTATCTAGTGCGTGATCAATGTAACCTTTTGATAGTTTTTCATCGTTGAGATCATAGGCACCAAACAAATATTTTCCTTCTTGCTTTACGCTATTTAAAACAGAAGTGGCCAACTCTTGATCTGTTGATGGTGTGGTTGGTGTTGTTGTAGAGCCAGAACCTGAATTTTGGTTATAGTAGCCATCACCGCCACCTCCACCACAAGCTGTCAAAAAAGCAGCCAAAGTAATCCCACATACCCCATGAGTAAGTTTCATCATTATCCCCAATTAAAATGATAAGTTATTTAAAATAATTTTTTAGATTTATAAAATAACATATATTTCATGAGGTTGCTCATTATATTTATGAGCAATTAGCTAATTAAATTCTTGTACCCATAGTTACTCCAACCGTAGGTTTTACTTGCATTGAGGAGCATGCTGTAAGAATTAAACAGCTTAAAAGAGCGAATATAAATTTATTCATAAAAATTAATAAATGATTCCAAAAAGATTTAAATACTTTAGATCAATATTATTTTTAGTTCTGTTGAATTCGTGCAGAGATATGCAAAATAAGTTATCAAAAAACCCTACTTTAAGGAAGAAATAGGGTTTTATGGAATATTAATTTCTTAAAATTAGTCGTCTAATAAATCCATTTGTTTTGCTAATTGATATAGATTATTTGAACGGTTTCCTGTGCGGCAAAACATAAGTACAGGTTTTGGCAACTCGTTGTAATGATTAGCAAAAGTACGTACATCGAGTTCTGTAATTTGTCCAGCTACAACAGGTTGATAAACATAGTCTAAACCTACTTGGCGTGCTGCTTCTTCAATTTGAGCACTTGTAGGCTGTTCTGGGCCGCCTTCCATATCTGGTCGATTATTGATAATCGATTTAAATCCTTTTTCTACAACTTGGCCAACATGTTCTGGGCCAATTTGACCTGCGAAACCAACATTATCTGACATTTCGTCACTCCAAAATTTAACAAAACCTCTTATGCTGTATCATAGCATTAAGCTTAACCTGAGATACAAGACACTCTTGTGTTGTTCTGACTGAGAAAGTTATGTCTTATAGCTAAGTTATAAATTTTAAAAACGATCATCGCGCTATTTTAAAATTGGTTATTCATATTCTATTTCAACGGAGCACATATGCACGCTTATACGGTTGAGCCTTTATATGTTCCATGTGATCAGGAAATGATCGCAGCTGATTTTTATATTCCTAAAACAAATAAGAAATCTGCCGTAATTATTATGGCCCATGGTTTTGCTGCGTTGCGTCAATTTAAACTAATCCAATATGCTCAGCGGTTCGCTCAAGCAGGTTATGCTGTTATTTTGTTTGATTATCGATATTGGGGTGGGAGCACTGGTAAGCCTAGAGAAATGGTCTCAATCAATTCCCAATTAGAAGATTGGAAGACCGTTATTCAATATGCTTCGACCTGCAAGTTTGTAGATAACCGAAGGATTGTGCTGTGGGGAACTTCTTTAAGTGGCGGATATGCGCTAAGCCTAGCTTCTGAATTAAAGAATATTCAGGCAATCTTAGTACAAATTCCTTATGTAGATGGCGCTGAAACTGCCAAGCTCTATCCTTTGCAACGTTATCCTCAAGCATTGAAGTTATCGAGTCAGGATTATATGGGATCAAAAATGGGACTTAATCCAAAGAGGTTGCCTGTGGTTGATCAACATAATTTGTGTTTTATGCCTACCGCAGATAGTTATTATGGCTATCTATCGATTGTAAATCCTGACTATTATTGGAGTGGGGAAGTCCCAGCTCGTGTCTTTTTTAATTTGATGCGATACCGTCCAATTCAGGTTGTACGTCAGATTAATATTCCGGTTTTATTTATTGCAGCCCAAAAAGATTCACTTATTCCTATTGAGTCCAGTCGCGAAGCTGCGACAAATATTGCACCTTTTGTGAGTTATCATGAGTGGGATATGAAACATTTTGATATCTATCACGGTTCATGGTTTGAAAAAGCAGTGATAACCCAATTAGAATTTTTACATCAGCATATAGGAGTGATGTAAATGATTATTGTATGTGCATCGTGTGGTGCTAAAAACCGAGTTCCGGAAGAAAAACTTCCTGAGCAACCAAGCTGTGGGCAATGTCATCAGCCATTACTACCGCTTGCGCCTATTGAACTAAATGAGCAAAATTTTAGTAACTACATCACGAATAGTGATTTACCTATTCTCATAGACTTATGGGCAGAATGGTGCGGACCCTGTAAAATGATGGCTCCACATTTTGTGCAGGTCGCAAAACAGAATCCAGGCGTTATTTTTGCCAAGATTGATACCGAAGAATCTCCTCGCTTGAGCCAAGCTTTTCATGTGAGAAGTATTCCGACACTTGTCTTAATGAATAAAACGACAGAGGTCGCGCGTATTAGCGGTGCATTACGTGCGCCTGAATTGCAGCAGTGGCTCGATCAACAACTTCAAACGAATTTCGGGAGCTAAGGTGTCAGAAGCTTATACCAAACCAGAAGGAATTTTATCCTTACAAACGATTGCCATGCCAGCAGATACAAACTGGAGTGGTGATGTGTTTGGTGGATGGATTGTGTCACAAATGGACTTGGCTGGAGCAATTCACGCAGAACGTTTCAGTCGTGGCCGTTGTGCTACGATTTCCATTAATCAAATGACCTTTTTGGTTCCGGTAAAGGTTGGCTTTGTCATTAGCTGCTATACCAAAATCTTAAAAGTTGGAAATACTTCTATTCAGATGCAAATTGAAGTTTGGGATAGTCATGATGACTCTCGTGAGCCAATACGTATTACTGAAGGAGTCTTTACCTTTGTAGCAGTGGATGTAAAAGGTAATAAGCGTCAAATACCTGAAGAAGCAAGACAAAAGTTTTTAGATACTCAATAAAACGTAGAAAGCCTGAATATCAGTATTCAGGCTTTAATTTTTAATTTAGATAAAGAAATCATTCTTAGAATTAAAACATCGTATTGGTATTTTTGCTTTGCTCAGGAATATTTTGTATTACATCCCAATGCTCTACGATTTTTCCATTTTCGACACGAAATATATCAATAATCGCTCTTCCTCGATCTTTTTCATTTTCAGTCGAATGGACATGTAAAACGACAAGATTACCTTCAGCAATCGCACGTTTAATCTCATTTTTAGCTTGTGGATTCTTTTGGAATTTTTCAGTGAAGAAATTAACGAAAGGTGCTTTTCCATCTGGCACATTAGGATTGTGCTGAATGTATTGTTGACCAATATAACGGTCTGCATATTCTTTGACTTTATGTTTTAAAAAGACGCCTTCATAAAAGTCGATGACTATTCTTTTGTTTTGAGCGCTTACTTTATCTATCGCTTCTGATTTGGTCGAAGTTAATTTACTGGCT
Organism: Acinetobacter oleivorans DR1; assembly: GCF_000196795.1. NCBI lineage: Bacteria > Pseudomonadati > Pseudomonadota > Gammaproteobacteria > Moraxellales > Moraxellaceae > Acinetobacter > Acinetobacter oleivorans. The sequence continues at coordinate 552,687 of NC_014259.1, forward strand.
TTAAGGTGAGATTCAGTCGCATGAGTCGTTATTGTTGCAAATATTAAACTGGTAAATAAAGAGGAAAGAATCAGTATTTTTTTCATTTTAACCTCAAGATACAAAAAATAATTTTTATATCTTGAGGCAAATAAAAATCTAAAAGTACTTTAGATTAGTTATTATTTCTTACGTTTAGGTAACCATGCCCACAGCATTTGGCACTGGATTGGTTCATTGCCCGCATCATCAATGACTGTAACCGGAATCACAAGTTCACCTTTCTCATTAGCTGCAATAAACTTTTGCTGTTCAGCAGACAATGTTGCTGTAGCAGTCAAACCGCCTTCAACCACTTTTAAATAATCTACATGCAATGATTTGATTAATAAAATGCGGTTATCAGGAATATGTAATCCAGTTAGAAAACCTGTTGCAGTTTCTGCTAAAAGAGCCATTGCTGCAGCATGGACTCCTTTAATATGATTTTGCATGTTTTTCTGGTTTTCTAAACGGACAATAACGTGGTTTGAGTCTACTTCCAGATAGCGGATATTTGCTGTACCCACCATTGGCACGATACGACCAAACGCCTTGCTCCAAAGCGTGCTCCGAATACCTTTAGGGAATTTTGAAGTCGCTTTTACCAGTTTTGATAGACGATTGGATTGAGACATGGAATTACCTTAGCTTTGAATGTCACGAAAAGAGATTAATCTTTAAAGTTATTAAACTGTAATGGCACACCAAATTGCTGTTCACGTAAAAAATTCATGACTTGTTGTAAAGTGTCACGCTTTTTATCTGTTACACGAATTTTGTCGCCTTGGATAGAAGATTGCACTTTAACGCCACTTTCTTTAATGGCTTTATTAATTTTTTTTGCAGTATCTGAGTCAAGACCGTCTTTAAGTTTAATCACTTGTACAAAATTTTTGCCTGAAGCAGCAGCTTTTTGTGGATCAAGTGCTTGTACATCAATTTTACGTTTATAAAAGTGATTTTCTAACATGTTGTAAACTTGTTCACACTGGAAATCACTTTCTGTACTGATTTTAATTTCTTTATTTTTTTCGTTTATTTCGACTGAAACATCATGACCACGGAAGTCAAAGCGTGTTGCAATCTCTTTTTGTGTGTTTTGTACAGCATGATTAACCTCAAATAACTCTAATTCAGAGACAATATCGAAAGAAGGCATAGTTTAGACCTTTACAAAGTGAAAGAATATTTGAGATGCTAAGAGGGTTTTCTTCATTTGCCAAGTGTTGTTTACATCAAAGGAGTGCACAATGATCCGTAAACAAGAAATTACAACATTTGAATTCCCAGAAAATGCTGTTATCTGGGATGTCCGTGATACTAATGCTTATGCAGAAGGGCATGTTAAAGGTGCGGTGAATCGCCCGATTAATGATTTGAATGCTGATATTTTGAACCAGGTCTCTGCGGGTCAGCCGATTTATATTTTATGTGGTGGTGGTAGCAAAGCTCCTCGTGCAGCTGAGAAACTAGAAGGATTGGATGCCTCGCGTGAATATGTCGTGCTGATGGGGGGGACACGTGCAGCTCGTGATGCTGGCTTGCCTCTAGAGCAGGGCGCATAAAAAAAAGCACCTTAGGGTGCTTTTTTATTGAAGAGAACTATTGTGGTTTGAAATACGGCTTTTTAGGTTTTACTTTTTTTTGGAATCGTTGCGGATTCAGTTTCTGTAATAAGCTGTCCGGTACTGGGCAAGCCTCTCCTAATATCTGGGCAACCAAGATCTCGCTGCATAGTGGCGCAAATAGAAAGCCCTTAGAACCAAGACCCGCAAAAGTAGCAATTCGACTATTCTCAAGCATTTTTCCGACCAGAGGAAAATAATCTAAGCTTTGTGCACGGATAGATGCACGGCCTTGCCACGTCGAAGTTGATGGTAACTTTTCTGCATATGCAGGGAATACGCTGTGGATTAATTCAAAGTTATGCACATGGTCTTCGGGAAGCACATCTTGATCTTCACGATTTGGGTAAAAAGATGCACCTAAAATTATCTGTGAAGCATCAAGTTGCATACAATACCCACCATAGCTATAAGCTTCATTTAAAGGCAGGGGAGCAAAAGAATTATTAACCCAGCTCACTTGTCCGCGTATTGGTTTTAACTGTGGATAGCTTTCAAATAAAGCAGCACTTTCCCGAGCACAGCACACAACAACATGGTCTGCTTCAGCAATAACCTCATTACCAGCCTGCAATTGAACTTTATTTTCAAAAGGAACCAGTGCTTTGATATGGGTAATTTTTAGAGCAATTAAAGGGTGTTTCAAAATTTCATCACGTAGTTGATGTGGTGAAACAGAACCCGCTTCGATCAGTGAAACACTAGAATATGCAGTTTCAAGTGAGTTTGTTGAATGGGTAACAACTTCTGCTGGATATTGGTTTACAAGATCGAGAAGTTCATCTGCATTTTTCAATGCGATTTGTTGTATTTGAAGTGGACGGAATGCTTGAAAATTTTTATAAAAATTTAAAGCATGTTGCCAACTTAAAGTCATGAGATGTTCATGGCTTTGTTCAATCGGACATAGTTTAGGATTAAGCAATGCCAAAGGATTTCCAGAAGCACCAGATAATGCTTCTGTTTGCTCGTATAAGGTGACTTGATGCCCGCGTGCTGCAAATGCCCACGCCGTAGTTAAACCTGCTACACCGGCCCCAATTATCGCAATATGCTGCTGTTCTTTACCCAATGACTGAACTTGGTCTAATTGTGAGGATTCATCATCAGATTGAGGTGGATTCCAGATTGCTTTGAGCATTTCCCGTTTATGCCGAAAACCACGTGGACGAGAAATAGTAATACCGTGCGCCTTTAGCCCACGTTTTAAAACACCCGCGACACTAAAAGAGGAAAATGTGCTGCCATATTCTGAAAGACGAACAATATGGTTTAAAACATTTTGTTCCCACAGCTCTGGATTGCAAGAGGGCGCAAAGCCATCTAAAAACCAAGCATTTACTGCTTTAGTTTTCGCTATGCTTGGGAAAATGTCTTGTGCATCTCCTAGCCATAGGTCGATGCTAAAACGCTCGTTTGGAAAAGTTAAGCGATGACATCCAGCAATAGGGAGCGGATATTGTTCAATTAACTGCTCTGCAAGTGGTTTAAGCTCATCCCAGACATTTAAAGCCCGAATAAGGTCAGCTTTACTTAAGGGAAATTTTTCAACACTGATGGCATGTAAATGACTTTGATTGTCTGGACGAACTTGTTGCCAAAGTTGCCAGAGTGCAAGAATGTTTAAACCTGTACCAAAACCAGTTTCTCCTACACTGAAATATTCAAAATCTTTTAGATTGGCTAAGCGTTCTGATAAGTCATTACCATTTAGAAAAACATGTCGTGTTTCAAGTAAGCCATTATCTTTAGAGAAATAGACATCACCAAATTGTTTGGAAATGGGAACCTCGATACCATCGATTAATTCCCAGTCCAGTTCTGCTGTTTGGATACGGTTTGATACGTTCATTTGGTTTAATAGATTGTTTCGATTTACCACTGGCGTCGACGTTTTGTATGGATATAACTAGCAATAAAGAATCCTAGCAATACGCCACCCGCTAAGGTAACCGCGCCATATAAAAACATTTGTGCACTACGTTCGCTTTGTAAAACTTGAACCTGAACAGAGAGGCTGTCGTTTTTTAACTGTAGCTCTTGGTTCTGAGCAAGTGCTTCAAGATTGGCATGTTCTAACTGTTTTAAGCGAGATGCTTGATCTTGAACTAAAGCTTTGATTTTCGCATCTTGCTGTTGTTTATTCTTTACGAGTTGTTCAGCTGTAAGTGGTTGAGCTGTAGTCGCTGTTTTCACACCAGTTGGTGCTGTAGGAGCGGGTTTAGCTGCCTGAGTTGAAGGCGCGCTTGGAGGAGGTGTTGCTGGTGTTGCAGCAGGTTCAACTGCTCCAGCAGTTGAACATATCAAACACAAGCCAAGAAAGCTTTTGATTGCAGGCTGCATGCGATTACCCTTTTGGAAATGCTTTATTGAACGGTTTTACATCAATATGGGCATAAATGCCTTCTTTGAGAAATGGTTCTTCTTTTAACCATTCATCTAATGCTTCGCGACTGTCGAATTCAACAATCATGGTGCTACCATAGAAGCCTGCTTGTGGATCATTAGGATCTTTTGGCATAGCACCCGCTGTAACAAGGCGGCCTTCATCATCGAGTTTTTGTAGACGTTCGATATGCTGAGGGCGTATTGCTAAGCGTTTCTCTAAAGTTCCTTCGTTATCGGTACAGCTTAGAACAAAAAAAGGCATGTAATCGTATCTCTATAATCAATCAGGAACCACTTTAAGCGTCTGGTGACTTAAAATGCTTACGTAAAATAATGAACTGAATAATGATAAATGAAAACATCACAATCATGTCACCAAATGCAGTAAATTCGCCCCAATATTTTCCGCCGTGAAATAAAAATGCGAAGAACACATGTAAACAAGACATCACTACAAACATGACTGCCCAAGCGAAGTTTAGATTTTTCCAACCTTTTTCACTTAACTCTAAAATAGGATCAAATAAACGTCGTATGAGTGGCTTACGATCTTTACCAAACCAAGGTGAAACCAAGAATGCGCCTGCAAAAACCAAATTTAAAATTGCAGCTTTCAGACGAATATAGAAATCATCACTTAGCATGAGCGTGATGCCACCAAAAATCACAGTCATAAACAATACAAACCATTGTTGTTTATCTAAACGGAATTTTTGGAAAACAAATAAGGCACCATATACCACGAGCATTGAAATAATTAGACCAGTAGTTGCTACAAGAATATTATTATTATCTGCACCGCCAGCAGACCCGATCAGTTTAAGTAAAGGATGCTGTGCGTTAGCTGGATCAACTGTTTTATATAAATAGAAGAAAATAATTAATGGAACAAAGTCCAGAAGTGCTTTCATGTTAGAGTATCTGATCAGGTTTGGTGAATGGCATAGTATAAAAGATGCAAGGCATAGATTTACATACACATAGCAATATTTCTGATGGAACTTTGTCTCCGGAATTACTGGTGCAAGCTGCTATTGATGTGAATTTGCATACTTTGGCTTTAACTGATCACGATACAATGGACGGATTGCAGCGAGCTAGAATTGCTGCGCAAGGTCATGATTTAAAAATCATTTCTGGTACGGAAATTTCGAGTCAGTGGTCACGCCCAACAACCAAAAAGAGTTATGGTGTACATATTGTTGCTTTAAACATGCAAGATGAAGCACCAATTTTAGAAGCATTAGAACAACAAAAAAGAGTACGAGCGCAAAGAGCTAAAGTCATTTGTGATTTATTAGAAAAATGTATTGGTTTTCAGATCTATGAAGATGTTCTTGCCAAAGTGGAAAATCAGGCTGATCGAGTGACAAGAACTCACATTGCTAAAACATTGGTCGAGAAGAATGTAGTAACCCGTCCTCAACAGGCATTTGATCGTTTCTTAAAAGAGGGAAGACGTGCCTTTGTTAAGTTTGAAGGGTTAGGATTAAAAGAAACAATTGACATGATTCATGAAAGTAAAGGGCTGGCAGTTTTAGCACATCCAACTCGTTATGATTTATCTGCAACTAACATTCGATATTTAATTGAATTGTTCGCAACTTCAGGTGGAGATGCAATTGAGCTACCCCCGCCTATAGAAACATTATCTACTCGCCAAATGGTTGATCGGATGATTGAGCAACATCAATTAGCCGTCTCAATTGGCAGTGATTTTCATGGTGAAAATATGCCATGGATTAAATTGGGAAATACACCTAAACCAACGGCTAATCAGCAAGGTGTTTGGGAGCGTTTTCTCTAATAGCGCTTAGAGCAAGTTATTATCTTGAGCTTGAATTGGAGGCGGTGTCGGTTTGCCTAGCGTTCCTAAAAGTTCAATTTCGATACTACGCACCATGGCATCTAAGGGTAAATCATTGCTTTGAGTACCAAAAGGCTCTTCAATTTCCGAGCTTAGTGCATCAAGTCCTAAGAATGTATATGCCAAAATTCCAACCAGTAAAGGTGTTGCTAAACCTAGCAATGAACCAAGACTAAACGGCAACATAAAACAGAAAAAATAGACAGTGCGATTGAGCAAAACTGAATAAGCAAATGGAATAGGTGTATTGGCGATTCGGTCACAGCCAGTTTGCACAACACTTAAATCTGAAACATTTTTATTCATCTGTGCATAGATGATGTCAGAGATTTCACCTTCTTTAAGTGCTTGTAATAATTCCCAGTGAATAAGGCTCAGCGTGTACTGAGGAGCATTATTTTGCTGATAGAGTTGGGTGAGTGCTTGCTGGCTCATACCACTGGTTTGTATTAACTCGGTTGGGTTTGCTGTCTGACGACGTAAACGATCACGTAACACATTAGCAAAAACAATCACATGTTGAATGACACGTTCACGGCGAGCCTGAGTCAAAATTCGGCAGTCACGGTCAAAATGGCGCGAAGTTGCAATTAAAACACCCCATAATTTCCGTGCTTCCCACCAACGGTCATAACATGCAGTATTTTTAAATCCTAAGAAAATAGAAAGCACGACACCAATCAGAGTAAAGCCAACCAAAGGAATTTCTGGAAAACGATAAAGGTTGATATATTCCACGCCACCAATGATTGCTGAGATCAACATAACAAACCCTAAGGAGGGGAGAATTTTGGGTAAAATCGTCCCTCGCCAAGAGAATAAAACTTTGAAAATACTAGGTTGATCACGAACAATCATTTTATTTTAAGCATCACTATTTTTGTTTTGATCTTCTAGGCTTAGTTAAGCTTTGTCAATATTATTGAACTGATATTGCTGCGGGGTTGAGCAGTTGTTGTTCAGCAAATGAAAAGCTTCCTTCTGGAGAAATAATAAAATGATCCAAGAGGTGTATTTCGACAAGCTTGCATGCATTTTCCAGTTGTTGAGTTAATGCAATATCTTCAGCAGAAGGCTGTGCTGAACCAAATGGATGATTGTGTGCAATAACGAGCTGGCAAGCATGTTGTTGTAAGGCGTAGCGTAAAGTTTGATTAACCGAGACCGCACAATGTTGCATTGAACCAAAAAATAGCTTTTTAAAATGGAGCTTTCTTAATTCTGGGTCTAGACACAGCACAGCAAAGACTTCTTGTTTTTCACCTTTTAATTCATAGCGTAAATAATCCAAAACTAAATCAGAAGAGTGAAGACTAAGATTATTCTTCTGAAAGTGATGATCGAGATAACGCCGTCCGAGTTCTTTGACTGCCAGTAATTGAGAATATTTCGTTGCTCCTATTCCATTAAATTGAGTTAATTCGCTTAACGACGAATCAAACACTGCATTTAGGCTACCAAAATGTTGAATGAGTAAACGTGACAATTCGACTGCTGAATGTTGCTTTGAACCTGAGCGAAGAAAAATCGCCAATAGCTCTGCATCAGAAAGACTTTGAGGGCCTTGTTGCAATAACCGTTCTCTTGGCCGCTCTTGTTCGGGCCAATTTTTAATAGAAGTATTCATATTCCCCAGCATAATTCGCTTAAAATTTTATTTTGTTTGCCCAATCAATCTTGGGTCTGCGCGTATTTAATGCTATTGTGAGCGCCACTGCAACAGTAAGGTATCCTGTTCGTGAGCTTTGATCTAAGTGTTATTCCTCATAAAAACATCGTTTTAGCTGTTACTGGCGGAATTGCTGCCTATAAAAGTGCCATCTTAGTCCGCCGCCTCAAAGATTATGGCTTTGATGTGCGCGTGGTCATGACACATGGTGCTCAGGCATTTATTACTCCACTAACTTTTCAGGCTCTTTCTGGTAATCCTGTCCATACTGAACTTTTAGACCCTGCGGCTGAAGCTGGAATGGGACATATTGAATTAGCACGTTGGGCTGATTTATTACTGGTTGCGCCTGCAAGTTGTGATACTTTGGCAAAGTTTGCACATGGTTTAGCAGATGACTTGCTCAGTACAGTTTTTTTGGCAACAAAATCTCCTGTCTGGGTTGCGCCGGCTATGAACCAACAAATGTGGGCGGCCAAAGCTACACAACGAAATTTACAAACCTTGGTCGAAGATGGTGTGCATGTGATCATGCCAGATGCGGGTGAGCAGGCGTGTGGTGATGTTGGTTTAGGCCGAATGCCAGAGCCAGAAGAAATTGCTAAGCAAGTGGCTGGTTATTTCCATCAGGCTCAACGTGCAATTGCTGAAAAATTTGGGTTGTTGGCAGGTAAGCGAGTTGTGATTACTGCTGGGCCAACACGTGAAGCAATTGACCCTGTTCGTTATATCTCGAACCACAGTACTGGTAAAATGGGCTTTGCTTTAGCGGCTGCTTGTTACGCTGCTGGTGCACAAGTGACTCTGATTGCTGGACCTGTAAGTTTAGATACACCGAATGGTGTAAAAAGAGTAAATGTTGCCTCTGCAAGACAGATGTTAGATATCAGTATGGACTCGTTAGAAACAGGCTGCGATATCTTCATTGCAACCGCCGCAGTCGCAGACTATCGCGTAGCAGAAGTTGCCGAGCATAAAATTAAGAAGGCAGGGGATGAGTTGAATGTTTCCCTTGTAAAAAATCCGGATATTGTGGCAACCATTGCTGGTCAGGAAAAACGTCCATTTATGGTGGGCTTTGCAGCTGAAACACAAAATGTTGAAGAGTATGCGGCAGGAAAGCTGGTTGCTAAAAAACTCGATATGATTGCATGCAACGATGTGTCACGTGCAGATATTGGTTTTGCTTCTGATGAAAATGCGATGACAGTTTTCTTTGCTGAAAACTATCACATGAAAAAGCGTGAGTTAGAAAAAGCATCTAAACAAGAAATTTCTCAACAGTTGGTTGAAGCAATTTCGGATGCATTGCGCCGTAAATAATATGTTTTAAATAAAAAAAACCGCGAATAGAATCGCGGTTTTTTTTATATGTCTTAATTTATCCAACTTAAGGAATATCATCTTCAAATTCAGGTTTAACCTGAACGATGAAGTCCTGACGGTTAAGACCACGCCATAAGGCAAAAGCTGTACCGATATAAATTGAAGAGTAAGTACCTACAAAGACACCAACAAACATTGCAACAGCGAACCAGTGTAGACCATCACCACCTAAGAACATCATTGCTAGAACGACTAGTAATAAGGTCATTGATGTATGAATGGTACGACGTAAAGTTTCGGTTAAAGCAATATCGACGATTTCACGAGGAGTTGCACCGCGAATTTTACGGAAATTTTCACGGATACGGTCTGACACTACAATGTTATCGTTAAGCGAGAAGCCAATAACAGCAAGTACCGCAGCTAAAACTGTAAGGTCAAACGGCCATTGGAATAATGCAAAAGCACCAATAATAATAATGATGTCGTGGAATAAAGACATTACGGCACCCATCGCGAGTTTAAACTCAAAGCGAATAGTCACGTAAATCAACATTAAAATAAGAGCAAGTGCAACCGCACCAGCAGAGCGAACATAAAGCTCGTTACCAACTTGACCACCTACAGAGTCAACTTTATGAACTTCTGCGGCATTGTTTGGCAGCTGTACAGCCTTAGTAATCGCGTTATTAAGATCTTCAACCTTAACTTCTTGTACTGGCATACGCACAAGTAAGTCTTTATTACTACCAAGTGTCTGTACTACAGCATCTTTAAAGCCAGCTTTGTCAAGCGCTTGGATAACGTCAGACTGGTTTGCTGGTTGAGCATAGTTAAGCTCAGCTGAAACACCACCTGTAAAGTCCAAACCGAGGTTAAGACCTTTAGTTACAATAAAGAAAATACTCGCCAATGTAATCAGGATCGAGAAGATTGCCGCAGGTTTGGCAATCTTCATGAACGGGATGATTTTTGCATCATCCGGACGTCCATATTGTTTTGAATCTTGTTGAGTCACTTTAGTCATCATCGATCTCCTTAAATGCTCAACTTTTTCAAGTTACGGCGTTTGCCATAAATGATTTGTACAATTGCGCGAGTCACTGTAATTGCAGTAAACATCGAACACACAATACCAATCATTAATGTTACGGCGAAACCTTTGATCGGGCCTGTACCAATTGCAAACAAAATGAAAGCAACGAGGAACGTGGTTAAGTTCGAGTCAAAAATGGTGTTATAAGCTCGATCATAACCGGCCACAATGGCCTGTTTGGGTGAGGCTCCCCAGAGCATTTCTTCTCGAATACGCTCACATATTAATACGTTCGCATCGACCGCCATACCAATGGTAATAACGATACCGGCAATACCTGGTAAGGTGAGGGAAGCTCCAATCCATGACATAACCGTTAAAATCATTGCCAAGTTAACAACAAGTGCAAAGTTAGCGATTAAACCGAATAGACGGAAGAAAACCACCATCCAGATTGCAACAAGCAAGAAGCCGATTTGAGTTGATAATACGCCTTTATCAATGTTTTCTTGACCAAGACTTGGACCAACCACACGTTCTTCAACAAAATACATTGGCGCAGCTAAAGCACCTGCACGTAGCATTAATGCAAGCTCTGATGCTTCTTGAGGAGAACTTAAACCGGTAATACGGAAAGTTGAACCTAAAACGGCTTGAACAGTTGCAGCATTAATGACTACAGATTCAGTGTATGGAGTACGAACTTCTGTTTGTGCACCAGTTTTAGGATCTGTGACATAAGTAATTTTTTGCTTATTTTCGATGAACAATACCGCCATGCGTTTACCAACAGCATTACGAGTTGCATCGGACATAAGCTTACCACCAGCACTGTCGAGGGTAATATTTACCTCGGCACCACCAGAGTCTTGGCTGAAGCCAGAACTTGCATTTTGAACACGCTCACCAGTCAAGATACGGTTACGTTGCAACAAAAGTTGACGACCGCTATCTAAAGACTCATAAGCAAAAACTTCTGTGCCCGGAGGTAAAGGTTGACCATTATATTTACCTGTATATGGGTCAATATATTGATCATTTGAGTCAGAAACTAAACGGAATTCGAGGTTTGCAGTACGACCTAAAACACGTTTAGCTTCAGCTGTATCTTGTACACCCGGTAATTCAACAACAATACGGTTGCTACCCTGACTTTGTACCAATGCTTCTGCAACACCAAGTTCGTTAATACGATTACGTAATGTTGTTAAGTTTTGGTTTACCGCATATGACTGGATTTCTTGGCGACGTACATCGGTATAAGTAAGCTTTAAAGTAGAACCTGTAGAGCTTGCTAATGCCTGTTGGGTATATTCATTCCCATTACGACGTAGAAAATCCATTGCTGCATCACGGTCAGCATTGTCAGCAAATTGAACAGTGATTACATTGTTTGTTAATGCAAGATTATTAAATTTGATCTTGTTTTCACGGAACTGACGACGCAAATCAGTGGCAGAGGTTTCCATACGTTGGGCAACGGCTTTGTCCATATCTACTTCAAGCAAGAAGTGGACACCACCACGTAAGTCCAAACCAAGTTTCATTGGTTTTGCCCCAATTTTTTGCAACCATTCCGGTGTGGTTGGTGCAAGGTTTAGGGCAACAACATATTGATCACCTAAGTCACGGCGTAATACTTCTTTTGCTTTCAACTGCGCTTCAGAAGAGCTGACACGCAAGAGGGCAGCATTATTTGTAAAAGTATTATCGTGACTTGCAATATTTGCTGTTTTTAAAATTTGCTCTGCTTTTTGCACCACACTTTGATCAATTTGGGTACCAGCTTTGGCACCGGAAATTTGAACGGCGGGCTCATCCGGATATAGACTAGGCAGTGCGTATAATGTACTGACTACCAGAACAACCAGAATCAGTAAATATTTCCATGCAGGGTAACGCATTCGCTTTCTTCTTAAATGAAAAAGTCGTGCTAAAGCACGACTGTTTTATGATTAAAGGTTATTTAGAGTGCCTTCAGGTAATACTGAAATTACGCTGGCACGCTGAATTTTTACTTCTACACCACGGCTAAGTTCAACAACTGCATAGTCACCTTCAATTTTGGTCACTTTGCCCATTAAACCACCAGCGAACACAACTTCACTACCTACACCTAAGCTTTCGATTAAAGAACGGTGCTCTTTAGCACGCTTTGCTTGAGGGCGCCAAATTAAGAAATAAAAGATTGCAACGAATACAACAATCATCAAGATGTTTGGCAAAATACCTGTAGTTGGGCCAGCTGCCGGTGCTGCATGTGCAGCAGAAATTAAAAAGCTCATTTTGATTTCCTAAAGTTAAAAATATGAGTCAGATACCTGACATAATCCTAATTCGTTTTGCAATTTACCTTGTCTTGAGGTTGAGCGCAAATCGGGCTTATTCATCAACCGGACATGGTGGAACTTCTAAACCACGACGGGCATAAAAGTCCTGAACAAATTCATCAAATGTGCCATTCTCTAATGCATCACGCATACCTTCAGTTAAACGTTGGTAATAACGTAAGTTATGAATGGTACCGAGCATAGACGCTAACATCTCTCCACATTTTTCAAGATGGAATAGATAAGCACGGGTAAAGTTCTTACAAGTGTAGCAATCGCAATGTGGATCGAGCGGGCTCTGGTCATGGCGATATTTACTATTACGAATACGTACCAGACCATCAGTGACAAAATAATGACCGTTTCGCGCATTACGGGTTGGCATTACACAGTCGAACATATCGACACCGCGGCGCACCGCTTCAACGATATCTTCCGGTTTACCAACGCCCATCAAGTAACGCGGTTTGTCTTGTGGCATTTTGCTTGGTAGATAATCTAAAACTTTGATCATCTCATCTTTAGGTTCACCTACAGATAAGCCGCCAATCGCATAACCATCAAAGCCAATTTCAAGAAGGCCATTTAAAGACTCGTCACGTAAGTCTTCATACATACCGCCTTGAATGATGCCAAATAACGCATTCTTATTTTTGAGTTCATCATGATGATGAGTTTTACAACGTTTTGCCCAGCGTAAAGAAAGCTGCAATGATTTTTGTGCTTCTTCATGCGTTGCAGGATATGGTGTACATTCATCAAAAATCATGACGATGTCAGAGTTCAATACCTGCTGAATTTCCATAGAAATTTCAGGCGATAAAAACACTTTTGAACCATCAATCGGTGAGCGGAAAGTAACACCTTCCTCTTTGATTTTGCGCATTGCGCCAAGACTAAAAACCTGGAAACCGCCAGAGTCAGTCAAAATTGGCTTATCCCATTTAATAAAGTTATGCAAACCGCCGTGTTCTTTAATCACTTCAAGACCCGGACGCAAATATAAATGGAAGGTATTTCCTAAAATAATTTGTGCCTGAATGTCTTCGATATCACGCGGTAGCATACCTTTGACTGTGCCGTAAGTCCCCACTGGCATAAAAACAGGTGTTTCAACAACACCATGCTCTAAAGTTAAACGACCACGACGGGCGCGCCCCGACTGACCTAATTTTTCAAACTTCATCTAAAAATCCTGAACACGAGCAGAGGCGAAGAAACAGTTCGCTGCTAAAAAGAGAGCTATTTTCCTTGATTCTGCGATGTAGTTCTACTACTAAATGTAGCTGGTTATAAAATAGATAAAATTTCCGACAGGTTAGGGCCTATTTTTTTCCTATTAAAAATTAGGTTTATAGCCAAAATTTTCATTAACAAGATTATCCTTAAAAGGGCGAATCGCTTTCTTAGATAAAGTTAATGTATTGATGAGATTGTTAGGGAATACTTCAATCTGGTTGTTGAACAGCTCGACATTACGGTTAAAGATACTAATCGCAGCACCTACATTTTCGTTTTGTTCCTGAATGTCGTCCATCATCTTGCTATAGAGTGAATCGGCTTTAAGCTCGGGGTAGTTTTCAACAACAACATTTAAGCTGTGAATTAGTTCTTTGCTCATTTTCTCGATTTGTTGGAGCTGAGAAATATCAGTGTTATTTACATTTAAATTAAGAATTTGTTGACGTAATTCAGTGACTTTTTCTAATGTCGATTTTTCAAAATGAGTATATTGATTAAGTGTTGTCTCAAGCGCCTCTAAAGTCTTTACCTTTTGACGTTCGAAATTGGCAACCTCAGACCAAGCACGTTTGGTCGCATTAAAATAACGTACGATGGTATTACGGATGTGAACGCCCCAGACGATCAGTACAACAAAAATCCCCAGGAAAATAAATAAACCAGTCATGGTCAGTTCCTTATTGTTATTCCCTCAGTGTACTTTTGACTTCTCATTTTTAATGAGACGACAATCAAGTCATACGAGAGATTTATTTAATTAAGTTCAACATTAATTGCTGAAATTTTTCATATTGCGGCATGGTCATAGTACGCAAGTGCCCACGCAATGCTGAAACATTATGAATTTCACTTTGCTTACTTGTGGTCTGAAAAAGATTTTGCTCACCCAGATAACACAAAATTTGTTCTTCGTGATGATAAATTAAATCGCCTTTAAAGTGCTGAAAAAAAACATTTAATTTTAAAGTTAAGCTCGGGCTGACTTCTTTGGCTAACTGGTGTTGATTAACCCCAAAAATATTAAGTTCTTGGTTAATTAAAATATCGCTACTTTGCCATTTACTGCTGTAGGGAGTAAAAAAACGAGAACGTTGATTGCTAACAGCAATACCCAAAGTTGGTATTTGAAATATAAAGGCGCCCCATAAATCTTTATGAAATTCTTTTATAATTTTTTTATCGCTATTTTGGTCTTGAATAATAGGGATTTCATTAACGTAATGATATTGAAACAGCAAGACTTGATGATCCGTTACTCCATCGTTCCATGTCGTCGAAGCAAAATGAGTAATTTCGTTAGACTCAGTCCCTCGGTTAAACAGAGGGAAATACTGTTTTAATTTACTCAGAACTAAAACTGGCTGAGCATGAATGGGAAGATAAGCGGGTAACTGCTGAAAATGTAAACTATAACGCAAAATCACCATACGCTGTTCTAGATAACGAATAACTTGCGTTAAAGGTTCTTGAGATTGATAGAGTAAATACGCCAGAAACCCTGTTAAAAAGGCGCCTAAAAAGCTCCAAATATATTGAATATGTGGATGAAGAAAATAGCCAAAACCTAATATTGTGATGCTGTAAATGGCGAGTAAATAGGGGAGGACATTAAAAAAGCGAAGGTTGTGATCTTCACGCCATGGATGTAAAGCATCTAAAAGATCTTGTGCTGAATGAGATTTTTGTCCAGCATCCCAAAGTCGAGCGATATTGCGAAAAACCTGTGTATTTTTTTTACGCCTTATATGAAGAGCTTCTTGTACAGTATCGATTGGCATGGAAGTAATGAGTTCATTATCATAAAGAGCTATTCCTAGATTATCTTTTAAATTGAAAGAGATAAATACTAAATATTTCTAAATTTGGAATTTATCTTTAAAAAATTAATGTCTGATTTCATCGCTAAATTTCTGCAATTCACACAGCTAAATCCATTATTTTTATTATAAAAATTTAAGCTGGGTTAAACCTTTCCATTAACCGATATGGTTTAACCCAGCCTTAGTCTTTAAACGTCTAATTTATCAACCAGCATTGCATCGCCATAACTAAAGAAACGATAGCGGCTTTTAACTGCATGTTCATAGGCAGCTAAAATGTTGTCTCGATTTGATAGCGCTGATACCAACATGAGCAGAGTAGACTCTGGCAAATGGAAGTTAGTAATTAAACGATCTACGATGCAGAACTCATAGCCCGGATAGATAAAGATTTGCGTGTCGCCAGTCCAAGCCGCGATTTTACCGCCATGAGCTTGTGCTGCACTTTCTAAAGCGCGTGTTGCGGTTGTACCTACGGCAATCACTTTATTGCCACGTGCTTTAGTCGCCAAAATTAAATCGATGGTTTCTTGAGGTACATCACACCATTCACTGTGCATGATATGGTTGGTAATGTCATCAGTACGAACAGGCATAAATGTGCCTGCACCGACATGTAAAGTCACAAAGGTTTTTTGAACATTTTTTTGTTCTAATTTTTCTAAAAGTGTTTCATCAAAATGCAAGCTTGCGGTAGGTGCTGCAACACTGGCAATTTTTTCTGGGTTATGGAAAACCGTTTGATAGCGTTCAGTGTCAATTTCTTCTGCTTCACGGTTAAAGTAAGGCGGAATAGGTAGCTGACCATATTGCTCAAGTACAGGCAAAATTGCCTGTGAAAACTCAACCACAAATAAATTTTCGTGACGGCCACGTACAATCACAGGAATGTTATCGGCACCGACATAAAGCTCGGCACCTGCTTTAGGCGAGTTGCTCGATTTAATATGACAATAGGCTGTGGTGTGGTTCAGCATGCGCTCAACCAAAATCTCGATAGCACCGCCTGTAGAACGTTTCCCTTTAAGTCGTGCTTTCATGACTTTGGTGTCATTGAGCACTAACAGATCACCTTCTTCGAACAGATCGATAATGTCTGTGAACATGTGATCGTGATATTTACCCTTTGAGTCTAGGTGCAACAATCGTGAAGCACTACGTGATTCAAGAGGATAACGGGCAATAAGTTCATCAGGTAATTCAAAGGAAAAGTCAGACAGTTGCATATTTAGAAAAAAACACCGCAAAAATTGGGCCTAGTATAAACTTTTTCGCTTTTTTATGGCTGTGCTTATGGCCTAAATCATGAAAAATGTTTAAATGATCTAAAAGTGAACGATAATATTCACTTAGGGTTTGACAAGTTTTACAAACGCGCTAATATACGCAACACAAACATACTTCCTCTCCCGAGGTGGTGAAATTGGTAGACGCGGCGGACTCAAAATCCGCTGTCAGAGATGACGTGTCGGTTCGAGTCCGACCCTCGGGACCATATTCGGAATCGTAAGATTCTACAAAAACCCCTAAGCTAACGGTTTAGGGGTTTTTTGTTGGGTTAAAATAACTGCCTATCAATTATAATTTTATCTTTTATTGTTAATTATTGATTTATAAAAATTTTAGATTTCTTATGAAATTTCATTTGGGAGACGATTTACGAAAAGAAGTGATGATCTATAATTTTTGTGAAATCAATAGATCTGTTCTTCATTCAAAGTCTTGAGCTGTAAATTTTGATTAGAATATAAAAGACAAGATAGGGTATACGATTTAGGTAGGACTACTTTTCTACTTATTATTTTACAATTAGAGGGTAAATTATGAATAAAAAAATGATCGGGGTAATCTTTGGTTTAATCATTTTGATTTTTGGATATTTATATGCTTCGCCTTATATCATCTTAAATAGTATTAAGAATGCATTGAAAGAGAATGATAGTGAAAAGGTTTCTGCTTATATTGACTATACAAGTGTACGCCAAAGTCTGAAAGATCAGATGAATGCTTATATGCTAAAAGAGATCACAACTAAAGAAGCAAATGGTTGGGAAGCTTTAGGTGCAATGATGGCTTCTACTTTGGCCGAAAAGATGGTCGATGCTGCAGTAACACCTGAAGGTATGACCTTGATGCTGCAAGGAAAGGATCTTAGAAAAAGTTTAACTGGTAATAGAGAAGATACGCCTAAAGAAAGAACAGATACCCCAAAGATAGAATACAGAACTCGGTATTTATCAATGAATATATTTGAAGTAACTTTTAAAAATAAAGAGAATGATTCGGATGTAAAAATCATTATGGAGCGTGATGGTTTAAGCTGGAAAATAAAAAAAATTGTTTTGCCCATGGATGAGATAAACCCTAAACAAAAACTAGAGCCAACAACGATTCCTACAGTAGAAAAAATACCAGAATCTGAAACTCCACCAATGATAGAACCAACGACAACGTTTAATTTCTCTGGGGTACAGAAGGGGGCAAAACTTGAATCTTGTTATCATGATCCATGTTCAATTGCTCGTGTTATGGAGTTTAAATTAATTAAGCAGACTCCCACTGAATCAAATATTGAGTTAACACTTGTGGGTGGTAGCCGAGGCTGGGATGCTAAACAAATAGAATGGAACCATGAAGCTCATAAAATCCAGATTCAATGCTCTATTACTAAGCCAACATTACAGATTGAAGATCAGGTAACAATCGTACCTTTAAATAATTCTGGTGTGCCTGGTGTATTATGGTCGGATGCCGAAACTTATATGCAAGCATGCCATAACTATACTGGGGATATGGATGCTGGCATTCAACAATATGGTTATAATGTACAAGATAGTTAAGTTATTAATAAAATAGTAATCTGAAAAAAGGCTAGTTTATTGGCCTTTTTTCATATAATACTTTTAATCGGCTTTTAAAAATTCTGAACTCGCATTTCTAACATCTTACAACTCTTTACCTTCAAACATTTGTTGTATTTTCCTCAAGCATACCCACTTTATGTATCTGAAAACCTTTAATTGAAACTTCACATTTCTATTTTGAAAAGAACGTTGCTCTTTTAATGTACTGTGTTAAAGTTTGTAGTAGATCATAATGATTATAAGTACATTTTTTAAGAGCGGTTCCGACCAAAAACGACAAAATCTGTGAGGCGGGCAATGACATTCCAGCGTTTAGAACTAAATCAGGTTGAGCAGTTAAGTGCTTGTAGGATATCTCTGTTACTTGGATTAAATGCCGAGCAGAACTACATCGAGCAATTTTTCCGGTTTAGTCTTCGTCTTTTGAATTGTAAAAAAGCCTTATTGACTTTTAATCAGGAACCTTACTTTTGGCATCGTTGCCCAGAGGGCATGACGGCAATCTCGTTTAAACCTTCGAAACATTTAAAACAGTGCTTTGCTAAACAACAGATCATTAATCACTCACATCCTTCATATCAAAACTTAATCAACTATTTAAAAGAACTAAACATCGAGTGCAGCAGGGCATTGGCCGTGCATCTTTTGCATCCTGATAAAACGTCTATGGGCTTTGCTGTCTTTTTTGATGATGATGCTGCAACATTTGAAGATGATGATATTCAATTGCTGCTCGATTACTGTTCTACTTTTATGCAGCAAGTCGAATTGAAGTTTAACTATGAAGAGTTAAACGAACTCTATGAACAACAAGTTGCGATTAACTCAAGTAAAACTAAATTTTTCTCGATTATTTCGCATGACTTACGAGCGCCGTTTCATGGGTTGCTCGGTTTTTCTGAAGTACTCGCCAAAGAGCGTGAAACTTTAGATGAGTCTAGTATTCAAAATATTGCAGATTATTTATATGACACCTCGCAATCGACTTATAACTTACTTGAAAGCTTACTAACATGGGCGATGGCAGAGGGTGGGCGTTTTGTTTATCACCCGATTAACTTTAAGCTTAGACAGGTTAGCAATATTGTTTGCGATGTACTGCACACTTTAGCTTTGAAGAAAAACATTGAATTGGTTAATGATGTTCCAGATGATTTAAATATCTATGCCGATATCAATATGATGACCTCTGTCATTCAAAACTTGGTGTCAAACGCGCTGAAATTTACCGATGTTGATGGATCTGGAAAAGTTTTTATTGAAGCAAGGCAAGCTGATAAAAATATAGAAATAACAGTTCGAGACACTGGTTTAGGCATGACCGAAAAACAAATGACAAATTTGTTCCATCCACGTATTACAGCCAGCTTTAAAGGAACCGCTGGTGAAAAAGGTGCGGGTTTAGGTTTAAGTCTTTGTAAGCGTTTTGTCGAAATTAATCAGGGTAAAATTGATGTCAGTTCAAAAGAAGGCGTAGGAACGACATTTACAGTTTTATTACCTTCTGCTCAAGAAAGTCATGAGGCTCATGCAGAGCATTACTCTTCAGCGGAAGCAAAATTAGTCTAATCCCTTTTCCTACCACTACTCGAACTGCTATAACTAAAAACAGAGTACGAGGAAAAGAGCTTTTTATATGAATGCGGAGCAGTTACAAAAAACATTGCGTGCGAGTCAGTACGCAGAACAAGTTTTAGGCTTGCATCAAGCTGTTTTAGAACAAGATTACCAACTAGATCAATTTACTGCACCGCTCTCGACCGAACAGATTTATCAATTTGTACAAACCACATTAGATGGAATTGGTGACGAAACATCTTGGATGCGTGGATTACGCATTTTACGAAGTCGTTTAATGTTCCGTTGGATTTGGCAAGATGCCAATCAGCTTACCGATGTTGTCACACTCACACGCGAACTTTCTGATTTTGCCGATGCAAGTATTTGTGCGGCAAAGGATTTTGCACGTGTAGCGCTTGTGGCGAAACATGGTGAACCTATGAGTTACTCTGGCAAAGTTCAAGATTTGATTGTCGTTGCCATGGGTAAACTTGGTGCGCAAGAGCTTAATCTGTCGAGTGATATTGATCTGATTTTTGCCTTCGATGAACAAGGTGAAACCAATGGTCGCAAATGTATTGATGTACAGCAGTTCTGTATTTTGTGGGGACAAAAACTCATTTATTTGCTTGAGCACATTACCGCAGATGGTTTTGTATTTCGAGTTGATATGCGCTTGCGTCCTTGGGGAGATGGCTCGGCACTAGCGATTAGTCATGCAGCTTTAGAAAAATATTTAAGTCAGCATGGTCGTGAGTGGGAACGCTATGCGTGGATTAAAGCGCGTGTTGTGACGGGCGGTAAAGAAGGACAAGACTTGTTGGAAATGACACGTCCTTTTGTGTTCCGCCGTTATGTCGACTACACCGCTTTTGCCGCTATGCGCGATATGAAAGCGATGATTGAGCGTGAAGTTTTACGTCGCCATATTGAGGATGATATTAAACTCGGAGCAGGCGGTATTCGCGAAATTGAATTTATTGTTCAGGTATTTCAGCTTATTTACGGCGGTTCGAAACGTGAGCTGCAAGACCGCCAGTGTTTAGTTAGCCTTGAGCACATTGGCGAAGCAGGTTTGTTAGAAAGACAAGCTGTTTTAGAACTTGAGGATGCTTACCTGTTTTTACGTCGTGTTGAACACGCAATTCAAGCCCTCAATGACCAACAAACTCAGCTATTGCCAGAAGAAGTAGACTTAAGACAACGCATTATAGATACCTTAGGTTTTACGAGTTGGGATGAATTTATTGATGTTCTTAACGAGAAACGTCAAAAAGTTAAAGTTCAATTTAAGCAGCTTATTGAAGATACTAGTTCAAATGCCGCAACTGAGAACTTTGGACAGTTAGAGCAGCAGTTAGATGAAGTGTTGGATGATAATGCGAAAAATTTGATTCATGAATTCTGGCATGGTCACGCACTCAAAAAATTACCTTCAAATGCTGTTCAGCGATTAAAGACATTCTGGCCTCATTTAATTGAAGTGATTTTACAGTCAGAACAACCTCAAACTGCACTTTTGCGCTTAATGCCGCTGATTGAATCAGTTATGCGCCGAACCGTGTACTTAGTGATGTTGATTGAAAGTAAAGGTGCATTGCAACGCTTAGTTAAAATGGCGACGGTAAGTCCGTGGATTTGTGAAGAGCTAACGCAATATCCAGTACTGCTTGATGAGTTTTTATCGATGGGCTTTGAGTTGCCAAAGCGTAAGGACTTAGAAGACTCATTACGTCAGCAATTGCTTCGCATTGAAATTGATCAAGTTGAAGATCAAATGCGGGCACTTCGACTGTTTAAAAAGAGCAATGTACTTACTGTTGCGGCAAGTGATGTATTAGCGGAAAGCCCGCTAATGAAAGTATCTGATGCATTAACCGATATTGCTGAAGTTAGTGTTAATGCAACACTTCATTTAGCTTATCAGACTGTAGCAAAGCGTCATGGTTATCCATGTGATGTCGATGGAAAACGCTGCTCACTCGATTATAAAGCTTTTGCTGTTATTGGTTATGGCAAAGTGGGTGGGATTGAGCTGGGCTATGGTTCTGACTTGGACCTTGTTTTTATTCATTATCTAGATGAGCAAGCCGATACGGATGGAACGAAGTCTATTACTGGCTTTGAGTTTGCTATGCGTGTCGCTCAAAAGTTTATGTCACTCATGACCACTCAAACCCTTGATGGCCGTGTCTATGAAATTGATACGCGGTTAAGACCTTCAGGTGAGGCCGGTTTATTGGTGACAAGTCTTAAGGCCTACGAACACTATCAGTTGAAAAGTGCATGGCTTTGGGAGCATCAAGCATTAGTACGTGCCCGCTCTATTGCAGGTGACGAGGTGCTTTGCCAGAAATTTGAAATATTTCGACGCGAGATATTGACTCAATCTAGAGATGAGGCTTATGTTCGTGAGGAAGTGTTGAA
The DNA here is from genome assembly GCF_000196795.1 of Acinetobacter oleivorans DR1. Taxonomy (NCBI): domain Bacteria; kingdom Pseudomonadati; phylum Pseudomonadota; class Gammaproteobacteria; order Moraxellales; family Moraxellaceae; genus Acinetobacter; species Acinetobacter oleivorans. The sequence continues at coordinate 574,862 of NC_014259.1, forward strand.
AATGCGTCAGAAAATGAAAGACCACCTAGGTTCGTCTTCTGAACAAAAAAAACATGGTATTTTTCATTTAAAACAGGACGCAGGTGGTATCGTCGATATCGAATTTATGGCACAGTATGCTGTACTTGCATGGAGCGGGACGAAACCCGATCTCGCCCATTATTCTGATAATGTAAGAATATTAGAAGATGCTGCTAAAGCAGACTGCTTATCCAGTGAAGATGCCACAGCATTAATTCGAGCCTATCTTAGTGAACGTGCCGAAAGCCACCGTTTAGCCCTTGCAAATCAATCCATGCAAGTCAGCGCAGCGGACTGGCGTAGTACCCGTGCGGTCGTTTGCAATTTATGGCAAAGATTAATAGACCCAACCGCCTCGGTTGAGTTGGATAGTGAATGATTTTATAACAATTTGGAGTGTTCCATGAATTTGGCTGATCGTGATGGTTTTATTTGGCAAGATGGAAAATTAATTGATTGGCGTGATGCAAAGATTCACGTTTTAACCCATACATTACACTACAGTATGGGCGTATTTGAGGGTGTTCGTGCTTATGAAACGCCTAAAGGTACTGCCATTTTCCGTCTTCAAGACCACACAAAACGTTTGTTAAATTCAGCAAAAATTTATCAAATGAAAGTGCCGTATGATCAAGCCACGCTTGAACAAGCACAAATCGATGTTGTTCGTGAAAATAAATTAGCTTCTTGCTATTTACGTCCATTAATCTGGATCGGTTCAGAAAAACTTGGTATTGCAGCAACAAATAACACGATTCATGCCGCAGTTGCAGCATGGGCGTGGGGCGCATACCTTGGTGATGAAGCAATGGCGAATGGTATTCGTGTTAAAACTTCATCATTTACTCACCATCATCCAAACGTGACGATGTGTAAAGCAAAAGCATCTGGTAACTACACCTTGTCAATTCTTGCTCACCAAGAAGTTGCACATTCTGGTTACGACGAAGCAATGTTAATGGACCCACAAGGTTATGTATGCCAAGGTTCTGGTGAAAACGTATTCTTAATTAAAGATGGCGTTTTACACACTCCAGATATCGCTGGTGGTGCGCTTGATGGTATTACACGTCAAACAGTAATGACGATTGCTAAAGATCTTGGTTATCAAGTTGTTGAGCGTCGTATTACACGTGATGAATTCTACATTGCAGATGAAGCATTCTTCACTGGTACTGCTGCGGAAGTAACACCAATTCGTGAATACGATGACCGTCCAATTGGTACAGGTGGCCGTGGCCCAATTACTACTGAAATTCAAAAGACTTACTTTGATGCAGTTCAAGGTAGAAATCCGAAATATGAACACTGGTTAACTTACGTAAAATAAGTTAATCCGTTAACATAAAAAGGCGAACATAAGTTTCGCCTTTTTATTTTTGGCTTCGGGAGCTTTTATGCATATTGTCTATGTCTCTGATGGTAAGGCAGGACACCGTTCGCAAGCATTAGGCTTGTTTCAGGCAATGCAAAGACAACAGCCAGAAACAACTTTTGAAGAGATCCTTATTTCTGATTTACCAATTATTTCTTTAATTCAGGCGCTTTTCTCTACAAAAAAATCGTTATTAAAAAAAGTACCCGATTTTATATTTGGAGTGGGAAGCCACACACATTTTCGTGTCTGGTTACTCGGCAAAATTTTTAGAAAAGCCAAAACTATTATATTGATGAAGCCTAACTTACCTGTGGTTTGCTTTGATTATGCTGTTATTCCAGAACATGACGGTATTCATGCTGATAGCCATGTGATTGTTACACGTGGCGCATTAAATCCAATTCGTAATGAAAACCGCCATCAAAAAGACCGAATTTTAATTGCTTTAGGTGGTTCATCTAAACGACATCAATGGAACCAAAACAAAGTATTAAGCAGTGTTCAAAAAATTGTTGAGAATAATCCAAACGCTGAAATTATTTTAACAACTTCACGTCGTACGCCAGCAGAATTTATCGATACTTTAAGACAGCAAAGCTTTGCTGGGCATTTACAAATATTTCCAGTTGATCAAACACCTCAAGGCTGGATTTTTGAAGAAATGCAAAAAGCAGAAGCTGTTTGGGTAACAGAAGACAGTGTATCTATGATTTTTGAGGCGCTTACCGCGGGTTGTCGAGTCGGTGTAATGGCAATGGACCGGCTGAAAGATGACCGGATTACCCACTCAGTTGATCAAATGTTAGAATCAAAATTAATTTCACAGCAGACTTGTGTTGTACAGTTACCACAACCTTATGCTTTTAAAGAAGCAGACCGTGTGGCAACATATCTTTTAGCGAAAAATTAAATTTTTTATTTTGAGTAAATAAATGAAAATATTGCATATTGCGAATTTTGGCTTTAATAAACAAGGCGCCCATTTTTACTGCACAGACCGTAAAATTTCTGCCGGATTAATTGAAAATGGCCATTTCGTTTATGACTTTAGTTTTCGTGACATGGCTCGAATGGGAACCATTTTTAAAACAAAAAAACTGGGTGCCAATTGGGCCAATAAAGAAGTACTAAAGGTCGTTAATAATATTGAACCTGATCTGGTACTTATTGGACATAGTGACTTAATGAGTCCAGATGTTCTCAGACAGATTAAAGAAGCTTATCCAAATACTAAAATTGCATTTTGGTATGTTGACCCACTTTATCTTGAAAGCAAACTCGACTTTGTTAAAGCGTTCTCGCCATATTTAGATGCTATTTTCTGTACAACCGGTGGGGAATATCTACAAAAATTAAAACAGCCGCATTTAAGCGTAGCTTATCTGCCAAATGTGGGTCACCGTAATGTAGAAACACTACAGCAATTTTCAAATGTGAATACGGATAAGACTTTTATTTTTTGTGGCGTGGTTTATAAAGAACCTGAGCGTGAGAAGTTCTTAAAGGACTTAGCAGATGCGTTGCAACAAGGCCATGTGAACTATCAATATTATGGTTGTTTTGAGCAACCCGGTGTCTACGGCAAAGCGTATTATAAAGTTCTATCTGAAACAAAAATGGGACTTAATTACTCACGCCGTAATGATGTAACTCTGTATAGTTCTGACCGTATTGTACAGCTGACTGGTAATGGTTTATTGACTTTTAGCCCAAGAATTCCGGGCTTTGAGAAGCTCTACACCGAACAGGAAGTGGTTTACTTTGATGATCAGTTTGATTTGGCCAAGAAGATCCAATTCTTTGATCAAAACCCAGATCAGGCTGAAAAAATAGCGAAAGAGGGCTGGGAGAAAACACGTAGGTCTTTCAATGCTAAACGCATCACCCAATTTATGGTTGAAGTGACATTTAAGCAGCCCTTTTCAGAAGATTATGAATGGTCACATGAGGTTTATGCATGATGTGGTTTTTGTACGTTGCGGTAGGCCTACTAGCACTTGCTGCACTGTTATATGTGCTGGGTAATTATACATTTTGGCTTCCGTTTCGTTCGAGCAAACTACCACGTATTGTCATGCTGCATCAGGTGACCCCTAAAGATGCGGCCTCTGGCATGAATATGCCTCCTGAAAAGTTTGAACAACTCTTACAGTTGTTGACGCGTAAAAAAGCTACTTTTTGCTTTGTCTCTGAGCTTGAACAATATCGTGGTCAAAAGAACGTTGTTGCTTTAAGTTTTGACGATGGCTTTATGGATAATTATCTATATGCCTATCCGTTACTTAAAAAATATAATGCAAAGGCAACCATTTATTTGGCTACGCAAATTGAAGGAATCGAAAAGCTAACTCATGAGCAAATCCATGAAATGGCAAACTCTGGTTTCATTGAATTTGGTGCACATACACAACATCATGTGAATTTACTTAAGCTTGATGATCAAACTGCTTATCAAGAGATGCTTGAGTCTAAACAAGATGTCGAAGCACTAGCTGGAAAATGTCCTAGCTTTGCTTATCCATTTGGTCGATTTAACGAAAAGCACCAGAAAATGGCTCAAGAGATTGGCTTTAAAAACGCCGTATCAACTCGTAAAAAAATCGAAGCGTACGAACCAGTTAATCAATTTAATATTCCACGTGTCAGCACGCATGGTGCCATGAATGCTTTACAGATGCGTATCGCCCTTGCTAAAGGACGTTATAAGTTATGAATAAAATTCCATGTAGTGTCTATATTGTCACTTTAAATTGTGGCGCTTGGTTAGAGCGAACTTTGCAAAGTGTCAGTGAGTTTGATGAAGTTATTATTTTAGACTCTGGCAGTACTGACAATACCTATGAAATTGCACAGCGCTTTGAAAATACGCAAATTTCTCATCAAGACTGGCAAGGCTATGCTGGGCAAAAAAGTTTGGCTCTAGCAAAATGCCGTAATGATTGGGTACTCAATTTAGATGGTGATGAAGTCTTATCTAAGGAGTTAAAACAAGAAATTGTTGAGACCATTCAGCAGAATAAGCTTGATGCTTTAATCACACCGATTAATGATGTTTTTTTAGGTGTTCCCAACAGTAAATATACTAAAAAGCATGCAAAGGTACGCTTTTTTCGCAAGTCTAAAGGACATTATGACCTTGCCAATAAGGTCCATGAAAATGTGATTGTGGATGGTGAATCTCAGCGCGCTCAACATGATATTTATCATTATGGCGAGTCGAGCATTTTCGTGAAAGTCGAAAAAAATAACCAATATTCCAATTTAAAAGCATTAGAGAAATTCCAAAAAGGAAAGTCTCCAAGCGTTGCAAAATTGGTTTTGGTGATGCCAGTGACTTTTATGAAGTCTTATTTCATTCGCCGTAGTTTCTTAAATGGTTGGCGTGGTTTCGTAAATAGTATGATTAACGCGTTTTATGCATTTCTAAAAGAAGCTAAGTTGTTTGAACAGACTCTGAATAAAGATAAAAATAAGTAGGCAAGCTATGAAAATTGTTCAGGTATTGGCAACGAGCGGTGGAATTGGAGGTTTAGAGCAGCATACTTTTAATTTGGTTAATGAGCTCGCTTTAAATCATGAAGTACATGTGATTGCACATCCTTGCTATCTAGACAAGTTTAGCCAACAGGTACATTTTCATGCTGTTGATTTTGCACGCAGCCGCTGGAATATTTTTTTACTTTGGCAACTTAAAAATCTGATCCAAAAAATTCAACCTGCTATTGTTCATGCACAAGCAGGAAAGGCGGCTGAGCTGATTGCCCGTATTAAGCCTTTTTTAGCTGGCCCTAAATTTGTAACGACGGTACACGGTACTAAAAAGAATAAATCTGCCTATTTAACCGGTGATGCTGTTATTGCGGTGAGCCAAGCTCTAACGCAAGGCATTCCTGAGTCGAAAGCACACGTGGTTTACAACGGGGTATATCCTCAACCCGTACTTACAGCTGAAAATAAAGAAAAATTACTTCAATCGATTCAAAAAGATTTTGCTGAGCTAGACCCTAGCAAAAAAGTTGTCATGTGTATTGGACGTCTAGAACCAGTAAAAAATATCAGTTTATTGATTGAATCGCTGCAACATATCGATGCCAATTTATGGATTGTAGGCGATGGTTCACTTAGAGCAAGTTTAGAGAAACAAGTCAGTGAATTAAACATGCAAAATCGGGTCGCTTTTCTTGGGTTTAGAACTGATGCTCGAGATTTGGTTCAGTTGGCAGATGTTGTAGTTTTATCTTCTGACCGTGAAGGTTTTCCACTCGTCATGGTAGAGGCTTTACAGGCCGATAAAGCTATGGCTTCAACTAAAGTGAATGGTGTGATCGAGTGGCTGCCAGAACGATATCTAGCAGAAATTGGAGATGCAGAAGGCCTAGCAAGCACAATTCAAGCTGCACTTAAGCCAGATGCACAAAATGACTTTAGCCCTCTGTATGAAAAAGCCAAAGCTGAATTAACTGTGCCAGCCATGGCCGAGCAGACGCTTAATATTTATAAAGGCCTGCTAAAAACTTAATTATTTTTTGGCGTAAGGCGGATGGCATCAAGTACTACGAAGTTATCTTCGACATTAATGGTATGGCAACCGTCATCTGCCTGATTCCAGTCTGGTAAAACCACTTCTAGTAATTTTTCTTCATAGGCTGTTGGGCTAAGCTGAGTAATCGCTTTTAATTCGATATTGCCGCCATAACGTTTTAAAGAATCTTGGCTTGGTCGAACCAATTGGCCTTTATAAATAAAAGGTTTACCCGCCATACGGAACTGCTGACTGCCTCGGCACACTGGGTTCATTGGGTGCTCTTGCCATTCAGGATTCAAAATATCTTCGGTAAAGAATAGATCTAAACGATCACCAAATTTCTTACAATCACGACGCGTTGAAGTAAAAAGATACCATAAGCCTTCATGATAGAAGGGGGTGCTGTCGACTGCTTCGATATTCTCGATCAGATTAGAATGCTTTTCCCATTTCAGTGGAAATTCAGTACATTTCCAAAGTTCAATCGTCTTGTTGGCAGAAGTCTCTGGGATCATGTACCAAGTGTCTTCTACTTTGAATATACAAGGATAAGAAAGGTGATAGTCGAGCTTTAAGATTGTCTCTGGTGGTGTGTAGGTGCCATCTTTAAAGACTTCTAAAACAGAAAGAAAACCTACTGGATGTTCGTCATCAACTTCTTCAAAAAAAATGAAATGACGGCCATTTTCATAGGCATAAAAGCTGTCTGCAAATGTAAACTTTTTAGGGGAGTGGATCTCAAAGAGAGAATCTAGTTGCTCAAGTGTAGTAAACGGTTGTTCTAACCAGCCAAAACGCATATACCAATGAGAGTCAAAAGATTTTGCTTTTTTTGCTTGTTGGTATTTATACCATTTTTTTTGAATCAGGCGATTTAGCATTAAATTTTACACTCGATATAACTATAATTAGATAGACTATCCCTGACTCATTTTAACATTTGAATGAAATGAAAAAATATTTAATCAGTATTGAATCTGCTAATAGTGAACGTTTAAAAAAGTTGTACTCTCAAGCAACATTTTACAAATATCGTGATGAATTTAAGCAGTTTGGGGTAATCGGTAAAAATTTAAGCGTCAGTGAATATTTTCAACAAGGGGTGGCAGGCAAGAAAAAACCGATGACGCCTGGCGAGCTTGGTTGTGCCATGTCTCATATTGCTGCACTAAAAGATTTTTTAAGCTCCGATGAAGAATATGCAATTATTTTTGAAGATGATGTGATCGAGCGTTTTGAAATTGATTTCCAAGACTTAGAAAAACATATTAGTTCTTTGAACCTAGGTCCGTGCTTTTTTCTAAGCTTGGGCGGTATTCAAATGAAAATATGCAATCGCGTTCGTGGAAAGTTTTTACCGGAAGAGTTGTATAACCAAAAAATTCTAAAAGTTGATTACGACTATCTCGAAAAACTAGCCTATGCGTATGCCTATGTTGTAGATCGTAAAATGGCACAAATGTTGGTTGATTACCATCAGCCGATAAAAATTTATGATCACTGGCAAGACCTTGTTGGACGAGGCGATTTTAGTTTCTATGTCAGTTTTTTATTCGATCACCCAATCATCGAAAATAATGATGCGTTAAGTTATTTAGAAAAGGAAAGAAGCTTAATTACTCCTATTTCACAAGATGATAGTGATTTGTTACGTTACCTAAGAGTTAAACTAAAGAAATATATACTTAATAAATATATAATTTAGTCGTTTTTTTAGATTTTCTTACTAATTTTATGACTAAGCAAAAAAATATTATTATTGGGTCAGCAACTGGATACAGCGCTGACCTCATTTCTTCTTTTGTATATTCTTTGGAAAAGACAGACTTTGATGGCATTTTGACTTTAATTATCTATAAAGAGCAAATGCCGGAGTTTGTTAATGCATTTTCAGATATCAAAAAATTTAAAATTGAATTTAAAGTTTCAACGATTGGGAAATTTAAATCAAAGTCAAAATACTCAGGTATTTACAAGTTTAAGTTTATAAAAAATATTCTTAAGAAAATTATTGGATTAACTGTAAATGAAGCAGTTCCTGATTCAAAAATAAAAGCACTTAAAATCACAGGCTATCCGCATGTGAGTCGCTTTTTTGAATATAAAGAAGTTGTAGAAAGTCATCCTGATGCTTCACATGTGCTGCTTAGCGATGTGCGAGACGTTTTTTTTCAGGGTAATCCTTTTAAAGATCTCGGCAAAGGACTCTTTGTTGGGATGGAAAATCCAGATTATACGATAGGCACTGAGCAATATAATCAAAAATGGATTATCGATGCGTATGGAGATAGTTTTTATAGTAGTGCAAAAGATGAGCAGGTTTCGTGCTCAGGCGTCACAATTGGAGATATGAACTCGATTAAAGTCTATATCAATAAAATGATTGAAGAGTTCTGCAAACAGCCATATCAAAAAATGTCTGAAAGAATTTATGATCAGGCAATGCACAATAAATTATTAATTACCAATGATTTAGCTGATGTAACTCGCTGTCAGCCATTTGAGTCTATTATTGTAACTCTTGGATTATATCCAATAGATCAAATTACGATTAATGATCAAGGTCTTATTATTAATCGTAACCAAAAGATCATTCCTATTGTCCATCAGCATGACAGACATCCGGAATTGATACAGTTATGCGATAACTATATTGGGAAATAAATTTTAGGATTATCTAAATTTATGAGGGGAGGCGGATATTAATTTTTATCCGCATTTCCTTTTAAAACCATATAAATCAGCGCAACAAAAATAAGCAATGCACCTGCTAAGCTACTTACGCAGAAATAAAGAATACGTTGATTTGTAGTGATGTTAAATAATTCATTTGCAAGGATATAGCGCATGAAAAACCACTGCGCAAGAGAGAATACAATTACGATTAAAGCATGTCGACGTACATCAGGGCGCATTGCCATAATGAATCACCAAGGGAGAAAAAGTGGTGATATTATGCCATTTGCCCACTCTCATCTCAATAGAGTCTAAATTGCCTCAATTGTGTAGAAAAATTAAAATTATGAATAAATTATGAATTTTTATTAACATTAATAAACCTTGAATTCCATTTTTTATCTGAAATTTTCTAGTAAATTTCTGTACTTATTTGGATATATGTTTAATGCAGCCTGTTGATTTTGTAATGATTTGGGTGGACTCAACTGATACGAAATGGCAGCAACAATACATATATTATAAATCCAAAGAAACTAAAACAAAGGCGGTTGAACATGTTGAACAATGCCGCTATCGCGACTGGAATAATCTTCATTACTGGTTTCGATCTATTGAGAAATTTTGCCCGTGGGTTAGAAAGATCCATCTGGTGACTTGTGGTCATTTCCCTGAATTTTTAGTCAAAAATCATCCTAAGTTAAATTTGGTCACACATGATCAAATCATGGAATCAAACTGTTTACCGACATTTAACTCGCATGCTATTGAAATCAATATTCATAAAATTGAGGGACTAGCAGAGCATTTTGTCTATTTTAATGATGATACTTTTATCAATAGGCCTTTAGAGCCTGAGTTCTTTTTTAGAAATGGTTTACCTTGTGATGGTGTGCGTTTACAGCCACTTATGGTTGTAGGTGAAGAGAACTTTCTAGGTGCCGTTGCCTTGACTGATGTTGCGATTATTAATAAGCACTTTGATAAGCGAAAATTACTCCATAAAAATCCCTATGCACTTTTTAACTATCGCTATTCTATGAGTAGTAATTTGGGTAATTTTTTAAGTTTATATAATCGAAAATTTTCAAGTTTTTATAGTACTCATTTGCCTCAACCTTTTTTGAAATCAGTATTTGAAGAAGTTTGGAAAACTGAAGAAGTTTATTTAAATGAAGTATCAAGTCATCGATTTAGACAGCCTTTAGACGTTAATCAGTATCTTTTTCGATTGTGGCAGTTGTGCTCATCCCGTTTTTATCCTGTCAATATATTTGAGCGTGGACAAAACTTTAACTTAAGGCTACAAAATCTCCCTGAAATTAATCAGGTTATTAAGAATGAACAACTTCCACAAATTTGTCTAAATGATGATGAACACGTGGTCGATTTTGAAAAGCTTAAAACAGAAATCATTCAAATTTTTGATCAAAAATTTAAAACACTCTCAAGTTTTGAAAAAGAAATATCCCATTAAAATTTGAAAATTAATGAATAAAAAACCCTGCATAAGCAGGGTTTTTTAATTTGAGAATCTAAAAATTATTTAGATTCTTCAGCTTTTGGCTTTTCACGTAAGCGGATGCCCAAGTCACGAAGCTGATTTGCTTCAACAGGAGCAGGTGCTTGAGTAAGTGGACATTCAGCAGTTTTAGTTTTAGGGAATGCAATAACGTCACGAATAGAAGTCGCGCCAGTCATTAACATCACTAAACGGTCAAGACCAAATGCCAAACCACCGTGAGGAGGAGCACCGTAACGAAGTGCATTTAATAAGAAGCTGAATTTCTCTTCTGCTTCTTCATCAGAAATACCAAGCGCTTCAAAAATCGCTTTTTGCATTTCTAATGTATAAATACGTAGAGAACCACCACCAACTTCAGTACCGTTCAATACCATGTCGTAAGCAACAGAAAGCGCTTCACCTGGATTGCTCTTCACTTCTTCTACGCTTGATTTTGGTAGAGTGAATGGATGGTGAACAGAAGTCCATTTGCCATCGTCAGTTTCTTCAAACATTGGGAAATCAACAACCCAAAGTGGAGCCCACTCACAAGTTGCAAGATTCAAATCATGGCCAATCTTCACACGAAGAGCACCCATTGCATCATTTACAACTTTAGCTTTATCAGCACCAAAGAATACGATATCGCCATCTTGTGCGCCAACACGTGCCAACAATTCAAGTACAATCGGTTCAATGAATTTCACGATTGGAGATTGAAGGCCTTCAATTCCTTTAGCGAGTTCATTAACTTTGATGTAAGCCAAACCTTTTGCACCATAGATGCCAACGAATTTAGTGTATTCATCGATTGCACTACGTGGCAATGATGCTGCACCTGGAACACGTAAAGCAACAATACGGCCTTTAGGGTCTTTTGCAGGACCCGCAAATACTTTGAACTCTACTTCTTGCATTAAGTCTGCAACGTCAACAAGTTTCAACGGAATACGCATATCAGGTTTGTCTGATGCATAGTCACGCATTGCATCTGCGTAAGTCATACGTTGGAATTTATCGAATTTAACGCCAAGAAGTTCATCGAACATCTTCACAGTAAGGACTTCCATTAAGTCCATAATGTCATCGTCACTCATGAACGATGTTTCAACGTCGATTTGAGTAAATTCTGGTTGACGATCAGCACGTAAGTCTTCGTCGCGGAAACATTTCGCGATTTGGTAGTAACGATCAATACCACCCACCATCAACAATTGTTTGAATAATTGTGGTGATTGTGGAAGTGCATAGAAACTACCATTTTGTACACGACTTGGTACTAAGTAGTCACGCGCACCTTCAGGAGTTGCACGTGTCAAAATAGGTGTTTCAACGTCTAAGAAACCATTATCTTCGAAATAGTTACGAATAAGATTGGTCAATTTAGAACGGAAGCGTAAACGATCCAACATTTCAGGACGACGAATATCTAAGAAACGATATTTCAAACGAATTTCTTCAGAAATATTGGTATTTTCATCATTTAAAGGGAATGGAGGTGTTTCTGAAGCGGCAAGAACTTCGATATCTTTACCTAAAACTTCAATTTGACCACTCACCATGTTGGCATTTTCAGTACCTTCATAACGGCGACGAACACGACCTGTAATTTTTAATACATATTCAGAACGTGCTTTATCTGCAGTTGCAAATGCTTCTGGAGTATCTGGGTCAATAACCACTTGAACGAGACCATCACGGTCACGCATATCAAGGAAAATAACACCGCCATGGTCACGGCGACGATGTACCCAACCGCATAGTGTAACGGTTTGGTCGATTTGGGCTTCAGTTAAAGAGCCACAGTAATGAGTTCGCATCATGATGAAAAATATCCAAACTATATTGGCTGAAAAGACGGATGCGTAAACCGCGCACCGTCAAAAAAATAAGTTTTCGATTATGCCCTGTTGCATGGTTTGCCACAAGAACTAGATCAAAAAACCGCGGAAATTAACCTGAAAATGAGCAATTTGGCAGCAAATTTTCTGATTCATCCCATTCTTTGTTGCCGATCTAAAAACAAGAATAACAAGCATCCTAAGCTAAAAGTACTTAACCAACCTTGCATAAACTCGTTGATAGAACGGCCTGTAAAATAATAGGTATCGGCATGCCAAACTTCGTGGGGGATGTAACGTGCATAATCCCAAAATGAAAATAAGCCTAACACTGTAGATAGAATAAACAGAGACCACGCGAAAAATTTAATTTTTTTATCTACTTTCCAGTGTTGTTTGTAGCGCTGGTAATAGTGAATACCCATCCAACCAAGAAAAGGTAAGGCAAGAACAGAGGAGCCAAGTTGTAAAAGACGATGCAAAGGGTAGGGATGACCAAAAAGATGAATAGTTGTCGCTAAAACATCTTTAAATACAAACGTTCGAAAATCTGAATGTGTTAAACCATCCCAAATCAGATGAGTTGCTATACCGACAATGAGTGCAAATATAACTCCAATAAAAAATATAAAAATACGTTTTAAAGAGCTGAGGCCAAGATCATGTTGCACACCAAAAAAACGGTACACCACTGGACGATAAAGAAAATACCAAACTGCACAAAATGCGAGGCCTAATGCAAGGTTGGGATAAATCAGACCTTTCCATTGGTGCGTCAGCATGCTGGACTGAACTGTAAATAAGCGGTAAAGATCGGGTGTCATACTCCCAATGGCTAACGCGGCAATTGGTAAAGTGTTTTGGCTAAGCTTAGATAAGGGAGGAGCTATAACGGCATGAGAGATGGTAAAAGGCATTAGAAATCAAAAATTACTCACATCATTTAGTTGACCAGTCTAACGAATCGTCGAATCAGAAATGTTTTTTATTGCAAAACAAACGAAATGTTATAATATAACAAAAATAAAACATATCGTGATCCGGGACACATCCAATGCAGTTTTATAAAAATATTTTGACCTTATCCATTTTAGCTGTCATATCCGTTCCTTCGCTTGCAGCAGAAAGTGAAAATGTTGAAAAGTTAGAAACTATTCGAATTAAGGCTCATCCACTTGAGCAAACTTCACAAGATTTTGCAGTTGCAGATACTGTTGTTGATCAAAAGCATTTATCGCAAGGGGCCGCCACCATTGGGGATGCGCTGAGTAGTGAAGTAGGAATTTACGCTAATCAGTTTGGGGCTGGTTCGAGTCGACCAGTGATTCGTGGGCAAGATGGACCACGCGTTAAAGTACTTCAAAATTCATCAGAAAATATTGATGTTTCGACCTTGTCTCCTGACCATGCGGTAACTGTAGATCCTGTGCTTGCGAAGCAAGTCGAAGTGATTCGAGGCCCTTCAACTTTACTGTTTGGTGCTGGAACTGTTGGCGGTTTAGTCAACGTAATTGATAACAAGATCCCTACGCAAATGCCTGAAAATGGTTATGAAGGACAAGTTGGCTTACGTTACAACACTGGAAGTGATGAAAAACTGGCGAGTGCTGGAGTAACTGTTGGCTTGGGTAGCCAGGTTGCTTTACGTGTCGAGGGGTTAACACGTGATGCGAATAACTACATTGCACCAAATTATATTCATGAAGGTGAAAAAGAGCGCCGTGTAGACAATACCTTTGCTCAGGGCGATTCAGTTAATGTCGGATTGTCTTGGATTTATGACCGTGGTTATACGGGTATTTCTTATAGCAACCGTCGCGATCAATATGGCTTACCAGGGCATAGTCATGAATACGAAAGTTGTAGCGCTCATTTAACAGGAACACCACATTTGCATTGTGGAGACCATGAGCATGAAGATGGTGAAGAAGCTCATGATCATGGACAAGAAGCTCATGATCACGAACATGGCGGTCCATGGATTGACTTAAAATCTGAGCGTTATGATTTTAAAACTGAGTTAAATGATCCATTTGCAGGCTTCCAAAAGTTACGTGCACAAGCGAGCTATACCGACTATCAACATGACGAAATTGAAGAGGGAGCAATTGCAACCCGATTCCAAAACAAAGGCTATGACGGGCGTGTTGAGTTAGTACATAACCCAATTGCAAGTTGGGAAGGGGTGATCGGTGCACAGTTAGGTCAGCAAAAACTGAATTTAACTGGCGAAGAAGCATTTATGGCACCAACCACTACTAAAAAGTGGAGCGTATTTGCTTTAGAACATAAGCAATGGAAAGACGTACACTTTGAGCTTTCTGCACGTGCAGATCAGCAAGAGGTTGATGTAGACGATAACTCTAAACAAGATTTTGATGGCTCTGCATTTTCTTACGCAGGTGCTGCGAATTGGGAGTTTGCACCGAACTATAAACTTTCTTTTGTCGCTTCACATCAGGAACGTTTACCTTTAGCCCAAGAGTTATATGCCAATGGTGGGCACTTTGCGACAAATACTTATGAGTTAGGAAATGATCAACTCAGTAAGGAAAAATCGAATAATGTTGAGTTAGGTTTGCATTTTGATAATGACAAACTTGATTACCATCTTCATGTTTACCATAACTGGTTTGATGACTACATCTACGCGCAAACCCTTGACCGTTATAAAGACTTCCGTTTAGTTCAATATACTCAAGATAAAGCACGCTTCTATGGCGCAGAGGGTGAAATTGGTTATCAAATTACACCAATGTACAAGATCAGTGCTTTTGGTGATTATGTGCGCGGTAAAATTGATGCAGAGGGTAATGCCCCGCGTATTCCAGCAGGACGTTTAGGTACTAAAGTCGACGCAGATTTTGGTGATGGTTTTAGTGGTTCTGCTGAGTATTATCATGTCTTTAACCAAGACAAGATTGCAGCTTACGAGACCGAAACTGAAGGCTATAACATGCTTAATCTTGGGGTGGCATATTCTGGGCAATATGGTGCAAAAACAGATTATCGTGTTTATATGAAAGCGAATAACTTGTTAGATGACACGGTTTATCAACATGCATCTTTCTTATCAAATATTCCACAAGTTGGACGCAATTTTACGGTAGGTGTTGATTTTAGTTTTTAAGGCTTTAACACGAAACTAAACTTGAAAAATCAATCCAAAAGACCTAATTTGAAACCATCAAGTTAGGTCTTTTTTATGCGTATTTTTCAACGAATTCATCAAAAAATAAATTGGTCAGGGCGTCGTTATATGGCGATATTACTTTGCGTTGTTGCTATTGCATATATTGCATCGGCAATTTACCACACAGTAAAACCATTGCCGCAAGGGATTAACTTTAGTGGCAAGCTTAGACATGCCGATGTCAAATTTTTAGCAGATAAAACCTACCTTGATGCAAAAGGGCAACAACAGGTTGATCAGCATATCTTTGATGAAATCTTGAAAATGATTGATGAGGCAAAAACCACAGTTGTGGTCGACATGTTCTTGTTTAATTCAGAAGTGGGTGACTCAAAACTGAAGCAAAGGCCATTAATGCAAGAGTTAACCGATGCATTAGTCAGTAAAAAAAGACAAAATCGCCAAATCCAGATTGTATTAATTACTGACCCGATTAACTCAGTATATGGTGGTTTAAGCCCTGAACATTACCGCCAGTTACGTCAAGCGGGTGTTGATGTGATTGAAACCAATTTAGCTCCTTTACGTGCTTCTAATCCGTTCTGGTCAGGCTTATGGTACATCTGCTGTCAGAATGTTGGAAATAACCCTGAGAAAGGCTGGTTGCCAAATCCATTCGGTGATGAAAAAATTACACTGCGCAGTTATTTGAACTTATTTAATTTTAAGGCGAATCACCGTAAAACTGTAGTCGTCGATACTGATGCTGGTTGGAAGTCACTGGTGACTTCAGCAAATCCGCATGATGGTAGTTCTAGACACTCAAATGTTGCATTAGTTGTAACAGGAGCGACAGCCGCAGATGTTTTACAATCTGAAGCCGCGGTTGCGCGAATGTCAGGTAGTAGTTCTCCATCGCTCATTTTAGGTGACTTTGAAAAAGACGTAACCAAACCTCAAGTTCAGGTGTTAACTGAAGGGGCGATTTATCAATCTGTATTGAAATTGATTAACTCAGCTAAGCCTAAAGAGCATCTTGATTTAAGTATGTTCTATTTATCTGAGCGCAAGATTATTCAGGCCCTAAAAAGCGCTCAAGATAGAGGGGTTATTGTCCGAGTTTTACTTGATCCAAATAAAGATGCGTTTGGTCGACAAAAGAATGGTATTCCTAACCGACAAGTTGCTTCAGAGCTACATGCTGCGGGTATTCCAATCCGTTGGTGTGATACACATGGTGAGCAGAACCATAGCAAAATGATTTTGAAATATAACGCCCAACAAGCTGAATTAATTGTAGGATCTGCTAATTTTACAGCCCGTAATTTAAAAAATTACAACCTTGAAACGGATATGTTGGTTGTGGGTAAAGTTCAAGATCAAGTCTTTAAAGATGCACAAGATTACTTCAATACCTCTTGGTCAAACCTACAAGGTAGACAGATGAGCGTGGATTACGCGAAGTATGCAGATGAGTCTAAAGTGAAGTATTGGATTTATCGTTTTATGGAATGGTCAGGTTTGTCGACTTTCTAAGCCTAACTTTATATAAAGCTTGAGGCTCTATCTTCACGACGGAGTCCTAATTGGTTCTAAACTTGGAGCTTATTTATTGCCGTGATTTTGTACAAAATTGGCAAGGTGATTAGCGACATGGATGTCGCCGTTTCACTGTGTTGCAGGGAAGCAACATCAGTGAAACAAAGGTTTTTGTCACTTTTGACCTCTCAAAAGTGAGGCATTAGCCTGTACAAAAGACATTAGAACATCACTGTAAGTAAAGGCTGTGCCACAAGTCCGATTTAAGGCGCTGGAGGAATCAACTGATCCAACGTCTTATCATCTAACTTTTCTAATTCACTCAAATCAGTCTTAATTTTCCACTGCGACTCATCATCTACAGGATTTGGTAAACGTGCCTCAAGCCAGTCACAAACCACATCTGGGTTAAACTCAGGATGGTTACACTGAATAATCCAAGATAAAAAGTCTTTCGCTTCACCGTTCATGTATGGCGGTGGAGAAACAGGGAAGAATAAAGTCGGTAGACGTTCATTCGTCGATAGATAGTTTAAAACATGCCCTAATTCTTGAACTGTTTGCCATGCTAGCGGATGTTCTACATCAATACTGAACTTAAACCACCAAGCATGTTCGCCGTCTGCTCCATGAGCCATAATACGGGCTTCTTGTACGGTTGGAACTTTGCAAAAAAATTGATGAAGACGTTCAAAACTGATTTCAGACACAGCAATTGACCTAGTTTGAAAAATGGTAATGGTAGCACAGATACAGATTCTTCATATTTTCTTTATAGTCATTACAAACAATATCAATCAAAGCTGTTTTATTCATGGTTTCTCCTTGACTCTCTTTTAATCTAGCTTCAGATCAAGATAAAAGGAAATAGGTCATGAAAAAGCCAATCGTTCTTGTACTTTCAACATTAATGTTGGGTGTGTCAGCTACTGCGATGGCCGATACAAGTCATCGTTGGGACAATAATCATGGTAAAAACTATGATCGATATGAGCATCGTGATGACCGCCGTCATGACTACCGAAATGATCATCGCGCTCCACAGTGGTCAAATGCCGATCGCGGTAAGCACTATGGTCGATATGTAGCATTTAAGCGTGGCGATCGTGTTCCAGCAGAATACCGCAATAGTCGCTATTATGTTTCAGACTGGAGATCGCATCGTTTGTATGAGCCACCACGTGGATACCGTTGGGTTAAAACACCGAATCAATATTTACTTGTAGACTCAAAACATCAAATTTATCGTGTCCGTTAATTTTGAAATATAGAATATATAAATGGCCTCAATATTGAGGCCATTTTTTTATGCTAATTCATCATCTTGAGGCTGAGGAGGCTTTAAAGGCGTTGGTGTTTTTGCATGTTTCTCTCTCATCACTGACGGATAATTCCAAGATGCAAAACGAACAACCAAGATAGAAAGAGCTAAAATAAGAATCGAGCCGGTAATAATGACTTGGTCCATATCCGCTTTATGGTCATGTTGGATATCGGAAATGAGTAGGCGGGTTAACGCCGTAATCGCAACATAAATAAGAAAGCGTACAGGCATATGATTGGTTTTAAAGTAAATTCCAACCATTGCTCCAAGTTCTAAGTATATAAATAATAATAAAATATCATCAATTGAAGCATACTTTTTGACAGTCAAAATTTCAAAAACAGTATTGGCTGCGGACCAAGCCACCATACATCCAATAATAAACAGGGCTAAATAGTGGAAGGCTTCTACGGCGTAATGACCAAAACGGTCAAGTATTCGCTCGTATTTTTTAGGATCAGGCATAGTAAGATCTTTTGTTTGTTTCTTAATGTTTAGAAATTAAACAAATTTCATGCCAATGAAAATAGTAAATACAAAATAAAAAAGCGCCTGAATATTCAGACGCTTTTTCATAAAGAATTTAATTAAGCTTGGTTCGTAAAGTAGTCTTCACTGAAGCCCATAATTAAGTCAGAACCCGCTTTAATTTTAGCAATACGTGCATCAATATCCGGCAAGATACGATCAGCAAAGTATTGAGCTAAAGCAAGTTTGTTTTGGTAGAAATCACCAGACTTATCTTTTGCTGCTGCCGCAATTTTTGCAAACATATAAGCGAAGCTGAGTAAGCCAACTGCATGTAGATAATCAACAGCAGCAGCATTCGGGAAGTCTACGTTTTCAGCAGCTTGTTCAATAATAAACTGAGTGATTGCTTCGATTTCAGTTGCAGCATCTAAAGTTGCATCTTTAATGAAGTTCAAATCGGTGTCTAAGTCATTTGCAAAGTCACGAATTTCAGTGATGTATTCAGCAATGAACGCACCGCCACATTTAATGGTTTTACGACCAATTAAATCTTGAGACTGAACGCCGTTCGTTCCTTCGTAGATTTGAGCAATACGAAGATCACGGATACATTGTTCCATACCCCATTCACGGATATAACCGTGACCACCGAACACCATCTGAGCATCTAAAGTTGCTTGGAATGCGGTATCTGTGAGGTAAGCTTTAGCAATTGGTGTTAAAAGCGCAACGCGATTATTGGCTTTTTTCACAGCTTCAGCATCAGTTGAGAATTTAGTGATATCGAGCTGTTGACCAACATAGACTGCAAAAGCACGTGATGCTTCATTGTTTGCACGTACGTTTAACAACATACGACGAACATCGCCATGAACTAAAATGCTGTCGGCAGGTTTATTTGGTGATTGAACACCAGCTGCACTACGGCCTTGTAAGCGGTCAGTCGCATATTGCGCTGCATTTTGATAAGCAAATTCAGACGCGCCTAAACCTTGGATACCCATAGATAAACGTTCGTAGTTCATCATGACAAACATGGCAGCAAGACCTTCGTTTTCTTTACCAACAAGGTAACCTTTTGCTGCATCAAAGTTCATCACACAAGTTGCAGACGCTTTAATCCCCATTTTATGTTCAATAGAACCTGGGCCAACGAGGTTACGTTCACCTAATGAACCATCTTCGTTTACCAAATACTTTGGCACGATGAACAAAGAAATACCGCGTGAACCAGCAGGAGCATCTGGCGTTTTAGCAAGTACTAAATGAATAATGTTTTCTGCTAAATCGTTGTCACCGCCAGTGATAAAGATTTTAGTACCTGTGATGTTATAAGTACCATCTTCATTAGGTTCTGCTTTAGTTTTAATAATACCTAAGTCAGTACCTGCATGTGGCTCGGTTAAGCACATCGTGCCCGACCATTCACCTGAATAAATCTTTGGTAAGTAAGTTTCTTTTTGTTCTTGAGATGCATAGCTGTTTAAAGCCATGCCTGCACCCACAGAAAGAAGCGGGTAGAGCATAAATGATGGGTTAGTTGCAAATAACATTTCATCAGAAAGAACGGTGAGCATTTTTGGCATGCCTTGGCCGCCCCATTCTTCATCGGCACCTAAACCAATCCAACCACCTTCTGCATATTGACGGAATGCATCTTTAAAACCAGCTGGTGTGAAAACCTCGCCGTTTTCATAGCGAGCGCCTTCTTCATCACCAGTACGGTTTAATGGATGAGTCACGTTCTGAGCAAATTTAGCCATTTCTTCTAAAATTGCTTCAGCTGTTGCAGCATCTACATGAGCGAGTTTCTCATTAGACTGCCAAAATTGTTCTGCTTTAAATACATCATTTAAGATGAATTTCATATCAGCTAAAGGAGCATTGTAAATTGGCATAATCGTTCACCTTTTTTGTGCACATTGGCCTGTGCTAGATATCCTGTAAAACGAAATGGATATGGAATTTAAAGTGTAAATTTATCATTGATTTTATAAAAAAAGGACCGTCAAAACTGAGCAGTCCTTTTTTGTTTTTTAACATTGCATATCGCAACTAACTATGGTTAGAAAGCGAAATGTTCAGCGTCTAATGACATCAATGGATCTAGACCACCTGCAATCACGTCTACATGAGAACGTACGCGTGGCAAGATTTTCTTGAAGTAGAAGCGAGCAGTTGTAACTTTCGCGTTATAGAAATCAACATCGGTCGTACCTTCTGCTAATTTCTCTTGTGCAACAAGTGCCATACGAGCCCATAGATACGCTAAAGTGATATAACCTGAGAAGTAGAGGTAATCTACAGCAGCAGCGCCTACTTCATCTGGGTTTTGCATTGCGCGCATACCAATCTGCATAGTGAGATCGCCCCATTCTTTGTTAAGAGCTGCAAGCGGCTCAACAAATTCTTTCATGGCAGCGTTGTCTTTATTTGCTTCAACAAATTTGTGAACAATTTTGGTAAAGTCTTTTAGCATTGCGCCTTGAGTTTGCAATACTTTACGGCCTAACAAATCAAGTGCCTGAATTTCAGTTGTACCTTCATACAAACATGAAATACGTGTATCACGTACGATTTGTTCCATGCCATGCTCAGAAATAAAGCCATGACCACCGAAGACTTGAACACCGTGCTTAGCAGACTCAGAACCTGTTTCAGTTAAGAATGCTTTTGCAATTGGAGTCAATAAAGACAAGATGTTGTCAGCAAACTTACGCTCTTCTTCTGTTTCGCCTTTTTCAACGATGTCAGCATATTGAGCAAGTAAGTAAACAAGTGCACGACCGCCTTCAGCAAATGCTTTTTGAGTTAAAAGCATGTTGCGAACAGCAGGGTGAACGATAATTGGGTCTGCATCTTTTTCTGGAGCTTTTGGACCAGAAAGTGAACGCATTGCTAAACGTTCTTTTGCGTAAGTTAACGCGCCTTGGAAAGATGATTCAGATGCTGCTAAACCTTGAACAGCAGTACCAATACGTGCTGTGTTCATGAAGGTGAACATACAGTTCAAACCACGGTTTTCAGGTCCGATCAAGTAACCTTTAGCTTGGTCAAAGTTAATGACACAAGTCGCGTTACCATGGATACCCATTTTGTGCTCGATAGAACCACAACGAACCGCATTACGCTCGCCCACAGTACCATCTGCATTTACATGGAATTTAGGAACGATGAATAATGAGATACCTTTGGTACCTTTTGGCGCACCTGGTAAACGAGCAAGAACGATATGGATGATGTTTTCAGCCATGTCATGTTCACCAGCAGAGATAAAGATTTTCTCGCCAGAAATTGCATAGCTACCGTCAGCATTTGGTTCTGCTTTAGAACGGATAATACCTAAGTCAGAACCTGCATGAGATTCAGTTAAGCACATCGTACCTGTCCAAACACCTGAAACAAGGTTTGGTAAATAAGTATTTTTTTGTTCATCAGAACCATGATGTTCTAATGTACGTACAGCTCCGTGAGACAAGCCAGGGTACATACCCCAAGACCAGTTTGCTGTACCAACCATTTCAGAAATTGCAATACCTAAAGAGTTAGGTAAAGCCTGACCACCGTATTGTTCTTCTGCTGATAAAGACGGAAAGCCAAGTTCAATATATTTTTGATAAGCTTCTTTAAAGCCTGTTGGAGTGGTAACTACGCCATCATTCCAAGTACAACCTTCACGGTCGCCAACTTGGTTTAAAGGAGAAAGTTCATTTTCACAAAAGTCTGCCGCAGCTTCTAAATATTGATCAACCAATTCACGGCTTACGTTACCTTGGAAATCAGGTAATTTTGCATAGTGTTCTTCAGCATTTAATAATTCATGCAAAACGAATTGCATATCACGTAAGGGCGCTTTGTATTGTGGCATATCGGGTTCCTCAATACTGGTGAAACCAGAGTTATAATCTTAATCTATGAGAATGTGCCATGAGGCACCTTGGACTATTACATCGTGCAACAACTTGCATAACTGCACAAGCACCTCAGGACCTTTACTTTGTGACTGCAAAGTCAAGAAAAAAATGCTTAAACTAGCTAAGTGCTTTGAGTGTAAACACTTTTGGTTATGTTTATATGATACAAATAGTCAAAATCGTAAACAGTTATGTATAAACAAAAGGCGCCTATAGGCGCCTTTTGTTTCATGATTTTTAGAATTATTTTGCTTGAATTGATGCAGGAGCAGGGGCGTTAACTGGTGGTTGAGGGCGTTTTGGTTCAAAACGAAGGTTACAAGTACCTTCAAGTGTCTTATCTCCAACTTGAACATTTACTGCTTGTCCGTTGGCCTTTCCATCACATGCTTTTTGGATTTGTTCAAAGCGAGCTTGACGTTCGGCACGGTGCTGTTCCCATGCTGCTTTTTGTTCTGGTGTGAACTCACGATGTTTCATACGGTGGTGGCCTTCACGTGGGCCATCTTGCATCATTCCACGCTCAGGTTTAGGTGGTTGAGTCGTCGATTGACACGCCGCTAAACTTCCCATTGTTACAATTGCCGCACTGAATAATGCAATTTTTGCCGTCATTTTCATATTTAAAGCCTTTTAATGTTGTGTTTACTGATCGCTTAAAGATTAGATAATAAAGATGTAGAAACAATGGAGAGTTTTTCTTTTCGTTGTTGGTTACAATGCGAAATATAGGGTAAAAATGAGAGAGTGCTTTTGAACGTTCTACGTGTTCCCATTGCATTACGGTTGTTTCTGACAGTCTTGCTCACCACATTGCTTATTGCGACTGCAAGTTTGAGCGTTTTGCACTGGACAATGCAAAAGAACTTTGCCAAATATGTGGCTGACGTTGAAATGCAGAAGCTCGACCGCCTTATTACCAATCTAGGCGATGTCTATACGGTGTACCATGATTGGGGGAATGCGATTCAGGCACAGATTTTACAAATTGAAGGAACCGCTGCTCCTGACGACTACGATCGTCTCTCGCAGTGGTGGCTTCGTCGTCAATATGACATTGCCATACAACAGCATTCTTTCGATGAACATGCCCTTATTAATATTTCACCGCAAGTTGCACCGACAAATAAAAATACTATTTTTAGCGATGAAGAGTTAAGAACGCTTGAGCAAAATTTACCTTCTCAATATCAACCCTTTGAAGGATTAAGATTCCCCTTAAGCGCAAACCAATTTCGCCCAAGTGATGATAAAAATAAATCAAAGAAAGGGAGCTTAAAAGATATTGAAACTCAAAATGGTAAGAAGCGTTTTATTGCTTTGCCTGACCGTTTAGGTTTGAGTTCCCGTTTATCTTTGTATGATGCACGTCACCAGTTTGTTGTAGGTGAGCCGCCTTCTTCAGATCAGATGTCATTTCGCCCGATTATCTTAAATAATCAAGTGGTTGGATATTTAGGTTTAAAACCTGTTTTAGATAAAGAAGATGCTTTGAGTATTAATTTCTTTAGTAATCAAAAGCGCTATTTACTTTTAATTTATGCTTTAACCTTACTTTCAAGTTTAGTTGCGGCGCTCTTGATGGCGACTTATTTTAAAAAACCGATTCAGCGTTTATTAAATGCAACCAATGAATTAACGAAAGGAAACTATCAACATCAAGTTGTTATTAAACGAAATGATGAGTTGGGCGATTTATCCACCCAATTGAATCATTTGGCAGAAATTTTACATCAGCATGAAGAGTCGCGACGTCAATGGGTGGCAGATACTTCTCATGAGCTAAAAACGCCGTTGGCTGTATTACAAGCACAAATTGAAGCGATGCAAGACGGGATTCGAAAAGCAACCCCTGAACATTTAGATGCAATGATGCGTCAGGTTTCAAGCTTGAAAAAATTGACTCAAGACCTTGCAGATCTGGCACAGGCAGATGCCCAGCAGCTTAAGTGTTATTTAAGTTCTGTTAATCCGTGGGAAGTAGTATTACAGGAAGTAGAAAACTTTAAACCTAAACTTGAGCAGGCTGGTCTCGAAATTCAAGTTGAAGGAACAAATTCTCCGCTATTATTAGACCGTGATCGGTTTAAACAGATTATTGTTAATTTAATTAGTAATAGTATTCGTTACACAGAAACAGGTGGCAAAATTCATATTCATACAGCTCAAACTCCGCAGGAGTGGACTTTGTATGTTGATGACAGCCCATTTGGTTTAAACGATGAGCAGTTATCTCGTTTAGGTGAACGTTTCTATCGCGTAGATGATTCGCGTACGCGTAGTACAGGTGGAACAGGGCTAGGCTTGGCTTTGTCTTGTAAAATTGCGCAGGCGCTTGGTGGTACACTGAGTTTTGAACATTCACCGCTAGGTGGTTTACGTTGTGTGCTCACTTTTAAAAAGCAGAGTTAAATATAAAAGGAAAAATATCTCATGAAACATGTGATGTTGGTTGAAGATGAAGTCGAATTAGCGCATTTAGTGCGTGATTATCTTGAAGCTGCCGGTTTTGAAGTAAGTATGTTTCATGATGGTCAAGATGCTTATGCGAGTTTCCAGCAACGTAAACCTAATTTAATGGTTCTGGACTTAATGGTTCCACGAATGGATGGTTTGACCATTTGCCGTAAAGTTCGTGAACAATCAGATTTACCGATTATTATGGTCACTGCCCGTACCGAAGAAATTGACCGTGTATTAGGTCTGAATATGGGCGCTGATGATTATGTATGTAAGCCATTTAGCCCAAAAGAACTTGTTGCTCGTGTACAGGCAGTTTTACGCCGTTTAGAGCGGAAGGCAGAGCCTGAACAAAATGATTCTTTCCGAATTGATAAAGCTCAGCAAAGAATTTGGTATCAACAAAAATCGTTGAGCTTAACGCCAACCGAATTTCGCTTACTTGAGCTATTTTTAGAGCATGTAGGGCAAGTGTATTCACGTGCACAATTATTGGATCATATTAATCCAGATAGTTTTGACGTTGCTGATCGTGTAATTGACAGCCATATCAAAAACTTGCGCCGAAAAATTAGTGAAGCGGCTGAAACTGGTAACCGTCATGAATGGATTCAAGCTGTTTATGGTGTAGGTTACCGCTTCGAATATCCTGAAGAGTAAAACACTAGTAAAAGTTATTCTGTGGATAACCACAATGTTATCCACAGAAAATGTGGATAGTTTTAAAGATTTTATGGATAAATAATAATCTTCGTATGATTTGGTACGAATTGCCAAATCTCATCTATATCTGTATTTCTAACCGCAATACATCCTAATGTCCAATCTTTATGGGGCATATAAGTCGAGCTAAAAGGCATAGATAAAAAGGATTTTGGAACTGATCCATGAATCATGATATCTCCACCTGTTGGTTGATTATGTTGCTTGGCATAAGCAATATCTTTCATATCGGGATAGGAAATATGCAATGATTTATAGAAAACACTTTGTGAATTGCGCCAATCTATAGAATAGATCCCCTCCGGTGTTTTTCCATCATTTTCAAAATGTTTATGTCCTTTGGGATTAAGGCCAAGACGAATAGGATAACGACGAATCACGTCCTGATTACTCTTGAGCAGAAGTATGCGTTGACTTTTAAATACTTCAATTGAGGTGACAGGCTTGGTCTTGATTAGATCCGAAATCTCTTCGCGTGAAAGCGCTTGATGGCTTGGCGTAAAAGTCGGTAAATATTTTTCATATTTATAAAAAGTGATTCCGAGTGGAACTATAAGTAGTGTACAAATAATGATAGGTCTAATTTTCATACATTATTCTTTGATGTTTAAAAAAACTCTCTTAAGCGAGTTAAGAGAGTTTTAGTCTTTAAAGTATTAAGAAGAACAGCTGACTGCTACGTCTGGTACATCACTTGGTAACGGACCTAAATCTTGTGGCTGTTCGAGCTCTGGTTGTCTTGTATATGGCTGATCAAGCAGCTTAAATAAACGGTCTACTTCGCTAAAATCATCACGTTCCGCAGCTTCAATAGCACGCTGAGCCATATGATTACGTAAAATATAAATCGGATTTGCTTGCTGCATCTTTACATCAAGTTCATCGGTATCTTGATGTTCACGAATACTTTGATATTGGCTAAGAAACTCATCAAACTGTCGAATATCAAGGCAATCATCTCGTAGAGTTTTATATTCTTTATTTTGAAGTCGGATAAAGCTCTGAGTGTAATCGAGTTGTTCAGTTTGTAAGATTCTTAAAAACGCAAAACTACAATCAAGACTGTCTTTATGAAAATGGGGAAGTCCCATTTTTTGACATAAACCAGTTGTGTAATGTTCAATAAAAGTCGGTTCAAATTGTTCTAAGCAACGCGCTAACTCTTCTTTGAACTGATCCTTTTGTTCAGGTTCAGCAAGTGGAATCAAGTTGTTTAACCACGTCCATAAATTCCAATGGCCTATGCTTGGCTGATTTTGATAAGTATAACGACCTTGGTAATCTGAGTGGTTATTAATCCAGTTCGGGCGGAAGCGTTCCATAAAACCATATGGACCAAAATCGAGTGTTGAACCAGTAATATTTAAGTTATCGGTATTCATCACGCCATGAGCAAATCCAACCAATTGCCATTTCGCAATCATGATTGCAGTCCGCTCAATTACCTTTTTGGCAAAGGATAAAATAGGATTCTCAGTTTCTAGACACTCAGGATAATACCATTCAATACATTTTTGAGTAAATTCTGACAGTAACTCTGGAGCGTATTGATTGATCCATTCAAAATGTCCTAAACGGATATGACATTCAGATGTTCTGAGCAGCATTGCGCCTAACTCTAATTTTTCGCGCTGTACCCCTTGAGTAGAGGTGGTAAAACCTACCGCGTGACTAGAAGCGACGCCTAAGGCATTTAAAGCATGTCCAGCCAAATATTCGCGGACAACGGAACGCAGCACTGCACGTCCATCTCCCATTCTTGAGTAGGGTGTCGGACCTGCACCTTTGAGATGTAGGTCGATGGTTTGACCCTTTGTATTGAGTATTTGTGCAATCAGTAAGCCACGACCATCACCGAGTTGTCCTGCCCATTGTCCAAATTGGTGGCCAGCATAGACCATCGCCAGAGAAGGGAATTCAGAGAAAGTAAGCTGTCCGCTACAGATTTCAACCCATGCATTTTTTTCGTCTTCTGACCATTGCAGTTCATTTGCCAAAGCGGCGTTGAAATGGCCTGCTTTTGCACCACGCAAAGGAGATGGCTGCTGAATATGGAATAATTTAGAAGGAAGTGAAGGGTAGAGCGGATTAAATTGCATGGGCTTGGCAAAATAGAGAGAGCGGATTTCACTATACCATAGTTAAAAAGCAGGCATAAAAATAGCTCCCGAAAGAGCTATTCTTGATCAGAATTTATTTTAGTCTGACACCACGTTGGTATTCTTTTTAACACTACGCATAAGTGTTTCTAAGCATTCACGGTGATGACTTAAACGGTGTTCAAGCAACTGAAAATCAACTTTAAGCTTGTGATCCATTCTATGAATCTTTTCAGCCATTGCTGCTTTTTTCGCTTGTAACTCTTGTTCTTTAAGTTTTGCCCAATCATTTAAAGTATGGGTAAATGCTTCGTATTCTTGTGCAATACGTTGTTTCATTTGACTAATGTCAGCATTTACATCATGACCATAGAT
The DNA here is from genome assembly GCF_000196795.1 of Acinetobacter oleivorans DR1. Taxonomy (NCBI): domain Bacteria; kingdom Pseudomonadati; phylum Pseudomonadota; class Gammaproteobacteria; order Moraxellales; family Moraxellaceae; genus Acinetobacter; species Acinetobacter oleivorans. The sequence goes on from NC_014259.1 coordinate 602,845, forward strand.
AGCAAGATCTTGCTCGGCATATTTAAACTTCATCGCCAGTTCTGCTTTTTTAATATTAAAGCTTGGAATACGACGTAAATTTTTAGCTAAACCAAGTTTAGAACAAGACCAAATCAACCATTTTGTTGGGTCATATTGCCACCATTTCACACCATTACGATAATCGTATTGGAAGATATGGTGATAGTTGTGGTAACCCTCGCCCCAAGTGGCGATAGCTAACCAGAAATTATCACGTGCCGAGTTTTCGTCTGTATAAGGACGTTTACCAAACATATGACAAAGTGAGTTAATAAAGAAAGTCACTTGATGGCTAATGATTAATCGTAAGAGACCACCTATGAGGACCACACCCCATAAATCGCCAGTTGCCCAACCAATTAAACCTAAAATTCCAACATGAACTGCAACTACGAGTAAAGCATAGTATTTATGCTGGAACATAACCAATTTATCATTGAGCAAGTCAGGTGCATTTTTAAAGTCTGGCTCAGATGGCGAATGATCACGGATCATCCAACCCATATGGGCATACCAAAAACCACGCTCAATTGAATATGGATCTTCATCGACATGATCAACATGTCTGTGGTGAGTACGGTGACCAGATGCCCAGAACAAAATACTATTTTGTACGGCAAAAGTTCCACCGATCATTAAAAGAATTTTAAGCGGTAACGACGCTTCATAAGCTCGGTGAGCCCACAGGCGGTGATAACCAGCAGTAATCCCCATACTACTTAGAGCTAAAAGAAAAAATAAGCTTACCCATGCGCTTACACTAAAATCATAATAATACGCGTAAATCGGGATTATGATTGCGGCAAGAATTGGTAAACCAATTAAGGTAATGCTAGCGGTCCAGTTAATTGGGGCTTTGAGTGGGGCGGAAGTCATATCCGGCAGCGCTCCTAGAATCCTTGTCAGACAAGGTACAAAGACAAAACGACATAGCAAAACCGATCATCAAGATATATTGCTATTCTATCCTTCATATTAGCACGTGCTTAGTGAGAATCACTAGCATTATTGTACAGATGTATTGAAAGAACGGTAACAGAATTAAACTATGTCACAGAGTTTTTCAAGTAGGAGAAGTTGTTTAATGAACGTACAACGATTGAAAAAAAAGAACAGCATTGATATTGCAAGGAAATTATCATTGAAGTGTATCTTGGTCACAATCAGTCTTGTATTAGCCGCATGTCAAAGTGCACCCGATCAAAATACAAAAAAAGTTCAAACAAAAAAAACAGTTCATCATGTTCAATCGCTTGTTGTAAAAAAGAGAGTGAGTGCTGATGGCATTCAAGATATTGATTGGCAGATTACTCAGATCAGTGGTCATAAGGCAAAATTCTTTACACAGTGGCCGACGCTCTCTTTAAATTCTGCTATCAAAACAGTATCAGGCCATACTGGATGTAACGCAGTTTTTGGTCGTTATACATTTGATTTTAGTCAGCAAAAACTTGACATGCAGGTAAATGCAGGACATTTAAGCTGTGATGGTGCTTTGGCTCAAGAGGCAGAGCTAGTGGATGCTTTGCAACGTATTCAACGCTTCCAACTCGTAGGTAATACGCTATATCTGCTTGATCAGAGTGGACAACGCCTTATTCAGGCACAAAAGAAATAAAAGGTGGTTTTACCACCTTTTTTATATTTATAGAGCTTGTAACATCGTGGTTGGAATATCTGTAATTAGCCCTTGTACATCTAAATCCCTAAGTCTTTTTGCTCTTTCTACATCATTCACTGTCCAGACACTAATATTTAAGTCGGCCTGCCGTGAAAGCTGAATCATTTCATCTGTTGCGAGTTGATCGTGCCAGCCAATATGACAGCAACCATATTGATGAGCGAGTTCAATTGCTGTTGCTCCAACTGGAAGTTCGACTAACAACCCCCGTTTGAATTGAGAGTTTATATCGCGTAAGGCAGTTAAAATTTGAAGATCAAAACTGGTAATAGTTACGACATTCTTAAAACCCTGCAATTCAGACTCAAGCTTTTCAACTAACTTTTCTGCGAATGCCATGTCTCTTACAGCTTTCACTTCGACTTCAATATGATCGAAGTTATCAAGCAGGTTTAAAACGCCTGTGAGAGTTGGTGTTGGCTCTGAACTTGGCCAGTCAGGCCAGTTTTGACGATGATCAAATGACAGGGCTTGAGCCAAAGTAGATTGCTCAACAATTTGATCGACTCCAGCTGTACGTAAAAAATTATCATCATGGATCACGACCAACTCTTCGTCTTGAAGCTGACGAATATCAAATTCGACACCACGAATACCTAAATTTTTTATGTGCTGAAACCCACCTAGTGTATTTTCAGGAGCTTCTTTGCGTGCACCACGATGACCAATAATGCGCATAATTTTCTTCTATGAAATATTTTGACTATGGTCTCTTTAAAAAGAGCAGAGACCATGTTTAATCTAATCTATTTTTAAATAATCTCATTAATATTTTTTTGCCAAAGTACTTCTTGACCGCCCTCGGCACGTTGTAAAGCACGAGATGCAACAAACAACCAGTCAGACAGGCGGTTTAAAAGCTGGAGCGCCGTGGTTTGAATATTTTGATCACGTGTTTGTACTGACAGTAGAGATCGTTCTGCGCGGCGACAAACAGCACGGGCTTGATGAGCATAACTGCAAGTTAAAGAGCCTGATGGCAGAATAAACTCTTTAAGCATTGGTAAGTCTTCATTCATACGGTCAATTTCTTTTTCAAGAAATTCAATACAAACAGGCTTAAGTAAATTGTAGTTTGGAATACAAACTTCTCCACCTAAATCAAAAAGCCAATGTTGAATCAGACTTAAGCTTTTATCCCAATCAGCCTTATTAGTTACTTGGCTATCTGTGATTTGAGCACGAAGTACTCCAATAATGGCGTTGAGTTCATCAACATCACCAAGTGCTGCAATTCGTAAATCGTCCTTGGCAACACGAGAACCATCGCCTAAACCTGTTGTGCCTGAGTCGCCTGTGCGTGTATAGATTTTGCTTAAACGGTGTCCCATGATGGATATCCTGAACATAAAAAAGGGGATAATGTCGGTCAGAACATTACCCCGAAACTGGAGTTAAGAAAATATTTTTATAATTAAACTTTTGCTTAGTAGCTTAAGGTCACACCAGCTGATGCAAGACGGCCACCATTTACGTAATAGTATCCTTGGTCTTGATAAGCTGTTTTGTAATCAACATCTCCAATATTTTGAATATTAGTAAACAATTTAATATGCGGATTCATATTCCAGTAAGCATTAATATCTACAGTTGCGTAACCTGGATTCCTGTAATTACTATCCCAGTCTTTCGACTTTGATTTTGCAACGAGCGAAGCACTAATGCCATAAACTTCATTTTGCAGACCTGTTGTTAAGGTTAATCCTTGACGAGGGCGACGATTTAAATCCTGATGAGTCTCTTCGTTTTCAGGTTTGACATAGCTATAAGTTGCTTTTGCAAAAAGATCATCTTTCTGCCAACCAACATAAAATTCACCACCTTGGTAAGTTGCTTTATTAATATTAGTTAATTTACCAAAGTTCACTGAGCCGATAAGATCTTCAACTTCAGTATAGTAAGCAGATAAACCTGTTTTAAAACCTGCTGGTAGAGTTTGATCTATACCAATTTCATAAGATGTACTTTCTTCTGGTTTTAAATCTGGATTGCCATTCCATGAGTTGAAAAGTTCATTAAGCGTTGGTGATTTAAAAGCAGTACCAATATTGGTATAGATACTTGTTTTATCTAAAAGTTGGTAACGTGCAGCAATTTGACCAACAGTATGTGAGCCATATTTTTCATTATCTTCTACACGAACACCGACTTGAGTGTTTAATCTATCACCATTGAATTGATGTTGAAGATAATACCCTGTCGAGTCTACGTTCTCATTGTATGGTGCTCCATAAGACAGAATATCTCCATCCAACGTACGGTGGGTGGCACCAATTAAGAGTGTTTGCTGCGGTAAAAACTTCCATTTGCTATATAACTCTACTTCCTGAGTTTTACTATGAACAAAATCAGTAGAGTCTTTTTGATTAACTTCATCTTTGAATTGTGATAAGCGAGTATTTAATTCTAAGTTATCTGTTACATTTAAACGGCTACGTAAATTGATAATCTCATTTTCGAAGTCTTGTTTAAGCAAGGCACCATTAAATGTATAAGCATCATAAAGGCTTGAACCTTCATTATGGCTATAGTCAACAGAAATACCGTAATCTTTCTGTTCAACACCAAACTTTGTACTAAAACCTTTCTGATCAAATGATGCCGTATCTGATGAGTTGGTTTTTTGATTAGTTACTTTGGTTGCGTCAGACTCTAAGCGTTGTCCACGAATTTGGGCATAAAAACCATCTTCATATAAATCAGCGCCAATAACTGATTTATAAGTTTTATTCTCACCAATTTCACCCGTGATAAAAGCTCTATTCTTTTCAGGTGTTTTTGAAACGAGCTGAATTACTCCGCCAATTGCATCAGTACCATAGAGAACAGAGGCAGGCCCTTTCAATACTTCAATTTGTTTAATATCTGTTGTGTCAATAAATGCAAGACTTGCTGTTCCTGAGGATGCATTATTTAGTCGAATTCCATCTCGTAGCACGAGAGTATGATCAGATTCTGTACCTCGTAAATAAATCTCTGCAAGTTGTCCCATACCGCCACTTTGCACCATATTAATGGAAGCATCGGTTTGTAATAATTGTGGTAAAGAAGCGATAGGGGATTGTTCGAGAACTTTTGGTTCAATAATGTTGATACGCGCCGGAACTTCACTGGCTTTTTCAGCACTTTTTGAGGCAGTGATTACAATTGGATCAAGCTGAGTTGTGTTCGTGGTATCTTCAGCAAAAATAACAGGTGAAAACCCCATCGCAATAGCGATAGCCCCTACCAGACGAGTAGGTTGAAAAGACTTAGACATAACATGCTCCATACATTCACCCCACGTGAATGATCGGGTAGATAGATGAAACAAGTAGGTCTCCGGACTTCAGCGCCATATTTATGTTATGGACATATTCACCTTCCCACATTAATGCAGTGGTGTAAGTCGATATCGACTTAAAAAATATGCTTTACATTGTTACCGTTGCGGGGGCAGTGCCGGACTTTCACCAGCTTCCCTAAAGCATTAATTGCTTACACTTGCTTCCAATTTTACGCAGTATAAAGTGGCGATTTATTTCATACAATGTCATTTGGAGCAATTCCCAGAGAACTTTTACGCAAGGGGCAAAAATTGCATTACAATGGCGCTTATTTTAAGAAATGGTTGTAGTTTAGGCAGATCATGAGCCCATCAAACCAAAAACGTACACGCGCAAAAATCTGTGGAATTACTCGCATTCAAGATGTTCAGGCAGTTGTTGCTGCTGGAGCAGATGCGATCGGTTTTGTTTTTTTTCCGCCAAGTCCAAGACACGTGACAGTTGCAGAGGTTCAAGAATTTACAAAAGTAATTCCACCTTATGTACAAATGGTTGGTTTGTTTGTGAATGCAAGTGCCACTGAAATTCAGGATGTACTTGATTGTGTTCCCCTAGATGTATTACAACTACATGGCGATGAAACTCCAGAACAATGTCAGGAAATAGCTCGCCATTGTAAACGTCGCTGGTATAAAGCGATTCAGGTTAAACCTGATTTAGATGTAATTGCTGAAATTCAAAAATATCAGGCGGCTGGTGCCAGTGCTGTATTGCTCGATGCGTGGCATCCTGAGCTTAAAGGGGGCACAGGGCATCAGTTTGACTGGTCTAAATTCCCAAAACTTGATATTCCTTTAATCTTGGCAGGTGGTTTAACCCCTGACAATGTCATTGACGCTATTCATACTACCGGTGCTTTTGCAGTAGATGTGAGCGGAGGCGTAGAATCCGCAAAAGGTATAAAAGACCAACAACTCATTGAACGATTTATGCAAGGAGTCCAACGTGGATCAGCAAAACAATGTGATTGACTATACACAGTACCCAGATGCTGCAGGGCATTTTGGTATCCATGGCGGACGTTTTGTGTCAGAAACTTTAATGGCGGCATTAGAAGATTTAGAAAATCTCTATTCCCGCATGAAAAATGATGAACAGTTTCTGGCAGAATTCGACCGCGATCTCGCCTACTATGTAGGTCGTCCTAGTCCACTTTATTATGCTGAGCGATGGTCAAAAGAGTTAGGTGGTGCACAAATTTACCTTAAACGTGAAGACTTGAACCATACAGGCTCACATAAGGTAAACAACACGATTGGTCAGGCGTTATTGGCAAAGCTTTCTGGTAAAAAACGTATTATTGCTGAAACTGGTGCTGGGCAACATGGTGTGGCAACTGCAACAATTGCAGCGCGTTTGGGTCTTGAATGTGTTGTTTATATGGGTGCTGAAGACGTTAAGCGCCAAGCCATGAACGTTTATCGTATGCGTTTGTTGGGCGCGACTGTTGTGCCTGTACAGAGTGGCTCTAAAACACTTAAAGATGCCATGAACGAAGCGATGCGTGACTGGGTAACCAATGTTGATAGTACTTATTATGTGATTGGTACGGTGGCAGGTCCTCACCCATACCCACAACTTGTACGTGATTTCCAGTCAATTATTGGGCGTGAAGCACGTAAACAGATTTTGGAACAAGCAGGCCGCTTACCAGATGCATTGGTTGCTTGTGTGGGCGGTGGTTCAAATGCAATGGGTTTGTTCTACCCATTCTTAAACGATGCCAATGTGAAAATGTATGGTGTTGAAGCTGCTGGTTTTGGTATTGAAACTGGTAAACACTCTGCGCCGTTAAATGCAGGTCACGTTGGCGTGTTACATGGTAACCGTACTTACTTGATGAGTGATGAACAAGGTCAGATTATCGAAACACACAGTATCTCTGCAGGGTTGGATTATCCGGGTGTTGGTCCTGAACATAGCTTCTTGAAAGATATGAAGCGTGTTGAGTATGTGCCGATTAATGATACAGAGGCTCTACAAGGCTTCCGTGATTTAACCAAAATCGAAGGAATTATTCCTGCTCTTGAAAGCTCACATGCTATGGCTTATGTCTCTAAGCTTGCACCGACTATGTCTAAAGATCAGATTATTATTGCGACCGTTTCAGGTCGTGGAGATAAAGATTTAATGACTGTTGCACGCATTGATGGCGTAGAAATGGTTGAGATGTAAGCGGGAATAAAAATGCCAAGTCTGTTTATGGTAATGTTGGGTGGGCGTCATGCACGCGCAAATACAGAAGTTCATGATGTTGTCATGGCTGTAGGAGATACTTTGGAAGAAGTTTATCCTCAACTTAAACAGGCTTGGTTTGGTGAGGCTCAAGGATTACATATTGATGCTTGGGCTAAGCTTTCGGGACTAAAATCTCAAGAGCAAAATTATCAAATTCATTTTACTGACGCAGCACCAAAACCAGATGACTTAAAGTTATATTTAATTAATCTGGGCGGATATAATGCTCGTGAATTCGGTGAGCTTCACCGTTATGAGTTTGTTGTTGCACCCAATGCGGTTATTGCAAAACAATTAGGTAAACAATTTATAGATCAACAGTGGCAAAAAGCACACACAGATCGAGTCATTGATATTGATGACTGCTTAGCGATAGATTGTGTAGCAGGGCGCTATATTCATTTAATAAAAGGCGATTTTGCTGCAACAATTTGGGAAAATACGTATTTGACCGTGGTATAGGTCATTTGAAATCTAATATTCATATGGAAGTGGGTAAATGGATTTAATTCAAGAAAATGGACAGCCTCGTTATGGGCGTTTTGAATCTGTACCGTCAACCATTCACGTACAACATTATATTTATAAAACCCCTTATGGTAAGGTCTTAAAGGGCTGGCGTAAGCAATTAAAATATAAAAAATTTAAATTCTGCGGTATTCAACACAAACATTATAGTATTGGTTTAGCGATTGCAGATATCGGTTGGGTCGGGCACGGTTTTTTCTATATTTATGACCATGAAACCCAGCAAGTCATTGAGTGGAATGCGATTCAGCCTTTAGGTCATAAAACCTATCTTGATGAACAGCCATTGTTTAATCAAAGCTATTTTTCTAAATCGCCTTATCAGTTTGATATCCAACATGCCAATGGTGTGCGATATATTCGAGTGACTAAATATGGTGAGATCCAACTCAGCGCTCGTATTTTTTGTGCTGGAACCGATATCTTAAGTTTATGTACACCAACAGGCATTAACGGTTGGACCTATACCCAAAAGCAGACCACGCTGGGTGTAGAAGGGATGTTTATTAATAAACAAAACCAAATTGTACAATTTGATGAAAAGACATTTGCATCTCTAGATGATACATGTGGTTTTTTGCGACCTGAAACAGCTTGGTTCTGGCTTTCATGTAATTTTTGGGATGAGCAAGGGCGACGTATTGGTTTAAATTTAGCTTCAGGGGTTAATGAAAGCTTTGGTAATGAAAACTGCTTATGGATTAACGGAGTTTTATTTCCCCTGACTGATGTTTTATTTGAAAAAGTAAATGATGAACTTTGGCAAATTAGCTCTCTAGATCAAAAACTTAATCTACAGGTCCATATTGGTTGGTGCCGATACGAAAATATTAATTTAAGAATGATTGGAAGTCAGTTCAATCAGTGGCAAGCTAAAATTAGCGGCACGATTGAGCATGAGGCAACTGATATAATCAATTGCAATGAGCAATACGGTTTACTAGAACAACATTATGCAAAATGGTAACAAGCAGGTTATAAACCTGCTTGCCAAAATGCTTCACCAGCTGCAATAGGATCATTGGTCTTTTCAAGTGTTTCAATCCAGACTGGATATTGACGAATGACCGGATGCTGACTTGGATGAAAATCTTTTTTAAACCAATCTAAATATTGGCTTTTCATAGCAGTTAATGTGCCATTTTTGCCGAAGAACCAAGGTAAGCCTTTAAGGCTCATTAAGAGTCTTTCTCTAGAACTAAAACCATCACATTTCAACATGATGTTGGTGCGATAGAGCGTAAAACCAAACATGAGTACTGTTGTAAGAACCAATACAAATCGACGAGTCGACTCAGGAACTTCACCTACTTGTTTCATGACATCAAAAGCAACATCACGATGCTCCATTTCTTCAATGGCATGCCAAGCAAAAAGCGCTCGGACATAGGGGTAAGCATTTTCTAAAGTTTTTTTATTGCTATAAAACGTTTCTGCCATTAATGCCGTTAAATGTTCAGCTGCTGCCGTCATTGCAATATTGTATTGTGGTGAGCGTTTGGTGAGTTCAAAACGAAAAATTCTTTTTAGTGTAGCTGTGAATTGATCAACAGGCATACCTTGTTCTTTCATGAGCTGATTCATTTTGTCATGAGCAATACCGTGTTGAGCTTCTTGTTTAATAAAGTCCACAACTCGTTTTTGTAGTTCTGGATCTTCAATTTTGTCACGGAACATACGAACGCATTCAATGAAATAACGCTCCCCATCAGGAAAGGTTAAGCTGAGTGCATCAAACATACGAGTCAAAAAAGGATCATTATTAAACCAAAAGCGAGGTGCTTCGTTTAAGTGAAAATCTAGATCTTTACGAACCACTGGCTCGACTTGATAAGAAACATGTGCGTTCATATTTTATTTCTCGCATCTAACTTGTTTACTAGTATGTCGCGGCTGGTCGGCTTTGTTTTGACAGTTATTGCCAATTTTTATACAGTTTGCGACAAGATGGCAGTAAAAAAAGGATGAGCCATGCAGGATTTTACGATTTCAAATGGGTATTTTTACCTTTGGAATACTTACTTAAAAGAAAGGGAAATGGACTGGCAGGCATTAAATCTGACGGATGTTCAGGCCCGACAAGTTCAAAATATTTTAGCTTCGTCTATTGATGCTCAATCATCTTTAAATTTTTTTCTTGAGCTTTTAGAGCTAACCGAATCTCAGCTACAAGTTTCCAATTTAGCTTTGGAAATGGCCACTTGCATTACACCCGCTAATTTTGGTGTATTGGGCTATATGGCATCCCGAAGTGGCAGTTTTGCCGAGGTTCTTGAATATATTATGAAGTTTCATCGTCTGGTGATTGACGGTGAACAAGTGGTGCCTATGCAAATTGAGCAAGATGCTTCTAAAATTCGTTTGTATTGGCCATTGGTTGATGACAGCAATATCATACTTTGTGAATTGACCTTGGCCGCGATGGTACAGCTTGCTAAACAGATAGCCCCACTACATGATTTTCTCTTGCAACAAGTTGAGTTCGTGCACCGTGCACGTGGTCCCTTAGTGCACTATCAGCGTTTCTTTCAATGCAAATTATCATTTGAAAAACCTTACTATGCATTAACTTTTGCAAGTGAGGGACTAAGTATTCGTCCTCAGCATGCAGACCCAACCTTAATGCAACTTTTAGTGAAACAGGCAGAAGAAGCATTAGCTCAGCGTAAAATACATACAGATTTAGCTCAGCAAATACATTGGATCGTCCATGAATATTTTAAGCAAAGGCAGCAGGCCCCTAAAATAGAAGATATTGCCATCGAGTTGAATATTTCAGTACGAAGCTTGCAGCGCCAGCTACAGTCATTAAACACTTCATTTAAATTAATTTTAGATGCAGAGCGTATGAGACGCTGTGAGATATTACTTAACCAAAATGCCAGCCTCACTTTAATTGCTGAACAATTGGGATATTCGGACCAGTCAGCACTCGCACGTGCCCATAAAAATTTGACAGGACAAACCCTATTAGCAAGAAAAAGACAATTACAGCTAACAAATAAAAATGCAATAAAATAGCCTTCCTGTGGCGATTTTCTATTCAGATGACGATCTAATAATGGCTCGAAAATAGGAAGCTTTGATCATTGAGAAAAGTTTCAAAATATTGATAAATGTACGCCATGGGTTGTATGAATCATACAATCGAATATCGCCATAACGTTAGACCTGTTCAATGGACAAAAAATAGCGTTAAAATGCGATGTTCTTGTATTTCTACAAACAACTCCTCAATTTTAAATAATTCAAGGAAAGCACAACCCTATGTCACGTCTTGCCACCCGTTTTGAAAAGCTTAAGTCCCAACAACGTAAAGCGCTTGTATCTTATGTCATGGCGGGTGATCCACAACCGCAAGTAACAGTTCCGTTACTGCATAAAATGGTTGCGGCAGGAGTAGATGTCATTGAGCTTGGTTTACCATTTTCAGATCCAATGGCCGATGGTCCAGTAATTGCGCTTGCAGCTGAACGTGCGCTTGCAGCAGGGACTAACACATTAGATGCTCTTAATATGGTAAAGGAGTTCCGTGAACAGAATCAGGATACACCTGTTGTTTTAATGGGTTATCTAAATCCGGTTGAAGTGATTGGTTACGAGAAGTTTGTTTCTCATGCGAAAGAGTGTGGTGTAGATGGCTTATTACTGGTGGATTTACCGCCAGAAGAGTCAAAAGAGTTTGGTGCTGTGTTGAAGCAACATGACATGGATCAAATCTTCTTGCTCGCACCAACTTCTACAGACCAACGCATTCAACATGTGGCAAATCAGGCAAGTGGATTTATCTACTATGTTTCACTTAAGGGTGTAACGGGAGCCGCAACACTAGATACGGCAGAAGCTGCTGCACGTATTCAAAAAATCAAAAATGCCACTGATATTCCAGTAGGTGTTGGTTTTGGTATTAGTGATGCGGCTTCAGCAAAAGCAATGGGTAGCGTTGCTGATGCTGTGATTGTAGGTAGTGCTTTCGTTAAAAATTTTGCAACGTTGGCAGCGGATGACGCTGTTGAACAGACGGTGAATAAAGTCAAGGAGCTTCGAGCAGCGCTCGATGAGTTAGTATGAATCAAGAAGTGAAATCAGGGAAAGTTCTTAGCCCTTCGACACCATGGACAAAACGTCCGGTTCCAGGTATTGAAGTCGCAAATGAGCAACAAATTCTCAAAGCAACATTTACTGAGCCAACGATTGAATGCCCTGAATGTCATGCTCTAGTGACACGTACAGCAATCTCTTTCAATGCGTATGTTTGTCCGCAGTGTGATGAACACTTACGTATGAAAGCTCGTGATCGTTTGAACTGGTTCTTCGACAATGTAGTAGCAGAATTAGGGCAAGAATTTAGCGCGAAAGATCCGTTAAAGTTTGTCGACACTAAGCCATATCCAGATCGTATGCGTGAAGCGCAAACCAAAACTGGTGAAACGGAAGCCTTAATTGCCATGCAAGGTAATTTAAATGGCGTAGATATGATTGCATGTGCTTTTGAGTTCGACTTTATGGGCGGCTCTATGGGTACAGTTGTAGGCGACCGTTTTGTTCAGGCTGCTGAACTTGCTATTGAAAAACGTCAACCATTGATCTGTTTCGCAGCTTCTGGTGGTGCACGTATGCAAGAAGGTATGCTGTCTCTTATGCAAATGGCACGTACTTCAGCGGCGATCCAAAAGTTAAAAGATGCAGGTTTACCTTATATCGTGGTGTTAACACATCCTGTATATGGCGGTGTAACAGCTTCTTTAGCAATGTTGGGTGATATTCATATTGCTGAACCTAAAGCGATGATTGGCTTTGCTGGTAAACGTGTAATTGAGCAGACTGTACGTGAAACTCTAGAAGAACCGTTCCAACGTGCTGAATATTTGCTTGATCATGGTGTAATCGATCAGATTGTTCATCGTCATGCTTTACGTGATACTGTATCTCGACTTGTATCGAAATTGATGAACTTACCTTGAACCAACAAGCTCCACTTTCAATAGACTCTTTAGATACATGGCTCAATTATTGGAGCCATGTTCACGTTACAGGGATAGATCTTGGTCTGGAACGTGTAATTCCTGTTGCAGAAAAGCTGGGTGTAACTCAGCCTACCGCTAAAGTTTTTACAGTAGCCGGAACGAATGGTAAAGGCTCAACTACAACCACACTGGCCGCGATATTAAACGCACAGGGTTATAAAGTTGGGTTATATCAGTCACCTCATATCTATCGCTTTAATGAGCGAGTCAAATTAGGTGGAGTTGAAGTCGATGATCAAAGTCTGATTGATGCTTTTGTTCAAGTCGATCAGGCTCGTCGCGATTGTGATTTAAGCTTATCTTTTTTTGAAGCAACCACCTTGGCTGCTTTTGTCATTTTTAAACAACAGCAATGTGATGTATGGGTGCTCGAAGTTGGTTTGGGTGGACGCTTAGATGTCGTCAATGTAATTGATCCCGATGTTGCAGTTATTACTAATATTGGCCTAGATCATACTGACTGGTTGGGCGATACCATCGAAAAAATTGCTTTTGAAAAAGCAGGCATTATTCGTCCACAAATTCCGGTTGTTTTTGCTGGCGAACAAATTTTACCTCAAGCAATCCAAGATAAAGCAGAAAGTACGCAAGCAGACTTATATGCCGTTAATCGTGATTATTTTTATAAACTCGCCGATGATGGACAAAACTGGTACTTTGCCTCAGAAGGAACTACTTTAAAGCTTCCCTTAGGTCATTTAGCCATTGAAAATATTGCGGGAGCGGTTGCAGCTATTTTAAACAGCGGACTTGAAATTTCTCAGTCAGCATTAGAAAAAGGTATTCAATCTGCACGTTTAGCTGGACGTTTTGAGCAGCGTCAAGTGGAGGGTAAAACGGTAATTTTTGATGCCGGACACAATCCACATGGTGTTGAATTTTTGTTAAAGCAATTGCGAAATTTCTTAGAATACAATAAACAGTACACAGAAGTTGTCGCAGTATTTTCAATGCTGGCAGATAAAGATATAAAATCAGTAGTCGATTTATTAAAACCTACTGTTTTACATTGGAAAATTGCTGAGTTGAATGTGCCGCGTGCTGCACCGATTCAGCAACTCAATGATGCCTTGCAAGGCCAGACAGTACAACAATATGGCAATATCAAAGAGGCTTTTAAATCAGCGCTTGAGCAAACAAATAACAATCAGCTGATTTTGGCCTGTGGTTCGTTTCATACTTTAGAAGCGATTTGGGAGTATTTGGAAGAATGTCAATGAATAACAAACAACGCTGGATGGGTGGTGTTGTTTTACTGGGAGGTGGTGTTTTATTGGCAGCATTACTTCTAAAAGGGAATGAGGAAATAAAACAGGTTGAAGTTCAGCCACCCGCATCCACATCGCCAAAAACTCAAACTAAGCCAAAGCAAGCAACCGAAGGACAAATGGTACAACTACAACCTCTAGCGGTTGATGTTGAAACAGAAAAACGTTTGTTAGAAGAACAGCGCCGTTCGCGTGAAAAAGCAGTTGCTGAGCAAGAAGCACGTGCAGCTGAGTTTTTAGCAATGCAACAGCAAGCTGAAGCTGATGCTGCTCGTAAAGCCGCAGCAGAGTACGCTGCGATTAATGCACGTCGTACAGCTGCTCAAGAAAGTTCAGATAATATTCCACCAGAGTTAGTGGGTGAGGCGAAAGCTAAAAACCAGCAAACTAATGTGGCAAATAAAACAACTGATACTTCAAAAATAGATGCAGACAAAAAAGCAGCTGAAGCAAAACGCCAAGCGGAAGCTGATAAGAAAGCAGCTGAAGCAAAACGTCAGGCAGAAGCTGATAAGAAAGCAACTGAAGCAAAGCGCCAAGCAGAAGCCGATAAAAAAGCAGCTGAAGCAAAACGTCAAGCGGAAGCTGATAAAAAAGCAGCTGAAGCAAAACGTCAGGCAGAAGCTGATAAAAAAGCAGCTGAAGCAAAACACAAAGCAGAAGCTGATAAGAAAACATCAGAGGCTAAACGTAAAGCAGAAGCTGATAAAAAAGCTGAGGCTGAAAAAGCGCGTGAATTGCTGGAAAATGGTGATAAAAAGTGGATGGTGCAAGTTGCATTGGCTGCTAACCAAGCAAATGCAGATGCAGTTGTTTCTAAATTACGAGCTAAAGGCTACAAGGTAACTACGAGCCAAACAAGCAAGGGAATCCGTATTATGGTAGGTCCTGCGAAAGACCGTGATACAGCAGATGCGGCCCGTAAGAAAATTACTTCTGATTCAAGTTTAAATATGAAATCGGCTTGGGTCATTGATTGGGTGCCATTAGATCAGCGTTAATCTGATCTAAGGTTTACTTAAGATGTAGTTAAGATGGATTCGACAGTTGCTGTTGAATCCATTTTACATTTTCAGGGGTGAATAAACGGTCAATATTTTTCCAGATAATATGGTAGCCATAACCACCTTCCTTCATTTCTTTAACCGCATCATCAATTGCCCAATTTTCAAAAATAATGCGATACATCGCAACGCTGGCGCCTGTACGGTCTGAACCATGGTAGCAGTGCAATAAAACACGTTGATTACTCTGTTTAGCAATTTTGATTTGCTGCATAACCTCTAATAGATCTTGGCGGTTAATTGCCCATGTGTTGATAGGAATATGCACAAGATTAAAATTTTCATTTTTAAAAACTAAAGTATCTGCGTCTTTGGCTCTTAAATTAATAATTGTTCCAATTTGATGATTCTTTAATTCTGAAATCATTGCAGCACTAGGTTGTTCACTGCGAAAAACATCATTACTAATTTGATAAAAGTTATGGCTCTGAGAGACTAAAGTGCCCCAGTCTTTTGGTCGTTGCTCATGAGCAATACTTTCATGCTGCATACATCCTTGTAAATTTATACAGATGAGAAGTGTAATGAGCGATAATTTTTTCATGTTTGATACCGATTAAGCTCATAAGGATCATGAGCACAAATTATTTCAATCGTTGGCTCATGTTGAGCTAAATGCTGTAAGCGTTTGAGATTAACAAGGCGTTGCTCATTATCTTCTGCAAATGTTTTTTCCAGCACACCGAGTGATCTTAATTTATTTTTAGGGTTTAACTCTAGGTGTGAGTAGTAAGCATCCCCACAAAATAATATCCATTGATTTTGTTGCTTTATGGCAATACCACAATGACCAGCTGAATGCCCCAATAGAGGCACCATTAAAATTTCATCTTGGAACAGAGGAAAGCCTTTTACTTTTTCGAGGTTGAACCATGCTTCACCTTGCTGGTATTCAACAAAGTTCCAGTAGCGATGATCTTTATATTGATTGGTTCTATAACGAAGTTTGCCCTTAAAATTTGGAAGTTGGGCTGCGTTATATTCTGCAGCTAAAACATGCACAGTGGCATGTGGGAAATCTGAAATTCCACCTGCATGATCAAAATCAAGATGAGTGACAAAGATGTGCTGTACATCCTTTGGATTAAATCCGAGCTTTTGAATTTGCTGAATAGCACTAAACTCAAGGTTAGGCTCAATTTTACCTAAACGTTTAACTAATGAGCCTAGGCGTTGTTTCATATGTAAATAATCTTGCAAGCCAAAGCCTGTATCAATAAGCACTAAGCCTCGATCAGTTTCAACCAGAAGGCAATGGCAGACGACTTCAGCGCGAAAGCCTTTTTGTCCAAAGAGTGGGGCACAAACTGGGCACATGCTGCCACACTTTAAATGATGAATTTTATAGATCATGATTTTTATTTTTTATACCGAATCGCTTCGAGTTATAACTGATCTGAGCAGTAAAAACCATGTGTATTCAATACATAAATAAAAAAGCCATCACGTTGGATGGCTTTTTAAGGGTGAAAAATTTACTTATTTTGCTTAAGATTTACTACGCGGTTGGCTTATTTGAAATCTTTTGATGCCTGCCTACGCACTTTGCTTGTCTTGCAAGGAACCTTTCAGATGCTTGCGCTACGCGCTTCGCTTGTCTTGTAGGGAGTCTTTCAGATGCCTGCCTAAGCGCACTTCGCTTGTCTTGCGCTTCGATTAAAGCCTTTTTTAAAGGCTTTTAAAATCAGCACATAACTGTCAGCTTTATTAGGAAACTTTAGAATGTTTGCCTACGCACTTCGCTTGTCTTGCAAGCAATAAAAACCTTTAGTCGGTTTTATTGCTTTCAGGCTGTGGTGTTAAGCGTAAATAAGGCTTAACCGCTGTATAGCCTTTAGGGAAGCGTTGTTTAATTTCTTCTTCATCTTTAAGTGATGGCACAATAACCACATCTTCGCCTTGTTGCCAGTTCGCTGGTGTAGCGACTTTATGCTTATCTGTTAATTGTAATGAGTCAACCACACGTAAGACTTCATTAAAATTGCGACCTGTTGAAGCAGGGTAGGTAATAATTAAGCGAACTTTTTTGTTCGGATCAATAATAACTAAAGAACGCACTGTGAGTGTTTCACTGGCGTTAGGATGGATGAAACCATAAAGCTCAGATACTTTACGATCTTTATCCGCAATGATTGGAAAATTTACCGTTGTGTTTTGTGTTTCATTAATATCGTTGATCCAGCCCTTATGAGACTCTACATCGTCTACTGACAAAGCAATCGCTTTAACATTACGCTTCGTAAATTCATCTTTTAATTTTGCTGTGTAACCTAATTCTGTTGTACATACTGGCGTATAGTCGGCTGGATGTGAAAATAAGATTCCCCAACTATCCCCTAAAAAATCATAAAAATTAATTATGCCTTCACTCGATTCTTGTTGAAAATCAGGGGCAGTGTCTCCTAATCGTAATGTCATGATCGTTCCTCAATTGCTCATAATTTGTTATTCGATTGAATGAATATGCAGCATTTACTTTATGATTAAAATTATTGTTTTTATATTTTATTATGAAATTTTTATATAAGTGTAAATATATATGACTAAAACTCATTATTTTAAGTGCTTAATCAATGTAACTTTAAGGTAAATTTGCTAAATTAGATTTCTCGGAAGTTATGCTTAATAGATGAGCGTTAATGGTGCTTTTTAGGTGCCAGATACATTAAGGGGGACTAGATGAATGAAATACCATTCATCTAACTATCAGATTTTTTTTAGGGGTTTTGTGCAAACCCCTTGTACTTCAAATTTCTGGCACCATAATAAACGACTGAGAAAAAGTTTATTCATTTGACCAAGCAAGATTTAGAGAGTTTATCCATGTTGGCAAGTCTGATCGGAGGTATCTTCGGTACAAAAAATGAGCGCGAACTCAAACGAATGCGCAAAATTGTTGAGCAAATCAATGCGCTCGAGCCGACGATATCAGCTTTAAGCGATGCAGACTTATCTGCAAAAACTCCAGAATTCAAACAACGTTATAATAATGGCGAAAGTTTAGATAAATTACTTCCAGAAGCATTTGCAGTTTGTCGTGAAGCAGCCAAGCGTGTAATGGGCATGCGTCACTATGACGTTCAGCTTATTGGTGGTATTACCTTACATGAAGGTAAAATTGCCGAAATGCGTACCGGTGAAGGTAAAACCCTGATGGGTACTTTGGCGTGTTATTTAAACGCATTAAGTGGCGAAGGCGTTCATGTCATTACGGTGAACGATTATTTGGCACAGCGTGATGCTGAGTTGAACCGTCCATTATTTGAGTTTTTAGGTTTAAGCATTGGTACGATCTATTCAATGCAAGGTCCGTCTGAAAAAGCGGAAGCTTATCTTGCTGATATTACCTATGGTACTAATAACGAATTCGGTTTTGACTACCTACGTGACAACATGGTGTTTTCTTTAGCAGAAAAGAAACAACGTGGTTTGCACTATGCCATTATCGATGAAGTTGACTCAATCTTGATTGATGAAGCACGTACACCATTAATTATTTCTGGTCAAAGTGAAGACTCTTCGCATCTGTATTCTGCAATCAATACGATTCCTCCTAAATTACATCCGCAAAAAGAAGAAAAAGTTGCAGATGGTGGGCACTTCTGGATTGATGAAAAGCAGCGTTCAGTTGAAATGACTGAAATTGGTTATGAAACTGTTGAACAAGAACTTATTCAAATGGGTCTGTTAGCTGAAGGTGAAAGCCTATATTCAGCAACGAATCTGAGCCTTGTTCATCATGTGTCTGCTGCTATTCGTGCACATTTCTTATTCCAACGTGATGTTCACTATATTATTCACGATGGCGAAGTCGTGATTGTTGACGAACACACTGGTCGTACAATGCCAGGTCGTCGTTGGTCAGAAGGTTTGCATCAAGCAGTTGAAGCGAAAGAAGGTTTGGAAATTCAGCCTGAAAACCAAACTTTAGCGACCACAACATTCCAGAACTATTTCCGTCTATATAAAAAGCTTTCAGGTATGACAGGTACTGCTGATACTGAAGCTGCGGAAATGAAAGAAATTTATGGCCTTGATGTTGTGATTATTCCAACTCACCGCCCAATGGTACGTAATGACCAAAACGATTTAATTTATTTAAACCGTAACGGTAAATACGATGCGATTATTCAGGAAATTACGAATATTCGTGAGCAAGGTGTTGCGCCAATTCTGATTGGTACAGCGACCATTGAAGCCAGTGAAATTTTATCTTCTAAGTTAATGCAAGCTGGTATTCACCACGAAGTGTTGAATGCAAAACAACATGAGCGTGAAGCTGACATTATTGCTCAGGCCGGTAGCCCGAATGCAGTAACGATTGCAACCAACATGGCTGGTCGTGGTACGGACATTATCTTGGGTGGTAACTGGAAAGCAAAACTTGCCAAACTTGAAAACCCTACTGCTGAAGATGAAGCACGTCTGAAAGCACAATGGGAACAAGACCACGAAGATGTATTGAAATCAGGTGGTTTGCACATCATTGGTTCTGAACGCCATGAATCACGCCGTATTGATAACCAGTTACGTGGTCGTGCGGGCCGTCAGGGTGACCCTGGTGTTTCTCGTTTCTATTTGTCTCTTGAAGACGACCTTATGCGTATTTTCGCAGGTGATCGCGTAGTCGGAATGATGCGCGCAATGGGTCTCCAAGAAAATGAAGCGATTGAGCACAAAATGGTGAGTCGCTCAATCGAGAACGCTCAGCGTAAAGTTGAAGCGCGTAACTTTGATATTCGTAAAAACTTATTGAAATACGATGATGTGAATAATGAACAACGTAAGATCATTTATTCACAACGTGATGAAGTGTTAGCTGAAAATACTTTAAAAGAATACGTTGAAGAAATGCATCACGAAGTGATGAAAGGCGTGATTGCTAACTTTATTCCACCAGAGTCAATTCATGACCAGTGGGATGTTGAAGGTTTAGAAAACGCTCTGCGTATTGATTTGGGTATTGAGTTACCAATTCAAGAATGGTTAGATCAAGATCGCCGTCTAGATGAAGAAGGTTTAGTTGAGCGTATTAGCGATGAAGTAATTGAACGTTATCGCCAGCGCCGCGCTCAAATGGGTGATGAATCAGCAGCAATGCTTGAACGTCACTTCGTTTTAAACTCTCTTGATCGTCATTGGAAAGATCATTTGGCTGCAATGGATTATTTGCGTCAAGGTATTCACTTACGTGGCTATGCGCAAAAGAACCCTGAACAGGAATACAAGAAAGAAGCTTTTAACCTGTTTGTAAATATGCTGGGTATTATTAAAACTGATGTTGTGACTGATTTGTCTCGTGTACATATCCCAACACCAGAAGAACTTGCAGAAATGGAAGCTCAACAGCAGCAGCAAGCTGAATCAATGAAGCTTTCTTTCGAACATGATGACGTAGATGGGTTAACTGGTGAAGTTACACTTTCTCAAGAAAGCGTGAACGAGTCTAATGATCAGCAAGCTTTCCCTGTTCCAGAAAGCCGTAATGCACCATGCCCATGTGGGTCTGGACTAAAATATAAGCAATGTCACGGTAAGATTTAATCTGCCTTAACGAAAAAAAGCAGAACAATTGTTCTGCTTTTTTTATGTTTGTAGTAAGCCTGTGAATAATGTTTGCAGTTTTAAGCATTAAATGCTATTTACTTCTCATCCAGAGTGTATGTTGGAAAGACAATGAAAAAAGTATTACAACCTTTATTTTTAACTGTTCTTGCTGTACCTAGTTTTGTTTTCGCAGCAGAAGCAGCTTCAGCCCCTCAAACGACAACGGTTGATAAAGTACTTGCAGCAAAAGGCCCAACTTCGGCTCAAGCTGTGGTGAAGCAAGAAAATACTACAGTGATTAGCCCGCGTACAGGCATTCGCTATACGTTGGGTAACACAGGTAATCGCCCAATTATTTTACAAACGACTGCGATTGCTCCGGCAAACTCAGCAAACATTAATCGTATTGTAGCAACTAACCCTGCTTTATCTGTGAAGAGCCAAGAAAAAGCAAAAGTTGCACTCATTGGTGAAGCTGCTGTTGCTGGACCAGCTGCTGTTGCAGCAAGTAATGTAACAGCTCCTGCTGTATCAAATAGCATTGCACCTTCGAATCCAGCATCAATAAATTAAGATCATATATTTATAAAAAAAGCCGGTTCAATTTTGAACCGGCTTTTTTTATATCAGAATTTCTAATTTTTAGATCTGATTATTCACATCATCGTTTTTCGTTTCACGAATGAGTAAGAAAGCGATGAGTGATAAAAGTGATGCCGCAGTAAGATAATAACCAACTGCATATAAACCATAAGTTTCAGCAAGCTTAGTTGCAATAAGTGGCGCAAATGATGCACCAAAAATGCCTGCTAAGTTAAACGTTAATGCTGAACCTGTGTAACGAACTGAAGTTGGGAAAAGTTCAGAAAGAACTGTACCAATCGGACCATAGGTCAAGCCCATAATCGCCAAACCTGTACATAAGAAAAGGAAGACGATTAAGGTATTTCCAGACTCTAACATGCTAGAGAAGAACAAGCCGAAAATCGCAGCAGCAATACAGACGCCAATAGAGGTTGTTTTACGACCAAATTTTTCTGCAAAAATAGCTGATAAAGGAATGAATGCAGCAAAGCAAAGGGTAGCAAAGAGTTGTAGTTCTAAGAACTCACCACGTGCATAACCAAGCTTTGTGGTTCCCCAGTTTAAGGCAAATACGGTGGTAAGATAGAACACGACAAATGTACAGATTGCTGCAATCGTACCAAGAATAAGCTTACCCGTGTGTTTAGTGATAACTTCTTTAAATGGAATATTAACTTCTTTTTGCTTATCTAAAACTTTTTGGAATGCTGGAGTTTCATGAAGTTTTAAACGGATATATAAGCCCACAATCACTAATACAGCACTTGCAATAAATGGAATACGCCAGCCCCATTGCATGAATGCTTGCTCAGGAATGGTGGCACTCAATAACAAAAATGAACCAGTTGCCAAAATAAAACCAATTGGAGCGCCAAGTTGTGGGAACATGCCATACCATGCTCTTTTACCTTCAGGGGCATTTTCAGTCGCGAGTAATACTGCACCGCTCCATTCACCACCTAAACCCAAGCCTTGTCCTAAACGGCATACAGCCAATAGTAAGGGTGCGAAGATTCCGATGTGTGCATAGGTAGGAAGTAAACCAATACATACGGTTGAAATACCCATGGTGAGTAAAGCTGCAACCAATGTGGCTTTCCGACCAATACGGTCTCCTAAATGCCCAAATATTGCTGCACCGATGGGACGGGCAATAAAGGCAATTGCGAAGGTTGCTAAAGATTGTAAGACTGCGGCACTGCCACTACTAGCAGGGAAAAACAAGTGAGGAAAAATAATAACGGCAGCAGTTGCATAGATATAAAAGTCGAAGAACTCAATGGTTGTACCGACTAAGCTTGCAAACAAAACCCGTGTTTTTGAATTAGTGGCTACTGCCGGAGCAGCAGTCGCAGAGGTTGAATCCATATAAAACCTTATATCAGTTAAAATTTATTTTTAATTTACTATTCCTTTTAAACACGTATTTTTTCTAAAAGAATAGCGTGAAAGAACATCATCCATGACTCTTTCAGGATCACTGAATAAGAGTGAAAAATGAACTAAACTATGTACCAATAGATAGCAAGAAAATGTGCTCCTGCACCTAAAAGCACAAAAATGTGCCAGATCGCATGGGTATATCTTACCTTTTTTAACGCGTAAAACAATGCTCCAACCGTATAAGCTAACCCGCCAATGATCAAGAAAATCAATGCGTCTTTACTTAAATACGTGCGCATGTCATCCATTACAAACACGGCAAGCCATCCCATTAAAATATAAGCCAGCAAAGAAATTTTTTGAAAACGATGAATAAAAACTAACTTGAAAAGTGTACCAATCGCAGCAATGCTCCAGAGTGCAATCAACAGATAGTGAGCTTTTGTAGTAGGAATTGCGATGCTTAAGAAGGGGGTATACGTTCCAGCAATTAAATAATAAATAGCTGTATGGTCAAGTTTCTTATACCAGTAGCGTAGATTTTGTGTTTGAGCAAAGTGATAGAGTGTGGAACTGGTGAAAACCAAAATGAGACTAAATGAGTATACCCACAAACCTACCCACTGAGCAGTTGAAAGATAAGATCCCTTTATAATTAAAAAGATAGAAGCTATAACTGCCATAATAATACCAGCGCCATGGCTGTAGGCATTAAATAGTTCTTCTTTTGGATCGTAAGTTTCCAACACAGATTTACTCATAAGTTTAATTTTTTTGATTAAAAATACGAATGTATAGAAATACAAAACAGTCGTAAAGTTATTTTATTTTTAATCCTAGACCCTTTAAACTTCTATTTTATATGAGTCTTCATTTTTAGGTATATCCGTGTCGGTTTTCTCCTTTGAGCAAGAACAGCAATTCTTTCATAAAATCAAGCAAATGCTTGACCAACAAGCTTTTGAGCGATTGATCTTGAGTCAATATAAAGGAGAGTTGGCGCAACTGGAAAAAATCACTTTCCGCGTTGTAGAGCTACATGGCCAAAAACAGCTTTCAGCTCTATATCATCATACTACCCAAGATATGACTAAAAATTATTCATTTGAAGAAGGCTTGCAACAGATTGAGCAATTAATCATTCAATGTAAACAAGCGAATTTATTTTCAACTAATCAAGAAATACAACTCAAGAAAAATAAGAAAAAAGCCCTCTTAAATATAGGGAAAAAGCAGGCAGTAAATGCGACGCAAACGGTTCAGACTCATGATCGTGAAAAGCAGCGCTATGTACAGCAGGGCAATGCATTTTTAAAAGAGCTTGGTATTACTGATGAAAAAGGCCAAATCATTCCAAGCATGGCGCGTAAATGGAAACAGATTAATAAATTTATTGAAATTTTTGCGAGTGCTTATGAGCAAATTGATGCATCTCAACAAGAGTTACGCATTGTAGATTTTGGTTCGGGCAAAGGTTATTTAACTTTTGCGTTATATGATTATTTGCAAGAGCAGCAAAAAACACCATTGATCACTGGAGTTGAATTGCGCCCAAATCTGGTTGAGTTTTGCCAGAATGTTGCAGACAAAGTGCATTTTAACCACTTAGACTTTTTTGAAGGTGACGTCCGTAGTTATCAGCCAGAAAAACTGGACGTTATGATTGCCTTACACGCGTGTGATATTGCAACAGACTTTGCCATTCATACTGGAATTCGTTTAAATGCTTCAATGATTATGTGCGCGCCGTGTTGTCACAAAGAGTTACGCCCACAATTACATAGTCCTGAAGTGTTACAACCAATGCTACAGTTTGGTATTCATGCGGGGCAACAAGCCGAAATGCTAACCGATACGTTACGTGCGTTACTTTTAAAAGCGTATGGTTATGAAACTAAAGTTTTTGAGTTTGTATCGCTTGAACATACCAGCAAAAACAAAATGATTTTGGCGACGAAACGCAAAAACGTTTCTGAACCTGATGCCAAGATTATGGCTCAAATCCAAGCATTGAAAGAAATGTACGGTATTAAAAAACAAACGTTGGAATTGTTGTTACAAGATCAATTGCCGATCGAAAATATTGGCTGTAAGTGCTAGGGCGGTGAGCGGATGTATAAAATTATAGAGGGTGGTTGGGAACAGCTCGAGAAAGATGCGAAATACATCCGTGAACAAGTTTTTATTCAAGAACAGGGAATTGCATCTGAAGATGAATGGGACGACTTGGATGCCACAGTTTTGCATTTTATTGTTTATGACAAAGAACAGCCTATCGCTACAGCACGTCTGTTGCCACAGCATAGCGTAGGGCGTGTTGCTGTTTTAGTGCCTTATCGAAAGCAGGGTATTGGTAAAATTTTAATGCAGCATATTATTGACTATGCACGTCGTCATAAACTGTCTTATTTAAAGCTTTCTGCGCAAACTTATGTGACAGCTTTTTACGAAGCTTTAGGTTTTCATGTGCAAGGTGAGGTTTACGAAGACTGTGGCATTCCACATATTGATATGATTTTAGAATTAACTTGAGACTTCTTTTTAGAAATCTCAAGTTGGATTTATTTCATGGCATTCCAGCTTTCAATTGCCTGTAGCCCTGTTTCTAAGCCGACTTCATAACTGTAGCGAAGCTTTTTCGGGTTAGTAGTTAAACGGCCAGCCATATTTTTAAGTGGTGGTGGACAAACTTCTAAAATTTGCTGTTCTGGATTTTCACCACGAACAAAATCGACCGAAGCGTTATAACGAGCACAACGGCTACGTAAGCTGTTTGCAAAACCATAATGATGTTTAAACGCATATTTCGCGAGGAATTGATCGCCTCGACTACTCGCCTTAAAGTAATTTTTCGGGCGTGTGCGTAAAACCAATAGTTTTTTCACATCACTTTGCTGAGCCGTCCAGCGAACGGGTAGGGCATCTGCAACACCCCCATCAAAATAAGGTTCACCCATAATATCGACGGGATGACGCGTTAAAACCGGAATTGAGCTAGAAGCACGAAGTGCATTTAGCAAATTGTCTTTACCCGCACGAAGATATTCTGCATGACCTGTTTTGGCATGCGTCAACACCATATAAAAATCTGGATTTTTAGCAAAAAGACTTTGTTGATCAAGTGGGTGCTCTTGCTCACCAATTTCCCACATCCATTTTAAATCAAGTAAATCACCGCCTTTGAAAAAGCGTTTGTAATCGATGAATTCAGGGCGAAGTGAGTGATCAACATAAAACGTTAGAGTGCGACCTTGCTGGCCTGCCAAGTAGTTAGCCACATTGGTCGAACCAGACGATACACCAACGTATAAATCGAATGGGTTGAACTGTTGTTGTAAAAATGAGTCAAGTACACCACTGGTAAAGGCACCACGCATGCCTCCACCCTCTACAACCAGTGCGTTGCGGGAAAAATCTGTCATTTGAAAAATATCTGATTACTGAGTTGAGTGCTTATGTTCTTGCATATCCATTTTAGGCATATCGTCATGTTGAGCGTGTTGCTCTGTAGAGTGTTCAGCTTTTTGCTGCATTTGCTCTTGTTGTGCTTTGCGCTGTGCTCCTGGCATGTAGTCAGGTTCATTACTCATTGCTAAATAGAAAAAGCCAAGGAAAATCGCACTTAAAACACCAACGATCAGAACAAATTTCCAGCCTAGAACTGCTGACTCGGAAGAATTTTTATCGGACATAAGGATTTCTCGAATGTGCTATAGAAGCACAAAAATGAAGTCTATTTATAGCATATTTAGGTGTGAGGCTGAAATCTTAAAGGTCATAAAGAAAAACCCATATAAATAAAATATATTTATATGGGCAAGGTTTATGCAGTTTTTAAATATTTAATAAGTCTAAGTTATTGAATATTTTGTTTCTGCTCAGCTTTGGTTTTTAGCAGTGCAGGCGGTGTGAAGCGTTCACCATATTTAGCAGCTAACTCTTCAGCTCGTTTTTGTGCTTTATCAGTGCCGTATTGATTTAGGAATTGAATTGCTCCTCCCGTCCAAGGTGCATAACCAATCCCAAAGATAGAACCGACATTGGCATCAATTACAGACTCTAATACGCCTTCTTCATAACAACGTAAGGTATCTAGTGCCTGTACAAACAGAATGCGATCAATCATGTCTTGTTCAGAAATATCATGATCTTTTTGCCAGCGGTTCAAGCCTTCCCAAAGGTGCTTTTTACCATTTTCCGGATAGTCATAGAAACCAGCTCCAGCAGCTTTGCCTTTACGGTTTAACTCATGAATCATGGTGTGAACCACTTCATCTACAGAAGTCTTAGGTAAATCTTTTCCTTCAGCTTGCAGGGCTTTACGTGCTTCACTAGCAACATGTTCAGTTAAGGTTAAAGACACTTCATCTTGAATAGCGAGTGGGCCAACTGGCATACCAGCTTTCAGTGCTGCCATTTCAATACGTGCTGGGTGAACACCCTCTGCAAGCAAACGCATACCTTCTTGAATGAACGTACCAAATACACGACTCGTAAAGAAACCACGGCTATCATTGACAACAATCGGTGTTTTTCCAATTTGTTGTACAAAGTCGTAGGCTTTAGCAAGAGTCTCTGCGGAGGTGTTTTTACCTTTAATAATCTCAACCAACTGCATTTTGTCGACAGGGCTAAAGAAGTGCAGACCGATAAAAGCTTTATCATCCTTACTTGCTTGAGCTAAACCTGTAATTGGCAGGGTTGAGGTGTTGGATGCCATTACGCCATTAGGCGCTAAATATTGTTCAGCTTCTTGAGTGACTTTGGCTTTGAGTTCTTGATTTTCAAATACCGCTTCAATAATTAAGTCACAGCCTTGAAGATCTTGAGCTGATGCTGTAGCCGTAATGAGCGATAAAACCTGATCACGTTTTTCTGCAGTCATACGGCCTTGTGAAACACGTTTATCAAGAAGCTTTTGTGAATATGCTTTGCCTTTCTCCGCATTTTCAACAGATACATCTTTAAGGACAACTGGAATACCTTTAATGGCTGTTGAATAAGCAATGCCCGCACCCATCATGCCCGCACCCAACACACCAACTTTAGTGGCTTGCCATTTTGTAACGTCGGCAGGGCGGCTCGCACCAGACTTAATTGCATTTAGACCATGCCAGAAAGTGCCGATCATATTTTTAGAAATTTGGCCTGTTGTAAGCTGAGTAAAGTAGCGAGACTCAATACGCAGTGCAGTATCGACATCAACTTGAGCGCCTTCAACTGCGGCAGCCATAATCGCTTCAGGGGCAGGATAACAACCTTTGGTTTTGTCTCTTAACATGGCTGGGGCAATTGCAAGAACTTGTGCAACTGCTGGCGTTTTTGGATCACCACCCGGGATTTTATAACCCTTCACATCAAAAGGCTGTTGATATTTTGGATTCGCTTTTACCCAAGCAATTGCTTTATCTAAAAGCTCTTGTTCATTTTCAGCTGTGTCATGAATTAAGCCTAAAGATTTTGCTTTATCGACACCGAACTGTTTGCCTTCCATTAAAAATGGAAACGCGTTTTGTAAGCCAAGTAGGCGTACCATGCGGACAATACCACCGCCACCCGGTAACAGGCCTAAAGTGACTTCAGGTAGGCCGAACTTACTTTTTGGGTCATTGATTGCGATACGGTGATGGCAACTTAATGCGATTTCCCAACCACCGCCAAGTGCAGTGCCATTTAATGCTGCAACGACTGGAATGCCTAGCGTTTCAATTGTGCGTAAATGACCTTTTAACTTTTCAACCATATTGAAAAAGTCTGTTGCATGTTCAGGCTGAACTTGAATCAGCTCATCTAGGTCACCGCCTGCAAAGAAAGTTTTTTTAGCTGAGCGGAAAATAACACCTGAAAGTTCTGTTTCTGCTTTAAGTTTCTGAGTTGCCTCATCGAGCGAGTCACGGAACTCGGCATTCATGGTATTCGCAGATTGACCTGTTGAATCAAGCGTTAAAATGACAATATTGTCGGCATTTTTTTCGTATTGAATTGCACTCATCTTTTATATCCCTAATTTTTATACGCGTTCAATAATGGTGGCAATACCCATCCCACCGCCAACACAGAGCGTCGCTAAACCGCGCTTTTTATCTTGTCGTTCAAGCTCATCAAGTAGTGTGCCTAAAATCATGGCACCTGTTGCTCCTAACGGATGGCCTAAAGCAATCGCACCGCCATTTACGTTGACTTTTTCAGCAGGGACGTTGAGCTCATTAATAAAACGCATTACAACTGCCGCGAATGCTTCATTGACTTCAAATAGGTCAATATCATCAATCGTGAGTCCTGCTTTTTCTAAAGCTTTACGTGCGGCTGGCGCAGGGCCAGTTAGCATGATGGTTGGGTCAGTACCGACTAATGCAGTCGCCAAAACTTTAGCGCGTGGTTTTAAATTTTGTTCTTTTACTGCTTTTTCAGAAGCCAATAAAACTACAGCTGCTCCATCGACAATGCCTGATGAGTTACCTGCGTGATGAACATGATTTATTTTTTGTGCTTCTGGATATCTTTGTAAAGCAACTGCATCAAAACCCATTTGCCCCATCATTTCAAAACTTGGGTTGAGCTTCGTTAGTCCTTCGAGTGTGGTATTGCCTTTAATAAACTCATCTTTATCTAAAATCACCACGCCTGCGTGATCTTTTACTGGTACGACAGAGTGATTGAAATAACCATTTGATTGAGCTGCTGCTGCTTTTTGTTGTGACTTCACAGCGAAATTATCAACATCTTCACGACTATAACCATCTAAGGTTGCAATGAGGTCAGCGCCGATGCCTTGTGGAACAAATGATGATTTAAGGTTTGTTTCTGGGTCTAGCGCCCATGGTCCACCATCGGAACCCATTGGAATGCGTGACATTGATTCAACGCCACCAGCAACCACTAAATCCTCCCAACCAGAACGGACTTTCATGGCTGCCATGTTGACTGCTTCTAAGCCTGAAGCACAAAAACGATTGATTTGAACTCCAGCAACATCATCATTCCAGCCAGCTGCAATCGCTGCGGTTTTGGCAATGTCACCGCCTTGATCACCAATAGGAGTTACGCAGCCCAAAACAATGTCGTCGACTTTCGATGTATCGAGTTGATGGCGCTGCTGTAATTCATTTAATAAAGTGGTGAGTAAGGTAATTGGTTTTACTTCATAAAGAGAGCCGTCTTTTTTTCCTTTTCCGCGTGGGGTGCGAATGGCATCAATAATATAAGCCTCGCTCATAACAGTTCCTTTTTTATTGCTTAAAATTTATTTGTGTTTTGAGTGTACTGGTTTTAATAGCGAGTGCAATGACGATAAGCGCACCAGTCAGGTGATGATTTTTGCCAATAGAAATACAAAAAAGCCCAAGTTGAACTTGGGCTAAATGTGAAACTTAAATAGATTAAAGAATTAGTGATAACCGTGTAGCTGGCGATATAGGCCAGGGGTTACACCCGTCCATTTTTTAAATGCGCGGTGGAACGTACTCGTTTCACTAAAACCAACTTGTTGAGCAACATCTTCAAGTGTTAATTCAGGATTGAGTAACAAGTGAATTGCAGCATCTCGACGTAAGGCATCTTTTACGCCTTGATAGCTTTTACCTTCGGCAGCCAAGCGACGACGTAAGGTTTGAGGAGATAAATACAACATTGATGCAACGTCATTAAGCGTTGGCATTTCTTCACCAATCTGGCTTTTTAGCACTTCACGAATACGAGAAGTTAGCGAGTTGGTATTTTTGAATTTTACTAAAAGTTGAGCAGGGGCTGCTTTTAAGAATTCTTCTAGCGTTTTTTCATCTTGACGGATTGGCAAATCAAGATAATCAGCCGCAAAAGTTATTTCAGTACGTGGTGCATCAAACTGCATGACTGGTGCAAAAAATAATGCATCATATTCATCTGCATGTGCAGGACGTGGGTAGCTAAAATGAACACGCTCTAATGGCAAACGGCGTTCAATGAGCCATGATGCTAGACCATGCCAAATCATAAGCATACTTTCGGTAATGAAGTGATCTGGATCTAAAGTTTTTGGGATGAGTGGGACTAGACGTGCTTCATGCTTGTCACGCTCTAGGCTGACAGACCATTCATCGCCAAATAATTTGTAAAATTGAGATGACAGTTCAAGGGCTTGGCCCAATGTTTTTGCGTGAATAATCAACTGACACATAATGGCAAAAGTGCCCAGACGACGTGGTTGTACGTCAAATCCAACGTGTTCATCCTGTGTGACCATCCACAACATTTTTATAAAACGAGTGTATTGTTCTGGTGAGATTCGAGCTTTAGGTTGACGTAATAATTCCGCTTCAATGCCCACATGTGAAAGGAGCATTTCAACATCCATGCCAAGGCGCTTTACGCCTGTCAAAGCCGCATTCACGAAGTGGATGCTAATCGTATCGCGACTCATATTGAATCCTTCAGTCTCTTTGATGTTCACTTTAAATTGACCTAAATGACCGTCTAAAAAAATAAATTGGCGATTTACAACAGAGTAAAAGCACTTTTTACATGTTAAATTGCCGAAATGATCAAGGTAAATGGCTGAACATGACATTGTTTTAGAATATTTGCTTAACTAATATAAAAGAAAATATGAATAATAGTGGTTAAAAAAACGATGACGACAGCATTAAATGGACTTAAAGTTCTCGATTTCTCGACACTCTTACCCGGACCTTTTGCCACAATGTATTTAGCCGATATGGGCGCAGAAGTCATCCATATCGAATCTCCATCGCGTCCAGATTTAATTCGGATCATGCCGCCCTACGCAAATGGGCAAGCAACGGCACATAGTTATTTAAACCGAAATAAACAGTCAATTGTTCTTGATTTAAAAGATCCGGCAAGTATTGAATTAATTAAAGCCAAAATTTCCGAGTTTGATATTGTCATAGAGCAGTTTCGACCTGATGTCATGCGCCGTCTAGGATTAGATTACTCAACACTTGCCGAAATTAATCCGCGCTTAATCTACTGCTCAATTACAGGTTATGGACAAACAGGAAGCTATAAAGATAGAGCAGGTCATGACATTAACTATTTAGCTTTAGCCGGTATTGCTGGGTATAGTGGCCGACAAGACAGCGGTCCGCCACCACTCGGTATTCAAGTTGCAGATATTGCAGGTGGTTCACTTCATGCAGTGATTGCTATTTTAGCGGCGGTGGTTGAACGCGGGCGTAGTGGTATGGGGCAATATATTGATATTTCCATGACCGATTGTGTTGCTAGCTTAAATAGTATGGCTGCATCAGCCACACTTGCTGCACAAGTCGAACAGGCTCCAGAGCATGGAATGCTCAATGGTGGTATTTTCTATGACTACTATATGACCCAAGATGGTCGTTATCTTTCAATTGGTAGTCTTGAACCACAATTTATGTCAGGTTTATCCATAGCGCTTGATCTGCCCCTATTATTACAAAAGGGCGCTTCATTAGATACCGAAGATCGGAAAGAAGTTAAACAAGCCATTCAAGAAAAAATTAAAAGCAAAACATTTAAAGAGTGGCATGAAATTTTTGCAAACATTGATGTGTGTGTAGAACCTGTTTTAAGTCTCACGGAGTCATTAAACTCGCCCTTAGCACAACAACGTGGATGGATTGTGGATGTTCCTTTGCAGAATAATACAGCAGATACAGAACCACAGTTGGCTTGTCCAATTAAGTTTTCAAGATCAAAAATGAGATATTCCTTTATAGGTCAAAAACTTGGTGAAGGACAATGGTAAAGAGGTGAGGCCATTTCTTAGACACTGTGTATTAAGATTATTATTAGATTAATCAATTGATTAACATTTTGAATAATTTCTTTACATAAAATTAGCGTACCCTTTATAAACAAAGACATAAAAGGTATGTAAACATGAAAACACATAAATCCTTGATGGCTTCCTGTTTATCCGTTTTATCAATTACTCTTTTCATACAGCACGCACAAGCTGCTGCTGCATTCGACCCAAATAGTCCGTGGATGTTGGGTGATTGGAACGGTCAACGCACCGCGTTACAAGCACAAGGTTATGATTTTTCTTTTGGATATACCGGCGAATACGCCGGTATTTTAGATTCAAAAAATACATCAACGCATGGTAGTGCTTATACGGGGCAACTTGCTTTAGGAACTCATTTTGATTTAAATAAAATTTTAGGGTGGCAAGATACTGAAGCTCAAATCACATTAACTTATCGTGATGGGCAATCGCTTTCTGAACATTCACCAGCTTTGGCGGGGCACTTAAGCTCGGTACAAGAAGTGTGGGGGCGTGAGCAAACTTGGCGTTTAACTGATTTGTGGATCAAGAAAAAATTTCTTGACCAGAAGTTAGACGTTAAAGTGGGTCGTTTTGGTGAAGGTGAAGACTTTAATAGTTTTGACTGTGATTTCCAGAACTTGGCGCTTTGTGGTTCGCAAGTGGGTAACTGGGTTGGTGATCAGTGGTATAACTGGCCTGTCAGCCAATGGGCAATGCGTGTTAAATATAACTTGCAACCCGATTTATATACCCAAGTTGGTGTCTATGAATATAACCCAGAAAATTTGGACCGAGGCAAAGGTTTTAACCTAAGTACTGATGGTTCACATGGGGCAATTATTCCTGCTGAAGTGGTTTGGTCACCTAAATTAGGTGCTCAAAGTATGGCTGGTGAATACCGTTTAGGGTATTACTACAGCACTGCTGATGCCGAAGAAATTACAAATAAGGCTCAAACATCTCATAAGCAAGGTGTGTGGGTAACTGCAAAACAAAAATTATTCCAGCCAGCTGATCAAACAGATCGTGGTTTGACTGGGTTTGTGAACCTGACGTTCCATGATTCTGATACCAACAAAATTGATAACATGCAAAATGTAGGCTTAGTCTATAAAGGTTTGCTCAATCAACGTCCTCAAGATGAATTGGCACTCGGTGTTGCGCGTATCCATATCAACGATGATTGGAACGATGTCCAAAATAAAGAATACGACACTGAATACAATACCGAGCTTTACTACGGTATTCATGCGACAAACTGGCTAACTATCCGTCCAAATGTGCAATATGTTCGTCATGTTGGTGCATTAAAAAATGGTGATAACACTTGGGTAGGCGGTATTAAATTCTCAACTGCATTCTAAGCGTAATTACTCTGAAAAACGGATTGTCGAGGGCTAAATCATTGATTGAATAATCCTGACCTTCCGTTTTTTCTTTATGCCTGAGTTTTGTTTTAGATGTATCGATAGGCCGATTTTTGATGAAAAGCTTGGCCTATCTTTCCGATAAAAATGATGATTGATAAGAGGTGGTTTATGACTCAACCTACTTCAAGATCAGGTTTAACGACTTTTACCGTAATTATTATTGGGTTATTAGCGTTATTCCTGTTAATTGGAGGTATTTGGCTCGCTACATTAGGCGGTTCAATTTACTATATTATTACTGGTGTATTACTCCTAATTGTTGCATGGCAACTCTATAAGTGCGCATCTACTGCATTGTGGGTGTACGCTGCTTTAATGCTAGGTACCATTATTTGGGGTGTCTGGGAAGTTGGAACAGACTTCTGGGCGCTTGCACCTCGTTTAGATATTTTAGGTATTCTTGGTTTATGGTTATTGGTTCCAGCCGTAACTCGTGGAATCAGCAACCTTGGATCAAGTAAAGTTGCCTTATCTTCAACTCTAGCAATTGCAATCTTGTTGATGGTCTATTCGATTTTCAACGATCCGCAAGAAATTAATGGTGAAATCAAGACACCTCAACCAGAAACTGCTCAAGCGGTACCAGGTGTAGCAGAGAGTGACTGGCCAGCGTATGGTCGTACTCAGGCAGGTGTACGTTATTCTCCGTTAAAACAGATTAATGATCAAAACGTAAAAGATTTGAAAGTTGCTTGGACTTTACGTACTGGCGATCTTAAAACGGGTAATGATTCTGGCGAAACAACCAATCAGGTTACACCGATTAAAATCGGTAATAACATGTTTATCTGTACTGCTCACCAGCAATTAATTTCAATTGATCCTGCGACAGGTAAAGAAAAATGGCGTTTTGATCCGAAGCTTAAAACGGATAAATCGTTCCAGCATTTAACTTGCCGTGGTGTGATGTACTACGATGCAAACAACACAACTGAGTTTGCAACGAGTCTTCAAAGCAAGAAATCTGACTCTACACAATGTCCGCGTAAAGTCTTTGTTCCTGTGAATGACGGCCGTTTAGTTGCGGTGAATGCTGAAACTGGTAAAGCATGTACTGACTTTGGTAAAAATGGTGAAGTGAACTTGCAAGAGTTTATGCCATATGCTTACCCAGGTGGCTACAACCCAACATCCCCTGGTATCGTGACTGGTTCAACAGTTGTTATTGCTGGTTCGGTAACCGATAACTACTCAAATAAAGAGCCGTCTGGTGTAATTCGTGGATACGATGTTAACACTGGTAAACTCCTTTGGGTATTTGATACTGGCGCAGCAGATCCAAATGCAATGCCGGGCGAAGGTACGAATTTCGTTCATAACTCACCAAATGCGTGGGCTCCTTTAGCATACGATGCCAAACTTGATATCGTTTATGTTCCAACAGGTGTAGGTACTCCAGATATCTGGGGGGGCGACCGTACCGAGTTGAAAGAGCGTTATGCAAACTCGATGTTAGCGATTAATGCTTCAACTGGTAAATTAGTGTGGAACTTCCAGACAACCCACCATGACTTATGGGATATGGACGTACCATCACAACCATCTTTAGCTGATATCAAAAACAAAGCTGGCCAAACTGTTCCTGCAATCTATGTATTGACTAAAACAGGTAATGCCTTTGTTCTTGATCGTCGTAATGGTCAACCAATTGTTCCTGTAACTGAGAAACCAGTTCCACAAACAGTTAAACGTGGACCACAAACTAAAGGCGAGCATTATTCAAAAACTCAGCCATTCTCTGACTTGAACTTAGCTCCACAAGATAAATTGACTGATAAAGATATGTGGGGTGCCACTATGCTTGATCAGCTCATGTGTCGTGTATCTTTCAAACGTCTAAATTACGATGGTATTTATACTCCACCATCTGAAAACGGTACTTTAGTTTTCCCTGGTAACTTAGGTGTATTTGAATGGGGCGGTATGTCAGTTAACCCTGACCGTCAGGTTGCTGTGATGAACCCGATTGGTTTGCCATTCGTCAGTCGTTTAATTCCTGCCGATCCAAACCGTGCACAAACTGCAAAAGGTGCGGGAACTGAGCAGGGCGTGCAACCGATGTACGGCGTACCTTATGGTGTTGAAATTAGTGCATTCTTATCTCCGCTTGGTTTACCTTGTAAACAACCAGCTTGGGGCTATGTAGCTGGCGTTGATTTGAAAACTCATGAAGTGGTATGGAAAAAACGTATTGGTACAATTCGTGACAGCTTACCGAACTTGTTCCAGTTACCAGCTGTGAAAATTGGTGTGCCTGGTTTAGGTGGTTCAATTTCTACTGCCGGTAATGTCATGTTTGTTGGTGCAACTCAAGATAATTATTTACGTGCGTTTAACGTTACTAATGGTAAGAAACTTTGGGAAGCGCGTTTACCAGCGGGTGGACAAGCAACACCAATGACTTATGAAATCAATGGTAAGCAATATGTTGTGATCATGGCTGGTGGTCATGGTTCATTTGGTACAAAAATGGGCGACTATTTAGTGGCCTATGCCTTACCAGATAACAAATAAAAAGCTTTTATAGAAAGGGCCTGGATTTATCCGGGCTTTTTTATGTCGATTTATATTAAAGCTTATCAATAAAACCGTTATTAAATATGCAAAAAAAGCATTTTATTGATGAATGAAAGCTCGCTATGCTATCCGCCTTAATAATGAATCTACTAGCCATACGCCATGTATTTATATACCGATTTCGACCAGCAGCTGGTTAATGAACGAGTTGCTCAGTTCCGCGATCAGACTGAACGCTATTTAGCTGGCAAACTTTCTGAAGATGAATATCGTCCGTTACGTTTGCAAAATGGTTTATATGTGCAACGCTATGCGCCTATGCTGCGTATTGCTGTGCCGTATGGCTTAATGAATTCTAAGCAATTACGTAAAGTTGCTGAAGTTTCAACTGCTTATGACCGTGGTTATGCACACGTATCTACACGTCAAAACATCCAGTTGAACTGGCCTGCACTTGAAGATGTGCCAGATATTTTGGCTGAACTTGCAACTGTACAAATGCATGCTATTCAAACCAGTGGTAACTGTATTCGTAACACAACAACTGACCAATATGCAGGTGTAGTTGCTGGTGAAATTGCAGACCCACGTCCAACATGTGAATTGATTCGTCAGTGGAGTACATTCCACCCAGAATTTGCATTCTTGCCACGTAAGTTCAAAATCGCAGTTTCTGCGCTTGAAGAAAAAGATCGTGCGGCAACTGCATTCCACGATATTGGTGTTTACATCGTGCGTAATGAAGCGGGTGAAATCGGCTATAAAATTATGGCTGGTGGTGGTTTAGGCCGTACTCCAATCATTGGTAGCGTTATTCGTGAGTTTTTACCGCGTGAAGATTTAATTGCTTATTTAGAAGCGGTTCTACGTGTTTATAACTTGCATGGCCGTCGTGATAACAAATATAAAGCACGTATCAAAATTCTTGTTAAAGCATTAACTCCTGAAGTGTTTGCACAGAAAGTTGAAGCTGAATTTGAACATACACGTGAATCATTAAGAATTCAGCCAGAAATCTTGAAAAAATTGGATGAAGAGTTCATTCCATTTGACTATCAAGATTTGGCAGATGAAGACTTCACTGCTTTATTTGCTGAGCATCCAAAATTCAAGCAATGGTTCAATATCAACACGCATGCGCATAAAGTGAAGGGCTATCGTATTGTTACGATTTCTCTAAAACGTGCAGGTATTGCACCGGGTGATATAACCACCGAAGAAATGAACTTTATTGCAGACCTTGCTGATAAATATACTTTCGGTGAACTTCGCACAACTCATGAACAAAACATTGCTTTGGCAGATGTGCCTCAAAAAGATTTGTTCGATGTATGGCAAGCGCTTGAGCAACAAAATATGGCACGTGCACATATTGGTTTTATTACCGATATTATTAGTTGCCCGGGCGGTGATTTCTGTTCACTTGCAAATGCGAAATCAATTCCAATTGCTGAAGCAATTACACGTCGTTTTGATGACTTAGATAAAGTTTATGATCTTGGTCATTTAGATCTAAATATTTCTGGTTGTATGAATGCTTGTGGTCATCACCACGTAGGTAACATCGGTATTTTAGGTGTAGATAAGAAAGGCGCTGAATTCTACCAAATTACATTAGGTGGTAATTCTGACCATGATGCATCAATCGGTGACATCTTAGGACCATCATTTGCAGCAGATGCTGTGCCTGATGTAATTGAGGAAGTATTAAATACTTATCTTGATTTGCGTACTGAAGGTGAGCGTTTTGTTGATACATATCGCCGTGTAGGAATTCAACCATTTAAGGAGCGTGCATATGCTTAATACAGCTCTACCAGTGCTTTATAAAGATGGCACGATTGCAGATAATACTTATCAAATCATTGCTGAAGATGGTGTAGTTCCTCAAGGTGATGTTGTGGTAACAACAGCTCAACTAGACCAATTAGCTAATGTTCAAGGCAAAAAAGCTTTGTATGTAACTGTGAATGATTCACCTGAAGATCATACATTTCCATTAAATGAACTTGATGCAATCTTTATTGAATTTGCTGGCTTTGGTGATGGGCGTGGTTACTCATTTGCTGCACTATTACGTCGCCAAGGTTTCCAAGGTGAACTGCGAGCAATAGGTGATGTGTTTAAGGATGTTTTAAACTACTTAAAGCGTTCTGGTTTTGATAGCTTTGTCGTAAAAGAAGGCAAAGACGTACAAGAAGCTGCGGCAGGTTTGCAAGACTTTACCAATCCATATCAAGCTTCAACTGGTGTGCCAGAAGCGAGTTATCAAACAGGTGCTCAATAAATCCTGAAATAAAAAATCCCGCAACTTGCGGGATTTTTTATATTGAAAATTATGTATCAAGTTGGCAGTTAACCATCCACTTTATACCAAATTGATCGGTAAACGCTCCGTATAATGCACCCCAGAACGTTTTTTCTAGAGGCATTTCAATTTGACCGTTAACAGACAACGCATCAAAAAGTTGTTTAGCTTTTTCTTGCTCGTCCTTTTCAAGATTAATTGCGATGTAGTGATTATTGCCTTGGGTAAAAACACTGTTAGGCGCACAGAATTGATCATTTGTATCTGATGCCATAAGTACAGTGTATTCATTGATAGGTAGAGAAACGTGAAGAACCAGATTTTTGTTCGCTTCAGATAATGTCACACCTTCTGATGGTGGCATATCACCATAGCGACTCAACATGGCGAACTCGCCACCAAAAACTGATTTATAAAAATTAAAGGCTTGCTCTGCCTGACCTTGGAAATTGAGGTAGTGATTGAGTTGCATTGTTATTGTCCATTGTTGTTTTCGTTTAAAAGAATAAGTTAAAACTTAAAAGTGATTTTGTGGGTCATTTTTTGTAGTTTTTTCATAAAAAAATCCCACCGAAGTGGGATTTTAAAATAGTTAATTTTAATTAAATAAGTTCAATCGCAACGGCTGTTGCTTCACCACCGCCAATACAAAGTGCTGCAACACCTTTTTTACCGCCAGTACGTTTTAGTGCATGAATCAGCGTAAGAATAATACGAGAACCTGTAGAACCTACTGGATGACCTAATGCACAAGCACCACCATTAATATTGACTTTTTCAGCATCAAGTTTGAAATCATCAATTGGGCACATGGTAACCATGGCAAAAGCCTCGTTAATTTCCCACAGGTCAACATCTTGCGCATTCCAACCCGCTTTTTTAAGAACTTTTTCAATAGCGCCAACAGGAGCAATTGTAAATTCTGAAGGATGCTGAGAGTTTGAAGCTGTTGCAATAATTTTTGCCAGTGGCTGTAAACCACGTTGAGTAGCAACCTCACTTGAGGTTAATACTAATGCAGATGCGCCATCGGAAATAGAGCTTGCGTTTGCTGCGGTAATTGTACCGTCTTTTGCAAAAGCTGGTTTAAGTGAAGGAATTTTGTCGATCTTTGCATTTAAAGGTTGTTCATCTTGATCAACAATGACATCACCTTTGCGACTAGGCACGGTAACCGAAACTATTTCATCTTTGAAATAACCTTCGTTAATTGCTGTTTGAGCACGTTTCAAAGAGCGGATTGCAAAGTCATCCATTTGCTCGCGTGTATAGCCACGAGTATTTGCCATATCTTGAGCAAAAGAACCCATTAGACGACCAGTTTCAGCATCTTCAAGTCCATCAAGAAACATGTGATCCTTAATTTCACCATGGCCCATACGATAGCCGGCACGTGCTTTTGGTAAAACATAAGGTGCATTTGTCATAGACTCCATGCCGCCGGCAACAACAATTTCAGCACTGCCTGCTTTAATCATGTCGGTTGCTTGCATCACGGCTTTCATACCAGAGCCACAAAGCTTATTAATCGTCACAGCACCTGTGGAATCAGGTAAGCCAGCTTTGCGCATTGCTTGACGAGCAGGACCTTGTTTTAAGCCAGCAGGAAGAACACAACCCATAATGACTTCTTCGACATCAGTAGGTTGTAAACCTGCTCGTGCGATTGCTTCTTTAATCGTTACAGCACCTAATTCAGGCGCTGTAAGTCCTGATAGTGATCCTTGAAAACCACCCATGGCAGTACGAGCACCATTAACAATTACGATATCAGTCATTGTTGTAATCTCCGATTGTTCTTTATCTCAAATTAAGAAAACATTAAAACTTAAGCAGTATATTGCAAAATGGGGGATGGCTTGGATTCTGTATTAGACTGTAGAGTTCTAACAATTTTGAAGTTCTTCTAAGCGTACATGCCCCATTTTGCTAAGAACTAATTTAAAATTTTTAAGCTGATTATAAGAACAATAAGTAAAACTGCCGTTAGACTCACGTGGAAGTCCGGTATCTCCCTGAAATACGATACTATTTAATTTTTTGCCGAATTTTTGAAATTTCAAAGAACCATAATGATGATTAAGTTCAATATTGGTTAATATTTCTTCGTCGCTTTCTCTTTGTAGATTATGATTTGTGTCTACAAAGCTTATAAGCCTTGTATGCCAATTACTATTACATATAGACAAATCAACACTTGGGCAAAGTACGACACTCTTATGTCGTAGAATTGCGTCGTATTTAGCTTTTTGTATATGAATTGTGAGTAGTTGAGGCGTGTTTTTTAATTCCATTGAAGCCATAAATTGGTGGTATAAAGGAAGGGCTAGGGTGAACATAATCATAAGAATTGCGAGCGTTATAGTGAGTTCCATCAATGTGAAACCAGGAGATTTAAACATTAAAATTCCTTAATATATAAAGAAATATTTTGATTTTATGCGTTCTATCAATGATTTATATGACTTTTTATAATGAGGAAACACAAAATTAAATAAAGGTTATCAGGACGCTAGAATACTGGTAAAATCACCCTAAGCGAAAGAAAGAAGTTGTTCATATTTGCTAGTTGAGTAAAAAATTACCGAATTACAACGGAAATTGTAAGTAATTTTGTCAATAATTTACTTGATTAAAATTATCAAGCACTTGGAAAGTCTATCAAGTGTTTGTATGATTCAAATGTGAATAGCTTAAAAATAATACTGGGGTGAAAATATCTCAGGGGCCAATAAATTTAGGCTGAGCTTGAACAACAATTGTTATCTCTGGAGGATATCCATGAAATTGAGTCGTATTGCACTTGCTATGCTTGTCGCTGCACCTTTAGCTGCTGCTAATGCTGGCGTAACTGTTACCCCTTTATTGGTAGGTTATACTTGGCAGGATAGTGACCACAACAACGATAAATTAACTAGTCATGCTGAATTACAAGATGATTTATTCGTTGGTGCTGCACTAGGTGTTGAATTAACTCCTTGGTTAGGTTTCGAAGCTGAATATAACCAAGTTAAAGGTGATCTTGATGGTACTGGCGTAGCTGGTGCTGAATATAAACAAAAAACTGTTGCTGGTAACTTCTACGCAACTTCAGATTTGATTACTAAGAACTACGACAGCAAATTTAAGCCGTACGTATTATTAGGTGCTGGTCAAACTAAAACTGAGTTTGATGGTATCTATGAAGACAAGAAAGATACAATCGGTAATGCTGGTGTAGGTGCTTTCTATCGTTTGAATGATGCATTATCACTTCGTACTGAAGCTCGTGGTACTTATGATTTTGATGAGAAATACTGGCGTTATACAGCTCTTGCTGGTTTAAACGTAGTTCTTGGTGGTCACTTGAAGCCTGCTGCTCCAGTAGTAGAAGTTGCTCCAGTTGAACCAACTCCAGTTGCTCCACAACCACAAGAGTTAACTGAAGACCTTAACATGGAACTTCGTGTGTTCTTTGATACTAACAAGTCAAACATCAAAGACCAATACAAGCCAGAAATCGCTAAAGTTGCTGAGAAGTTAACTGAATACCCTAACGCTACTGCACGTATCGAAGGTCACACAGATAACACTGGTCCACGTAAGTTAAACGAACGTTTATCTTTAGCTCGTGCTAACTCTGTTAAATCAGCTCTTGTAAACGAATACAACGTTGATGCATCTCGTTTGTCTACTCAAGGTTTCGCTTGGGATCAACCGATTGCTGACAACAAAACTAAAGAAGGTCGTGCTATGAACCGTCGTGTATTCGCGACAATCACTGGTAGCCGTACTGTAGTTGTTCAACCTGGTCAAGAAGCGGCAGCTCCTGCAGCAGCTCAATAATTTGAGTTCTTGAACAGTAAAAAAGCGACTCGTTAGAGTCGCTTTTTTTATTGCGATTTTTAAAATATTTAGTCATTTCTATGTCTCCTTAATAATAATTACTTTCGATCTTGGTCTAAATTATTTACCAATCACCTTTTCTCAATTGCTGTTTAGCATCTTGTCTATCTCTACGATGTTGAGCACGAGGTTTCTCCGTTTCATGCATTCCACCTTTATGAAGTAAAGGGGAAAGCGCCACTTGATTACGGACTTTGATTTTTGACATTTCTTTAATTTTCATATTTTAACCTTTAATACATAAAACTTGTTTAAGTGTGTGAACAATTTCAATGAGGTCAGCCTGATTTGCCATGACTTCATCAATATCTTTATAAGCACTTGGGATTTCATCAACAACACCACTGTCTTTGCGGCATTCAATACCTTGGGTTTGTTCAATAAGATCTTGCTGGTTAAAAAGAGTTTTTGCCTTGCTTCGACTCATCTTGCGACCTGCTCCATGAGAACAAGAACAAAATGACTCAGGGTTTGCTTTACCTCTGACGATATAAGAGCGTGCTCCCATTGAGCCTGGAATAATGCCTAATTCATCTAAGCCTACTCGAATTGCACCTTTTCGGGTAATTAGTAAACTTTCACCGAAATGTGTTTCACGGCTTACATAATTATGATGACAATTAATAGCTTCTTTGGTCATTTGAAAAGAGGGTAGAAGAGGGCGAATCGCTTCTAAAATTAAACGCATCATTTCCTTGCGATTTTCAAAAGCATATTCTTGAGCCCACTCTACAGCTTCTACATAATCATCAAAGCTGTTTGAGCCTTCGGCAAAATAGCTTAAGTCTTTATCAGGTACGTGACCAAAACGATGCTGAGCTTCTTTCTTGGCTAATTCAATAAAATAAGTACCAATAACGTTACCCAGCCCTCTGCTACCTGAATGTAGCATCACCCATACGTCTTGATTTTCATCAATACATAATTCGATAAAGTGATTGCCACCACCTAAAGTACCAAGTTGCTTTTGCCATGTTGCATCAAATTGTCGAAGCATTCGAACAAGTCCAGGATGCTTTTTGATAATAGGCTTTAAGCGTTTTTCAAGCGGAATAATGCTTGAAGCTTTTGCTTTAACTTGTTTATGCAAAGCAAATCCGACTGGTACTTTACGTTCGATTGCATCGCGTAAACGACTTAAGTTATCAGGCAATTGCGAGGCCTTTAGGCTTAAGCGAATTGCATTCATTCCACAGCCAATATCTACACCGACTGCTGCTGGGATAATGGCATGTTTAGTTGGAATAACACTGCCTACAGTCGCGCCTTTTCCTACGTGAACATCTGGCATAACAGCAATATGTGAGTAGATAAATTGCAGTTGAGCCATTTTCTTGAGTTGTTCGATACTTTCACTATCTATATCTTGAGTGAAAATTTTAACGGGAACACCGTAAAGTGCTTCCTCATTTAATATTTTTTGTATGCCCATAATTTTTCTCTTATTTTTGTCCGAGCAGGCATAAAAAAACCTAGCGAATGCTAGGTCTTAAATTTGAGCAT
This sequence comes from Acinetobacter oleivorans DR1, assembly GCF_000196795.1. Lineage (NCBI taxonomy): Bacteria > Pseudomonadati > Pseudomonadota > Gammaproteobacteria > Moraxellales > Moraxellaceae > Acinetobacter > Acinetobacter oleivorans. The sequence goes on from NC_014259.1 coordinate 646,907, forward strand.
TCGGACAAGTGAAGTGAATTTGTACACTTGTCCGTGAGCTGACATCGTGCCAAATTATTTAATCTGTTTTACCTTGTAGTGTTGGCATGATGTCCTCCTTATTTAAAAGCGCCGTTGAAAATCTGAACGGCATTTTACGCTTTTTAAATCAAAGATCAAGCTTTTGATCTTTGATTTACTTTAAATTACCGATTCTTAGTCTTGCTCTGGCTTCACATTCATTTGATCGTAAGCGATCAGTTTAGTTTTATTTTTCCACTTATAGCCTAACCAAATAATTAAGAATAATGGCAAACTAATATAAGTTGAAAGTAGGCCTAACCAGTCAATTTTTCCACCTAAAATGGCTTGATAGTTCTGCCCTAAGATGATGATTGAACAGAGAATAAAGGCAAACCAAGGGGCAAATGGAAAAAATTTGGCGCGGTAAGCTAAATCTTCTAATTTATATCCTTGAGCAATATAGCCTTTACGGAAACGATAGTGTGAAATAGCAATGCCCAGCCAGACAATAAAACCACACATCCCTGACATATTAAGTAGCCAGTTAAAGACTTGTTTTTCACCAATAAAGGTTGTCAAGAAACAAAAAGCGGCAATAAATGTAGTGGCATATAGTGCATTCATTGGAACGCCACGACCATCAAGTTTTGCAAACCACTTTGGTGCACGACCTTCCTGAGCCATTTTAAATAACATACGAGTTGATGAATACATGCCTGAGTTACCTGCTGACAAAATAGCAGTAAGAATGACAGCATTCATTAAACCAGCTGCAAAAGCAAAACCTACTCTTTCATAGAGCAATGTAAAAGGAGAAAGAGCAACATTTTCAGTGGTAGCAGCTTGTAATAAATTTGGGTCATCATAGGCAATGAGTGTGCCGATAATGAAGATACATAAGATATAAAATAATAAGATTCGCCAGAAAATCTGTTTGATTGCAAGTGGAATCGTTTTCTTTGGATCTTTAGATTCACCAGCAGCAACCCCCACCATTTCAGTGCCTTGGAAGGAGAATCCGGCAATCATTGCTACACCGATCATGGCCTGTAAACCACCAACAAAAGGTGCTTCTTTATAGGTCCAGTTTCCAAAAGCTGCGACACCTGGAGTTAGCATAATCTTAATGATCATGGCTAAGCCAATGATAATAAAGGCAACGATTGCGATCACTTTTACCATAGAGAACCAGAATTCGCTTTCGCCGAATCCTTTTACTGTCATGGCATTGATTGCAAAAATTACGATGAGGAACAGCGCACTCCAGTAAAACCCTGGAATATCAGGGAACCAGAACTTCATAATAAACTGAACTGCAACAAGTTCGAATGCAACTGTAATTGCCCAGTTATACCAATAGTTCCAACCTAAAGCGAAACCAAAGCCTTCTTCGACATAACGACTACCATATGTAAAAAAAGCTCCAGAAGTTGGATTATGGGTTGCAAGTTCACCTAAACTGGTCATTAAGAAGTAAATCATAATACCAATAAGAGAATAGGCGAGTAGTGCTCCACCCGGGCCAGCATTTGCAATGGTCGATCCAGAAGCAAGGAAGAGGCCTGTACCAATGGAACCACCAATGGCGATCATATTCAGATGACGAGCCCCAAGCTTACGCTGGAGTTTTTCAGGAGCATGTGTTTCGCTCATGGAGATTCCTTACATAGTTTGTTATGCACAGGCATATAACACCTTAAAGCCTTGAAGATCAGTTTTAATCTGGCACTGACCAAAGTGCTTCTCAATTAAGATCGGATAGTTTAAAAAACGGTTTGCTACAATCCATAGCTCACCTGATGCCTTTAAATGTTTTTTAGCGTTTTGGCAGAGTCCTTCACTTGCATCATAGTTGGTATGAATACCTTGATGGAAAGGAGGATTACTGACAATGGCATCGAGTTCTGTTGGAGCGTCTGCAATACCTATCACAGGCTGCAATCTCAACTGGTCTGAACCTATTCCATTTCGACTAAAAGTCATTTCCGTTGACCGTAAAGCGAAAGCATCAATATCTAGGGCATGAATAATATTACTTGAATTTATTTTTGCCAAATAGCAACTGATAATTCCAGCACCACACCCGAAGTCGGCAATTCTACCTGATTTCACCTGATTAAGATAAGGGAGTAAAACAGCAGTTCCGACATCTAGATGATTTTGGCTAAAAACACCGGGAAGGGCACAAATCGTAAGCTCTTGTTCATTAACCTGAACAGTATAGGTTTTAAGCCATTTTTCTAGAGGTTTAATTTGTTCCGTTTTCTCAATCTTTAAGTGCCATAGCTGACAATGACGTGCACTATCAAGTTTTAGTACTTTGCCAAAGCTTTGTAATTGTTTGGCAGCTCTTTCTACGCCACCTTTTTTTTCACCGACTAAAAAAACCGATTGATTGGTTTTAAGATGGCTCATCACTACATGTAATATGTAATTTAAGAGTTCTTTAGATTTTGGAACAAAAATAATTGCTTGGTCGAATTCTTGTGAGGGAAACTCAACTGAGAAGTGAGCTTTTGTTCCACTATTTATAAATCCTTGATAGTCGGCATGGTTCCATGTCCAGACTGACGCATCAGTCCCAGCTGGTAATTGACTGACTAAGGCATCATTCGGTGCATTAATTAACAAGATACTACCTTTTAAATAGTCTTGCTGTCTTAATACCACTTCACTTCTAGGATCCATGTACATCTCTCATGAAGAAGAATGCCCAGTGGGAGCTGGGCAGTAATCAAAATTAAAAGTTAGTTATTTATGCGTTTCAGGAAGCACAACATTCAAAATTAATGCTGCTATACCACCTGTTGCCACACCAGAGCTAAAAATATTTTTAAATAATTCTGGAAGATGCTCTAAAATTTGAGGAACTTGAGCAACACCCAAACCTAATGCAAGTGAGATGGCAATAATTAATAATGCTCGGCGATCAAGGTGAATAGATGAAAGAATATTAATGCCTGATGCAGCCACGGCACCGAACATCACCATAACAGCGCCGCCTAAAACTGCTTGAGGAACTGCTTGTATAACACCAGCTACCGCAGGAAATAGACCTAATAAAATAAGTAATCCAGCAATCCAGATACCTACATAGCGGCTAGCCACGCCAGTGAGTTGAATTACACCATTATTTTGAGCGAAAACAGAACTTGGGAAAGTGTTAAATAATCCAGCGAGTAAAGAGTTTGCACCATTCACTAATACACCACCTTTAATGCGTTTCATCCATTCAGGACCATTAACGGGTTGGTTAGAAAGTTTACTGGTTGCTGTCACATCACCAATGGCTTCTAAAGAGGTCACCAAATAAATGAATGCCATTGGAATAAATAAGCCCCATGAGAAGCTCAAACCAAAATGCATTGGTGTTGGAATTTGTACGAGGGGTGCATCTTTAATACTAGAGAAATCTAGATGTCCCATAAATCCAGCAAGAATGTAGCCAATCACTAGCGCGATTAAAATAGCTGAGCTTTTAATCCAAACCACTCGAATACGATTGAGTACAATAATAATCGCAAGTACGGTACATGACATAATAAGGTTGTCTGCACTTGCAAAAGTATGATCTTGCATGGCTTGATAGCCACCACCCATACTAATCAAGCCTTCTTTAATAAGCGTTAAGCCAATTAATAGAACAACAATACCTGTCACCAAAGGAGTAATGAGTCTTTTTACCCATGGAAGAATTTGCGAAACACCCATTTCAATGAAGGAGCCGGCAATGACCACACCAAATATTGCAGCCATAACTTGGTTTACAGGTGTTCCAGCAGCCACCATTGCACTACCAATACCAATAATAGGACCAATAAAGTTAAAACTTGTGCCTTGTACAATAAGAAGACCTGCACCAAACGGACCAACTTTTTTACATTGTAGAAATGTGGCAATACCCGAAATCACCAAAGACATCGATAAAATCATGTTGGTTTCGGTGGGTGAAACGCCTAAAGCTAAGCAAATTAAAAGGCCAGGTGTAACAATTGGTACAATAATCGCAAGCAAATGCTGGAAAGCTGCTAAAAAAGCGATCAAAGGTTTTGGTCGATCATTTAAACCATAAACAAGGTCTAAATGGTCTTGAGAGTGTTGATTGGACATGGGTGTAGGTCCGCCGCAATTTTGCAAATTGGCGCTATTCTAATCGAGATAACTATCTTTACAAAACGAAATACAGGCTATTGGAAATTTTTTTTGTCAATGTCAATAAACTGTCACTACTAAAATCTATAATTTTTCTGTATAATTTGCCCTCAAGTTTCAGGCTTATCGAATTCTATGTCAGATATCAAAAATCTCCGCAATATTGCAATTATTGCCCACGTCGACCACGGGAAAACCACACTTGTCGATAAATTACTTCAACAATCAGGTGCTCTTGGTGATCGCGCTGGTGAGATTGAGCGTGTCATGGATTCGGGCGCTATTGAAAGTGAACGTGGTATTACCATTCTTGCAAAGAACACTGCAATTAAATGGACCGATGCTCGTACGAATACAGAATACCGTATTAATATCGTCGACACCCCGGGACACGCCGACTTCGGTGGTGAAGTTGAACGTGTAATGTCGATGGTTGACTGTGTATTGTTATTGGTTGACTCTCAAGAAGGTCCAATGCCACAAACTCGCTTTGTAACTCAAAAAGCGTTTGCTCGTGGTTTAAAACCAATCGTAATTATCAACAAAGTTGACAAGCCAAGCGCGCGTCCAGACTGGGTTATTGACCAAGTATTTGACTTGTTCGACAACCTTGGCGGTTCTGACGAACAGCTAGACTTCCCAGTTGTTTATGCATCTGGTTTACGTGGTGTTGCTGGTCCTTCTCCAGAAGAATTGGCTGACGACATGACGCCATTATTCCAAACAATCGTTGACATTGTTGAACCACCAGCAGTTGATGCTGATGGTCCATTCCAAATGCAGATCTCTTCACTTGACTATAACAGCTTCGTAGGTGTTATCGGTGTTGGTCGTATTCAACGTGGTTCAATTGGTTTAAATACACCTGTAACTGTCATTGATAAAGATGGTAAGACACGTAACGGCCGTATCTTAAAAATTATGGGTTACCACGGTCTAGAGCGTGTTGATGTTGATTCTGCTCAAGCAGGCGATATCGTATGTATTACAGGTATTGATGAACTTCATATTTCTGACACGATTTGTGATCCGAAAAATGTTGAAGCTTTACCACCATTGTCTGTAGATGAACCTACAGTAACAATGACTTTCCAAGTAAACAACTCGCCGTTTGCAGGAAAAGAAGGTAAATTCGTTACTTCACGTAACATCCGTGAACGTTTAGACCGCGAATTAATTCACAACGTAGCATTACGTGTAGAAGATACTGACAGTCCAGACCGTTTTAAAGTATCTGGTCGTGGTGAACTTCACCTTTCAGTTTTAATTGAAAACATGCGTCGCGAAGGTTTCGAAATGGGCGTATCTCGTCCACAAGTAATCTTGAAAGAAGTTGACGGTGAAAAACAAGAACCTTACGAAAACGTTACATTTGACGTTGAAGAACAGCACCAAGGTTCTGTAATGGAACAAATGGGTAACCGTAAAGGTGAAATGACAAATATGGAAGTTGACGGTAAAGGCCGTATCCGTATTGAAGCAACTGTACCTTCACGTGGCTTAATTGGTTTCCGTTCAGAATTCTTGACTATGACTTCTGGTACAGGAATCATGACTTCAAGCTTCTCTCACTACGGTCCGATGAAACAAGGTACTGTTGCGAAGCGTCAAAACGGTGTGTTGATTTCTATGGTTCAAGGTACTTGCCTTGGCTATGCATTGTTCAGCTTGCAAGACCGTGGTCGTCTATTCGCTAAACCACAGTTAGAAGTTTACGAAGGTATGATCGTAGGGATTAACTCACGTTCAGACGATATGGTGGTGAACCCAACTAAAGCTAAACAGTTAACTAACGTACGTGCTTCTGGTACAGATGATGCTTTAACTTTAGTACCTGCAATTGAATATACGCTTGAACAAGCGCTTGAGTTCATTGAAGATGATGAATTAGTTGAAGTAACACCTAAGTCAATCCGTATCCGTAAGCGCTGGTTGACTGAAAACGAACGTAAGCGTAACAAATAAGTTATTCTTATCTTCGGATGATAAAAACCGCTGATTTCGATCAGCGGTTTTTTTAATCGTTATATTTAAAATTAAACTAAGCTTAAAATCATATTTTTCTTATAAGAGAATATGTTGTTAAAGTGTGAGATAGTTTTCTTTTTTTTGATAAAAATATTAAATTATCAATATCATGGCGAGTACTATCTAATTTGATACGAGGCCAATGAAAAAGAAAAATATGACCTGTTTCGGCCCCCGACATCTGGAGATGTTTAGATGAGTATTATTCAAGAATTTAAAGAATTTGCCATTAAAGGCAATATGATGGATTTAGCCATTGGTGTGATTATTGGTGGTGCTTTTGGCAAAATCGTGGACTCTTTAGTAAAAGATATTATCATGCCAATTATCAGTGTGATTACTGGCGGTGGTGTTGATTTTTCGCAGAAATTTATTGTTCTAGGATCCAATCCTACAAATCTGCAATCTTTAGATGCTTTGCAAAAAGCAGGTATCAATGTTTTAACTTATGGTAATTTCCTCACCATTTTAATTAACTTCCTAATTTTGGCTTGGGTAGTGTTCTTAATGGTGAAATTATTAAATAAACTTCGTCGTAATAAAGAAGAGCCAGAAGCTCCAGCTGCAACTCCTGAAGACATTCAGTTATTGCGTGAAATTCGCGATGAGTTGAAAAAGCAAGCTTAACAATATTCTGAATTAATAGGAAACGGTACCGAGAGTGCCGTTTTTTATTACTTAGTATTTTATACTGGGCTAAAGATATTGATAAAATAGACAAGCTACCGATAGGCTCAACTACGTACATTGTAAAAAGGATATAAATAAATGAATCAGCTTTTTGTGTATGGCACTTTATGTCCGAATAAAGCCAATGCTCATATTTTAGAGCAGATTGGCGGAAGCTGGGAAAAAGCTAGTGTACGCGGTGTGATTCATATTTTAGATTGGGGACCAGATAAAGGCTTAAAAGCGCTTGAGTTAGATTCGCAAGCGGATTGGGTAGAGGGTTATTTGTTTAGTACAGAAAAACTTGCTGAAAACTGGCAAATGCTTGATGACTTTGAAGCTTTTCAATACCAGCGTGTCATTGCAGATGTGAAATTAGAGTCGGGTGAGTGTGTTAAAGCCTGGACATATCAACTGAATGCACAGGCTCAAGCTTTTGAAAAAAATAATTAAATTAATGGAATCAACGTAAGCTGCCCATTCGGAATTTAACTTCTAAAAGATGATAGCCAAACTGGCTTTTGATTGGGCCTTGTAAAACACGTTCAGCAGCTGTAAAAACAACTTTGTCGATGACTGGCACAAGTTGTCCTTTTTTGACTTCGCCAAGTTCACCGCCACGTTTTGCCGAATTACAGGTGGAATATTGCTTGGCAATTTTTGCGAAGTCGGCACCATTTTGTAACTTCTTTTTTAGCTGCTCAGCTAAGTCTTTATCTTTGACTAAAATATGACGGACAATTGCTGTTTGCATGTTGTCTTTCTCCAAAAAATTAAGGCTTTCTCAGCTTTTTAAGCGGTTGGCACTGTGGGCAAAATACGCTGGCACGTTGACCAAGTTTTAAGTTTTCTAATGTGGTTTCACAGTTAATGCACATTTCTCCAGCACGACCATAAGCAAGTAGAGTTTGCTGGAAATAACCATTTTCTCCCATGGCATTGCTGTAGTCTCGTAATGTCGAGCCACCTAAATCAATTGCCGACTTTAAAATGCGTTTAATCTCGACAACGAGTTTTTCAATTTGTTGCATACTTAAATCACCAGCGGGTTGTGCTGGGTGAATGCCAACATTAAATAAGCTTTCAGTTGCATAGATATTGCCTACACCGACGACTACATGATTATCCATGAGTGCAATTTTTATGCCGACAGCCTTATTCTTGAGTTTGGAAGCTAAATATTCTGCATGAAAGTCAGCACTTAAAGGCTCAGGTCCCAAAGTATCAATAAGTTTGCCTTGAGTTTCAGGGTTAAGCCAAAGAATACAACCGAAACGACGAGGGTCATGATAACGTAATTGCTGATCTTCAAATTGAATAATTAAATGATCATGTTTTCTCAGCTCATCATTTGGTTGGCACAGGCGAAAGCTACCTGACATGCCTAAATGCCAGAGCATTTGATCTTGTTCAAACTCTGCCAAAATATATTTTGAACGTCGATTCAACCCAATGAGACGTTGCCCAATGAGTTTTTGAATATCATCGGGGATAGGCCAACGTAAGCTCGGATTACGTACTTCAACACTTAGAACTTTTTGATTCAATAGAGGAAATAAACTGGTTTTGGTTGTTTCGACTTCGGGTAACTCAGGCATGCCAACTCGCAGAATTAACAGATATACTGGATTAATCAAGTATAACGTGTGGTATGTAATATTTCAGAGATTACTATGTCAGATATTTTACCATTAAGCTGGTTTCAACGTGAAACCTCAGAAGTGGCTTATGACCTAATTGGCTGCGTATTATGTAAGCGACAACCTGATGGTCAAGTCATACGTTGCACAATTAGTGAAACAGAAGCTTATTTGGGTGTTCGGGATAAAGCTTGCCACAGCTACAATGACAAGCGCACAGCACGAACAGATGTAATGTATCGCTCTGGTGGTACGATTTATGTCTACTTAATTTATGGCATGTATGAAATGCTCAATCTGATTACTCAGACAGAAGGCATCCCTGAAGGGGTCATGATTCGTTCTGTATTTTTAAATGGTGCTTCAACAAAAAAAGAATATAAGCTTCTAGCTGGACCCGGAAAATTGACACGCTATTTGGGTATTGATCGAACTTTAAAAGGCCAGACTTTAGGTGAAGAAACGGGACTGTGGATTGAGGCAGCTTCGATACAGCCAGAAGTAGTGTTGACGCCACGGATTGGAATTGATTATGCCGAAGAAGCAAAAGATTGGCCTGAACGATATTGCTGGAAAGACCACCCATCTTTGAGTCGATAATTCTAATCTGGAAATCAGTTTTTAGATATCGATGAAGAGTGTTCTAGATTTACAACAATGCAGATCGAATTCAATATCCAGACAAGACACCGCTTTTTGTTATGATAACTACAATATAAATAAAGGAAATAAGCATGTCCTTATTACGCTTAGATCGACTTCATTACTGTATTTTGATGAGTATGGGCTGCATTTCTAGCCCACTTGTTTGGGCAGAAGACTTAACCCAAGACGTGACTGTATTGCCAACGTTACATGTGGAAGCAACTCGTACCGATACAACCTATTTGCAGACGCCAGCTTCGGTTTTTCGAATAGATGCACCTCAAGTCGATACTTCTTCACAAGTAAATTTAACCGAAGTTGTGAAGGGTATACCGAGTTTACAGCTTCGCAATCGTGAAAATTATGCACAAGATTTACAGTTATCTATGCGTGGTTTTGGTGCGCGTTCAACTTTTGGTGTTCGAGGCATTCGCCTGTATGTGGACGGTATTCCTGCTACGATGCCAGATGGACAGGGTCAAACGTCTAATATCGATTTAAGTAGTTTGGATCATGTTGAAGTTCTAACGGGACCTTTTTCATCACTATATGGAAACTCATCTGGCGGGACAATTTTAACTTCTACTAAAGAAGGACAAGGAAAAGATTCAATTGAGCTGAGTTATTCGGGAGGCAGTCACGATAAAAGCCGAGCGGGACTCGTGCTACAAGGTGGGGCAAAGGGTGCGAATGAACCAAGCTATGTTATTAGTTCATCATACTTCGATACTGATGGTTACCGAGAACATAGTGGTGCAGAAAAAGTATTAAATAATGCAAAGCTCAGTTGGAATCTTAATGATGGTAGCAAAATCAACTGGATAACCAACTATGTCAAAATTCATGCAGATGACCCGCAGGGTTTAACACATGACCAGTGGAATGCTAATCCAAAGCAACAAGTTCCATTCTTAAAGCAATTTAATGTCCGTAAAGATATTGAACAAACTCAAACGGGTGTGACTTGGTCTAAACCGATTAATGATAAAAATGAACTCTATGCCATGGCATATTTAGGTAATCGCCAAGTCACTCAATATCAATCTATACCTAAATCAACACAAGATGCCAGCATCAATCATGCAGGCGGGGTAATTGATTTTGAGCGTGATTATTATGGTGCTGATTTCCGTTGGACGGGCAAAGAGTTACTTCCTAATACTACTCTAAGTGTTGGTGTTGCACTCGATGCAATGGATGAAGATCGTAAAGGTTTTGAAAACTTTAATTTAGTAAACGGGCAGCCTTCTTATGGCGTCAAAGGTAATTTGCGTCGTGATGAAGATAATACTTTGTGGAATATCGACCCCTATTTACAAGCGTCATGGCAGTTCTTACCAACTTGGCGTTTAGATACGGGTGTTCGTTATAGCAATGTCCATTACAAATCTAAAGATAACTATTTAAGTAATGGCGACGATAGTGGTAAGACTGATTACGATAAAGTTTTACCTTCGGCTGCTTTAAGCTGGCAAATTTTACCTGAACTCATGGCTTATGTGAGTTATGCCAAAGGATTTGAAACGCCAACTTTTACTGAAATGGCATATCGTCCAGATGGAGAAAGTGGTTTTAATTTTGATTTAACCGCATCCACAAGCGATACCTATGAAACAGGCTTAAAATCACAAAACCAATTTGGTGATTTTACTTTGGCAGTTTTTCAAACTAAAACCAAAGATGACATCGTTTCTGCGGGCAACTCAAATGGACGATCAACGTTTCGTAATGCAGATAAAACCTTACGTGAAGGCGTAGAGTTTGCATGGAATAAAAAGTTGTGGCGAGATTTAACAGCGACTGCTAGCTATACATATTTAGATGCAACTTTTGATGCTGATATTCCAGCTTTAGGAAGTATTGCTCAAATTCCATCGGGTAATGCCATTCCAGGAATTGCTAAAAACCAGGCTTATGCCTCTTTAGCTTGGCAGCCATCGCACGGTCTATATGGCGGTGTAGATGTACAGTATATGGATAAAGTATACGTGAATGATACCAACAGTGACGCGGCACCAAGCTACAGTGTAACCTCAGCTAATGTGGGTTATGCATGGGTAATGGGCGACTGGAAAGTGAATAGCTTTGCCCGTGTTGATAACCTATTTGATAAAAACTATGCAGGTTCAGTGATCGTAAATGATGGTAATGGACGTTATTTTGAACCAGCGGATGGACGTAACTGGAGTGCAGGTTTACGTGTAATTAAGCAATTCTAGGAATTAAAAATGGCGAAATTATTTGAAACGGTTAACTTTGGTTCACTACAACTGGTCAATAGAATTGTAATTGCTCCAATGTGCCAATATTCGGCAACAGATGATGGTGAAATTACCTATTGGCATGAACAGCAATGGGCAAATTATGCATTGTCTGGCGCTGGGCTTTGTATTGTAGAGGCGACTGCTGTACAACCTGAAGGTCGGATTAGCTATGCTGACCTTGGGCTCTGGAATGATCAGCAACGTGACCAAATCAAAACGTTGTTAGCTAAGGTTCATACACTTTCACCAATGCCATTTGGAATTCAGTTAGCACATGCAGGGCGTAAAGCATCTACTGAAAAGCCATGGTTAGGTAAAGGTCAGATTGCAAAAGATCAGCCTCATGGTTGGCAAACGGTTGCACCAAGTGAAAGTACTTTTTCTGTTCATGATGCAGCACCCCATGCTTTGACCATTGCTGAGATTAAACAAGTTCAACAAGACTTTGCAGCAGCGGCAAAACGTGCTGTAGAAGCTGGGTTTGAGTTGATTGAAGTTCATGCTGCACATGGTTACTTACTACATCAATTCTTATCGCCAATTGCCAATCAGCGTACTGATGAATATGGTGGTTCTTTAGAAAACCGTATGCGTATGACTCTTGAGGTTCTTCAGGCAATTAAACTCGCTGTACCTGAAGGTTATCCTGTTGGTGTTAGACTCTCTGCGACTGATTGGTTAGAGAGCATCGAGCACTGGGATGTTGAATCTACAGTTGGTTTATCAAAAGCTTTAGAGCAATTGGGCGCAGCCTATGTGCATGTGTCTAGTGGTGGTTTGCACGAGCATCAATCTATTACGATTGGGGCAGGTTACCAAGTTCCATTTGCTGAACAAGTCAAAAAGCATGTGTCTATTCCAGTCATTGCTGTAGGCTTAATTACTGAGCCAGAACATGCCGAACAAATTTTGGAAAACCAGCAAGCTGATGCTATTGGTCTTGCTCGTGCAATGTTATATGACCCAAGATGGCCTTGGCATGCAGCAGCAGCTTTAGGTGCAGAAGTTAAAATTGCGCCTCAGTATTTACGTTGCCAACCTCATGGATTAAAGCAGCTTTTTAACTCTTTTTAATTGTTTTGGGCAAAGTTATCTTTGCCCATTTTTCTTTCGCTAAGTGAGGACGGTCAGTGGTTTTTCAGGTTATTTTACCTATCTTGATATTGCTATTGATGGGCTATGTTTGTGTCCTCATCAAATTGGTAACGCCTGAACAGATCAGGGCTCTTAGCGCATTTGTAATTAAAATTTCTTTACCAGCTTTTTTAATTCACTCATTGGCAAATAAAAACTTACAAGACATTTGGCACCCTGCTTATTTTCTTGCTTATGGCGGTGGGTCTTTAATTTTATTTTTCTTGGCTTTTATTCTCTATCGAAAATATTTTAAAAATAGTTTAACTCATAGCGCCGTGATTTCGATGGGCGCATCTATGTCCAATACTGGATTTATGGGAACAGCTATTTTAACCATGTTGATAGGTAATCATGCTGCGATTTATATTTCTTTAACACTCATCATTGAAAATTTATTGATTGTGGCACTGATGCTCATTCTGGCCGAAGCTGGTTTACATCAACAACAAAATCTTTTACCGCTTTTAAAACAGACTTTTTTAAACTTACTCAAGAATCCTGTCATTATCGCGATTTTGGTTGGAATGGGATGTATTCTTTTCGATGTTAATCTTCCTACAACGCTTGATCAGTCTCTAGAGTTACTTGGACGCACAGCTTCGCCTTTGGCTTTGTTTGCAATTGGTGGGAGTTTAGTGGGTATTGGAATCACTACAGTAAATACAGAAAGCATTTTGTTGGCGATATTTAAAGTTATTCTTATGCCATCTGTTATTTTTTCTCTCTTTTTGATCACTCCAAATGTAAGTCGTGAGATGCTTTACGCAGGAACATTAATTGCTGCTTTACCAATGCCGATTGCTTTCGGAATTTTTGGACAGGCTTATGGATTAAATGAAAAAGCATTAACACCGCTTATGATTAGTACAGTTGTTGGTTTTATTGGCGTTAGCGGGCTTATTGCTTTGTGGTGGTAAAAGAAAAGCCCCGTAAGGGGCTAGTACTATTTCTTTGGTGCTGGTTGTGCGGGAGCATTTGCAGCCTGCTTACTTTTTTCTGCAATAATCTTATCAACCGAGGCTAAAGACTCTTTAGCGTTAGGAACATTTTGATTGGCAAGTTCAGTAAAGATCTTTTTGGCCTCAGGTAAATTTTGCGGAATGATATTGCCATTCGCCATCATGGTCGCTAAAGCCATAGACGCAGGAGCGTAGCCTTTTTGAGCAATCGATTGCAAAGCTTCGATACCTTGGCGTTTCATTAACGGATTTTTATTTTCCACACCTTGGCTAATATCATAAAGTGCTTTCACCTGAGTCGCTGGATAGTTACCCTTTCTAATTAAAGGCGCTAACTTTTGAAGGGCAATTTGATGTGACTGCGGTTTTTTCTGAGCAAATAAAATCGTCGCGATTTTCACAGTTGCATCATCAGAGCCTTGAGCCGATGCTTTTTGAATATATTGACTGAATTTGCTGCTGTCTTTGGCAACTCCTAATTCACCAGTCTCATAAATTTGTGCAAGCGTGTAACTCGCTTGGGCGTACCCTTTATTTGAAGCATCTTCATAATACTTGAGGGCTTTAGAAGAGTCTTTTGCTGTACCTTGGCCCATTTGAGTCATATAGCCTAAGTTATAGATGGCTTGGGCATTACCTGTTTGTGCTAGGCGTTGCATTTCCTGAAATGCAGCAGAGTAATTTTTTGCTGCGTAGAGTTGTTCAGCTTGTTTGAAAACATCGGTTTTAGCAGCAGTCGCCGTGTTATCAGCTGCAAAAATTGATGCACTTGAAAGGGTGATTAGGCTTGCGATTAGTAATTTCTTCATTTCTTTTTAACCTTTTACTTCGTAGCTACATCATTCCATTGATGCATTAAATAGTTTCATTTCTCATCATAAATATTGATTGCTGAAAGTAAACAGCCGATTTGTATATAAAGCGCTGCACTTTGGGCAAATTGTGGAGAAAAAATACCCACTCACATTCATACAATGGAGCGGGTAATATTATTATTTTGCTGACTGAAGTAATGCTTCGATTTGCTTGGCATCACTTGGAACACCAGAGAGTCTTTGGCCATCTTGCAAGAACAGGGTAGGTGTTCCATCAATATTTAATTTTTGACCTAAAGCGATATTTTTCTGAATTGGGCTTGAGCAACTTTTGCTATTAGTCGGCAATTTGCGGTTAAGCATGTAGTTTGTCCAAGCTTCTGCTGGATTTTTTGAGCACCAGATTTGATTTGAAACTTTTTCAGCATTTGGATGCAAACTAGTAAGAGGATAAAGGAACACATATACCGTTACGTTATCAACACCAACCATATTTTGCTCTAAGCGCTGGCAATATGGGCAATCTGGGTCACTAAAGACATAGATCGTACGTTCGCCTTTACCTTTTACATATTTAATGGCCTGATTTAATGGCAAACTTTTAACGTCAATTTTGCCCAGTTCGGCAATACGTTCTTCAGTCATATTTTTTTGTTGTTTGATGTCGACTAGGTTACCAACAAAAAAGTACTTAGCATCTTGGTTGGTATAGACAATACGGCCGCTTGTGTACACTTCATAGATGCCTTGTACAGGAGATTGATAAACACCTTTTACAGGCAAATCTGGATAATTCGTCTTAAGATTTTGTTCAAGGGCTTTAACGTCAGCATGAGCAGAACCGAAAATAGCCAGACTCAACATGAGTGTAGCAAGTTTAGTTTTCATCTTTTTTCTCTTTAATTTCAACAGGGCTAATGATGGCATATAAAACTTAAAAAATTGATGTTCTAATCTAATGAAATCATTAGTGTTTTGTATCTATAAAAAAGCCCACTAACTTAGAAGTGGGCAATTCGAGCTAATAAAATTATTATTGTGGTCTTGCAACATCGCCACTTAAAGCTTCAGGTAACTCAAGAATTTGAAGCCCCAACTCTTGTAGAGCAGCAGGTTTAGCAACAACTAAAGCAAGATAACCTTGATCATTTGCAATACTATTAACGACTTCAATATCGTTATTTAGTTGAGTTGCTGAAGCAGGTGCTTCACCTGTACCCTGAACCAGATGTAACCAGTGTTTTGGTTTTGCTTTAAACCAAAGACGCGCCACAATTTCCTGACCTAAGTAACAGCCCTTATCGTAATTGACACCTTCACGTTGATGTAAACGCAATTCTTGTGGTTGGAACTCATGTTCAGTTGCCTGTGTAATCCATGCTTGACCAGTCATAATGGCTTGTTTTTGCCATTCAGAAATATCAGTTTCAGTTGTACTAAACTCAGTTTGATGATTCACAAATTTTGGAAACACAGCACCTTGTTCACTCAAAGTCATTTTCGAAAAAGCACCAAATTTTTTAATATGTTTGGCAAACTCTTCAGCTTGATCTTGAGCAACTACAATTTCAAAACTTTCAGGATTAATCTTTTTTAGCCACAAGCCAAAGTGAATACGACCTTTAAGATCACAAATGGCTGTATAGCGAGTTTCATTTTCAGCTAAACGTTCAGTATCTACAGTAACCTGGCCTTGTAAAAACTTCTGTGCATCTATACCGTTTAAAGCATATGAGGAGAAAGCGAGCAGACTCATGATTAATCTCAAATTCAATATGTTTCTTTATGATTGCTGACTATTTTGCTCCATTTTTACTAAAAAATCAGCCCTAGTTTTCGTAATTTGATTTCGCCTGAAAAAAGTATTTTGTTTGAAAAAACACCAAAAATATACGTTCGCATAAATCGGAAGGTTTAAGCTAATAAGCATAATTTCGATAATTTGAAAGAAATTAAAATAAGGAGAATATGATGGCAACAGGAACAGTAAAATTTCATCGCGTGTTTAAGGCTCCAGCCGAGCGAGTTTACCGTGCATTTTTAGACCCAGATGCTTTAGTCAAGTGGTTACCGCCGCATGGCTTTACTGCCAAGGTTCATAGTTTTGATGCAAGTGTTGGTGGCTCATACAAAATGAGTTTTACCAATTTTTCGACAGGTTCAACACACGCTTTTGGTGGAACATATGTTGAATTAGTTCCAAATGAATTAATTCGATATAACGATCAATTCGATGACCCAAATTTACCTGGGACTATGCAGGTTACTATTACATTAAAAAGCGTATTGGTAGGTACAGAAGTACATATTACGCAAGAAGGCATACCTGAAGTTATTCCTGTAGAAGCCTGCTACTTAGGATGGCAAGAATCTTTATCTTTACTGACATTGTTAATCGAAGCAGATATCCCTGACCAATAAACCTTCTAAAATTTTAATGAAATATTTAAAAAGTGAGTGGAGCTAAAATCTGCTCACTTTTCTTTTATAGGGTTTATCTAAAATGTAAAACTTACACAGAGAAAGATTATGGATATACATATTAAAAGAATTTATGAAAAAGCTGAGCCTAGTGATGGGAAGCGAATTTTGGTTGATCGCCTATGGAGTCGGGGGATTAGTAAGGGAAATGCTCATTTAGATTTGTGGTTAAAAGAAGTGGCCCCTTCAACTGAACTGCGCAAGTGGTTCCATGCAGCAACGCCAGATCATTGGGAAGAATTTAAGCAGCGTTATTTAAAAGAGCTTGAAACCAACTCCGCAGTTGAAGAGTTACAACACATCGCAGTAGAACATACAGTGACGCTTTTATATTCAGCAAAAGATGTTGAAAATAACCATGCAATTATTTTGAAAGAATATTTATTAAGTAAAAACTCAAAATGAATGTATAAATTTTTTTTGGTAAAAGTCTTTTATTTAAAACTTTAAAAAATGAGTTATATCTCGCATAATATACTTTTTGAGATTTTTTCATGTCTTTGCCAAACTGCCCACAATGCCAATCAGAATATACTTACCAAGATGGCGACTTATTGATTTGTCCTGAATGCTCCAATGAGTGGAAAGAAGGGGATGCATCGCTTGCTGAAGAACAAGAAATTATTAAAGATGCTAATGGAAATGTATTAGCTGATGGCGACAGCGTAACTGTCATTAAAGACTTAAAAATTAAAGGTTCATCTTCAGTTGTAAAAGTAGGCACGAAAGTAAAAACGATTCGTTTAGTTCCAGATGCAAGTGATGGCCACAATATCGATTGCAAAATTGATGGTATTGGTCAGATGAAGTTAAAATCTGAATTTGTAAAAAAAGCTTAAATTGTTAATTTTAATTACATTTCAGTAGAGATATGCACTTATATCTCTACTTTTTAAATTTCTAACATCATTATAATTTTATTACGAAAAAGTATAAAAAATGGGCTATTCAAAGAATGATAGCCCATTTATATTGTCATAAATAACAAATAACTTTCGTCCAGAATAATAACGAAAGTCATACCCACACCAACAAAAAAATGAGGTTTTTATGGCAGGATGGTACGAAATTTCACTAGCGAGTGATGGACAATACCGCTTTATTTTAAAGGCAGGAAATGGTGAACCTATTTTAAATAGCGAGCTATATAAGGCAAAAGCTTCTGCGGTAAATGGTATTGAATCAATTCAGAAAAATAGTGGTGATGACGCACGATATGAGCGTTTAACTGCAAAGAATGGGAAACCTTATTTCAATTTAAAAGCTGCAAATCATCAAATTATTGGCACAAGTCAATTCTATGCGAGCGAAGCTTCACGTGATAAAGGAATTGAGTCTGTTAAAACCAATGGTTCATCGACAACTATTAAAGACTTAACGGTTCAGGCATAAAAATTGAGTTAAAAAAAGCAGCTTTAAGAAGCTGCTTTTTTATTTGTCTATTTATTAACGCGCTAACTTAGCTAAAAGTTCTTCTTTCGTTAAATTGCTCGCTTCAGCATCGCGACGGCCTTTATATTCAAAAGTACCAGCATCAAGACCTTTTTCACCAATCACAATACGGTGTGGAATACCCATCAATTCAAGGTCAGAGAACTTAACGCCCGGACGTTCGTTACGATCATCAAGCAACACATCAAAACCTTGAGCTTGAAGTTCTGCATAAAGTGCTTCTGCTGCTTCAAGAGTGCGTGGAGATTTGTGCGCATTCATTGGAACAATTGCAATTTCAAAAGGTGCAATGGCTTGTGGCCACATAATTCCTTTGTCATCGTAGTTTTGTTCAATTGCAGCTGCAACAACACGTGTTACACCAATACCGTAGCATCCCATGGTTACTGTAAATGGTTTGCCATCTTCACCTAGAACTTTACAGCCTAAAGCTTCAGAGTATTTAGTACCAAGTTGGAAAATATGACCTACTTCAATACCACGTTTAATTTGTAGCGTGCCTTTACCGTCTGGAGATGGGTCACCTTCAACGACATTACGCAAATCAAAAACTTCTGTAATTTGCGCATCACGTTCCCAGTTTACGCCAACAGCATGTTTATCAGCTTCATTTGCACCAGCAACGAAATCTGAAAGAACAGATGCAGCGCGGTCAACAATTACAGTTAAGCCTTTTTCAACTAAACCTTGTGGACCTGTAAACCCAGCAGTTAAACCAAATGCTTGAAGTTGTGCTTCAGTTGCAAAAGTAAGAGGGGCAGCCACTAAAGGATGCTTCTCAGCTTTAATTTCATTAAGTTCGTGGTCACCACGTACAAATAGAGCAACAACAGGAACATTACCTTTTTCGTCAGCAACACCTTGAACCAATAAAGCTTTAACAGATTGCTTTGGATCAGCATTTAAGAACTGACATACATCATCAATTGTTTTTTGATTTGGTGTTTCAACCAATTTAAATTCTTGTGTCGGTGCTGCACGTGCACCCACTAAAACAGCCTCAGCCATTTCAACGTTTGCTGCATAATCAGATTCAGTTGAAAATGCGATGTCATCTTCACCACTAGCAGCCAATACGTGGAATTCGTGTGAAGCTGAACCACCAATAGAACCTGTGTCGGCTTGTACTGGACGGAAATCTAAACCTAAACGAGTGAAAATACGGCTATAGGTGTCGTACATTACGTCATAAGTTTCTTGTAGTGACTCTTGAGTTGCATGGAAAGAATAAGCATCTTTCATGATGAACTCACGTGAACGCATTACACCAAAACGTGGACGAATTTCATCACGGAATTTGGTTTGAATTTGATAGAAATTTACAGGAAGCTGCTTATAACTTTTAAGTTCGTTACGCGCCATGTCTGTAATAACTTCTTCATGCGTTGGCCCAAGTACGAATGGGTTCGTATGACGATCTTTAAAGCGTAATAATTCAGGACCATATTGTTCATATCGACCCGATTCTTCCCAAAGACTTGCGGGTTGAGTCACGGGCATGAATACTTCCATTGCGCCTGAGCGGTTCATTTCTTCACGAACAATCGCATCTACTTTTTTAAGCACACGTGTTCCCATCGGCAGCCATGTATATAAACCAGATGCCAATTTACGAATCATCCCCGCACGTAACATGAGCTGGTGTGAAATCACTTCAGCATCATTTGGGGTTTCTCTCAACGTTGCAAATAAAAAGCGGCTTGCGCGCATGGAAAAAGTCCTAAAAGTTAAGCGTTATAAAAACGCAGATTATACGATAATCGCTGCATTATGACATGAATCGTCGAGTTTGACGCAGCATAAAGTTTTTCAAGTCATCTAGATAAGTGAAAATGACGGGTACAACCACAAGAGTCAATAGGGTAGAGGTAATTACTCCCCCAATCACAGCGTGAGCCATTGGTGCGCTTTGCTCACCGCCTTCGCCAAGACCTAAAGCTAAAGGAACCATCCCCATCACCATAGCACTTGTCGTCATTAAAATTGGACGTAAACGTGTTTTGCCCGCTTGTAAAATAGCATCGTAACGGCTTGTCCCCTGATCCATTGCTTTCTTAATAAAGTCAATAAGCAAAATCGCATTTTTAGTGACTAGCCCCATCAACATGATAATGCCAATAATCGAAAATAGATTTAGGGTACTTTTGAACAAGAATAGGGCAAGAAAAACACCAATGAGTGACAATGGTAAAGAGGTCATAATTGCAGCAGGATGAATAAAGCTATTAAACTGAGAACCTAAAACAATATAGATAAACACAATTGAGAGGGTAATGGCTGTTAATGCATATCCAGCAGATTCAGCCATGTCGGCATTGGCACCTTGAGTATCAAATGTATATCCAGCAGGTAGTTTAAATACCTTTTGCATTTTATCGATGTCTTGACCAATGTCGCCGCTAGGTCGTCCTGAGGTATTTGCCTCAATCAGTACTTCACGCTCAAGATCACGTCGGTTAATTTGTGAAGCACCGAGTTTTTCTTCGGTTGTTGCAACTGCGCTAAGTGGAACTAATATATTTTGCCCAGTCGCATTGGTCTTATTGGAGTTGAGATATAGGTTCTGCACATCTTGCGGAAGCATACGTTTATTTTCATTTAAACGTACATTCACATCATAATTTTCGCCATCGCGATCTTCCCAAGTTGTGACATTATCACCCGCAATTAATGGGCGAATCGCATTGGCAATCTGAGAAACGGATAAACCTAAGTCACTTGCCAGTACACGATTAATGTGGACACCCAGAGTCGGCTTGGGTTCTTTCAATGAGCTTTCTAAATCAACTACACCTTTAATTTTTTCCATTTCAGCAATAAAACGATCTGAAATTTTCTGTAGCTCATTTAGGTCAGATCCTTTAATAGAGATCATGATTGGCTTTTGTCCGCCAGAGACAGAATCTTGCGCGGCTGCAACAGAAGTCACTCGAATACCCGCTACACTTTGTAAACGATCACGGAACTCATTGTTGAGTGTATTCAGATCTGAGCTACGTTCTTGTTTTGGCTTCAAGGTCACACCTAAACCTGCATGGTTCTTGCCTGAGTCTACTTCACTGTTGACCACGCCATAAGTAGAGACCACATCGGGGAACTGCCTAATAATTTTATCGACTTGATGTAATTTCGCTTGGGTATATTCCAAAGATGCATCTACAGGAGTTTCGAACTGAATACGAACTTCACCTTTATCTGGGGTCGGTACAAATTCAGTTCCAATTAGTTTAGACAGTCCTAGTGCAGCAAATAGTGAAACAATTGCAATAATGACTGTGATAAAACGGAAACGTAAAGCCAGCTTTAAGAGCTTTTCATAAACATGAGTCAGTCGATCTAACACATTAGAAATATGGTTAAAAAAGCGTTGTAACCAATTATCTTTTTTCTTGACTGGATCTTTCCAGTGAGCAGAAAGCATCGGATCGAGCGTAAAACTAATAAACATTGAAATTAAAACGGCTGTACTCACCGTTACACCAAACTGATAAAAGAAACGTCCAATCAACCCGCCCATGAAGGCGACAGGTAAAAATACGGCCACAATGGTAAGCGTGGTTGCGAGTACGGCTAAACCGATTTCTTTCGTGCCTTCTAAGGCAGCAGTCACATGATCTTTGCCAAGTTCAGTATGTCTTACGATGTTTTCCCGAACCACAATCGCATCATCAATTAAGAGGCCAATACTGAGCGATAGGGCCAATAACGTCATCATATTAATGCTGAAACCAAAAGCCCAAATGAACGTTAAGGTTCCTAGCAAAGTAATCGGTAAGGTTAAGCCTGTAATAACGGTAGAGCGGAAAGAGCCTAAAAATAATAGAACAATTAAAACTGCTAAGGCAGCACCTTCAATAATAGTACGGGTCACATCTTTAATTGAAGCACGAATTCCTTTGGAGCTATCGGCCACAACTTTGTAGTTTAAACCCGCAGGCATTTGTGTTTTTAATTTCTCTAAAGTTTGGTAGGTTTTATCAACAACCTGAATCACATTGGCATCAGAACTCTTTAAAATATCGACAGAGACCGCTGTTCTTCCATTATAAAATGCACTTGATTGTAATTCGGCTTGAGTATCTTCAATCGTTGCAACTTGCTTTAGAAAAATTGGTGAACTATTTTTATTGGCAATCACCAAGTCACCAAAAGCAAGTGGATGAATGACCTTTGATTGAATCTGTACAACCAGTTCAGAATTCTTTTGTTGTAAGGTTCCTGCGGGAACTTCAATATTTTCATTTTTTAGCGTATTAATGACCTGATCAATACCAATACCGTAACTTTGCAGTTGCTCAGGAAGAATTTTTATTCGTATTTGCCGTTTGGCATCCCCCAATAAATTCACATTACCGACACCAGACACGGTTTTAAGCTGCGGCACGATACGTTTATCTACATATGAACTTAATTGAGCCAAACTCATGCTACTTGATTCAAATACAACTGACATGATCGGGCTAGAAGAAGGGTCGTAGCGTTGTACAATCGGTGTATCAATTTCATCACGAAATTGGGCTGTGACTGGAGCAATCTTGTCACGAACATCTTGTGCTGCAAGGGCCGATGAAGTATCGAGATTAAACTCAGCCACAATCATTGAAAAGCCTTCACTTGAGCGTGAAGTGATTTGTTTAATCCCTGAAATTGTATTGATCTGATCTTCGAGTTTTTTTGTAATATCTGATTCGACAGCTTCAGGTGAAGCACCAGCATATTGCGTAGTCACTACTACGAATGGGAAATCGACGTTCGGAAACTCTTCAACCGTCATCCGTTTCCAAGAAGCTAACCCGAGTACCATTAAGCTGATCATCATCATAATAGTAAAAACGGGGTATTTCACACTGATTCGAGTAAACCACATATGCTATTTGCTACCTTATTTATTTTTTTCGGTTGTAACCGTCACTTTTTTATTAATGTCGGAATCATCAAATTGAATACGGCTCACTAGATCTGTGCGTTGTAGGCCATCAACTAAAGCAATATTGTCGTTATAGCGCTGTTCAATCACACGAATTTTAACTTTTTGAATGGTGTGATTGCGTACCACCCATACAAAAGGATCATGTTGCATATTTTGAATGCTATCTAAAGGAATCGTTTGGCCTTGCTGAGTGTCATTACGAAGAATATTTCCATTAATGAAAGCGCCAATGCTTAACGAATCAATTTTTTCTTTAGGAACGGCAAAAAATTCGATTTGTCGGCTGTCTTGATCTGCAACAGGTGAAATACGTGTAAGCGTCGCATTTAACTGTTTAGAGTTTCCTTGAATCTGATATTGAATGCTGCTACCGACTTTAAGAGCAGACTGCTGCTCAATTGGTAACTTGGCTTGTATTTCAAGTTGGTCTGGATTTACGATTTCAAATAATGTTTGACCAACTGATACTGTCTGACCAGGTTCGACTTGTCGCTTAGTAATGACGCCTGAAATTGGGCTGGTAATAATGCCGTCTTGATCAGCCTTACGAGCAATATCAACATTCGCTTGTTGAGCCTTTACACTTTCAAGTTGTCCTTTATAGTCAACCTGACTCTGTTCAAACTCGACACGAGCAATAAACCCTTGATTAAAAAGTCGTTGCTTTCGGTTCATTAAATTGCGTGCAAGTTCAGCTTGTGACTGAGCTGATGCGAGGTTAGCGCGCGCTTGTGCTAATCGTGCAACATTGTCTTGATTATTCAATCTCACTAAAACTTGGCCTTTTTGTACCTGTTGACCAACATTTGTAGTTACAGTAGTCGCTGTGGCGCTCACTTGAGCCTGAATTGAACTTTGCTGAACCGCACGGATGGTTCCCGTAAATGCAGTTTGAGAGTCAAGTGCTCCTTCTTTAACTGCAATCAGGTCTTGAGGAATGAGTTCAATTTTTGCTGGAGCTGATGCCGTTGTTTTAGTCGTTTCTTGCTGATTACATGCAGCTAAAATCAAACATACACTAATAATACTCAGTTTAAAAATAGTGGAAGGGGTGAGATGCATCTTGTGCATACAGCATCATCCTATAGTTCAAATTTTATTTTGCCCCTATTCTTGATAAACCTTTACAGTTATTCAAGCTTTTTTAAACGTTCGATAATGTTTTCATACTCGCTATTGGTACGTTTGTAAGTCTTGGAAAGTGTTTCAAGTGTCTGTTTGACTCTGTAAATATTATTTAGATTGTTTTCAATCAAAGTCTTATGTCGTTCAGGAATGACTTCTCTCTTTCTGAAATATTCCATTTCTTGACGTTTAAATAAAATTTTGTCTTGTTGTAACTGGTCGAGTTGTTCCTCTTGATAGTTAATTTGCTTCTTTATAGCAAGTAATGCTTGATCTCTTTTAAGCATGGCTGTCTTACTATTGCTATAAGCATTTTTTAATTTGATATCTAGTTCTCTATGCCGTGCCGATAATGCTCGTTGACTTGATTGATTTAAATCAGCCTCGGCACTATAAGAGTGATTTCTTTTAATCACTTGCATATTTTGATCTAGAACTTCATAACCGTAACGAATGTGAGCAGGAGTGACAGATGTACTGATATTGGCCGTACCGTGTTGATCATAATAACGATACCAGACCACTTTAGAAGTATCCGCTAGAGCCAAGGTTGTTGAAAAATAGAGCGAACCGAAGGAAATAATGCCTATAGATACAGACAAGCAGTTCCTATAAAAGGCATATTTCATCCGATTATTCATTGAATATCCCCAAAAAAAGAAAGCTAAATTGCTTATTTTTAAATAATTAATCTTTAATATATTAGTTATTATTTAGCTGAATAAAAATATAGTCATTATAAAAAAAATGATAATTTTAATTAAAGTGTGATGAGGTTAAAAGTTATTGTTTATAAATGAGAAAGTAGACAAAAATGCCTCATTGAAAATAGACTGTGAGATATGTTAAAAATGCGTATAAATGCGTAAAAACAAATTTAAGTTAAATTGCATTTATATTTTATATTTATGGGGATGGAAGATTAAATGGAAGATGCATTCCAAAATCTGAAAGTAATGGTAATTGATGACTCAAAAACCATTCGCCGAACAGCCGAAACTTTATTACAGCGAGAAGGCTGTGAAGTCATTACTGCGGTGGATGGATTTGAAGCTTTGTCCAAAATTGCAGAGGCAAATCCAGATATTGTTTTTGTCGATATCATGATGCCTCGTTTAGATGGTTATCAAACTTGCGCTTTGATTAAAAACTCTCAAAATTATCAGAACATTCCCGTTATCATGCTCTCTAGCAAAGATGGTTTATTTGATCAGGCAAAAGGGCGTGTGGTAGGTTCAGATGAATACTTGACGAAACCTTTTAGCAAAGACGAATTGTTAAACGCGATTCGTAATCATGTAAGTTCATAATTAAGTAATTTAAGGGCAAAGAAATGGCACGTATTCTTATTGTTGATGATTCACCAACAGAAACTTATCGTTTTAGAGAAATTCTAACCAAGCACGGCTATGATGTACTTGAAGCATCTAATGGTGCAGATGGTGTAACTTTAGCAAAAGCTGAACAGCCTGACTTAGTGTTAATGGATGTTGTTATGCCTGGTGTAAATGGTTTTCAGGCAACACGTCAGATTACCCGCGATGAAGACACTAAGCATATTCCTGTTGTTATTGTGAGTACTAAAGATCAGGCAACTGACCGAGTATGGGGCAAGCGTCAAGGTGCGATCGATTATCTGATTAAACCTATTGAAGAAAAGCAATTGATTGATGTAATTAAACAATTTCTAAATTAACTCATCCATCCATAAAAACATAAATAACGGGATTATCTGCCCGTTTTATAGGATCGAGTATGGCAGCGAATGGATTTATCGAGTTACTTCGTTTGTCTAAACGGGGTAATAAGAATTACGCTTCAGTTCAAAATGAAGCACAGCGATGGTCAGGAATTGCTTTTGAAATGAGAGGGCAATACTTCGTCGCACCACTTGGGGAAGTGTCAGAAGTTATCTATCCACCGAAATATACGCCAGTTCCAAATGCTCAAAGTTGGGTAAAAGGTTTAGCGAACATTCGGGGAAGGTTGCTTTCAGTTTCTGATTTGGCTCATTTTATTTCAGGGCAACGAAGTACATTTTCGTCTGCCCAAAAAGTGTTATGTATTAGCCATCACGACCAGTATGTGGGGTTGGTTGTGGATCAGGTCTTGGGGATTCAGCACTTTAATAAAAAAAGTTTTTTTTCTCAAAGCTTAGACTTAGAGGAAAACCTAAAAGATTATTGCCAAGGTTATTTTCACCAACATAACCAGCATTGGCATGTCTTTTTATTTAGTCGTTTATTGCAAAACCCACATTACATGAATGCATCGACAAAATTTATAAACTAATTTTTTACGCTGTGAAAAACAGAGTATTTTCTGGGGAGAAGCTATGGGCTTTAAGCTTAAAAAGAAAGGCGGCAATCGTGTTGCGTCCGAAAAATCGGGTCTCAATTTTATTGCAAAAATCCAGTCAGGAATTGAGCAATACGCCAGTTTATTTGGGGAAAGTGAAAAGTCCAAGCCTATCCTTTATGTAGCGTTGTTATGTTTGGTATTTGCTTTAACTTCGCTCGTTTATTTATTTTATAACGTACCTCGACATAACGAATTAACACGTAGTTTGGGTGAGTTGCGTTTATTGTCACAAACGATTTCTAGACAGGCTACTGAAGCAACGGCTTCTGGTTCACCTAAAGCTATGAAAGACTTAGCTGAATCAAATAAACTTTTTGCAGAAAATATCAAAGATGTTGAAAATATTCATGGTACATCTTCAAAAGAATACAAAAAGGTTGCAGTTCTGTGGAAAGCTTTGTCGTATGACATTAACTTGATCTCGTCACATCAAGACGTAATTAATCAGTTATATAACATGAATATCTCGATTAGTGATTCTATTCCAGAGATTCAGGCTGAATATAACTTGATGGTTGATAAGATGGTTCGCGAAAAAGCACCAAGTAGTCAGGTGATTATTGCTAAGAACCAAGTATTTATTGCAGAACGTATTTTGCGCTCTATTAACACTGTTTTGGTTGGTACTGAAAACTCTCAGACCTCAGCACATGACTTTGGTGTGGATATTGAGACGTTTGGTGTGTATTTAAATGCACAGCTAAACGGAAATGCTGAATTGGGTGTTGCTAGAGTTGAGTCTCCGGAAGTACGTGAGTCTTTGGAAGGTATTAAATCTGAATATGATAAAGTTTTAAAATCTGCAGCGGCATCAGTTCTTCAGCATACAGATCAGATTGTAAACGTACGTCAGTCATCAGGCGAGATCTTATCGGAATCTGATGAAATGTTATCTGTATTGGGTGATCTTTCTAAGCAAACACAATATGGTTGGAAAGCTTTTGCTTTAGTTGCACTTCTTACATTGTCACTTATTGGTTTAATTAGTTCAGTCTTAAAGCTTTTATCACTTCGTAGTAAAGCAGATAAACAACGTGTAGCTACCTTACAAGAAGAATATGACCGTAACCAAAACGCGATTTTACGTTTACTAGATGAAATCGCCGACTTGGCAGACGGTGACTTGCGTTCATATGCAACGGTATCTGAAGACTTTACGGGAGCAATTGCCGACTCGATTAACTTTGCGATTGACCAATTACGTGATCTTGTATCCCGAATTCATGAAACTTCTCAGGAAGTTGCTCGTTATACGCATGATACACAGAATATTACTAACCAGTTGGCAGAAGCATCAGAGCATCAGGCACAAGAGATTGCCGGCGCATCAACCGCAATGAATGAAATGGCGCAATCAATTGACCAAGTATCTTCAAATGCATCGGAATCTACCGAAGTAGCAGAACGTTCGGTACAAATTGCTTCTAATGGCGCACAAGTGGTAAACCGTTCAATTGAAGGTATGGACACGATTCGTGAGCAGATTCAGGAAACTTCTAAGCGTATTAAACGTTTGGGTGAGTCTTCACAAGAAATTGGTAACATCGTATCGTTAATTAACGACATTGCGGACCAAACAAACATTCTTGCATTAAATGCGGCAATTCAAGCATCTATGGCAGGTGAGGCTGGACGTGGTTTTGCCGTGGTTGCAGATGAAGTACAGCGTCTTGCGGAACGTTCAGCATCGGCAACTAAACAGATCGAAACTCTGGTTAAAACAATTCAGACCGATACTAACGAAGCTGTTATTTCAATGGAACAGACAACCACTGAGGTTGTACGCGGAGCGAACTTGGCAAAAGATGCGGGTATTGCCTTGGACGAGATTCAAAAAGTATCGGGTGACTTGGCAAACTTAATGGCCAGCATTTCTGATGCAGCAAAACTTCAGTCTGCATCTGCGAGTCATATTGCGACAACCATGACCGTCGTACAAGAAATTACTTCGCAAACGACAACTGCAACATTCGATACAGCACGTTCGGTTTCTGAATTAGCAAATATGGCAGAGTCATTACGTGAATCGGTAACGGACTTTAAATTACCTGATTAAATTGGGGACGAGGATAGCTGTTTCTATAATAGCTATCCTTTTAAAAGTATTAACAACGCTAGGTAAATATTGGGGACACAGCTATTTATCTAGTGTTGACTCTGTCGTTTTTCTCCATTTAGGAGACAAGCAAAAGAAGCCTTTGCTATGAAAGAAATATTAAAAACTTTAACTGAAGCAATGATGCTACCGGAAGATAGCTATTCTCAACAAGATGCTGAATTTCTTGATATCTTCGTTGAAGAAATTGAAGAAATTTTTGTTGAATTGCAATCTTTGATTCATGAATGGATGCAATCTAAAAATGTTGCTACGCTGACTGAGATCCGTCGCCATTTTCATACCTTGAAAGGTTCAGGGCGAATGATTGCAGCGAAATCCTCTGCTGAGCTTGCTTGGACTGTAGAAGATACGCTTAATCGGATCATCAATGAGAGTCTCACATTAACTCCTAACATCCAACAATATGTTCAGTTGGTATTTAAGTTCTATTTCTTTAAATTAGTAGATGACTTTAAATCTAAAAAGGAACATGCAGTAGATTTTAGACCTCTTATTTTATTGGGACAACAATTACAACAACAGCAAAGTTTAGAGCCTGCTTTAGAAGAACTTTTATTATTGTCTGATACTCTCACTGCGGAAACTAAAACTGGTTTAGAGGTGAATGATTTAGAGCAGGCGTCAGATAATTTAATCCTAGAAACCACGATAGAAAGTGAACATAATCTTGCTGAAACCTTAGTTTTATTTATGGAAGAAGCGGAAGAGCATTTAGCGACCATTGATCAATTTTTAGAACAAGAAATACATCAGCACGAGAGTTATAATGCGCTCATACGTGCATTACATACATTGCGCGGTAGCTCGGCAATGGCTCAGGTCGAAGCAATTTTTGATGCTAGTACGAAGGTTGAGCATTTATTCAAAATCTTATTACAAGAAGAACTTTCTTCTCATTCAGAAGAGATATTACTACTCCGTGATTACAGACAGTTTATTCGAAATTGTTTAGATCTATTAGCTGCGTATTGCTCTAATGACCAATTAGATTCTAATCTGAAACAGTTTAACCAAGTTTGGGATGCTTATATGGAGCAGCATGGGGAGCATTCAAGCCCACTCATGCCTCCACATGGTCTGGTATCTCAGCTGTTACAGCTCAATGTTTCAGAATTACTTGATGCAGAGTTAGATTTTGAGAAAGGAATTCGTTCTGAGTTTCCTCATTATCTTGAACGATTAAGTGAACAAGCTGACTTGTTACTGCAACATACTCAGTCTCAGGCCATGGTTGGTTTATATGAATATACGAACCAACTAAAAGATAGCTATGACGTATTGCTTGATCGACCTGATTTATTGCAATCAGATTATGTTTTTGAAATTTATCAGAAAGCACATCAACAATTAATTCAGTTATTTGACGCATTAGCTGCGGGTCAACGAGTTAGTATTATTGAGCAACACCAAAATGTTTTGGAAGAGCTAAAACTATATACCCAACATATTCCAAGCCTTAATTCTGAACCATTAGATAATCAGGATGTTGTTGAGTCATTATTTAGTGTTGATGTAGAACAAACATCAGATGAATCTCCGGCATCTATCGAAAGTGTATTAACTGATCATGTAGCAATGAGTCAGAGTATGCATTTAGATCGCCAATTCATGACTACTGAGCACGTAAATCGTTATTTTGATCCAGAACTGTTAGATATTTTTCTTGAAGAAGCCGATGAGTTGCTTGAAGGAATGGATACAGATCTTAATATTTGGGTTAATGATCAAGAGAACTTTGCTGCTCTTAATAACCTGATGCGTTATTTGCATACCTTAAAAGGTGGGGCAAATATGATTCAGGCAAATTATATTGGTTTAATTGCACATGAATTAGAAAGTATTTATGAGCGCATCATTCAAAGACAGTTGGTTGCTTCATCTGCTCTTATTGATTTTATCCGTCTGGTTCAAGATGATTTAGCTGACCGTCTACAAATAGTACGTGAGCAGCACCTAGATTATGCGGCTTCTCATACTATTCAAGCGCTTAAGAGTGCCGGTAAGGTATATGAGTCACTTGGCTCTGTTGTTAAAGAGATGCAAGCAGAGTCTGAAACAGATGTTATACCAGAATTAAATGTTGAAGTATTACAGCAAGAAGCTATAAACGATACTGCGTTAAATCTCGATGAGTTAACTTCTAATTTTGAGCAGATTGTTGAGTCTAATACTCGACTTGTTGAGCACACAGAATTACAAATTTTTGATGCAGAAGGCTATACAGACAGTATCCAAGATCAGGATATTGATTCTGTTGTCGAGCAGACATTTATGGAGGAAGCGGCCGAACTGTTAGAGATGGCCGATCATCTGTTAAAGCAATGGTTTGAACAGCGTACCAATCGTAGTATCTTGCTTCAGCTACAAAGAGCAGTGCACAGTTTGAAGGGTGGTTCCCGTATGTTGGGACTAGAAACTGTGCAAGCAATTGCTTATCAACTTGAGAATGCTTTTGAAAAATTTGCGCTTTATCATTTTAGCTCAAATATTTATGACAACTTATTAGAGAGTGCGATTGTCTGGCTAAAAGAGGCAATTTTTAAGCAAAATTATCAACATTTCGATGGATTACAGCATAGTCTAGAAAATATTCAGTTTATTGAAACGGCAATTCAAATTCCGAGTAAATTGACTAGAACTGATCTATTTGGCACGGAACCTGTAATGAGTTTTGTGCAAGGTGATGGTACAGAACCACCGCCAATGATAGGTGCATGGGAACAAACGCAGCATCTTGAACAAAACAATGAGATGATTCGTGTTTCAGCAGATTTAATCGAGAAAATGATTGATTTGTCTGGTGAAAATTCGATTAACCGTTCACGAATTGAAATGGATCTCAGTCAATTTGGTCATACGCTCGTGGAAATGGAATTAGCCATTCAACGACTTGCGGACCAGTTACGTCGAATGGAAGGCGAATTAGAAACCCAGATTATTGCAAAACACGGTATTGAGCACTCTCGTTATACAGAGTTTGATCCTCTAGAGATGGATCAATACTCTTCATTAAATCAATTATCGAAATCACTTGCCGAATCTGCATCAGACTTAGTGGATTTCAAAAATACTTTATCTGAAAAAATCAGAGATACCGAAAGTTTATTGGTACAGCAATCACGTATTCAGGCCGAAATCCAAGAAGGGCTAATGCGAACTCGTCTAGTACCATTCTCTCGATTGCTACCTCGTTTACAACGAATTGTGAGACAGACTTCTACTGCATTGGATCGACCAGCAGAGCTTTTTGTTAATAATACTGAAGGTGAGCTAGACCGAACAATGCTAGAGCGTTTGGTTACACCGCTTGAGCACATGCTTCGAAATGCAATTGACCACGGTCTAGAAGATCGTGTGCAACGCGAACAAGCAAAAAAACCAGAAACTGGACGTATTGAACTAAATATTCACCGTCAAGGTACGGATGTTGTTGTTACATTTAAAGATGATGGTCGAGGTATTGATATTGAGAAGGTCCGTCAAAAGGCCCTCTTATCTGGTTTAATTAATTCTGAACAAGTCTTAGAACATCAAGATATTTTGCAGTTGATTTTCCATCCAGGGTTAAGTACAGCCGATCAAGTCACTCAGATTTCAGGTCGTGGTGTAGGGCTTGATGTTGTACAAAGTGATATTAAAGCTTTGGGCGGACATGTGACTGTTGACTCTGTTTATGGGCAAGGAACAATCTTTACCATACGTGTTCCAACCACAGTAGCTGTTAGTGATGCCTTAATGGTTAAAGTTGCTGATCAACAATTTGCAATTCCGTTAGCTCAAATTGATCGAATTGTTCGAGTTTCACCAACATCATTAGAACAGTATTTTGGAAGTGCACAAGAGTTCTTTGAATTTGAAAATAAACGCTATCCATTACGCTATTTATCTGAGTTTGTTGGTAATCAGCCGATTCCACGTTTAAGTGGGATGATGTATTCGCTACCAGTATTAATGATTAAGGCCAATAATGGACAAACAATTGCATTATTGGTTGATCAGCTTATTGGTTCACGAGCGCAGATTGTAGTTAAGCCAATCGGGCAGCAGTTCTCTAGTATTGGTGCGATTGCAGGTGCAACTATTTTAGGTGATGGTCAAGTTTGTCTCATTTTAGATGGACAAAATATTGCTCGCCAAATTCAGTCTACTCGTCGACATAAGTCGCTCAATGAGACTGTCTATAGACAACGCGAGTCTGACGAACGCCGTCTCATTATGATTGTAGATGACTCTGTTACAGTCCGTAAGGTGACGACTCGTTTACTCGAACGCCAAGGCTATGACGTAGTCACTGCTAAAGATGGTATTGATGCAATTGAGCAGTTGGAAAATATTAAACCAGATCTGATGTTGCTTGATATTGAAATGCCACGAATGGATGGTTTTGAGGTACTTAACCTCGTACGACATCATGATCTACATCAACATATGCCAGTCATTATGATTACATCAAGAACTGGCGAAAAACACCGTGAACGAGCATTTGCTTTAGGGGTCAACCAATACATGGGTAAACCTTTCCAAGAAGAAGACTTACTTCACAATATTGATGCTTTTTTCACGACACGTGAAGAGGAACTTGCCTAATGAAAAATCAGATAAGTACATCATTAATTGGGGAAATGGATCAGCAAGAACTTCAACATTTAATTACTGTTTCAACTGGTTTTATTGATGCATATATTATTGAATGTGATCAGCAAGTGCCGATGCTATTGCCACAAAACATAGTGTTATCAGCGATGGATGTTAAAAATAGTATTAAGCATATTGAATGGCATGACGTAAAGCTTCCGGTCTATTCATTGCATAATGAAATTGACTCGCGAGCAGTGGCATTGGTTATTGAAAGTGAAGATATCAGCCAACGTTTTGCACTCATCTGTAAATCGATGCCAGCTTCAGTTCGTTTACGTATTTCTGAAGTCGTAGATGAAAATGAAGATATACAAGATACTTTGCAGAATCCAAGTGTATTTAAATATGTGCGAATGGAGAATCAACGCTACCACGTTCCTAATTTGCAATATATCCAAAACTCGCTTCATCTATAAAAAAAGGAACTCATTTGAGTTCCTTTTTAATTTTTACTTAGCTAATAAATTTTCTAAAATTTGCTCATAAATATCAGTCAGGGGATCGAGGTCATGCACGTCAACATGTTCATTAATTTGATGAATTGTTGCGTTAAGAACCCCTAATTCCAATACCTGTGCACCTGTCGGAGCAATAAAACGTCCGTCAGAAGTACCACCACTTGTTGAAAGCTCAGTTTCAGTGCCAGTTACATTTAAAATAGCAGTTTGAGCGGCATTAACGAGTTCACCGATTGGAGTCAGGAAAGGTAAAC
Source organism: Acinetobacter oleivorans DR1 (assembly GCF_000196795.1). Classification (NCBI taxonomy): domain Bacteria; kingdom Pseudomonadati; phylum Pseudomonadota; class Gammaproteobacteria; order Moraxellales; family Moraxellaceae; genus Acinetobacter; species Acinetobacter oleivorans. The sequence continues at coordinate 681,037 of NC_014259.1, forward strand.
CAGACAAATTCCAAACGATTTCATATTTTAAAGCGTGTTTATCTAAAATCTCATGAACACGTTGTTTAAGCTGTTCAGCTGTTACTTCTGTTGAATAACGGAAGTTAAAAGTAACTTCTAAAGTACCCGGAATTACGTTGGTTGCACCAGTTCCAGAATGAATATTTGAAATCTGAAATGATGTTGCGGGGAAATATTCATTTCCATTATCCCAAACAGTTTGGCATAGCTCTGTTAAAGCGGGTGATGCCTCATGAATTGGGTTAAGTGCTAAATGTGGATAAGCAACATGACCTTGTTTACCTTGGACCTTTAATACTGCATTAAGCGAACCACGACGCCCATTTTTAACAATATCACCTAATTTATGCGTACTTGAGGGTTCACCTACCAAACACCATTTAATTTTTTCGTTACGTTCTTCAAGAGTCTCAATAACCTTGACCGTACCGTTAACAGCAGGGCCTTCCTCATCTGAAGTAATCAGAAATGCGATAGAACCTTTATGGTTTGGATGTTTTGCTACAAAACGCTCAGATGCGACAACCATAGCTGCCAAAGCTGTTTTCATATCTGCCGAACCGCGACCATATAATTTTCCATCGCGGATTTCAGGTGCAAATGGGTCTGAATTCCATGCTTCTAATTTACCTGTCGGAACGACATCAGTATGACCTGCAAAACAAAATACAGGCTCTTCAGTTCCGCGGCGTGCCCAGAGATTATCTACATCACCAAAACGCATTGGTTCAATATGAAAACCAACTTGGCGTAAGCGGTCTGCCATGATGGTCTGACAAGTATGATCAACTGGAGTAACAGAAGGTTGTTGTAAAAGTTCTAGGCTAAGCGAGAGAGTATCTGAATGGTTCATACCGGAAATTGCGTGCTGATCAGGTGAAATATAGTCCGATATAATAGGCGAATCTCTACGTGATGGGTACGTAAAAATAAAAAAACCTTATCGGAACGATAAGGTTTTTTAGTGATAACTCTAACTTACATTTTATCTTGTGTTTTTTCAGCAGTATTCGTTACAGCATCACCTGCTTTAGAAACATCTTTACCAAAACCCTTAAACGTATTACAGCCTGTTAAAACAACAGCAATCATGACAGAAGCAGCTAAAACTTTTTTCATCATTTTCTCCGTTTAAATTTAATAATGAAGTAAATTTAGATTAAAAAACAAACGGAAAAAGAAACATGACTGTTTAATAGTAAAAACGTTATAAAATGTTTCTAGAATCTTAAATTTATTGTTAATTATTTAAATTTCTGGAAGTTGCACTTAAATTTTAAATATGAAGGATGTCTAAACATATAAAACAGAACTTCCTGACCATTTTTACAATATAAACCGTCTGTCCACCAATGTGCTGGGGCGGAACTAGGTTGATTATTTGGACACAGCCATTCCTGTCTTTCTAATCGATAAAAAGAAGAATGAGGAATTGTGGTGCCCCAATACCCTAAACGACGCTGTAAATTTATCCAGTCAGGTAGCAGCTGTTGTAAATTTAAATCTAGAGGAAGATAAAGCTGACCCTTTAAAACCGAAAAACGTTGTTGAATTTCAAAGTTTAAGGCTTCAGAAAACTGAAATTGTTTGTTCGTAAAATGATAAAGCTTTTTGCTTAAAGTATCCTGACGGTTTAAGCCAATCCATTGTTCTAAATGTAAATCTGCCTCACCTAGATAATATTTTAAGGCTACCTCCCAATGTTCAATTTCTTGAGTTTCTTTATTTAAAATTAAAAAATCTAGTTCTCCTAAAGTTTTTGCTCCCTCAATTTTTTGAATACTATGTCCTAATAGTTGATAGGGATGATACTGATCCTCTTGCAACCAAAACCAGAGTAGATGCTCAAAGCGTAAACCTAAGCGTGTACTTTTAAGCTGAGATAAAAACCGAATTAAAGGCTCTGGAGTTTGATCAAGCTCTTTCAAACGCGGCAAATAGTTTTGAAAATGAACCTCCCAAAACTCACTTGTATGTAACTTGAAATGATGTTGTATATCTAAGCTTTTTGGTATTTGACAAAGTAAATTTGGACTAGCAATACAAAAAGCGAGTTGTCTAACTATAGGGTGTTGAAATTGAAGCCATGGCTCGAAATAGGACGTTTTAACTGAGGCAATATTCATACATTTAATACTCGAAGTAATTCATCCTAATTTCATAATGGATCAACAAAAAATATTAGAAAAACACTTTATACTAACGCTAACAGCAGGTTAAGGTTTATATATGCGAACATTGTTCTGGCGCTCTTTAGTTGTGATTTTTATCACGCTAGGCATTATTGGAGCAATTTTACCAGGTATGCCAACAACAGTGTTTTTGATTCTGGCTGCTTGGGCTGCGTCAAAAGGCTGGCCACAAATGGATAATTGGTTGTTAAATCATCCTAAATATGGTCCAACGCTACGTGATTGGCGAGCCAATGGCACAGTGCCTCGTAAAGCAAAGTGGATTGCAAGCATAATGATGGCGATTAGCGGAATGATCATGCTATTCACTTCAGCACCACTTTTAGTCAAGGTTTTTACTGATCTTACTATGTTCATCGTTGCAGTTTGGTTATGGCTACGCCCTGAGCCAAAAATAAAAGATTGATAATCTTTTATTTTTGGCGCAAGACAAGCAGTGAAACTGCGCGTAGATAAAAGAAGATTGATAATCTTTTATTTTTGGCGCAAGACAAGTGGTGAAACTGCGCGTAGATAAAAGAAGATTGATAATCTTTTATTTCAGTACAAGACAAGCCCTTACAACAATTTTTTAATTAAACTCAATTTATTTGAGTTGATATAAGAGAATAAGTCCAATGTCTCAATTTAAGCTCGAAGATGCTGATGTTCTTATCGATTTAGTGAACCAAACATTAACTTTGCCTAAACATAATAAGTTTTATGTTATTTCTACAGGAAAGAATGGAATCGGTGAGCAGGAAAATACGGGTAGAACACCACGCGGATGGCATAGAGTGGCAAAGAAAATTGGTGCCGAGTCCCCACAAAATGCAGTTTTTATTGCACGTAAGCCAACAGGGGAGGTTTATAGCACTGAGTTAGCTACCCAATATCCTGAACGAGACTGGATACTTTCTCGTATTCTTTGGTTAGATGGCCTAGAAGAAGGTTTTAATAAAGGCGAAGGTCACGACACCATGCAGCGTTACATTTACATTCATGGGACTCCAGACACGCAACCAATGGGGGTGCCAATGTCACATGGCTGCGTTCGAATGCGTAATGAAGAAATCATTGAGCTATTTGATTTAGTTGCTGAAGATGCGTTAGTTTATTTATCTGAACAATCTTTAACCTGAGAGCGAGTTTTATCTAATCTTGATGAGCTGTGTAAATGTGGTAAATATTGAAATAAGTGTTTAAATAAAATACAAAAAATTGTTTTTTACTTAATAATGACTTATTTTTAATCATTCATTCGCATTTTTTTAAAAAGAAGTCGAAAAGCGTTTGACACCTGTTAAAGATTCTCTATAATGCACCTCACAAACGATGAAGACGTTAAGGGCGCTTAGCTCAGTTGGTAGAGCGTCTGCCTTACAAGCAGAATGTCGGCGGTTCGATCCCGTCAGCGCCCACCAAGCCTTTACGTTAAGCTCTCAAGTGCAGCGGTAGTTCAGTTGGTTAGAATACCGGCCTGTCACGCCGGGGGTCGCGGGTTCGAGCCCCGTCCGCTGCGCCACTTAAGACTTAACATCGTTTACCCCACAATTTCGATATTGTGAAAGTGCAGCGGTAGTTCAGTTGGTTAGAATACCGGCCTGTCACGCCGGGGGTCGCGGGTTCGAGCCCCGTCCGCTGCGCCACTTTTCAGTTCGGGTTGTGTTTGGAAGAAGGTTTGAAATGTAAAAGTTTTAAATCAAAAAATTAATGAATAATTAGTTTTCTTCTGGGGCGCTTAGCTCAGTTGGTAGAGCGTCTGCCTTACAAGCAGAATGTCGGCGGTTCGATCCCGTCAGCGCCCACCATATATGTGACCATACTTTATTTTAAAGTATTGTAGTGCAGCGGTAGTTCAGTTGGTTAGAATACCGGCCTGTCACGCCGGGGGTCGCGGGTTCGAGCCCCGTCCGCTGCGCCATTCTCTTGATTCCCTTGTCTAGAGAATGTAGAGTATAAAGATACATTCGCTATCTTTTCTCATTAAGGGCGCTTAGCTCAGTTGGTAGAGCGTCTGCCTTACAAGCAGAATGTCGGCGGTTCGATCCCGTCAGCGCCCACCATTATTTCTTTCAGAAAATTTAATTTCCTAAATTAATTCTTCCATAAATATCTTTTGCTTACATGTAAACATATTTACTATGTGACTAGATATATTTTTCAATTTTCTATTCTAAAAAAATAAAGTTTTACTCCTTCGAGTTATTTTTCTATTGATTTCAATTTTTTAACTTTAGTACTTCTATACTTATGCCTTCGATGGGTTCCTGATCCTCATTAAATTTATTTCATTTGAGACTAAATATAAGAATTTAATCTGCAATTTATTATCTTCAGCTTAGATCGACTTTATATTTGTACTGCTTGCTAATATTTTGGCAAATAAAAAAACTGCTATTTTTTTGAATAGCAGTTTTTCGACTAAATTACTTTTAATATTCGTTTAGAAGCCATCCACTCGCATACGCGAAATATTCACGTAACCATGCATTGTAGCGAGTAGCTAAAGGTGTTTCGGCTGCTACTCCATAAACTTGGGTATAGCCCTGTTTCTTTGCAATTGCTACTGCTCTAGGAATATGAAAATCACTTGTCACAATAGCAATTGGTTGGTTTAAGTTAATGTGCTGCTGTGCTAATAGTGGTTGACTATTTTTCAAATTAAGCTCAGTGCTGGTACTTTTATCTTCAAGAATCATCCGTTCTTTTGCAATATGATACTTTTGCTGAAGATAACGAGACATCACTAATGCTTCGCTTTCTTTTTCTGAAAAGTCTAAACCACCTGTTAAAACAACTTTTGCTTGCTGTTGTTTAAGCGCTAAAGGGGCAGCTGTATCTAAACGTTTTGCAAGAATTTTAGATGGTTGGCCATTTTCGACACCGCTTCCTAAGACAATAATTGCTCTTACTGGAGGAATATTATCTGAAGTATCTTTATTTTCTTTAATAAAACTAAAGAAATAGCCTAAGCCAATTAGCCATATCCAGAAGCATAGCCACCCAAAACGCCAAAATGTATGTAAGCGATAGTGGTAGAAGAAAAAGCGTTCTAAATGATAATAAAATAAAGAATATAGGCAGAAGAAAGTACCTAAAATGAAAGGAATAATTGTGCCTACATTAATTTTATTGAGACAAATTAAAACTAATCCATCTAGAAATAAAATCGAACCAATGATTGCTAGGAAAATACGGATCCACTTACTGACTTGCATTGTGCTTAGAGTTGCAATTTAAATTGCAGACAGTGTATGCAAAATCATTCTGAATGCAATAAAAAACCGAGTAAAGCATTTAAGCTATTACTCGGTTTTTTTTGTTTTTATTAATCTTTAATAAACATCACGGCGGTAACGACCTTGTTGTCTTAAATCATCTACCTGTTCTTCACCCAGAATTTCGATAAGTGCTTGATCAACTCCGCTTGCCATACCATCAATACTACCGCATACATACAGAATAGCACCGCGTTCTATCCAGCTTACTAATTCTGCTGCATTCTGACGGATTACATCTTGAACATACATACGTTGTTCTTGATCTCTCGAAAATGCTAAATCGAGGCGTTTTAACATTCCTGTGGTTTTCCATGCCTCAATAGTTGATTCATAGAAGAAATCACAGGCTCTTTGACGTTCACCAAAGATTAACCAGTTTTCAGTGTAATTATGACGTGTACGGGTGTGTAATAGGCTCATTAAGCCAGCAATACCTGTTCCGTTACCAATACAAATAATAGGGCGGTTATCATCAATAAGATGGAATGATTCATTGGTACGAATACGCAAGGCAATTTCATTATTAACTTGCGTATGTTGAGTAAGCCAACCCGAACCTAAACCTAAGTTACCAGACGCATCATATTGTTGGCGTACAACCAAACGAAGGACTTGCTGAGAAGGAATACTCGCAATCGAATACTCTCGCGTTGGTAGAGTAGGGAGCTGCTCTAATAAATGGTCCAGATTCGCAAATGGTTCAATTTCGCCCGTTAAATCTTTATTCCAAAGAGCTTTTTCGATTGAAATCTGTAAAGAATCAACTTTTGTGTTTTTAAGAATATGATGCTTCTGCAAAAAGTCGTGAATACGTTCAGGGCTATTGCCAGGTTGAATTTCAGCAATATCACCCGCTTGCCATAGTGCTTCGTGCTTTGCATTAAGCTCAATATTATAAGCAGGTTGACCTAAGCTATTTGGATTGAGTAGGTCACGTTGTTGCAGTACCCATGTATCAAATACTTTTTCTAAATTTACCGCATGCAAATCTAATTTAGTTGCTTTCGCGAGTGCCTGATTCCAGTTTTGAATATCGGATAAGTTTGCATTATCAACTTCAATTGTACTAAAGAGGGCATGAGCACCATTAGTTTTAAGCCAGAGGTCTACCACATGCCCAAAGCTACAATAAGTATCAGGATATTCTTTAGAACCTAATGCCAAAACAGCATAGTTAATGTGTTTAAGATCTAGATCTGCTTTTAAAAGCTTTTTAGCAAAGCTTGTGGCGAGATCTGGTGCATCACCAGTACCATAAGTACTGATCACAAATAGAACTTGCTCATGCTGCTCTAAATCAAACTGTGTTAGCTGCTGTACAGGTATAACCTGAACAGGTTGATGAGCTTCTTGTAAACTTGTTGCTGTACTCCAAGCGAGTTGTTCGGCTACACCTGTTTGAGTTGCATAGGTAATAAGCCAAGGTTTCGCATTTAGATCAATGTATTGTCCAGCTAAAGACTGACGAGCCGCCTGTGTTAATTTTTTCTGTTTACGGCGTTTAAGATAAAGCATCCATCCTGTAACCAAGAACAAAGGCATTGCCAATGAAGCAAGCATGGCAGCAAACTGATAAATTGGTCCAAAGAAACTACCACGATGCACTGGTAACATGCTGCTCATGATCTTTTGATTAAGCTTTTTATCTTCGTAAAGCTCCATCTTTTCGATATTACCAGTTTGATAATTATAGATGGCTTGGTTACGTGCACGCTCATGTTGTGGCGTAGCATCGACAAAGCTTAACTCAACTTTTCCATCATCTTTTTTCGGTAAGTTCAATGTTAGTGTCGAATAATCACGTCCGACCTGACTATTGAAGCCACTCCATGTTTGATTAAGTGCTGTAATGAGCTGAGTATTATCTAATTGAGGTTCTGATTTTTTATCTTTATTGCGGTCAGAGTGTTTACCTTGTTGCATTCCGCGATTTTGAGGAGTAGCACCATGACCTTGTGGTTTAGGTTGTTCAACTCCCATCACTTTGAACATGCCACTACGCCACCAGTCATAAGACCAATATAGACCTGTACATGCGAAAAGCAGATAAAAAACAATGACCCACGTACCCACAACAGCATGTAGATCCCAAATAAAATTTCGGCCTTTGAGTTTCGGCTTCACAGCGAGCCATTGACGAGCAGAATGCTTTTTAGGCCAGCGTAAATATAACCCACTGAGTACAAAGTAAATTAACATGAGTGCGCAAGCACCAGTAATTTGTTTACCAACTTCGCCAGCTGTTAAATTACGGTGAATTTGTTGTATGAGTAACAACAACTTTCGGCCTTTCACATCTGGCAGAATTTGAGCGTTATATGGATTAACCATCATATTGTAGCCACGACGTTCACCTTCTTTTTCAATATTTACAACAGAAGAAGAGGTGGGGTCCTTGGCAATCGTAATGCTATTAATTTTAATTTCAGGCTGAGTTGTATTGAAATGTTGATATAGCTGAGCAGGGGTTAACTTTGGAGTGTTTTCAGCTTGAACAACATAACTATCAGAATTCACCCATTTTAAAATTTGTTGATCATAAGAATAAATTGCACCTGTTACACCCATAATGGATAAGATGAGGCCAGCAGTAATACCCAGAAACCAATGAATTTGAAATAAAATTTTTTTAAACATGGTCGAAAATGTAAATATGATGGAGATCTTGTAACGAAGTATAGCCGAAGATTGAGTAGATAATATGGATTTTGGAGATAATATTAATTTTCATTATCATTTATTTTTACTTTAATAAAAAACCTCCATCAGGAGGCTTTTTATAGAATCTAGAATTACAAGGTTTTTGGTTCACCTACAGATTCTTTTAAGTGAGTGCGAATCGTGTTGAACGAGAAGTTCTTAGAATCCATGCGCTTAGGTAGAATATAAGCACCTTGCTGCTCTTGACCTTTTGGATCTTTCACTTTGAAATTGACCAAAATAAAATCAGGTGCGTTGTACCATTCGTAGATATTTTTCCATCCGATTGTACCAACGCCTTCTTGAAGGCCCATTTGCTGACGCATCACGATGCCATGAGGCTGTACACCTAAACGAATACCTTTGATTTCCTGTACCGGAAATTCATTCATTTTGCGTTTAACGTACCATTCTAATCCGTATTTACGACCTAGGTAGTAAAGTACTACAGCGACAATAGCAACCCAGCAAAAAACAGTAGAGTAGTTCTTAATAAAAATAAGACCTAATATAGCTAGGGCTAAAACGACACCCATAATAGCCCAAATTTTTGTGCTGATTTTATTAGTGCTGCGCCAGATAAGAAGCTGTGCATTACGTTGTTCAGCTTCTGACACATCATATGGAACAGGCTGAAGCGTATAAGCGTATAAAGTTTTCGCGGTCATAGTGCAAATAACAAATTGTAAACTGTTTTAAGTTTAGCACTAATTGGCATAAGTCAGGAAAGGATATTATGCCAATTTAATACTAAATTCCGAGGCAAATTTATAATGATGCAAGCTCACTGGCATCATTATCAAGATCATGACTTAGCCGTTGTTTTAACATACTAAATCGGTTCAATACACCAAGCATGAGCGAGAGCTGCTGTAAAATAATGAGTGATTTTTGGTCATCTTCATCATTTTGGCTTAAACGTTGACGTATCGTTTGGAGCATATTTTGTGCTGTAAGATCAGGCATTTCGTCTCTTAATAGAGCACCTTGAATATCATCAAGGGCTTGGTCTAATAGTTTAAGGACAGCTTGATCCTGAATGTTTTCTCGATGTGCTCCAAGTGCCGCGATATAACTTAAAAATGTATGGTTTAAACATAAAAATTCAAAAATATCGGATTTACGAGTCGGGTCAAAGTCTGGTTCAGTTGCTAAAGTTGAAATAAGTGAAGCAACTTCAGCATCAGTATTATGTGCAGCTCGACGTACAATTCGGTAATTTAGCGCATGATTACGGCCTTCATGATATTGTTTGACAACTTCGGCTAAATAATTACATTGAGCTTGGAGTGAGCGTCTGATGTTACGAGGCAAACGTCGAAACTTCCAGTCAGGCCAAATAAAGGTCACCCCAAACCAAGCTAAAGCACATCCCATTAAAGTATCTACAAATCGAGGAATGGCAGCAGCCATTGCTGAACCATCTAGATTAAAGTTAATTAATGCCAAAATGGTGATAAAGGCAGTTGCCTGCGCATATTGTTTACTACGTAATTCAAAAAACAGGACTCCACTTAATATCAACATGAATAGTTGTCCTTCTGTCGAAGGAATTAAGAAGATAATCGCAAGTCCAACAATAATACCAATTAATGTCCCAACAATTCGTAAACGTAAGCGGCGCTTGGTCGCGTTAAAGTTGGGTTGGCTTACAAATAGAGCTGTAAGCATAATCCAATAGCCATATTCAATATGGGTCATTTGAATAAAGACATATCCGATAAACAAAACAATTGAGACGCGAATCGCGTGGCGGAACAGCACAGATTCAGGAGTTAAGTTCTGTTTTATTCGGATGACGATATCATTCCATCCTTGTAAATCATCATCTTTCAGCTGGTTCTCGGCTTGTTTTACTTTATCAGATTGAATGTGTTGTTCAGTTTCCAAATTGAGTAACTGGGAATCGATAGACTTTAAATTTTGGTATAAAGCGAAAAGAGCATTTACCCATAAAAGGTCATAATGCTGATCACGACGTAACTTCTCTAAAGAGAGGCGTAGGTTTTCAAAGCTTTGTTTAAACCTTTTATTATGGTTATAAGGTTTGCGTTGCAAAATACATTCGTTTAACTCTTGGCAAGCTTTACCTTGAACAGCCAAAATTCGTTGGAATCTAAATAAAATATCACTGTGCTGAAAAATTTTGGCTAATTTTTGATAATCAATATGGGCTGAGTCAGCACGTTCATGAATATCTTGAGCAACAAAATAATAATGTAAGCTTCGGCGGGTATCTTTTTGTCCACGGTCGCCTTTTAAACGAGTCAGTAAAGCTGTTTTTAAGTCATTAAAAATCGTAATTAACTTACCGTTTTCTAACGACAGCTCGATCATACTTTGCTGATAGCTGGCAGGGGTCATATCTACATCAAACAAATTTGATTTTGCAAAAAGAAAATCACCTAAAGATGCATAAGACGCAGCCAGTTTGTCTTGTAGTTGTCGAACTGGAAATAATAAAAAACTAATAGTAGCAATGAGGCCGTACCACGCAGCACCTGCCACTAAAAGGGCAGGTTGGATATACCAATGATCAAAAAGGTGAACACCTAGCATGGTATAGACTGAAACAACTAAACAGCCATAAGAGATGGTTGCGTAACGACGTCCTAATGAACCAAGTAAAATCCAGCCAATACATGATGCAATTAACCCTAAAGCAAAAGCCATTGGGTAGGGGAAAAGTAGTTGTACGGAAGCAGCGGTAACGAAGAACCCTATATAAGTATAAATCAGGTTCATGATTCGCACGGAAAAGCGATCATCAATATCACTTAAACCTGCTGCGACTACACCTAAAGTGAGTGGAATGGTTGCTAATTGATAGCCTAAAAAATAAGGCACGAAAGCAGTTCCTGAAAAGGCTATCAGCATT